>NZ_VSFA01000029.1 GCF_008119785.1 Micromonospora sp. MP36 | reverse complement strand
TGATCTCGCGGCGGGGGAAGTCCACGATGCCCGCCGAGTCGAGGCGGAACTTTCCCGCCTCCTTGAAGTCGATGACCAGCTTGCCGAGCAGCAGGATGCGGACCGGGTCGGGGAACTCGACCAGCACGGCAAGGTCGGCGGTGACCTGCCCGTTGAGGAAGTTCAGCCGCACCATGGCGCCGAGCACCGTGCCGGTGGTGTCGACCGGGAAGATCCGGCTGAGGGTGGCGATGACGGCGGGCGCGTTGCCGACCGGGTCCTGGGGGAACAGCAGCGCGTCCAGGGTGCCGGCGCGGGCGGCGTTGCGTACCTCCTCCGGGTTGGTCCGCCGGTTCCAGCCGACGACGAGGCCCAACCCGGTGATGGAGATGCCCCAGAACAGCATCAGTCCGGGGAACCACTCGTACGTGCCGGCCAGCAGCAGCGAGAAGGTGTGCCCGCCGTCGGCCTCGGTGAGCCGGCTGCCGTCGGGGTTGCGGGTGTTGAGGATGGCGGTGGCCTGGAGCCGGAACCCCTTCATCGGGGCGAGGGGGGTGGTGGAGGTCATGCCGAGCTGCAGCACCCCGGCGTACATGCCGCGGGCCTCGTCGACGAAGAGGTAGCCGCCGCCGGTGACGATGCCGTTGTCCATCCGCAGCGCGACGCCGTCCGGGCCCTTGAACCGGGGGCGCAGGTCGGCCGCGCCGAGGTTGCCGGCGGTGGCCTGGTCACCGGAGCCGGCCGGCAGCGCCGGCGGGAAGGTCAGGTCGGCGCGGACGCCGATGTTCTGCACCACCGCGTGCAGCGGGCCCAGCGCGGCCCGGACCGTGGTGCTGAGGGTCAGCCGCAGCGCGCGGGTGGCGGTGTCCGCCTCCAGCGCGATCCGCAGTCCCTCCAGGCCGAGGCCGTGCCAGGACAGGTGCAGCGGGTACTCGGCGGCGAGCGCGGCCGCCCCGGACAGGTGCAGCCCACCGCGCAGCGACCAGGCCAGTCCGAGGTCGAGACCGACTCGCAGCCCGTCGGCGGGCAGCAGCTTGGCCAGCAGCCCGTCGCCGTCGCCGGGGCGGACCACCAGTTCCGCCCGGCCGGCCCGGATGCTCAGCTCGACGTCGTCGCGGCCGGCGCCGAGGGTGGCCTTCCCGCCGAGGACGAGCTGGCCGATGGCGAGGTGGGTGCCGCCGGGGGCACCGAGGATCCAGCCGGGCTGTCCGGCCGGGGCGATCCGGGCCACCTCCGCGGCCCACTTCACCACGGCGCTGTCGCCGCTGAACGTCACCCCCTGGCTGTTGATGGCGAGGGCCGGCCCGGCACCACTGAGGTCGGTGGCGACGTTCCACGCCCCGATCGAGCCCTCCAGGTGCGCCTCGCCGGTGGGCGCGAGGATCACCGTGAGCCGGCCGTCCCAACTGGCCAGACCGAGGGTGGCGCCGATGCCGAAGGTGGGGTTCCACGGTGCCAGCCCCGCGCCGGGCGGCGGCGCGCCGCCGGGCGTACGCAGGCCGCTGAACCGCAGCCGCAGCAGGCTGTCGGCCAGCCGCCGGCCCACCTCGCCCTGGTCCGGCCCGAGATCGGGGCGGACGCCCTGGTCGGCGTCGAGGCCGAACGCCCGCAGCGCCCGGGCCAGCCGGGGCAGCAGCCGCGCGGACAGCTCGGCCACGCCCGCCGAAGTGTCCCAGCCGGCCGGGGCGTACAGCGCGCGGAAGTAGCCACCGGGGTCGCGGACCAGGTCGACCGCCCGGTCCAGGTGCAGCTCGTCGCGGCGCTTGGGCAGCCGGATCGGCGAATCGGTCGGCGGCATCGGCGGGCTGGGCGGGTTGGCGGCGGCCGGGTCCACCAGGCCGAGCAGGTCGAGCACCGGCACCGACCAGGGCACCCGGCGCAGCAGGTAGGTCAGCACCAGCAGGTCGACCAGGTCGTCGGCGAGTTCGGCGGGCAGCCCGGGCACGTCGGGCAGGCCACCCTTCACGGTCGGCAGCTCGCCGATCTTCCCGAACACCTTCCCGACCGCCTCGGCCAGCTTGCCGAGCCCGGCCAGGGTGTCGAGCTGGTTGTCGTTGCGCACCACCGACACCGCCGCCAGGGCCTCCTCGACCGTGGCGGCCCACTCCTCGAAGCGGGCGGCGTCGAAGCCGCTGACCGCCTCCAGGTCCCAGCCGAGCGCGCGCATCAACCGGGCCCGCCGCCACGGGTCGTACGCGGACAGCACCGGCTCGGCCAGCAACCGGACCTCGTCCCAGAGCAGGGCGAGGGCGTTCTTCGGCTCGGTCATCGCAGCTCCCGTCCTTCCGTGCCGGTCATGCCGTCACCCTCGGCAGGTCGCTCAGGTCCAACCGCAACGAGCCCCGGGCGGGGGAGAGGGTCCGCTCGGCCGCGGGCAGCACCGCGACGGGCAGCGTGTAGCGGTGCCCGGTCGGCCAGCCGGGCCAGCCGACGAGCGCGCCCAGCGCGGCCGCCACCGGCGCGTCGGTGGCGACGACCTGACCGATGGCGCCGATCAGCGCGTCCTCGTGCAGGTCGGTCCAGCCGGTGGGCGGGCCGCTGAAGTCCGCGCGCGCCTTCGCCCGGTTCAGCACGGTGTGCAGCTCGCTGGCCGCCCGGGTCCGGGTGCGGAACTCGGGCTTCTCCGCCCGGTCGGCCGGCGGTCCCACCGCGACGAGCTGGTGCGCCCGGTGCAGCTGCCAGCAGGCCAGCAGCGCCACGGACCGCTCGGAGGTGAACACGTCGCCGATCCGGGCCCGGCGGGGCTTGCCGTCGGCGCCGGTCACGTCCGGCACGGTCGGGGTGACCGCCGGGTCCGGGGAGTCCCAGTCGGTGACCAGCAGGTCGTGCAGCCGCTGCCGGGCGACGGTCCACAGGCCCCGGCGCACCCCGTCGTGGGTCCGCAGGGCCAGCGCGTACCGGTGCATCCAGTGCCAGGAGCGCAGCCCGAGTAGCTCCAGCGTGGTGCCCACCGCCTCGCGGGCCGCGCCGGTCGAGTCGGTCTCCGCGGGCCGGGCCCGCAGCACCCGCAGCTCGGGGTGGAGCAGTCCGCCGCCGTCCTTGCCCCAGCCGGGCACGGCGTTGATGCCGCCCTGCCCGCCGAGGGCGTCGTACGCGTCGCGGTCGGTGGCCCGCAGGAAGGCCAGGTACGCCCACATCTCGCCCGGCTCGGCATTGATGTCCAGCGCGGGCGGCAGTGTGGTGGGTGCCGTCTGCGGCCCGTGCGCCCGCCAGCCGAACGGTCCGAACCGGATCACCGCCGGGTCGTCCGCGGCCACCCGGTCCAGCCAGCCGCCGGCCGCGTCGGGCGCCTGGTTCTCGGCGGCGGCGCGCAGCACCTTGAAGGTGGAGAGCTGGCGGGCGGCCCGCGTACCGGCGTCGCCGCCGGTGCCGATGGTGGCGACCAGGTCGGCCAGCGTGGGCCCGGTGCCGTGTCCCTGCGGAACGGGCAGGACGGCCTCCGGCAGCAGCTCCGACTCGCCGTCGAGGACCGGCCCGCTCCACTGCGCGTCGGTCGGGTGCGCGCGGTACCCGCCGAGCCGGATCAGCTCCGGGTGCCCGGGCGGGGCGCCGCCGGCACCCGCCGGCCGGCCGGTGACCACCCGGGAGTAGAGCCGCCGGTCGGTGGCGGTGACGTCGTCGAAGAGCCAGACGTTGGGCTGGTCGAGGCGCTGCGGGGTGTCCCCGGAGACCTGCCAGGACTCGATCACGACGGGGCAGCGCCACCGCTTGTCCAGCCAGTGCCGGATCGCCTCCTGGGTGGCCAGGTCCGCCACCCCGCTGATCGGCCCGAGGTAGCGCTCGGCCTCCGGCACATCGACCGGTTGCAGCCGGTCCGACCACCGGGGCGCGGTCGAGCCGGTCGGCTCCACCGCCGCCCGTTCCCGCCGGGCGTACGCCTGGAACTCCCGCACCGCCCAGTAGGTGACCATGCCGTACGTCCCGTCGGTCTCCGCGGGGGTGAGGAAGCCCAGCGTGGCCAGGTCGTGCTGGAGGCGGCTCACCCAGCGGTCCTTGACCAGGTCCGCCGGCCGGTCCACCCCGTCGTAGCAGGCCTTGGCCGTGCCGGTGGCGTCGTGGTCGTCGGGCCGCAGCACGAACCCGCCGTACGGCGGCGGCTTGGTCAGCGAGCAGCCGAGCGAGAGGTCCACCGTGTACGTGGTCAACGCGGCGGCCCGGTTCTCGCCGGGCAGGTGCCACCAGAGCCGCTGGGTGGCCGACTTGCACTCCCCGGCCGGCCAGTCGAAGGTGATCTCGCCGAGGTTGTTGCGCCCGACGATCTCCTTGCCGCTGCCCCAGGATCCCTTGTAGTCGTCGAGGTTGCGGGCGGCCGCCAGGTACTGGGCGAGGGCCTGGTCGCGGGGCAGCCCGGCCGGGTCCACCACCGGTTCCGGTACGCCGTCGCGATGTGCCGTCGGGTCGGCCTCGTCGTGCCGGAGGAACTGCACGTAGATGTTCCACTCGGGTTGCCGGCCGAGCAGCTTGAGCGCGTCGATGTCGCTGACCGCCGGCCGGCCGGACACCCACCAGCCGGTGGTGTCGTCGGCGCCGACGGTCACCTGGACGCCGGCCCGCATCCGCTGCCCCTCCTTGTCGGGCAGCTCGTTGGCCCAGCCGACCAGGTCGATCCGGCCGGTCACGTCGAGCAGCGGCACGTAGCCGACGTCGTGCAGGATCCGGGTCATCGAGTCCTCGTTGCGGAAGGCGCTGGCCACGAAGCCGGCGAGCACGCCCTCGGTGCGGTTGACCCCCTCGTACGGCTTGGCCGGGTCGGGTCCGCAGGCGTACGGGAGGGTCGCCGAGTAGCGGATCCGTTCGGCGGAGCCGAAGTGGATGTCGCCGCCGAGCAGCACCAGCCGCCGGCGGCGGATCCCGTCCGGCCCCGGGGGTGCGGCGGCGAACAGCCGGGCGAGGATCTTGTGCACGGCGGCGTCGCTGGCCACCCAGGCGTCCTCCGCGTCGGCGGTCCACCGGCCGGCGGTCGCCTTGGCCAGCGGCTGGGCGACCTGCTCGAGGATGGGCACGCCGAACAGCGCGACCGGCTGGGCCACCACGGTCACCGCGTCGTCGCCGAGCACCCCGCCGCCGGTGAGCATGTCGTTGAGCGGGTGGTCGTCCAGCAGCAGCCCGCCGGGGTTGCCGTTGCCGCCCGGGTACTGCCGCCAGGTGCGGGTGTCCAGCGCGATCAGCTGGTAGCGGGGCCAGGTGACGGTGTAGTGGTAGGTCAGCGCGCCGGCGGGCCGAGCCAGCCTGCCCTCGGCGGTGACGCCGGTGGGCAGGCCGAGCCGGGTGCGCAGGGTGAGGTCGTCGCCGTCGTTGGGTGCGGTGGACCAGCCGCGCAGCGCGGTCAGGGCGGTCCGCCCCGGCTCCCCGGCGTCCCCGGTCTCGCCGAACCGTTCCGGGGTGTTGCCCCAGGCCTGGAAGACCACGAACGCGGCCATCGCGTTGCGCACGATGCGCCGGCCCAGCGCGGAGTTGACCACCGCGTCGTTGACCCAGGACCGGGTCATGTTCCAGTCGTCGGTGACCTCGTGGTCGTCGGCGACCATGTACGTCGCCACGTTGGCGAGCTGCCGGCGCACCGCGGTCAGGCCGGTCCGGAACGTGGCCAGCGCGATGGCCTGCTGCTGCCAGCGCTCCCAGCGCTCGATGATCTCCTTCTGCTGCGCGCTGGGCGAGTACGCCCGGCCGGCACGCATCAGGTCGTACACCGTCTCGCCGGGCCGGCGGCCCTGCGGGTCGGTCAGGATGCGGGTGTCGGCCGGCAGCACGTGCTCGAACGTCGGCCAGCTCGCCGGCCACAGCACGTCCGACCAGGCCAGCAGGTACATGCACAGGAACTCGCGCAGCGACATGAGGTGGCTGTGGGCGGCGCCGGAGGTGAACTTCGCGTCCCGCTCCATCGTGGTGGCCCGCTTGCCCGGCTGGTAGGTCACGTCGGTCGGCGGCGAGCTGGTGCCGACCGGCATCGCCTCCGGCGCCAGCCCGAGCCGGGCCGCGACCCCCTGGTACGCGGGCACCGCCGGGTCGCTGCCGCTGGCCGGCAGGGCGTCGTGGCCGTGGATGATGGCGAGCAGCGGGTCGGCCACGTCGTCGGCGTAGATCTGGTCGCCGCCGAGGACGAGCTGGTGCGGGCGCAGCGCCGGGTCGCCGCCGGCGGCGGCGATGATCGGGTCGAGGACGGGGAAGGCGTCCTGGCCCTCGCCGTGCGGCTTGCGGCACGAGCCGTGGAAGATCCGCAGCTGGTTCGGGTCGGTCGGCGGGGTGACGAAGGTGGGCACGGCCGGCATCGCCGCCGGCGCCTGCGGGTGGCCCTGGTAGGTGAGCGCGGCCCGGGCGGTCGCCGCGTCGGCGGCCACCACGTCGGCGTCGAACAGGCTGCCCGCGGTGGCCCCGCCGGAGAACGCCAGGTCGTAGCCGTAGAGCGTGCCCGGCTGGAGGGTGACTCCGGCGACGGTCACCGCGACGACGTGCAGCCGCTCGGCGAGCCGCACGGTGGCCCGGCTGCCGGTGCCGACGGTGGCGCCCCGGGCGTATCCGGGAGCCGCGCCGACGGCGAAGACGGTCAGTGTCACCGTGCACTCGGCGCGCAGGGCGACGAAGACGGTGACGCTGGTCGGGTCGACGCGGCGCACGATCGGGCCGCAGAGTACGAGGGGCAGGCCGGTCGGAGCGGTCATGCGGGATCCCCTTCGCCCTCGGCCGTGACAGTGTCGACCTCGATTGAAGTCGTCACGTCCGGCCGCGCCTACGGCGCAACAGCGCGAAGCTTCCGACTTGCCGGATGGCAACTATCGGGCCCGCGACGGGCCGGTCCGCCCGACCGTCGGGGGTGAACGTCCACTCAGGTTGTTTCACTGACGGAGACCCGACGGCCGCTTGCCGGAGGCGTGGAGAAGGCGTAGACGCGCGGGGACCCGCACTCTGGCGGGCGCGGGTCCCCGGTTGCCGGCGCGGGCCGGCGGTGGCTCAGTAGACGGTCACGCCGTAGGCGCTGGCCGCCTCCGGGACGGGCTGGTAGAAGGTGGTGCCGCCGGACCGGCAGTCACCGCTGCCGCCGGAGGTGATGCCGAGGGCCTTGGTGCCGTCGTAGAGCGGGCCACCGGAGTCGCCCGGCTCGGCGCAGACCGTGGTCTGGATCATGCCCTTCACGGTGCCGCTGCCGACGTAGCGGACCGTGACGTTCAGGGCGGTCACCGTGCCGCTGTGCGTGCCGGTGGTCGAGCCGGTGCGCTTGACCGCCTCACCGACGAAGGCGTTCGCGGCGGTGTAGCCGCCCGGGTGGGTCAGCGACGTGTTGTCGTAGCGGACCAGGGCGTAGTCGTTGCCGGGGAAGCTGGAGCCGACGGTCGGGCCGATGAGCGTGGTCAGGCTCGAGTTGGTGTACCAGGTGTTGGCCACGTTGCCGCAGTGCCCGGCGGTGAGGAAGTAGTAGGTGCTCCCCTTGACCACGTTGAAGCCGAGCGAGCAGCGGTAGCCGCCGCCGTAGATGGCGTTGCCGGCCGACAGCAGCGGCCGGAAGGTGCCGCGGGCCCGGTCGACCCGGATCGCCCCCGCCTGGGCGCCGGCGCTCTTCTTGAGCGTGGCGAGTTCGGCGGCGGAGACGCTCTCGTCGGCGGTCACCACGACCCGGCCGGACGCCTTGTCCACGTGCCAGGCGATGCCGTCGACCCCGGAGGCCGCCACGGCGGCGTCGACCCGGGAAAGCTGGTCGGCGGTGTAGGTCTGCGGGGCGGCCGAGGCGGTGCCCGGGACGGCGAACGCGCCGGCGGCCACCAGGCCGACGGTCGCGGCGAGCAGCGGGGTGAGTCGGCTACGGCGGATTCTCACGGTCTCCTCCTGGGAGGGTGCTGGCCGCCGGTTGCGTCGGCGCCCGTGGACCGTCGCCGGGGAACGAGTCGGGGTTGACCTCGGCGAACGCTTCAGCGGCGAGTATCCATCGAGGTCGATGCAATGTGCAAGGGGTCGGTCGCCGCCGGATCACCGCTGGTTAGGGTGGAGCCGGGGAGGTGGGCGATGACGCCGGAGATGACTGGGACGCCGCTGGCCGGACTGGAGGCGGCGGTCCCCGGCGGGGTGCTGACCCGGGCCGCCGACCGGCTCCGGCTGGCCCACGACGCCTCGCACTACCTGCTGCACCCCCGCGCGGTGGTCACCCCGGCCGACGCCCACCAGGTCGCCGCGCTGCTGCGGCACAGCCGGCGGACCGGCACCCCGCTCACCTTCCGCTCCGGCGGCACCAGCCTCAGCGGGCAGGCGGTCACCGACCAGCTCCTCGTCGACACCCGCCGGCACTTCCGCGAGCTGGCCGTGCTCGACGACGGCCGCCGGGTCCGGGTGCAGCCCGGGGTGGTCCTGCGGCAGGTGAACAACCGGCTCGCCCCGTACGGCCGGCGGCTCGGGCCGGACCCGGCCAGCGAGTCCGCGTGCACGGTTGGCGGCGTGGTCGCCAACAACTCCAGCGGGATGACCTGCGGCACCGAGTTCAACACCTACCGGACGCTGGAGTCGCTGGTGCTGGTGCTGCCCAGCGGCACGGTGCTGGACACCGGCGCCCCGGACGCAGACGCCCGGCTGCGCGCCACCGAACCGGAACTGCACGCCGGCCTGCTGCGGCTGCGGGACCGGGTCCGCGGCAACCCCGACTCGGTGCGCCGCATCCACGCCCAGTACGCCATGAAGAACACCATGGGCTACGGGGTGAACGCCTTCCTCGACCACGACTCGCCCGCGGACCTGCTCACCCGCCTGGTGGTCGGCAGCGAGGGCACGCTCGCCTTCGTCGCGGCGGCCACCTTCCGCACCGTACCGGCGCACCGGCACGCCGCGACCGGCCTGCTGGTCTTCGACACCCTGGCCGCCGCGATGGCGGCGATGCCGACGCTGGTGGCCGTCGGGCCGGCGGCGATCGAACTGCTCGACGCCGCCGCGCTGCGGGTCGCCCAGGGTGACCCCAGGGCGGACGCCGCGCTGCGCGGCCTCGCGGTCCGCGACCACGCGGCGCTGCTGGTCGAGTGGCAGGAGTCCGACCCGGAAGCGCTCGCCGAGCGGGTGGCGGCGGCCGGGCCGGTCCTGGCCGAGCTGCCGCTGACCACCCCGGCCCGGCTCAGCGGCGAGGCGGCCGCCCGCGCCGCGCTCTGGCACATCCGCAAGGGTCTCTACGCGGCCGTCGCCGGTGCCCGCCCCTCGGGCACCACCGCGCTGCTGGAGGACATCGCCGTCCCGGTGGACGCGCTCGCCGACACGTGCGCCGCGCTCGCCGACCTCTTCGACCGGCACGGGTACGAGGAGAGCGTGATCTTCGGCCACGCCAAGGACGGCAACCTGCACTTCATGCTCAACGAGCGGTTCGCCGACGGCGCGGCCCCGGCCCGCTACGCCGACTTCACTGAGGAGATGGTCGACCTGGTCCTCGGCCACGGCGGCACGCTCAAGGCCGAGCACGGCACCGGCCGGGTGATGGCCCCGTACGTCCGCCGCCAGTTCGGCGACGAACTGTACGCGGTGATGCGCGAGGTGAAGACGCTCTGCGACCCCGACGGGATGCTCAACCCGGGCGTGCTGCTCAGCGACGACCCCGACGTCCACCTGCGCCACCTGAAGACCGTGCCCACGGTCGAACCCGAGGTGGACCGCTGCGTCGAGTGCGGCTACTGCGAACCGGTCTGCCCCAGCCGCGACCTGACCACCACCCCGCGGCAGCGGATCGTGCTGCGTCGGGAGATCGCCGCTGCCCGCGCCGGCGGCGACCTCGCGCTGGCCCGGGAACTGGAGTCGGCGTACGACTACGACGCGGTGCAGACCTGCGCGGTCGACGGGATGTGCGCCACCGCCTGCCCGGTCCTGATCAACACCGGCGACCTGGTGAAACAGCTGCGCAGCGAGGCCAACGGGGGTCTCGCCCAGTCCGGCTGGCGGAGCGCGGCCAACCGGTGGGGCACGGTCACCCGGGGAATGGCCCGCGGCCTGGACCTGGCCGGCGCGCTGCCGCCCGCGCTGCCCGAGACGGCCACCCGCGCCGCTCGCGCCGTGCTCGGCGCCGATCGGGTCCCGCAGTGGCGACGCGACCTGCCCCGCGGTGGCCGCGTCCGCCGGCCGCACCCGGTCCACGAGCCGGACGCGGTCTTCGTCCCGTCCTGCCTGGGCACGCTCTTCGCCCCGGCCGACGGCGGTACGGGCGTCGCCGCCGCGCTGCTCACCCTCGCCGAGCGGGCCGGAGTGCGCCTGCTCGTGCCCGACGGGGTGGCCGGCATGTGCTGCGGCACGCCCTGGTCGTCCAAGGGCCTCATCGCCGGCTACCAGCGGATCCACGACCGGGTGCCGCCGGCGCTGCAGGCGGCCAGCCGCGACGGGGCGCTGCCGGTGGTCAGCGACGCGGCCTCCTGTACCGAGGGCTTCGCCAAGCTGCTCGCCGACGCCGGTCCGCTGCGGGTGGTCGACGCCGTCGCGTACGCCGCCACGGAACTGCTGCCCCGGCTCACCGTCCGGCGCCGCCTCGGCGCCCTCACCCTGCACCCGACCTGCTCGTCTACCCGGCTGGGGCTGGACGAGGCGCTGCTCACCGTGGCCCGGGCGATCGCCGACGAGGTGGTGGTCCCCGACGGCTGGCAGTGCTGCGGCTTCGCCGGGGACCGGGGGCTGCTGCACCCGGAGCTGACCGCCGCAGCCACCCGCGAGGAGGCGGCCGCCGTGTCCGCCCGGGTCTTCGACGGGTACGCCTCGGTCAACCGGACCTGCGAGATCGGGATGGCCCGGGCGACCGGGCAGCCGTACCGGCACCTGCTCGAACTCCTCGCCGACGCGACCGCCTGACGGCTCCCGCCGGTGCCCGGGCGGTAACGGGGAGATCGGCCTGACGGGTAGCATTCGGCGGCGTGCTGCGCAGTTGGTGGTTCGCGATCGTGATGCTGGCGCTCGGGGTGCTCGTCGCGGTCACCCAGGAGGTGCCCGGGGTCGCGGTGGCCGAGTTCCTGATCTTCCTGGTGCTGGCGGCGTTGTTCTCGCCGCTGGTCTTTCCCCGGTCGCTCTCGGCCGAGCAGGCGCAGCAGCGCAGCGCCCGGGACGGCCGGCCGATCGTCTACTGGCGGCCCGGCTGCCGGTACTGCCTGCGGCTGCGGCTCCGGCTCGGACACCGGGCCGGCCGGGCGTACTGGGTCAACATCTGGCGGGACCCGGCCGGGGCGGCGGCGGTCCGAGCGGTCACCGGCGGCGACGAGACGGTCCCGACGGTCGTGGCGCGCGGTGCGGCGGTGGTGAACCCGGCGCCGGCCTGGCTGCTGCAGCGGCTGACGCCGTAGGGGGCACCCGGCGGCTCAGGTCCGGCCGGCCCGCAGGTGGACGTGCCGGACGGGGTCGGTGAGCAGCCACGCGGCGAGGACGGCGGCGGCGATTCCGGAGACCAGGAGGGGAAGGGTGCCGTCGTGACCCCAGGCGAGTCCGGCCCAGAGGCCGGCGGCCAGGACCGCCAGCCCGGTCAGTCCCTGGAACAGGCCCTGGCCGGTCCCCTGTTCATGGGCGGCCAGGAGTCCGGAGATCCAGGCTTTCCCGACGCCGTCGGTGAAGGCGGTGAATCCGCCGTAGGCGGCCAGGAGCACCCAGGCGGCGGTGTGGGAGCGGGTAAGCCCGAGCCCGGTGTAGGCGAGGGCGAACAGCACCAGGCCGGCGCCGAAGACCGTGCGGGGTGACAGCCGATCGGCGACGACCCCGGCCGGGTAGCTCAGCACGGCGTAGACGGCGTTGTAGGTGACGTAGGCGCCGATGACCGCGGGGACGGAGAAGCCGATCTCGTGCAGGCGGAGCAGCAGGAGCGCGTCGGGGAAGTTGACCAGGCCGAACAGCGCCAGTACGGCGATCACTCGCCAGTAGCGGCCGGGCAGGCGCCGCGGGTGCCAGCCGCCGGCCTTGTGGCGGCGGCGGGGTGGCTCGCGGACTGCGGCGACGAGGACGGCGCTGGCCACGGCGGGCACCACGGCGATGATGAGCAGTGGCCGGATGTGGTGGTGCAGCAGTTCGTAACCGGCGAGACCGATGAGCGGTCCGATCACCGCGCCGGCGGTGTCCATCGCCCGGTGGAAGCCGAACGCCCGTCCCTTGGCGTGTTCCGGCACGCCGGTCGCGATCAGCGCGTCCCGGGGCGCACCCCTGATGCCCTTGCCCAACCGGTCCACGCTGCGACCGGCGAGGACGATCGGCCAGACGGTGGCGGCGGCGATGGCGACCTTGCCGAGCGCGGCGAGCCCGTACCCGAGTCCGATCATCGGGCGGGCCCGGAACCGGTCCGCGAGCCGGCCGCTGGCGACCTTGCTCACCGCTGCGGTGCCTTCGGCGACACCCTCCACCGCCCCCACCACGGCAGCGGGCGCCCCCAGCACGGTCGTCAGGAAGATCGGCAGGATCGGGTACAGCAACTCCGACGCGGCGTCCTGCAGCAGCGACACCCCGGACAGGACCTTCAGGTTCCGGGTCAGCCAGGACCCGGTCGGCTGACCGGTCGGGACGTTGTCCGGCTCGTCGGGCGGCTGCTCGGTCAATCCTGTCACCCCCGACCCGCTCGGACTCTGCCGTCAACGGTGGCAGACCGGGGAGCTCCGCGCGGCCGATCCGGGGCCCTGACACGGGCCGATGTTCGCGCCCGCAGGCGCCTGGGGCCCCGCGACCCGTCGGGTCGCGGGGCCCACCGGCGTCACCAGGTCGTGGGCTTGCCCTTCTGGTAGAGCCACACGTCGAAGAAGGCGTCGAGGTCCTGCCCGGACTCCCGCTCGGCCAGGGCGATGAAGTCGGCCGTGCTGGCGTGGCCGTAGCGGTGGGTCGCCGCCCACTGGCGCAGGATGCGGAAGAACGTCTCGTCGCCGACCTTGCCGCGCAGCGCGTGCAGGGTCATCGCACCCCGGTTGTACGGGATGCTGCTGAACATGTCCACGGGGCCCGGGTCGGCGAGGACCGTCTGCCAGAACGACGACGACGCGGCCCGCCCGTAGTTGCTGCTGCTGTTGAACGTCTGGTTGACCGACGCGCCGCCGTTGTACTCGGTGTACATCCACTGGGCGTAGGTGGCGAAGCCCTCGTTGAGCCAGATGTCCGACCAGCGCTCCGGCGAGACGCTGTCGCCGAACCACTGGTGGGCCAGCTCGTGGGCCATGGTGCTGACACTCGCCGTGTTGGAGAAGATCGGCTTGGTCTGGGTCTCCAGGGCGTAGCCCACGTTCGGGGCCCGGTCGATGATCGCCCCGGTCGAGGCGAACGGGTACGGGCCGAACTGCGCGGAGAAGAAGTCGATCATCTTCGGGATCTGCGACACCGCACTCGCCGATCCGGCGACCAGCCGCGGGTCGACCGCCACGTACACCGGGATCCCGCTCGGCGTGGTCGACTCGGTGACCACGAAGTTGCCGATGGTGACCGTCGCCAGGTAGCTGGCCATCGGCTCGGTCGAGTCCCAGACGAAGGTGGTCCAGCCGTCCCTGGTCTCCTGGGAGAGGAGCTGGCCGTTGCCGACGGCGGTGAGGCCCTCCGGCACCTTGGCGGTGAACCGGTAGGTGGCCTTGTCGGTCGGGTGGTCGTTGGTGGGCAGCCAGGCCGGCGCGCCCTGCGGCTCCCCGGCGACGAAGGCGCCGTCGTCGGTCGGCACCCAGCCTTCAATCGACTCGTCCGGGTCGGTGATGACGCTCGGTACGCCGGCGTACTTCACCACCACGGTGAAGGTCTGCCCGGCCTTGAGCTTCGGGCGCGGGGTGACGATCAGTTCCTGGCCCTCACGGGTGAAGTCGTGCGCGTGCCCGTTGACCGTCACCGAGGAGACGTCCGGCCCGCGGAAGTCGAGGTTGAACCGGTCGAGGTCCTGGGTGGCGATCGCGGTGATCGTGGCGGTGGCGTCCATGAGCCGGGTCGCCGGGTCGTAGGAGAAGTCGAAGTCGTAGTGCTGGACGTCGTATCCGCCGTTGCCCTGGTCCGGGAAGTAGGGGTCGTGGACGCTCGCCGCACCGGCCGAGTACCGGGGGGCGCCGGGGTTGCCCGGTGCCGCGCCGGCCGCGTCCGGTGCCACCGCCGACCCGGCAGCCACTAGGGCGACCGTGGCCAGCGCGGCACCGCGCAGGCGTGGGATGGTCATGGGAATCCTTCCTGTGGGAAGACCGCTGGCCTTCGGGGGGTTGGCCCTATCCACCCGCACCGAGGCGGCGCCGTCAAGATCTACAGGCCAGCCATCGCCTTTACGGCCACCCGGTCCCGCCCACCAGGGGAGCGTCCCGGAGCCGGGTGGCCCGGGATCTCTGACGGAACCGGGCTGTCGTCGCGGGGTGCCGCGCGAGGTCCTTCGCCCCGGTGCGTACCGAGCCGGGCGGCCGTCCCGGCAGCCGGGATCCACCAGGGACGGATGGATCCCGGCCCGCCCGGTCAGCCGGCGACGCCGGCCAGGTAACGCTCGGCGGCGTCCGGCGTCATGAACCAGTCCCGGAAGTCGTTCGGATCGCTGAAGCCGTTGGCGAAACGCCGGGCGACCACCGGATTCCCGGCGGCGGCCCCGAGGATCTGCTGCACGTGCGGCGGCAGCGGTTGCAGCATCGCGTTGGTCCAGCCGGTGACCGCCTCGCCGGTCTCGGCCCAGAACCGCTCGAAGGTCTCCGTCATCCACTCCCGGTCGAACGGCTGGTCGCCGCGCTTCACGATCGACCCCAGGTACGAGTACGCACACTTGGCGGCGGTGTTGCTGCCCTGGCCGGTGATCGGGTCGTTGGCCACCACCACGTCGGCCATGCCGAGGACGAGCCCGCCCGAGGGCAGTTCGGCCACCGGGTGGCGGACGGTCGGGGTGTAACGGCCGGAGAGGGTGGCCCGGCCGTCGGTCAGCTCCACGTCGGCGCACCGCTCGTAGACCCACGGGGTGTAGCGGCGAGCCAGGTCGAGGGTCAGTTTCAGGTGCTCGGCCGGGTCGCGCCGTTCGGTCCACAGGTCCAGCGGACCGCCGGGCACCGCCTCCCAGAACAGGATCTCGCAGGGGCCGGAGTGGGTCAGCCCGGGAATGACGAACAGCTCACCCAGCCCCGGTACGGCGTTGAAGCCGACGTGCGGCATCGGCAGCAGCGGGTCCGGGGTCATCCCGTGCACGTACGCCACGGCCAGCCCCCGCTGCGGCGTGTCGTAGACCGAGCGCTGCGGGTCCCGGTCGAAGACGCCCACCAGGTCGCCCTTGCCGGCGGCCACCACGGTCAGGTCGTACCGGCCGAGCCGGGTCAGCCCGTCCAGGTCGGCGGTGGTCACCGTCTGGTAGAGCACGGTCCCGCCGCGCTGCTCGAACAGCTCCAGCCAGGTGGCCATCTTGATCCGCTGGTCGGTGCTCTGCGCCGGTTCGTCGATCGGGCCCGGGATCCGCAGCGCCCGCTCGCCGGGCGGGGCGGACAGCGAGACCTGCAACCCCTCGATCCGGGGCGCCTGGTCCTGCCACAGGTCCAGCCCGTACCGGCGTTCGGTGGCCAGCGCGCTGCCGAACATGGCCTGGGTGCTCATCACCCAGCCGCGGCGGATCTCGTCGGGCGTACGGGCGGACATGACGGTCACGTCGTAGCCCTCGGCGAGCAGGCTCAGGGCGAGCTGGAGCCCGGACTGTCCGGCTCCGACGATCAGGATCTTGCGCATCGTTCCTCCAGGTTGGGCTACCGCGCCGCGAGGGCGCCCGCGGTGGGCCGGGCGGTACGGGACATGGTGTGCTCCACGACCGTCAGCAGGGCCCGCGCCACCGACGACGGGTCACGGGCGTCGCAGGCGGTCAGCGGTACGCCGGCGGGCAGCGCGAGCGCTTCGCGTACCTCCTCGAGCGGGTGGTGCAGCACCCCGTCGAAGAGGTTCACGCAGACCACGAACGGCAGGTCGCTGTCCTGTTCGAAGTAGTTGACCGCCGGGAACGCGGCGGCCAGGTTCCGGGTGTCGGCGAGCACCAGCGCGCCGACCGCGCCCCGGCACAGGTCGTCCCACATGGGCCAGAACCGGGGCTGGCCCGGCGTGCCGAACAGGTACAGCACGAGGTCGGGGCCGATGGTCAGCCGGCCGAAGTCCATCGCCACCGTGGTGGTCTTCTTGTCGATCCCCGGGTCCATCCGGTCGACGGTCTCGCTGGCCGCGGTCATCCACGCCTCGGTGTTGATCGGCGGGATCTCCGAGATGGACCCGACGCAGGTGGTCTTGCCGACGCCGAAGCCGCCCGCGATGACGATCTTCGCCGAGGTCAGCAGCGGAGTGTCAGGCAAGCTTGCGGAGGCCATCGCGAAGTCTCTCCAGGAGGCGGAAGTCGACGTTGTGGTGGTCGGCGTGGATCATGAGCCGGTCGGTGGCGGCCAGGTCGTCGACGACCACCCGGGTCACCCCCAGCGACATCCCGCAGGCCGCGGAGAGTTCGGCCACCGAGCGGGCCGCCCGGCGGGCGTGCTCGTACAGCGTCCGGGCCTCGGGCAGCAGCCCGGAGGCGAAGACGGCGTCGTAGTGCGGCACCGACACCAGGGTGTGCACCAGCAGCGGCTGCCGGGTACGGGTCCGCCCGGCGGTCAGCACGTACGGCCGCACCTTCCAGTAGGTCATCGGCATGATCGGCTCCTTCGGCCCGTCACCGGGGCTGACTGGCGGTCATCCGGTGCAGTTCGTGGCGGACCTGCGGGGTGAGGGCGTGCCACACCGCGCCGACGAACTGGGTCATCCGGTACGAGACGACCCGCAGGTCGCAGCCGGGAGCGGCGGCCACCGCCAGCCCCGCCGACTCGCCGACCCGCATGAACAGCAGGTGCCCGCGGGGCAGCCGGACGGTCAGGTACTCGGAAGGGCCGAGGTCCAGCAGGGACGCGCTGCGGTCGGCCATGCTCAGCAGGCCGGCGGTCAGCGCGGAGAGCTGGTCGCCGAGGTCGCGGCCGACGCTGCCGGAGGCGGCGAGCTGGAGGCCGTCCAGCGAGACGAGCATCGCGTGGGTGACCCCGGGTACGTCCTCGGCGAACTGACGGATCAGCCAGGCGCAGTCCGGCAGCCCCTGGCCGGTGCTCGCCGGGCCGGTGCGTTGGTAGGGGTGGGTCATGGCTGCTGTCCTTCGTGGCTGGTGGTCCGCGCGTCGCTGACGCCGGCGGCGAAGGCCGCCGTCTCGTCCGGCCACGCCTCGGGTGGGGATCCGGCATCGGGGTCGGCCGGTTGCCGCGCCGCCGCCGTGGGGTCGTCCCGGACGCTCGCCGGTACCCGTTTCGGCAGGCCACCGGCCGGCTGCTGGTCGGCGGTCGGGCCGCCCAGCGTGGCCAGGCGCACGGTGGGGGAGTGGGTGCTGTCCGGGGGCGTGGCCACGGGTCTGCTCCAGGGGTGGGTGCCGCCTCCGGCGGGCGCGGGTGGCCAGGCCGGCGGCGGGGTGGGCATGCCGGCCTGGCCGGGTACCGGCCCGGGCGGGGGTGGCCAGGCCGGCGCCGGGCTGGCGGGGTCCGGGCCCGCCGGGGCGGGGATCTCGCAGAGCAGCCCGCCGGGGACCAGCACGGTCGCCGTGGTCCCGCCGGAGGGCCGGTTGGTCAGGGTGACCCGCAGCTGGTGGGCGACGGCCAGGTGGGCCACGACGGCGAGCCCGAGGTGGGTCGTGGGGTCGAGGGTGGCCGGGCTGAGCGGCCGGCCGCCAAGCAGGGCGTTGAGCTGGGCCAGGTGATCAGGGTGGAGGCCCACCCCGGCGTCCTCGATGCGCAGCAGGGTGCCGCCGTCCTCAGTGATGAACGCCGAGACGATCACCGGGGCGGTGGGCGGGGAGAACCGGGTGGCGTTGTCCAGCAGTTCGGTGAGCACCCGGATCACGTCGTCGGCGGCGAACTCGACCACCGCCAGGTCCAGCACGTGGCCCACCCGGATGCGGGCGTAGTGCTCGACGGCCGAGCTGGCCGCCCGGACGACGTCGACCAGGGGGACGGTCTGCGGGTTGGCGTCCTCGACCCGGCGGCCCAGCAGGACCTGGAGGTTCTCCGCGTGCCGCCGGATGCGGGTGTTCGCGTGGTCGATCCGGTAGAGCCGCTCCAGCCGGTCGGGATCCTGCTCGTCGGCCTCCACCGCCTCCAGGTGGGAGCCCATCTGGTACGCCGACGCCATGATCCGCATCGCGAACTGCTCGCAGATCGCCGGCCAGGGACTGGGCGGCGGTTCCTGCGGGGGCGGCGGCTCGGGCGTCTCCTGTGGTGCGACGTCCCACTGCGCGACCGTCGGGTCCAACCAGCGCGCCGCCCGTTGTCGCCAGGTGACCCGGCGTCGACCGACCGAGGACATTGGGGTGATGTCGGTGCTTCTCACAAAATTACCGGCCCGTACGTGATCGTCGGCTCTGGCATGGTGCAGCAGTCAACCATCGTTTGTGTGCCGATTGCAACGGCCAAGGTCAACTTAGGGCGGTTTTCCCACCCGCCTCGCCGCGCTGCCACGAATGGTTGATCGGGCCGGACTGACAAAACGCAACAGCCGAACGGAGAAATCTTCACGACGTACCGGACGGTCGTCGGCCACCCGGACCGCTACCGCGACCCCGTCACCCGGCCGCCCCGACCGCCACTGCATGATCATGCGGAACGTCCAGGGGAGGAGATGGCGATGACGGTGGCGGTCCCGCGCGGCGGGCGAGTGCTCTTCATCGGAGACAGCATCACCGACGCCGGCCGGGACCGGTCCTGCGGCGACGACCTCGGCACCGGTTACGCGATGATGGCGGCGGCCTGGTTCACCGCCCGCCACCCCGAACACCGGGTCAGCTTCCGCAACCGTGGAATCTCCGGCGACCGGGTGCGCGACCTGCGCGCCCGCTGGGCGGACGACTGTCTGGCCCTCGCCCCACAGGTGGTGTCGGTGCTGATCGGCATCAACGACACCTGGCGGCGCTACAGCAAGCACGATCCGACCAGCGCCGACGAGTTCGCCCGCGACTACCGGCACATCCTCCAGGAGACCCGGCGGCTGGGTGCCCGCCTCGTCCTCGTCGAGCCGTTCGTCGTCCCGCTCGACGACGCCCAGCGCGGCTGGCGGGAGGACCTCGACCCGAAGGTCGACGTGGTACGCCGCCTCGCCGCCGAGTTCGACGCGACGCTGGTCGCGGTCGACGACCTGTTCCAGGCCGCCGACGTCGACGACCGGGTGTGGACCCGCGACGGCGTGCACCCGACCCCGTTCGGCCACGCCCTGATCGCTCAAGCGTGGCTGCGGGCGGTCACGCCGACGGCCTGAGGGCCGGGCGACGCGCGCCCGACCCCCGTCGACTCAGCCGGCCAGGTCGAGCTGGACGGTGGCGATCTCCCAGGCGCGCAGCGGCACCCGGACCAGACCGTCACCGTCGACCGGCAGGGGCGCGCCCGGCCGGCCGAGCAGGTCTGCCCGCCACGCGCCGCGTACGCCGCGCCCGGCCCCGATGACGGCGCCGGTGTCGCGGGTCGCCACCACCCGCAGCTCGATCCGGCCCGCCCGGTCCCGGACGCTGGTCAGCGTGACGCCGTCCCCGTCGACCGTCAGCCCGGTCACCGGCGCCGGCAGCCCGGTTGACGGGTCCCCGGCCCCGGCGAAGGCCAGCAGTTCGTGCCGGTACGCCTCGGCCGCCGCCGACACCCCGGCGGAGTCCCAGTCGCCCCGGAACGGCAGCACCGCCAGCTCGACGCTGCGCTCGCCCCGGCACTGCGCCTGCGGCGTGGGCAACTGCGGGCCGGCCGGTTCGTCCCGCAGGGCGTGCCGATTGCGGGACAGCATCCCGATCGCCCGCAGCACGGTGACCGCCAGCTCCCGGCCGGACTCGGTCAGCTCGTACTCCGTGGGCTGGGTCAGCAGCACCGCGAGCGAGCCCTCGGCGCCACCGGCGGCGACGAAGCCGGCGGCGGGGAAGGTCGGCAGCGGGACCTCACCACCGCCGCCCTCGGCGGTCAACCCCCGCGCCACGACCGCGAACTGCCCCTCCGCGTACGACGTGGCGGCCGGTGCCGGCAGTGGCAGGTGCAGCCGGACCCGGTGGTCGTCGCAGCGGTTGTCGAAGCTCAGCCGCAGCCGGACGAACCGCTCACCGGCCCGCACCTCCACCCGCGTGGTCACCGTGACGGTCTCCCGCTCCACCCGGCGCGAGCCCGCGTCCACGTCGGCGCCGACCGGCCAGCGGTACTCGCGGACCACGTCGAGCACGGCGACCACCGGACCCTGGTGCACCACGACGGTACGCACGGCCCGGGGCTTGTCGACCAGTTCGTCGGCGGCCGGTGGGGCGTAGTTGTAGCTGTCGCCCACGTCGCCGCCGTCGACGATCCGGCCGACCCCGTCGACGCTCAGGCCGTCCGGGGTGGACAGCCGCAGCGTGCCGTCCTCGGCCACCGTCACCCGCAGCAGACCGTTGTCGACCGTCCGGCCGTCCAGCACGACCGGCGCCGGCCGGGCGGTGCCGGTGGGCGGCGGTGCCGCGCCGGCCGCCGGGGCGATGTCGGTGGGCGGCGGTGTCGCGCCGGCCACCGGCAGGGCGACCGGGCGCACCGCGGCCTGCCCCAGCGCGGGGACGTCCACCAGCGCGGCGACGGTCACCCGCGGGGCGGCGACGATGCGCACCCGCCAGCTGTCGGGGCCGGTGGCCGCGGCGAGCGCGAGCCGGACGTCCTCGACGTCGAACATCGGGTCGCCGTGCCGGGCCACCTGGAATGTCAGGGTGGCGTCGGCGGCCGACACCGACCACGCGGTGACCTCCTGCCCGTACAGCTCCCGGCCGTGGACCCGGGTGAGGATCGCGGGCAGGTCGGCGGCCGGCACCACCTCGTCGGCGAGCAGCAGCGGGGCGTGGTCGAGGACCTGGACGGACGCCACCCGACCGTCCGCGGTGAGCAGGCCGACGGGTCCGTCCGCCGGCACCTCGACGTCCAGCCGGACCAGGGCCGTCCGGGCCGCCGGGGTCGGGTTGAACAGTAGGTACCCGTCGCGCGGCACCGCGCCGGCCAGCCGCGCCCCCACCAGGTCGCAGACGGCCCGCCCGAGCTGTTCCGCCTCGGCGAGCCGGGCGGCCACCTGCTCGGCCGTCTCGTCGCAGCCGCATCCGGTCACCGAGTCGTGGCAGCTCGCGTCGATCAGTCGGGTCCAGGCCATGTCCAGGAACCGCTGCACGGACGAGTCGTGGTAGAGGGCGGCGAGGGGTTCGGCGTACCGCTCGACGCGCCGCTCGGCCCGGCCCATCGCCTGCTTGAGATGGGCCCGTACCGAGATCACGCCGGGCAGGATGTTGGCCCGGGCGTGCGAGCGCAGCTCCCCGGCCACCGTGGGCAGCCCGTCCACCGTGGCCGGCTGGGTGGCGAAGTACTCCGCGAGGGTGCCGAGCCGCAGCCGTACGCCGTCGACGGCCGCGGCGGCCAGCAGGTCGGGGGCGTCCGGCGCCGGGGCGGCGTGGTCGGTGCCGTACATCGCGAGGATCGGCGTGTCGTCGCCGGTCGATCGCCAGCCGCGTAGCCGCTCGGCCAGCTCGGCGGCCCGGCGGGTGACCAGTCGCGGGTCGTCCATCAGCCCGGCGGCGTTGCCGTAGCCCCCGGGCAGGTACTCGGTGCGGAGCGCGGTGCCGTCCGGCGCCTGCCAGGCGAACGCGTGCGACCGGACCCGGTCCGGCACGCCCCGGAACACACAGGCGTGGGCCAGGCCCGCGCCGGCGAGCAGCTGCGGCATCTGCGCGATGTGGCCGAACATGTCGGGCAGATAGCCGACCGGCATGGCGCCGCCCAGCGCCGCGCTGCGCGCCAGCCCGCGCTCCAGGTTGCGGACGATGTTCTCCCCGGAGCAGAGGAACTCGTCGAGCAGGATCTGCCACGGCCCGATGGCCAGCCGGCCCGCCCGTACCAGCGCGACCACCTGCTCCCGGCGCTCCGGGCGCACCTCCAGATAGTCGTCGACCGCGGCGAGCTGGCCGTCCAGCGTGAACCGCTGGCGCTCGTCGGTCGCCATCCGGTCGAACACCTCGTCGAGCAGCGCCACGAGCCGCAGCCGGAACCGCTGGAACGGCTCGTACCACTCCCGGTCCCAGTGGGTGTGCGGGACCACGATGATCTCGGTCGGCCGGTGCATCAGCTCGCCGCCTCTCCGCCGATCGCCGCCCCGGTCAGCTCCCCGTAGCGGCGTACCACCTGTTGGCTGGTGCGCAGGTCGACCGCGCCCTCGGCGACGCCGGTCCGCGGGCGCGCGCCCGCGGTCACCATCGCGTGGAAGGCGACCAGTTCCTGCTCGAACGCCTCGGTCACCGACCGGAACTGCGTCCGCCGCTCGCCGCCGTCGTGCCGGTCCACCGCGGTCAGCGTGGTCGGGGCGTTGAGCAGGTACGGCGACGGGAAGACCAGCTCCAGCGTGCCCCGGGCGTGGTGCAGGGTGACCGTCTCCCGGTAGGCCGGGTAGTCCGGCAGGTGGAGCCACCGGATGCCGTACCGGCCGCCGGCGGCCAGCCGGCCGGAGATCTCCACCGACGGCTCGGATGGCCCGCCGGGCGCCAGCGGCCAGGTCGCCACCTGGTCCACCGTGGCCGGCGCCCCGGTGAACAGCCGCAGCAGGGACAGGTCGTGCGAGATGCTGTTGATCAGGATCTGGTAGAGGGCGCGCGCCCCGGCGTCCCCGCCCACCGCGGCGTCGAGCAGCCGCGCGTCGGCCTCCCGCAGCCGGGCCGCCGCCGCAGCCGGCACGTCGACCGGCGGCGGAGGCAGGTGGGCGAAGGTGAGCTGCTGCTCCCCGGCGGCGTGCAGGACGGTCACCTCGACCGCGTGCACCGCCGCCGCGCCGCCGACCCCGTCCAGCAGGCGGGCGGCCTCGACCACCGCCGGGTCGTACTGCTTCATGTAGCCCACCATGAGCGCCGCCCCGGCCAGCCGGTCGGCCTCGGCGAGGGTGTAGGCGAGCGGCTTCTCGCAGAGCACGGGCAGTCCCCGGTCCCACGCCGCGGCGGCGAGTTCGCCGTGCGACCCGGACGTGGCCAGCAGCACCGCGTCGCAGCCACCGCCGTCGAGCATCTCGGCCGCGTCCGCGTACCGGCGGGCCGGTTCGACGCCGTACCGGTCGCCGAGCTCGGCCAGCCGCGTGGGCGACAGGTCGCTGAGCGCGACGACGTCGAACAGGTCGGCGCGGCGCTGCAGCAGGGGCAGGTGCACCGTACGGGCGATGATCCCCAACCCGGCGACCGCGATCCTGATCCGTTTCCCCGGTTCGGTCATCGCCGCACCTCCGCCAGCCAGCGCAGGTTCGCGCGCTGGTCGGCGCGGATCCGGTCCAGGTTCCGTCCCCGTTCGGGCGCGTCCTGCTCGATCACCAGCCAGCCGGCGTAGCCGGTCTCGTCCAGGCCGCGCAGCACCGCGGCGAGGTCGACGTCGCCGGTGCCCAGCGCGCAGAACCCGCCCGCGGCGACCACCTCGGTGAGGCCGCCGCCGGCGTCCCGTACCCGGCGGTGCGCGGCCAGGTCGGCGTCCTTGAGGTGCACCTGGCCGATCCGCCCGGCCCACCGGTGCACCGCCGCGACGGCGTCGCCGCCGGCCAGCGTCAGGTGCCCGGTGTCGAGGCAGATCGCCACGTCGGTCAGTTCCAGCAGCCGGTCGGCCTCCGCCTCGGTCTCCACGTCGGTGCCCAGGTGGTAGTGGAACACCGGTTCCAGGCCGCGCTCCCGGCACCGGTCGACGGCCCGCTGCACCCGGGCGGCGAAGCCCGGCCAGGCGGCGGCGGGCAGCGCCGAGGCCAGGTCCGGCGGGGTGCCGGGTCGGGCCATCCGCGCCGGGTTGGCGGCGCAGGCCAGCGTGGGCCGGGGCGCGAAGCGCGGGTCGTCGACCGGCCCGGCGGTGAACACGTCCAGCGCCGCGTCGAGCTGGGCCAGGTCCGCGGTGAACCCGTCCGGGTCGGCGAAGCGCAGGTCGACCCAGCCGCCGGCCAGCCCGATCCCGGCCGCGGCCAGCCGGCGGGTGAGCACCGCGCCGGTGCCGAGGTAGCCGATCGGCCCGGAGTCCACGCCGGCGTAGCCGTCGGCGGCCAGCGACGCGAGCAGGTCCTCCGGGCCGACATCCGGGTCGGTCGCCTGGTAGATGCCGTAGTTGACCGGAGCTCCGGCCACTCTGGTGCGTCCGGTCAGCTGCACAGTGCGATCACCTCCATGCGGTGGGATTCCAGGACGTGCAGCCCGTCGGCGGCCGGCAGCAGGCACCGGTCGCCGCGGACCACCCGGTGCCGGCCGTCGGGACAGCCGAGCAGCGCGCCGTCCGCGCCGAGCGCCAGCAGTTCGTCGCCCAGCCGCAGCAGCAGGGGCGCGTCGGGCCCCGCGGAGATGGCGGTGCGGCCGGCGGCCAGAGCGGCGCGGACCGCACCCTCGTCGGTGAGGTCGCCGTCGGCGAGCACCCAGGTGGTCGGCGCGCCGGGCAACGCGTCCGCGCCGGGCCGGTGGAAGTCGCTGCCCCCGACCGGTACGACGTCCGGCCGCCACGCCTGCGCCCAGGCGAGCGGGGCGCCCCAGGTGCGGTCCCACCAGCCCGAGTGCCACACCTCGGCGAGCCGGGTCCGGGTGGTGAGCGGCTGCCGCCAGGCGCAGTCGCCGCCGAGCGGGTGGTTGACCGACATCAGCCCACCGGCCCGCTCCGCCGCGGCGAGCCAGTGGTCGGCCGGCTCCCGGAAGTCGATCCAGGCCACCGGGCCGAAGACGTTGGCGTGCCCCCGGTCGGTGGTCACCTCCTGCCCGGGCACGAGCGTGATGCCGTAGTGGGCCGAGGCGCCGGGCAGCCAGGGGTGGTGGCTGACCGTGTTGTGGTCGGTGACGGCGAGGAAGTCCAGACCCCGCCCGGCGGCGAGGGCGGCCAGTTCGTCGATGGTGTACGCGCCGTCGCTGTGCACGGTGTGCGCGTGCAGGTCCCCGGCGAGCCACCGCCGGCCGTCCACCTCGGGCAGCGCCGGGCGGGGCGGCCGTTCCGGACGGGGCGGCGCCTCGGGCGCGGGCGGTGGGGCGGGGAAGCGGGTGCTGGTGGTGGCGGTGACCTCGTAGGGCAGCCCGTCGGGCGGGATCCGGTGCAGCCGCAGCAGCACCTGCCACTCGCCGGGTTCCAACTCGCCGGGCAGGTAGCCCGGGGTGGCCCAGTCGGCGGTGATGGTGAAGCCGTCGCGGGCGCCGCCCGACCAGCCGCGGAACCCGGCCGGACCCAGGCAGCCGAGGTCGAGCACGCCCGCGTCGCGGGGGTGGTCGAGTCGTACGGTGAGCGCGGCGGTGCCCGGGGGCACGGTGACCGGCAGGGCGCGCATGATGCTCTCCGCGCGGTCCCGCAGCGTCCACCTGCCCCGGTGCGTCACCATCTCAGGCGTCCGCCCCGACGCCGGTACGCGGCGCGGGCACCGATGGCGCGGCCGCGCCGGTGACCAGCTCGCCGTCCCGGTAGACCAGGGACCGCCCGGGTCGCGGCACCACCCAGCCGGTGTCGCCGGGCGCCGGCTCCCTCCCCTCCGGCACCACGACCTGCACGCTGGTCGCCGCGTCGTCCCCGGCCGGCACGTCCAGCGACACCAGGGAGAAGCTGCCGAGGTTCTCCACCACCACGACCTGGCCGGTGAGGGCGCCCGGCACGGGCTCGGGGGAGTAGTCGAGGTATTCGGGGCGGACGCCGTAGACCACCGGCTCGCCGTCGCTCAGCCGGCCGCGGACGTCCTCGGGCGCCGGCAGCCGCACCCCGGCGACGGCCAGCTCGTCGCCGTGCACCCGCGCCGGGACCAGGTTCATCGGGGTCGAGCCGATGAACCCGGCGACGAAGGTGTTGGCCGGGCGCCGGAACACCTCGGTCGGGGTGCCGACCTGCCGGATCCGGCCGCCCTCCATCACCGCGATCCGGTCCGCGAGGGCCAGCGCCTCGGCCTGGTCGTGGGTGACGAAGACGGTGGTGACGCCCAGTTCCCGTTGCAGCCGCTTGAGGAACGTGCGTGCCTCCAGCCGTAGCCGGGCGTCCAGGTTGGACAGCGGTTCGTCGAGCAGGAACACCTGCGGGTGGCAGGCCATCGCCCGGGCCAGCGCCACCCGCTGCTGCTGGCCGCCGGAGAGCTGCCCGGGCCGGCGGTCCAGCAGCGCCGACAGCCCCAGCTCGTCGGCCGTGGCCGCCGCCTTGTCGTGCCGGGCGGTCCGGCCGACCTTCTTGATCCGTAACGGGTACGCGATGTTGTCCCGCACCGTCATGTGCGGGAAGAGCGCGTAGTCCTGGAAGACCATCGCCACGTCCCGCTGCCCGGGCGGCAGGTTGGTCACCGCCCGGTCGCCGATGGACACGCTGCCGGCGGAGGCGAGCTCCAGACCGGCGATGGTACGCAGCAGGGTGGTCTTCCCGCAGCCGGACGGGCCGAGCAGGGCGAAGAACTCGCCATCGGCGATCTCCAGGTCGAGGGTGTCCAGGGCGCGTACCCCGTTCGGGTAGACCTTGGTCAGCTCGCGCAGGGTGATGGCGGACATCAGCGCTTGATCCCTCCGTGGAAGCGGAACCCGTACCTGCTGCTCACGAAGACGAACATCAGCGCCACCGGCAGCGAGTACAGCAGCGAGAAGGTGGAGAGCAGCCGCAGGTCGGCCTGCCCGCCCTCGGTGTAGAGGGTGTACATGATCACCGCGGCGGGGGCCTTGTCCGGGCCGCGCAGCAGCAGGAACGGCACCAGGAAGTTGCCCCACACGTTCGCCACCGCCCACACCCCCACGGTGGCCAGCCCGGGCCGGACCACCGGCACCACGATGTGCCGCATGATCTGCAACGCGCTGGCGCCGAAGACCCGCGCCGACTCCTCGTACGACGTCGGCGTGGCGTCCATGAAGTCCTTGAGGATGAAGATCGCCGCGGGCAGCAGGCCACCGCTGAGGACCAGGATCACCCCGAGCCGGGAGTCGATCAGGTTGAGCCGGAACGCCAGCTCGAACAGCGGCACCATGGTGGCCGTGCCGGTCACGATGGACGACAGCAGCAGCAGGCCGTAGAGCAGGCCGTCCCGCCCCGGCACCCGCACCCGGCTCAGCGCGTAGGCGGCCAGCGCGGCGAACACCACCACCAGGACGGCGGTGCCGCCGGCCAGCCACACCGAGTTGACCAGCGAGGTCAGCGCGTACGGGTTGTCCAGCAGGGTGCGGAAGTTGTCCAGGGTGAACCGCGGCAGCGAGATGCCGATCGTCGGGGTGTCGTCGAAGGGCGCGGTGGCCAGCCAGAGCAGCGGCAGGGCGAAGAAGGCGAGCACGAGGCAGAGGAAGACGTAGCGCCCGATGCGGGCCAGCACGTGCCGTACCGCCGCCCGCGCCGCCTGGTCGCGCACGCCCGCTCCCTTCCTTTGCGACTGCGGGTCGCAGAACCGGATCACTCTTCGCGCTCACGCCCGCTCCCGTCGCCGGCCCAGCATGCGCAGGTAGACCAGCGCGATGACCAGGTTGATCAGCAGCATGATGAACGAGATCGCGGCGCCGAAGCCCAGCTCGCCGCCGGACAGCGCCACCTTGTACACGTAGACCGCCAGGATCTCCGAGCGCTGCTCGGGCCCGCCGGCGGTGATCAGGAACGGCGTGAAGTCGTTGAACGTCCAGAGGCTGATCAGCAGCAGATTGGTCAGCACGTGACCGCGGATGCGCGGAAACACCACGTCGCGTAGTTGCTGCCCGGTCGACGCGCCGGCCAGCCGGGCGGTCTCCAGATGCGAGCGGGGCACGTTCTCCAGCGCCGCGGCGTAGAGCATCATCGAGAACGCGGTGCCCCGCCAGGTGTTGAAGATGATACGTGGCCGGGCTCGGCGAGGCCCTGGCCGGGGCCGCCGCGCTGGGCGTCGACCTGCCGTACCGGTTGTGCCGCAACGAGCAGGGAATGGTGCACACCGCCGCGGCGTACGCCCGGATGACCGACCGGCTGAGCACCCTGGCCTGCACCACCTCCATCGGGCCCGGCGCCACCAACCTGGTCACCGGCGCGGCCGGGGCGACCATCAACCGGCTGCCGGTGCTGCTGCTGCCCGGCGACCTCTTCGCCACCCGGCCGGCCAGTCCGGTGCTGCAGGAACTCGAGGACGTCCGCTCCTACGACGTCAGCGTCACCGACGCGCTGCGCCCGGTCTGCCGCTACTGGGACCGGATCAACCGGCCCGAGCAGCTGCCGGCGGCGTTGCTGGCCGCGATGCGGGTGCTCACCGATCCGGCGGAGACCGGGGCGGTCACCCTCGCCCTGCCGCAGGACGTGCAGGCCGAGGCGTACGACTGGCCGGAGGAGCTGTTCGCCGACCGGACCTGGCATGTGCCCCGCCCCCACCCGGACGACGCGGCGGTGCGGCGGGCCGCCGGGATCGTCACCGCGGCCCGCCGTCCGGTGGTGGTGGCCGGGGGTGGGGTGATCTACAGCGGCGCGACCGGGGTGCTGCGCGACTTCGCCGAGCGGCACGGCGTGCCGGTGGTGGAGACCCAGGCGGGCAAGGGTGCGCTGCCGCACGACCACCCGCTCTGCCTCGGCGCCGTCGGGGTCACCGGCACGGCGGCGGCCAACGAGATCGCCGCCGAGGCGGACGTGGTGCTCGGCATCGGCACCCGCTACAGCGACTTCACCACCGCCTCCGGCACGCTCTTCGGTGACGCCCGGTTCGTCAACCTCAACATCACCGGCTTCGACGCGGCCAAGCTGTCCGGCACCCAGGTGGTCGGCGACGCCCGGGAGAGCCTGACCGCGCTGGGTGCGGCCTGCGGCGACTGGGCCACCGCGGCGGCGTACCGGTCGGCGGTTGCGGACCTGGCCGCCCGGTGGGCGGCGGCGGTGGACCGCGCCCGGCACGCCGAGGCGCACGCCGCGCCGACCCAGGCGGCGGTCATCGGCGCGGTCAACGACGCCGCGGGCCCGCGGGACGTCGTGGTCTGCGCGGCCGGGTCGATGCCCGGCGACCTGCACAAGCTGTGGCGCAGCAGCGATCCCAAGGGCTACCACGTCGAGTACGGCTACTCCTGCATGGGCTACGAGATCCCCGGCGGGATCGGCGTGAAGCTGGCCGCGCCGGACCGGGAGGTGTTCGTCCTGATCGGCGACGGCTCCTATCTGATGCTGCCGAGCGAACTGGTCACCGCGGTCGCCGAGGGCGTCAAGCTGGTCGTGGTGCTGGTCGACAACCAGGGCTTCGCGTCGATCGGTCGGCTGTCCGAGAGCGTCGGCGCGCAGCGGCTCGGCACCGCCTACCGGGACCGGGCCGGCGGGCCGCTGCCGGTCGACCTCGCGGCGAACGCGGCCAGCCTGGGCGCCGAGGTGATCCGGGTGACCACGACAGCCGAGCTGCACGCCGGGCTGGCCGCGGCAAAGGCCGCGGACCGGACGACGGTCGTGCACGTCGCGACGGACCCGATGGAGCCGGGCCCGGACGGTGGCGCGTGGTGGGACGTGCCGGTGGCCGAGGTGTCCACCGGCGCGGCGGCCCGGGCCGCCCGGGCCGCGTACGAGACGGGGCGCAAGGCGCGCCGCGTCCACCTGCGCCCCTCCTGAGGAGCGACAGCGGTCCCGGCTGCCTCAGGCGGCGGTGATCGCCAACGACGACGGGGCGGCCGGTGGCTGCCAGGGCGGGGGCGGCGGCAGCTCGGCGGTCGGCCCGGCCGGGGCGTCCGGCTGGGTCTGGTCGACGGTCGGCGCGGCCTGCGCCGCCCGCAGCCCCTCCTGGGCGCTGGTCCAAGCGGCGCAGGGCCAGGCCACGCCGAGGCAGCTCCCGTTGTCGCAGGCGCCGTTCTCGTCCGGCTGGTGGGTGTCGGCCACGGCACTGGCGAGCCGCCACAGCAGCGGGTCGGTCACCTCGGCCGGACGGTCGTCGTCGCGGTCTGTGCTGGCGTCGGACATGGTCGGTCCCCCCTCTTCGAGCGGGCTCCTCCTTTCCAGTCCGCTGCTCGGCCAAACCTGCGATCGGCGATTTTCTGCCGCGCCCCGCCGTGGGCGGGCGCGCGGCCGGGCATAGGCTGGGCGCCGTGGCGAGGTACTACGACCTGCACCCGGACAATCCCCAGCCGCGGACCCTGCGGCAGGTGGTCGACCTGATCCGGGACGACGGACTGATCGCCTACCCCACCGACTCCTGCTACGCCTTCGGCTGCCGGATCGGCAACCGGGCCGGCCTGGACCGGATCCGGGAGATCCGCCGGCTCGACGACCGGCACCACTTCACCCTGGTCTGCCGCGACTTCGCCCAGCTCGGCCAGTTCGTCAAGGTGAGCAACGCGGTCTTCCGCCTGGTGAAGGCCGCCATTCCGGGCAGCTACACGTTCATCCTGCCGGCCACGCACGAGGTGCCGCGCCGGCTTCAGGAGCCGCGCAAGCGCACCGTCGGGGTGCGGGTACCGAAGCACACGGTCACCCAGGCGCTGCTGGCCGAGCTGGGCGAGCCGCTGCTGTCCAGCACGCTGCTGCTGCCCGACGAGGACGAGCCGCTGACCCAGGGCTGGGAGATCAAGGAGCGCCTCGACCACCAGCTCGACGCGGTCGTCGACGCGGGGGAGTGCGGGACCGAGCCGACCACCGTGGTCGACCTGTCCGGGCCCGAACCGGAGATCCTGCGCCGCGGCGCCGGGGACCCCTCGCGGTTCGAGTAGCCGCCTCCCAATTAACTGGTTTGTCCGCGCGCCGTCGGACTGCCGTACCACCATGTTGGTGCGGTGGCGTACTCCGTGAATCCTCCCGCCGCCGCACCACGGCGACCGGGGTGACGGGAGTACGACGTGGAAGCGCTCCTGCTGATCGCGGTGCTGGGAGCGACGGTGCTGATCGGCACGACGATCGGCGGCCGGTACCGGGTCGCGCCGCCCGTCCTGCTCATCGCCATGGGCGCGCTGCTCGGGGTGTTCCCACCGTTCTCGCACGTGGTGCTGCCGCCCGACGCGGTGCTGCTGCTCTTCCTCCCGGCGATCCTCTACCGGGAGAGCCTCGTCATCAGCCTCCGTGAGATCCGGGCCAACCTCGCGTCGATCGCGCTGCTCGCGGTGGTGCTCGTGGTGATCTCGGCGGGCGCCGTGGCGTACGCCGCCCGAGCCCTCGGCGTCGAGCCGACGGCAGCCTGGGTGCTCGGCGCCGTGCTCGCGCCCACCGACGCCGCCGCCGTCGCCGGCCTGGCCAAGCGAATGCCGCGCGGCATCCTCACCACGCTGCGCGCGGAGAGCCTGATCAACGACGGTACGGGGCTCGTGCTCTTCTCCGTGACCGTCGGCGTGATCGCCGGTGGCGCCTTCCCCGGGCCGCTCGGCCTGCTCGGCCGGTTCGTCGGCTCGGCCGCGGTCGGCATCGCCGCCGGTCTGCTGGTCGGCGGGGTGGTCGTGCTGATCCGCCGACACCTCGACGACCCGTTGCGCGAGGGCGGGCTGAGCATTCTCACCCCGGTCGTGGCCTTCCTGCTGGCCGAGTCGGTGCACTCTAGCGGCGTCCTCGCCGTGGTGGTCGCCGGGCTCGTGCTCTCCTACGCCGCCCCGCGGGTGATCCGGGCGCGCTCCCGGATCGTGGCGTTCGCGTTCTGGGACCTGTTCACCTTCATGCTCAACGGCAGCCTCTTCGTGCTGCTCGGCACGCAGATTCCGCGCACGCTGCGCAGCATTACCAGTCACTCACCGATCGAATCGCTCGGCATCGCGGCGGCGGTGACCGTGGTCGTGGTGGTGATCCGGATGATCTGGCTGCACCTGGCCGTCGGTGGCCTGCAGGCCCTTGACCGGCGCGAGTCCCGCCGGGGCCGCCGCTTCAACCGGGGGGAGCGGACCGTCGCCGGCTGGGCCGGCTTCCGCGGCGCGGTCTCCCTGGCCGCCGCCCTGGCCGTGCCGGTGACCACCCACTCCGGCACCCCGGTCCCGGACCGGGATCTGATCATCTTCGTCACGGTCACCGTCATCGTGCTGATCATGCTGATCCAGGGCACCACCCTGCCCGCCGTGGCCACCTGGGCCGGCCTGAGCGGCGACATGGAACGCGAGGACGAGGCCCGTCGCGCACGGATCCACGCCACCCAGGCCGGGCTGGACGCCTTGCCCCAGGTAGCCGCCGACATCGGCGCTCCACCGGATGCTGTCGACCGGCTCCGCTCCGACTACCAGGACCACCTCCACGACATCCGCACTCCGCAGGACGAGGACATGCTGCGGGAGCGGGAACTCGCCCGGCGGCTGCGACTCGGGGTGCTGGAGGCCAAGCGGCAGGAGTTGACCCGGCTACGGCGGACCAACCAGATCGACGACGCCGTGCTGCGCGAGGTGCAGGCAGCCCTGGACATCGAGGAGATCCGGCTGCTCGGCCCGACCGTCGAGGACTAGCTGCCCTCGGGGACGGCCATCTCGCCGAGCAGCGACCAGTCCTGCTGCGGAACGGTCACGTTGACGATCCGCGGCGTCTCGGCCAGGTGCGGCGGCAGCGTCCGCTGCGCCGTGCGGAAGTGCTCCGACTGCACGTGCGCGGCGCCGGCCTCGTCGTCCCGGAACGCCTCGACCAGCACGTACTCCGTTGAGTCGGCCAGGCTGCGCGACCAGTCGAACCACAGGCAGCCGGGCTCGGCGCGGGTGGCCTCGGTGAACTCCGCGACGATCTGCGGCCAGCGGTCGGCGTCCTCGGGCTTCACCCGGAACTTGGCGGTAATGAAGATCATGGCAATCAGGCTACCCACCGCGGGAGCCCGGGCGGGCGACGCCACCAGCGGTCCGCCACCCGGACACCGGGTCTCAGATCCAGGGCAGCGGGTCGACGGCCCGGCCGCCGAGACGCACCTCGAAGTGCAGGTGTGGTCCGGTGGAGGCGCCGGTCGAACCGACCAGACCGATCACCTGGCCGGCCCGGACCCGCTGGCCGGGCGACACCAGCAGCCGGGACTGGTGGCCGTAGCAGGTGGACAGCCGCTGCCCGGACGCCCGGCCGTGGTCGATGCAGGTGTAGTTGCCGTATCCGCCGTACCACCCGGCGCGGGTGACCCGCCCGTCGGCGGCGGCGACGATCGGGGTGCCGGTCGGGGCGGCGAGGTCGATCCCCGGATGCCGCTGCCAGACGTGGTAGTAGGGGTCGAACCGGACGCCGAAGCGGCTGGTGAGCCGGCCCGACAGCGGCCGGCCCAGCCGGCCGCCGCCTGCGACGACCCGCGCCGTCGGCGCCGTCGCGGGGGCGGTCACCGAGGCGGAGCGGGCCCGCCGCTCGATCTCCTGCCGCAGGGCCGCCTCCTCGCGCTGCCGGCCGGCGAGCTCTTCCTGACCGGAGGTGATCGCGGCGGACAGGGCGGCGGCGCGGCCGGTGGGCGTGTCGAGCAGGTCGGTGGAGTCGGCCACGGCCAGGGCCGGCGCCGGGTCACCGGCCGGCGCCGGGCCACCGGTCCAGGCGGTCAGCAGTTGCAGCACCGGATCGGGTTGGCGCTGCACCGTGGCCAGGTCGTCGCGGGTGCGGGCCAGGATGTTCTGCAGGTACTGGATCCGGCGCTCGACGTCGGTGAGCGCGGCCACCTGCCGGGCGTCGGGCGTGTCGGCGGCGTCCACCGGCGGCTGCGGGTACAGGTCGGCGCCGGGGTCGGCGGCGATGAGCGCCGGGGCGGACCCGGGATCGACGGTCGGCGCGACCGCGGCCGGGGCTGCCGGCCCGCCGGCCCGCGGTGGCGCGCTCGACGAGGTCGGCGTCGGTCCCGGGGTGTGCCCCGTGGCGGGGCCGGCCGACGGCGAAGTCGTCGGCCGGGCGGTGGGCGGCTTCAGCGACGGTGGCGTGAGCGAGGGCAGGGTGATCGACGGCAGCGGCAGGGGCGGCAGCGACACGGGCGGCAGCGACACGGGCAGGACGGTCGGCAGGGGCAGCGGACCCTGCGCCGCCGCGCTGCCGGACCCGGCATCCAGCCAGGTGGACGTCGTGACCAGGGTCGCCGCCCCGGCGACCGCCGCCAGCGTCGTCCGCCGCCACCACCGTCGATCCATGCCGCACTCCTGACGCGCCTGCCTCCGCCTGCTACATCGGATCCGGCCGCCCGGTCGTAACACTTTCCGCCCGACGCTGCCGCAACCGTCGACGGGTCAGCACCGCCCCGGCCGCGGCCACGCCCGCCACCACCACCGCCAGGACGGTGGGCACCCGCATCGACCGGGGCGCCGCCGGGCCGACCGGCGCCGCCGCCTGCGGCTCCGTCGGCGGATCCGTGGGCGTCGCGGTCGAGCCGGGCACCAGGTAGGCGTTGCTGGCGATCTGGGCCTCGTTCTCCGGCATCTGGTCGGAGGTGAGGCTGACCCGGTTACGGACCACCGTCCCGGGTGTCGCACCCGGACGGACCCGCCCGGTGATCGTGATCCGCGGCGCCGGTGAGCCGCTGGCCAGCCGGATGTCACCGAGGTCGCAGACCACCTCGCGGGCGGTCACCGAGCACCAGCCCGGCTGGGCGCGCGCCGTGACCCGCTCCAGATCCGCGGTGGTGGTGAACGTGATCCGCGCGGCGACGAGAGTCGCCGTGCCGGCGATCGTGACGGTGTGGGTGACCTGCTGCCCGGGCAGCGCGCCGAACGGGGCCGAGGTCAGCACGGGAGCGGCGTCCAGCGGCGGGCTGGGCGTCGGCGTCGGTGCAAGACCCATCACGGCGGCCGTGATGGCCACTGCGGACGCGGCAACCGCTTCCCCCATCCCCACACTCTAGGCCCACCGCCGCCCGTCCGCCCGCCGAACCGGACGGACCGCCGGGCCTCGACCGGCGGCGGACGTCACCTCCGTCGAAGCGTACCGACGTCAACTCTTCCTGGCCGTGGTCAGCAGCTCCGCCGCCCGCCGGTCGGCGAACGCGGTGACCGCCTGCTGACCGGCGCCGAAGACGATGGCCACCCCCAGCAGGGCGGCGGTGCTGCCGACCGTGGACTCCACCAGGCCACCGATCGCAGCATGATGCCGACCACCGCGACCAGCGGACCGACGGCCAGCTTCAGCAGGCCCTGCTGGAACGGCAACTTGTAGGGCAGCCCGCCGGAGCGCGACGTGATCATCGACGGGAGCGCGCTGATGAACGCGCCCAGCGCGCCGGCGAGCAGCACGAAGAACAGCAGCCGCCACGCCGGCACGCCCGCCGCGTCGCCGGGCGGCTTGAGCAGGTGCACGTCCCGGCTGCGCCACTGCACCAGGACCAGCAGCGCCTCGGCCAGCAGCGCGAACACGGAGATGCCCAGCATCCGGTTGCGCAGCCGGCGGGCGGACTCGTGGAACTCGTCTGACGCCTGGTGGTAGCGCAGCAGCAGCGCCCGGACCTTGGCGCGGAAGAGCTCCGGCTCGGCCAGGTCCTTCGTCGCGTCGAAGTCCAGCAGCACCTTGTCGTCCGCCTTGAGGAACTGGGCGGCCGAGTCCCGGTACGCGGGCAGCAGCCCGAGCAGCTCCGCCGGCGTTCGCAGCTCCACCATGGCCCGCTCAACCGTGTGGATGGTCTGCCAGGCGTACTCGATCTTCCCGCCGCGCAGCCAGTCGACCACGTCGCTGCGGCCGAGGAGGGCCTCCACCCCGGACAGCTGCCGCTGGAGCGGGACGGCCCCGGGGGCGGTGGTCGGGTCGCGGGCGGCCAGGCTGGCCAGCTGCTGGTAGAGGTCGTCGACCTTGGTGCGGACCCGGACCTGCCAGGCGGCGGCGGGCACCGCGCTGGTGCCAGCGCCGGTGTTCCCGCTCCGGACCGCGTCCTCCGGCGGGTCACCGGGCGGGGCGTCGTGCTGGGTCATGGCGTGGCCTCCGCTCACCGGCCGGTCGGTCGACAGGGCCGACCGTCTCCAGTATCCGCAGCTCACGGCCCTGATGGACAGCTCGGGTCGGCCACCTGACACGCGGTCGGTCCCGCCGGGCGCCGCCGTCAGGATCGCCGGTTTGCCGTACGCGCCGCGGCCCGGTCGACCACAGTGGGGGCGTGGTCGAGGAGGTGGCATGAGCGGCGGACTGCGCACCGACCTGTACGAGCTGCGGATGGCGGCCAGCTACCTGCGCCGTGGCATGACCGAGCCCGCCACGTTCAGCCTCTTCGTCCGCCGCCTGCCGCACCGGCGCGGCTTCCTGGTCGCGGCCGGGCTGGCCGAGGCGCTGGACTTCCTGGAGAGCTTCGCCTTCGACGACGACGAGCTGGGCTACCTGCGGGAGGTCGTCGGACTCGACCCGCCGGCCCTGGCGGCCCTCGCCGGGCTGCGGTTCACCGGCGACGTGCGGGCCGTACCGGAGGGCCGCGTGGTCTTCGCCGACGAGCCGTTGCTGGAGGTGACCGCGCCGATCGCGGAGGCGCAGCTGGTGGAGACCGGGGTGCTGAACCTGATCACCTTCCACACCACGGTCGCCACCAAGGCCGCCCGCTGCCGGCTCGCCGCCGGCGACGCGCAGCTGGTCGACTTCGCGTTCCGCCGCACGCACGGCATCGAGGCCGGGGCGGGCGTGGCGCGGGCGTCGGCCATTGCCGGCTTCGCCGCGACCAGTCACGTCGAGGCCGCCCGGCGGTACGGGCTCACCCCGTCCGGGACGATGGCCCACTCGTACGTGGAGGCGTTCCCCGACGAGCGGGCGGCGTTCCGCGCGTTCGCCGCCGACTTCCCCGCGAACCCGATCTTCCTCGTGGACACCTACGACACGCCCGCCGGAGTCCGGGCCGCGGTGGACGTCATCACCGAACTGGGGCTGACCGGCCCGATGGCCGTGCGACTGGACTCCGGGGACCTGGCGGCGCTGGCCCGGCAGGCCCGGGCGATCCTCGACGAGGCCGGGCTGCGGCAGGCCCGGATCGTCGCCAGCGGCAGCCTGGACGAGGACGTCATCGCGGCGCTCGTCGCCCAGGGCGCCCCGATCGACGGGTACGGCGTGGGCACGAAGATGGGCGTCTCGTACGACGCGCCGTCGCTGGACAGCGCGTACAAGCTGGTCGCCTACGGGGACCGGCCGGTGCTCAAGCTGTCGCCCGGCAAGGCCACCCTGCCCGGGCCCAAGCAGGTCTTCCGCGATCCCGCCGGCGCCGAAGGGGATCTGGTCGGGTTGCGCGACGAGCCGCCGCCGGCGGACCGTGAGCCGCTGCTGGTGCCGGTCATGCGCGGTGGCCGGCGCCTCGAGAGCGGCGATCCCGCCGGCGAGGTGCGGGCCGCCCGCCGCCGGTTCGACGCCGACCTCGCCTGGCTGCCGGAGGGAGCGCGGCGGCTGACCGATCCCACGCCGCTCGCCGTCACGGTCAGCCCGGCGCTGACCGCGCTGCACGAGCGGGTGACCGCGGAGCTGGGCCACGGTGGCACCTATTGACGCTCGTGGCCGCTGTGTACCATCTGGTACATGGACTACGCGGAGACGATCACCACCACGGCGGGTCCCCAGCCCGCCTGGGCGGCGCTGGCGGACGTGACGAGCTATCCGCGGTGGACGGCGTCCATGTCGACCGTGGAGCCGCTCGACGGACCCTCCCTGGCGGTGGGCGGCCGGTTCCGCATCCGCCAGCCCGGCCTGCCGCCGACGGTGTGGCGGGTCTGCGAGCTGCGACCGGGCGCGTCGTTCGCCTGGGACGCGCACGTGCCCGGCGTGCACACCGTCGCCTACCACCGGGTGGACGGCCAACCCGACGGGACGACCCGGATCAGCATCGGCATCCGGCAGACCGGCGCCCTCGCCTGGCTGGTCGCGCTCCTGACCGCGGCGCGTACGCGCCGGTACCTGCGGATGGAGGCCGCCGGGCTCAAGGCGGCCGCCGAGTCGGCTGCCCCGGCGTCGCCGCCCCCGGCCGGCGAGTCGGCTGCCCCGGCGTCGCCGTCCCCGGCAGTCGAGGCGGAAGCCGTGGCGGCGACGGACGACGACCCGGCGTCCACCGGTGGCCGGTGACGCCCGGGAGGCGCTGCTCGACCGGTGCGTCAGCTTCCTGAAGGAGGGTGGGTTCAGCCAGCTCAGCCTCCGCGAGATCGCCTCCGGTACGGGCACCAGCCACCGCATGCTGATCTACCACTTCGGCAGCCGGGAGGGCCTGCTCACGGAGGTGGTCGGGCGGGTCGAGGCCGAGCAGCGCGCGGCGCTCGCGGCCCTCGCCACCGAGACCGATGATCCGGTCGAGGTGAGCCGGCGCTTCTGGCGCCGCCTGGCCGACCCGGCCCTGGCCCCGGCGGAACGGCTGTTCTTCGAGATCTACGCGCACGCGCTGTTCGACCGATCCTGGACCGGGGCCTTCCGCGCCTCGGTCGTCGCCGCCTGGGCCGGTCCCGTCGAGGAGTTGTTCGTCCAGCTCGGCCACGACCGCGCGGAGGCCCACCGGCGCGCCCGGTTGAGCCTCGCCGCGACCCGCGGCCTGCTGCTGGACCTGCTGATCACCGGCGACCGGGCCGTCCTGGACGCCGCCGCCGACCTGTTCGCGCAGCTCATCGCCGCCCCGCCACCGTCAGCGGCGTGAGCCGCCGGAGGCACCTCGATATCGTCATGGGCAGCAGGGCGGTCACCCGGTCCGAATCAGGAGGTGCCGATGGAGGCCGTCGACGTGCTGGTGGTCGGGGCGGGACCCACCGGGCTCGCCATGGCCGGCCAGTTGGCCGCGTTCGGCGTACGCGCCCGCGTCATCGACCGGGCGCTCGACCGGGTGCACGAGTCCCGGGCGCTGGGCATCCAGCCCCGCACCCTGGAGGTCCTCGCCGGTCTCGGCGTGACCGACGAGCTGGTCTCCCTGGGCAACCGGGCGGTACGCCTGTGCCTGCACGTACGCGGCCAGGAACGGATGGTGCCCCTGTTCGACCTCGGTCTGCACGACACCGCGTACCCGTATCTGCTGTTCCTGTCGCAGGCCGAGACCGAGCGGATCCTGGGCGAACACCTGACGGCGGCGGGGATCGCCGTCGAGCGGGGGGTCGAGCTGGTCGGGCTGGACCGCACCGGTGAGGGCGCGGTGGCGACGCTGCGGCACCGGGACGGCCGCGCCCAACGGGTGTCCGCCCGGTACGTGGTGGGCTGCGACGGCGCGCACAGCACCGTCCGACACCTGGCCGGGATCGGGTTCGAAGGCGGCGCGTACCCGCAGACGTTCGTCCTGGCCGACCTCGAGGCGGACGGCGTGGCCGCCGGCGCGGCGCACGCGTTCCTCGCCGAGCGGGGCCTGTTCCTCCTCTTTCCCCTCGGCCACCCGGCCACCTGGCGGCTGCTGGCCATCCGCCCACCCACCGACCGGACTCCGCCGGACGCCCCGGTCACCCTCGACGAGGTGCAGGCCCTCGCCGACACCTACACCGGCGCGGCGGTACGCCTGCACGACCCGGTCTGGACGACCAACTTCCGGCTGCACCACCGTGCCGCCACCCGCTACCGGTCCGGGCCGGTGTTCCTGGCCGGCGACGCCGCGCACATCCACAGCCCGGCCGGCGGGCAGGGCATGAACACGGGGATCCAGGACGCGGTCAACCTCGGGTGGAAGCTCGCCCACGCGCTGCGCGGCAACCCCGACCTGGCACTGCTGGACAGCTACGAGGCGGAGCGGGCGCCTGTCGGCCGGCTCGTGCTGCGCCTCACCGACCGGGCGTTCACCGCGGTCACCGCCACCGGCCCGCTCGCCCGATTCACCCGGACCCGGATCGCCCCCGCCCTGCTGCCCGCCGTGCTCGCCGCCCGGGGCGTGCGCGCCACCGCCTTCCGTACGGTGGCGGAGCTGGGCATCCGGTACCGGCGCAGCCCGCTGTCGGCGCACGGCCCGGGTGCGCCGCGCAGGGGTCCGCGAGCGGGTGACCGGCTGCCCGACGCCCCGGTCGCCGGCACCACGCTGCACCGGCTCACCGCCCCACCCGGCTGGGACCTGCTGCTCTGCGGTCCACCGGCGGCCTGGCCGGAGAAGGCCGTCGCGCCGCTGCGCCGGGCCGGCCAGGTCACCGTGCACCGGCTGACCGACGCCGCCGACCGGCTGGCGCTGCACCGGCTCGGCCTCGCTCCCGGCGTGGCCGGCCTCCTGCTGGTACGCCCCGACGGACACATCGGGTACCGCTCCGGCGGCGGTGACCTGACCGGGCTGACCGCGTACCTGCGCCGCTGGCTCGGCTGACCACCGAAGCCACGCCGGTTCGGGTGCACCGCGGTGACCGACACCCGCTGGCACCGTCACCTCGCGCACCGGGCACGGCCGGGTCAGCCCGTGCCGGCCGCCAGCAGGCCGGCCACCGCCTCGGTCGCCTCCGGATGCTGGCTGAGCAGCGCCGCCACCTCGGCGTGCGCGGGTGCGTCGGCCCGCCGCCACTCACCAGGGCAGCCGAGCAGCCCCGCGACCGCGTCGACAGCCTCGGGATGGTCCACCAGCAGGCGGACGACCGGCCCCGCCCGCGCGACCGGCCCCGCCGGCGTCGGTGCTGCCGCCGGTGCCGCCCAGGGTGGCACCCAGGCGTCCAGCGTGGCCAGGCCGCCGGGAAAGGTACGCCCCGCCTCGCGGATCAGCAGTGGCACCAGCTCCGGCCCGTGCTCGCGCAGCGTGGTGATGAGCGTGGGAAGCCAGGGCAGCAGGATCGGGTCGGGCAGCTGACCGAACGCGGTCGACATCAGCTCCACCACGAACGGCGCCAGGCCGGGCACCGGTTCCAGGGCCTGCACGAAGCCGGAGAGGTACTGCGGGAAGGTCGGCACGACCAGCCGGTTCGCCAGCAGGTCGGCGCAGCGGGCCCGCAACTCGGCGAGGGGCAGCAGGCCCAACTGGTGCCGGGCCGCCCACAGCAGGGCGACCTTGGCGGGCGCCTCCGGATGGGACTGCGCGACGGCGAGTTCGAGCTGCGTCCGGTCGCAGCCGAGGGACAGCGCCAGGCTCTCCATGCTGAACAGGAAGCCGAGCATGGCGCCGACCTGCCGGACGCCGGTCTGCTCGTCGACGACCGCGGTCGGCAGCAGGGTGCAGTAGTGGGCGTAGCCGGCGGTCACGAACCCCGCGCACCAGGCCGGCAGGGCTGGCGCGGTGGCCCGGTAGTGGGCCAGCAACCGGCGGATGCGGCGCAGCACCTCCGGCGCGTCGTCGACGGTGCGCTCGGCGGCGAGCAGCTCCACCGCCCGGGCGCCCAGCTCGTCGACCAGACGCGGGCTGTCGAGCAGCCGGATGGCCTCCTCGACGGCCGCCAGGGCACCGGACGCGGTGGCCTCCGGGCCACGGACCGCCCGGCGCAGCCGCTGCTCCAGCACCTGCTCCACGGTGACGCCCTCGTAGCCCAGCTCGATCAACGCCCGCTGGTTGCGGCCGAGCGCGAGGTCCCAGCTCTCCTGGATGGACCGGTGCCCCAGCCGCCGCTCGCCCATGATCGGGCGGACCGCGTCGGGTGGGAGCAGATATCGCAGCATCCAGAGCAGATCCGAGCAGGGTGCCAGCCGCGGGTCGGCGTCCAGGTCCAACAGGGCCCGCTGGACCGTACGCTTCTCCAGGTCGAGGCCGAGCGGTCGGAGCCGGTCGAGGACGTCACGGGCCAGCGGCGGGAGCGCGTCGTAACCGACCTGACCGACCCGGTCCCCGCCGAGCAGGATCTCGCAGAGCCGGCGGACGTCGCGCCGGCCGGGCACCACGTCCTTCTCGATGCAGGTGACCGCCGCGTCGGCGAAGTCGTACGGGGTGGGGCGGGCCCGGTTGCGCAGCCCGGCCAGGAGGATCGCGGTCTCGAAGACGGCGATCGCGTCGGCGGTGCTGGCCAGGTAGCCGTTGCGGCGAGCGAGCCGGACGATGTCGACACACCAGCCGCGCAGCTCCGCCTCGTCGAGACCGCCGGGTTCGGGTGGTGCGGCGAGGAACCCGGAGAGGCGGTCGGTGACCCCGGTGCCCGGGACGGCACCGGCGACCGCGCGGCGGCCCTTGGCCCGGGTGCGGCTGCCACGCTGCCCGTCTAGCCGGTAGCCGGTGAGACCGGCGCGGGTCAGCGCCTTGGTCCAGGTGGCCGCGGCGATGGAGACCGATCCCGGGGCGAGGCCGAACTGGGCCTCGATGGCCGAGTGGCTGGACGGGATCAGCCCGTAGTGCCAGCGGGTGCCGGTGCGCGGGCTGATCTCGTACGCGGGCGCGTCGGCGGCGAGGCCGAACTGCTCCACGTGGCTGGCGGCGTGGAAGGCGCCGCAGACGTAGAGGCAGTCGGCGGGGTCGACGCCGGAGGCGGCGAGGTGTTCGCGCATCCGGGTCCACATGTACCGCTCGCGGTCCTCGTCGCGGTCGAGCCGCGCGGAGCGGGCCGGGCGCAGCCGCCGGAACAGGCTGCCGATGAGCACCATCACCTGGCGGTAGGTGTCGTGATCGGCGTCGGCGAGCGGCTGCTCGACGTACTGGTCCCACCACTCCGACCAGTGCCGCACCTTGCCGTGGTGCAGCAGGTACGCCTCCAGCTCGGCGAAGCCGGGCCGCAGGTCGCCGATCTCCACGCCGACCGCGTCGCCGTGCAGGGCACCCTCGTCGCCGGGCCGCCCGCCGTCCTCGCCCGCGTCGACCTCCCCGCCGCCTGGGCGGGTCGGCTCCGGCCGGTCGCGGGGCAGCCACTGGAAGACGTGGTCGGTGGAGCGGTCCACCAGCACTAGCTCCACGCCCGGCGTCTCCAGCGCGTACGCGATGGCCTGGTATTCGGCGGAGGACTCGGTGATCGGCGCGACCACGCTGAGCGGGCCCCACTCGGCCGGGTGGCCGTCCAGCTCGGCGGCGAACGCCTGCACGGCCACCGGGAGGCGGCAGTTGCGCAGCTCGCCCAGGAGCGGTTGCAGATCCTCGCAGAGCTCCAGGTAGATCACCCGGGGCTGCTTCGCGCGCAGCCGGCGCAGCATCGCCAGCGCCGAGGCCGGCGAGTGGTGGCACACCGGGAAGATCTCCAACGGCACGGCGAGCGCCCGGTCGACGTCGTCGACCAGGCCGGCGAGGATGCCGGCGAGCGCATCGGGGGAGTCGGCGAAGGCAACGGCGGCGTCGGTGAGCTGCTGACGCAGGGCACCGAACGGGCCGGCGACGGCGGCGGTCATGACAGGGCGGCGATCGCCTGGCGCCCGCCGTCGAGGAAACCCTCCCAGCCGCCGCCGTCCTGCTTGGCCCGGGGCTCCACCACCCCGTGCAGGTACTTGTTGAGGATCGCCAGGTCCTCCGGGCTGCGCCGGGCCAGCGAGCCCATCAGCGAGCCGGCCAACGTCTCGGCGCGCAGCATCCGGTCGCCGAAGAACTGGCTGTGCAGGATGGCGTCCTCCAGGACGCCGATCTGCTCGGCGGTGGACAGCGCCGATTCGAGCTTCTCGTCGTCGCTGGTCGCCGCCGCGGCGGCGGTACGCAGGTCGGCGAAGCTCTGCAGCAGGATGTCCAGCAGGGTGGGCGGAACCTCCAACTCGATGCGGTGCCGGCGCAGCAACTCCTCGGTGCGGAACCGGACGATCTCCGCCTCGCTGCGCTTGTTGGTCACCACCGGGATCCGGACGAAGTTGAACCGCCGCTTGAGCGCGGAGGAGAGGTCGTTGACGCCCCGGTCGCGGCTGTTCGCGGTGGCGATGACGGAGAAGCCGGGCCGGGCGAAGACGATGTTGTCGTCGTTCAGCTCGGGGATCGAGACGTACTTCTCCGACAGGATGGAGATGAGCGCGTCCTGCACGTCGCTGGTGGAGCGGGTCAGCTCCTCGAAGCGGCCGATCACGCCCTGCTCCATCGCGGTCATGATCGGCGACGGGATCATCGACTCGCGGGACTGCCCGCGGGCGATGACCATGGACACGTTCCACGAGTATTTGATGTGGTCCTCGGTGGTGCCGGCGGTGCCCTGCACGACGAGAGTGGAGTTGCGGCAGATCGCGGCGGCGAGCAGCTCGGCCAGCCAGCTCTTGCCGGTGCCCGGGTCACCGATCAGCAGCAGACCCCGGTCGGAGGCGAGCGTCACGATGCTGCGTTCGACGAAGGTGCGGTCGCCGAACCACTTCTGCGGGATCTCCCGGTCCAGGCCGTCGGCCCGTTCGGAACCGAGGACGAACAGCCGGACCATGCGCGGGCTGAGCCGCCAGGAGAACGGCTTCGGGTCGGTGTCGACCGACTCCAGGTAGTCGAGTTCGTCGGCGTACTTGACCTCGGCGGGGGCACGCAGCATCTCGGACATGAAGGGTGGACTCCTAGGTGAGGAAGCTCTTGAGCTCGAAGACGAGTTTGCGGATGTGACCGGAGATCACCGGGGTGCCCAGGTCCGTGAACCGTTGCCGGAACCAGGGGTTGACGCTCTGCTGGCCGGAGCTGTTGACCGAGCCGACCGGGATGAACCGCACGCCGGAGCGGTGCACGGCCTCGATGCCGTCGAACAACGGCTGCGAGCGGTCGAACTCGTAGAAGTCCGAGATCCAGACCAGCACCGTGTTGCGCGGTTCGGTGATCTTGGGACGGGCCATCGCCATGGCGACCGGTCCGTCGTTGCCGCCGCCCAGGTTGGTGCGCAGCAGCACCTCGAACGGGTCGTGCACCCACGGCGTCAGGTCCAGCGCCCGGGTGTCGTACGCGATCAGGTGCACGTCCACCTTGGGCAGCCCGGCGAAGATCGACGCCAGGATGGTGCAGTTGACCATCGAGTCGACCATCGAACCGGACTGGTCCACCACCACGATCAGGCGTGCCGGTGTGGTCCGCCGGGCGGTCTGCCGGTAGTAGAGCCGGTCGACGTAGAGCCGCTGGTCCTCCGGGCTCCAGTTGGTCAGGTTCTGCCAGATGGTGCGGTCCAGGTCGAGGTTGCGGAACACCCGCTTCGGCGGCACCGACCGGTCGATCGCCCCCACGCTGGCCTGCTCCACCTGCGTACGCAGCACCTCGGCGACCTCGTCGACGAAGCGGCGGATCAGTGCCTTGGCGTTGGCCAGGGCCACCCCGGACAGGTTGGCCTTGTCCCGCAGCAGCTGCTCGATCAGCGACATGCTCGGCGTGAGCCGGCTGGCCAGCGCCGGGTCGGCGAGGACCTCGCGCAGGTGCATGCGGCGTACGAGGTCACCCTCCAGGGCGGCGAGCGTGCCGCCCAGCCCGGTGCCGCCCTGCCGGCGCAGCTCGCCCGGCTCGGCGCCGAGCGCCTGCTCGAACCAGCCGGCGTCGGACTGCCACCGGGCCAGCTGGCCGGCGCTGACCGGCCCGGCGCCGGTCGCGAACACGTTCAGCAGCACCTTCGACACCAGCGCGGCGCGGCGTACCTCGGCCGGCCCGGGCCGCCGCCCGGTGGGGTCGTCGGACGCCGCCGCACCCTCGGCCGCGGTCAGCAGGCCACGCAGTTCGGCGGCGAGCGCCGGGAAGCGCTGCACCACGGTGTCCACCGAGACCGCCGGGTCCAGCAGCGCGGCCGGCAGGCCCAGGTCCTCGACGACGGCCATGCTCGCCGATTCCAGGGTGGGCTGCTCGGTGGGGTCGAAGAGCCGGGCCAGCAGCCGCCAGTAGAGCACCTGCCGCCGGTTCTCGTCGGCGCGGTCGTGGTCGTGGTGGGTCATCGCCGCAGCAATCGTCCCGCGCGTTCGCGCAGCACCGCCACGGCGTCGCCGGCCTTCGCCTCGGCCTTCGCGACCTTCGCGTCGGTGATCCCGCACGCCCAGTCGCCGGTGTGCACGTCGACGGCCTTGCGCTTGACGGTCGCCCGCACCGCCAACGGCTGCAGCCGCCACCGGCCGTCGTCCCAGCGCAGCAGGCCGAGACAGGCCGACGAGGCGGCGACCAGCTCCGGGGTGAGCGGCCCGCAGGAGGGCAGCCGGTCGACCGCCACGGCGAGCGGGCGGCCGTCCAGCTCCAGGACGAGGTCGCCGTCGTGGTCGCCGACGGCGTACCCCTCGAGGAGGACGGGTTCGGCGATCGCGGCCGGATGCCGGTCCAGCGGCGCGGTCGCCGCCGCCTGGGCGCCGGGCAGCAGGACCCGCGCCGCGGCGAACGGGTCGACCGGCCCGTCGAGCTGCGCCCGGTCGTCCTGCCAGCGCAGGTCCGCGCCGCGGACCGGCAGGTCGGCGACCGTCACGCCGCGCCGCTGGGCCAGCGCGGCCAGCAGGGTGGGGTATGCCTGGAGGAGCCGCCACAGGGCCGGGCCGACGATCGTGTCCACCTTGGCCGCGCCCACCGCCGTGCGGACCAGCCGCGGCGGCCCGCCGGCGGCCGGTTCGAGGATCGCGTGCACCTGGATCTGCATCGCGGTGTCGTGCTCGTGCACGTCCACGCCGAGCGGCAGCAGCCGCCCGTCGACCCGGTCGACCTCGGTCACGGGATCGACCGCGCCGGCGTCCTGGGCGAGCAGCACGCCCCGGGCCCACAGGTCGGCCCACCGGCGCGCCGGCACCTGCGGCATCGCGGCGACCGGCACGCAGGCCCGCAGCTCGGCGGCGAGACCGTCGAGCAGCACGGCGAGCCGGCGCGACTCCGGTGCGGCCAACGCGGCCTCGACCGGCGTCCCGGCTGCGGCCACCAGCTCGTGGTCGACGCCCCGCCAGCCGGTCACGGCCACCTCGTGCAACCAGGCCCGCGCGCCGGCCAGGACGGGCGAGGGCGCGGCCGGTGGGGCCGGCGACCACGGGACGCGGCCGCGGCCCAGCGCGGCGTCGAGCTGCCCGAGCAGCGCGTCGTGCGCGGCGCCGAGCAGCGCCGACCGGGCACCGGCGAGCGCGGCGAGGTGCTCCGGGGTCACCGAGCCGGCGCAGATCTTGTCGACCGCCTCGGCGACCAGGTCGGCCAGCGGGGTGGTCCCCAGCGCGGCGGCCAGGCTAGCCAGCGCCGCCGCGTCCGCCTCGCCGACCCGGGCCAGGCCGTGGGCCAGGGCGGCGTCGACGCCCGCCACCAGGTCGAGGGCGTCGGTCAGCCCGGCCGGGTGGCCGTCGGTCAGGGCAGTGAGCTGCGTACCGAGCATCAGCGGCCCGCCCCGGTGGACGGGAACCAGTGCAGCTCCGGCAGCGGCGTGGTGCTGCTCGGCACCTCCAGGTAGGACAGGTGGCGCAAAAACCGGCTGAACACCACCGCCGCCTGGGTCGGCTCGTGCCGCGCGTCGAGGCGGCCCAGCAGCTCCGCGCCGGTGGTCACCCCGTCGCCGGCGTCGACCCGCAGGTAGCGGGCGACCCGGTCGAGGCCGTACTGCAGGATCGCCTCGTCGGCCAGGGCCTCCAGGTGCTTGCACGGGGTGCCGCGCAGGCCGCCGCAGGGCCGGTTGTTGTTGGTGCTGCAGTGGTAGGCGTGGGTGCCGGAGGTGAGCGACGAGACGTACACCCGCTCGATGTCCGACCCGCTGGACACCACACCCTGCAGCCGCCCGTCGGCCAGCTCCACGAAGGGCACCTTGGCCAGCTTCCGGGGCCGGGCCGCCGGCACCACCCGCACGCTACTTCGCCGTGCCCACCCGGCGTCGTCCACGTCCGCCACCTTCCCGACCTCCCCGCCCGCCGCGCCCGGCGTCGCCCATGACGATGTCGACGCCGGAACGAGCCGGCGCCGCCGTGACGACAAGGATCATGGGCCACGGGTACGACAGGAACGGCGGGACGGTCAGGGGCGGCGCGGGCCGCCGCGGCGGGCCAGGTAGACCACGTCCGGTTCGCCGCGCGGCACCGCGACCGGGTGCGTGCTGACCGGACCGATCAGCTCCGCCAATCGTTCGGCGTACGCCGGCGCGGCCGAGGCGCTCCAGACGGCCAGCACGCCGTCGGCGGCGAGCCGGTCGCGCAGCAGCGCCGTGCCGTCCGCGTCGTAGAGGGTGGCGTTGCCGGGGAACACGGTCCAGTCGGGGCCGTTGTCGATGTCGAGGCAGATCGCGTCGAAGACCTCGTCGGTGGCCCGCAGCCAGGTCAGCACGTCCTGGTTCACGACGCGTACCCGGGCGTCGCGCAGCGCGTGCCCGCTCCACGGGGCCAGCCGGTGGCGGTGCCACCCGATGAGCGTCTCCTCGATCTCCAGCACCACGATCTCCGCCGGCACGGCGGAGGCCGCCGCCTCGGCCAGCGAGAACCCCACCCCGAGTCCGCCGATCAGCACCCGCGCACCGGGCCGCACCACCTCGAGCGCCTTCCGGACGAGCAGCCGCTCCGACGCGCCGGCCCGGGTGTCCATCAGGAACACCCCGTTGCTGACGATCTCGAAATGCCCGCCGCACTGCCGGAGAACCAGCTCGCCCCGCTCCGTCACCACCCGATCAACCACCGCAACCGCTTGGTTCATCCGGCCCAATCTAGGTGGTGGGGTGGAGATCAGCCCGCGATTTACCGCCGCAGGGGGTTTGCCGAGCGGGAAACGGGGAAACGGCACCGCGCCGTGGAAGGGGATTGCGGGGTGCCGGCGGACGTGGACCCTGGGTGTGAGCTGTGCAGCCGGCCGCCACCGGCCGGATGGGCGTTGGCGTACCGGGAGGATGCCGCCCCGGCCGAGGAAGGCACCCGGGAGACGATGCTGACCCTGGGCAACGGCTACCTGGCCACCCGCGGGGCAGCTCCGGAGGCCTCCGCCGACGGCGTGCACTATCCGGGCACCTACCTCGCCGGTTTCCACAACCGGCTGTACGGGGCCGACCGGCCGGACAGCGACGAGAGCATCGTCAACCTGCCGAACTGGCTCCCGTTGACGTTCCGCCCCGCCGGTGGCGACTGGTTCGCGCCGCGACGGGGGCGGCGGGAGCACGAGCACCGGGTGCTGGACCTGCGGCGCGGGGTGTACCTGCGGGAGCTGCTGGTGGTCGACGCGGACCAGCGGCGTACCCGCGTCCGGCAGCGACGGCTGGTGTCGCTGGCCAGCCCGCACCTCGCGGCGCTGGAGACCAGCATCATCGCGGAGAACTGGTCCGGACGGCTGGAGATCAGGTCGGGCATCGACGGCGGGGTGGTCAACGCGAACGCGCCGGCGGAAGCCGGCAGCTGCGGCCGGCACCTCACCGACGTGGCCACCGGCGGGGACGACGCCGAGACCGTCTGGTTGACGGCGGTGACGACCACGTCCCGGCATCAGGTGGCCGTGGCGGCGCGCACCAGGGTCAGCGGCGCCGGGGTGGCACAGCTGCGGCAGGCGGCCGTGCACGGACCGAACGACGTCAGCCAGGTGATCGGGGTCGACGTGACCCCCGGGGAACGAGTCGTCGTGGAGAAGACCGTCACGATCTTCTCCAACCGCGACCGGGTGGTGTCCGAGCCGCTGACGGCCGCCCGCCGGGAACTGCGGCAGGCGGGGGCGTTCGACCTGCTGCTGGCCGACCACGCCACGGCCTGGGCGCAGCTGTGGGAGCGGTTCCGGCTGGACGTCGGCGAGGAGCACGCCTGGCAGGTGCCGGTCCGGGTGCAGACGTTCCACCTGCTGCAGACGCTGTCGCCGCACGTGATCGACCTGGACGCGGGGGTGCCCGCCCGCGGGCTGCACGGCGAGGGCTACCACGGGCACATCTTCTGGGACGAGCTGTTCGTCTACCCGTACCTGAATCTGCGGATGCCGGAGCTGACCCGGGCCCTGCTGGACTACCGGTACCGGCGGTTGCCGGCGGCCCGGCGCCAGGCGGCCGCGGGGGGCCTGGCCGGCGCTCTGTTCCCCTGGCAGAGCGGCGACAGCGGCCGGGACGACAGCCCCGGCCGGTCGCGGTCCCCGGTGACCGGGGAATGGGTGGACGACCACACCGGCCGGCAGCAGCACGTCAACCTGGCGGTGGCCTACTGCGTGTGGCGGTACTGGGAGACGACGGGCGACCTGCCGTTCCTCGCCCACTCCGGGCTGGAACTGCTGGTCGAGACGGCCCGGTTCTGGGCCGGCCTGGCCACCTACGACCCGGCCGACGACCGGTACGACATCCGCGGGGTGATGGGGCCGGACGAGTTCCACGACGGGTACCCGGGCCGGCCGGGGCAGGGGCTGGACAACTCCACGTACATCAACGTGATGGCCGCCTGGGTGCTCGGCCGCGCCGAGGAGGCCTGCGCGATCCTCGGCCGGCATCCCGGAGTGGCGCCCTGGCGCACGGTCGCCCCGACGGACGACGAGCGGCGCCGGTGGGCGCACATCCGGGGCCGGCTGCGGCTCGCCTTCCTCGACGACGGGATCCTCGCCCAGTTCGAGGGGTACGGCGACCTGGCGGAGCTGGACTGGGACCGCTACCAGCGGCGGTACGGCGACCTGCGGCAGCTGGGGCCGCTGCTGCAGGCCGAGGGCGACGACGCGAACCGCTACAAGATCTCCAAGCAGGCCGACGTGCTGATGCTGCTGTATCTGTTCAGCGCCGAGGAACTCACCGGGCTGGTCCGCGGCCTGGGATACGAGTTCGATCCCGCCCGGATCCCCGCCACCGTCGACTACTACCTGTCCCGCACCACCCACGGCTCCACGCTCAGCCGGGTCGCCCACGCGTGGGTACTGGCCCGCACGGATCGCCGTCGGTCGTTCGAGATGCTGACCACCGCCCTCGGCACCGACCTCACGGATCCGCAACACAGCTCGACCCGGAACGGCATCCATCTCGGTGCCGCCGCCGGCACGCTGGACATCCTGCAGCGGTGCTACACCGGGCTGGAGGTGCGCGGCGACGTCCTGCGGCTCAACCCGCTGCTGCCCGACGGGCTCGACGAGCTCGACTGCGTGATCCGCTACCGCAACCAGTTGATCTCCCTGCACGTGGATCACGAGCGGCTGCGGATCGCCGCCGCCCCCGGCGCCGACCAGCCCGTTCCGGTGGCCGTACGCGGGGAGTCCTTCCCACTGGCGCCCGGGACGGCCGTCGAGGTCGCGCTGCACAACGCGGCGACGCCTACCAGCGCGCATTCGTGGTAGTCAGCCCCGACGAACCGGTCCCGAGCCGAGGAGAGAAGCATGACCGTCACGGTTCCCGAGGTGATCGTCCGCTACTACCAGCTGAGCGCCGAACCCGACATCGACGCCTTCGTCTCCTGCTTCACCGACGACGCGATCGTGGCCGACGAGGATCGGACCTACCAGGGCCCGGCGGCGATCCGCGCCTGGCGCGAGCGGACCGCGGCCGAGTTCGACTACAAGGCGATCCCGGAGGCGGTGGAGGAGGAGGCCGGCGGCAACGTGGTGGTCAGGACGCTGGTCTCGGGCACGTTCCCGGGCAGCCCGGTCCGCCTGCGTCACCGCTTCACGCTGCGCGACGGCCTGATCGGCGCCCTGGACATCCGGCCGTGAGGAGCGCGGGTTCGCGCTCACTCCCGGCCGCAGCGGCAGCTACCGGAGCCGGCAGCCCGGCCCCGGGGCGGGACTCGCCGCACCGACCACTCAGCCGGGTCGGGTGGACACCGCACTAGAGGCGGTGTCGGACCCAGACGTTGGGCTCGACGTAGACGGCGTGGTCGTGGGCCACGTCGCAGTGCACCGGCACGAGCGCTCCCGGCACGCGGACCGGACCGCTGGTGTCGAACGGCAGGCCGGTCCAGGAACGCCACTCGGCGAGCGTCCCGCTGACCATCATCGACCGGGTGGCGACCCGCTCGATGCGCCCGCCCGCGCGGACGTGCACCCGCAGCCACGGGTCGACCGGCAGGCCGTCCGCGCGGACCTGCGCCGCGTACTCGGTCATCGGGAGGTCCGCCTGGGCGGGCTTGCCGTTCGGGCGGACCGGGGCGACCAGCGTGTCGTAGCCCAGTTTCGCGACCGCCTCCCGCATGGCGGCGAGCATCAGCCCGGACAGGCCGCGTCCGCGCTGGTCCGGCCGGATGCAGATCTCCAGGGCGGAGACGATCGTCGGAGTGGCCCCGGTGAGACGGGTGATGGTGGCCCGCTGGATCATCCGGTCCCAGCCGCCGTCGGGCAGCTCCTCCTCCGTCCAGCGCAACGGCACGGCGTACGCCCGCGCGACGGCGCGCCCCGGATCGGCGGAGTCGACGGCGGCGAAGACGAACTCCGGGTAGAGGTCGTGGGCGACGCCGTAGTAGACGGGCGCCATCGGGTCCCAGAGCATGAACTCCGGCCACGCCCCGTCGAAGTCTTCGTCCAGCAGCGGGGCGAGGTCGGGACGGTCCGCCAAGCTCACGATGTCGAGTGCCATGGCCGGGAAGGTAGAGCGGAGAGTCGTCAACCGCACGTCATTTTCGCCGAAGCGGACCTAGCGCTCGGCCTGGAGCCGGCCCCGGGGGTGGGCCTCCGCTCGACGCGGAGCGGGAGCCCACCCGGGGCGAGCGGGGGTCAGCCGGGTGCGCCCACCGTCGAGGGCTCGATCAGGACGTCGTCCCGGTTGACGAACATGATCCGGTGGCCGAACTGGACCTGCACGTACGTCGTCTTTCCGCGGATCACCGTCCAGTCACCCGGTGAGGTGCCGGCGAAGGTGTAAGCCTTGTAGAACTCGCTCGGCGCGATCAGACCCACCGCGTACCGCTGCCCGGCGGGCAGCGTGTACTGCAGCGGTGTGATGGTCTGGTACGGCGCGCCGGGCGGATAGGCGGCCTCCTCCGGGTAGGCCCGGCCGTAGACCGGGATGCTCGCCCGGCCCGGCTTGGGGGTCACCACGAACCCGGTGGCCCACTTCGCCGCCGGAGCGGACGCGGGGTTGTGGAACCACGCCTTCTGGCCGAGATACCAGATGGCGGTCCAGTCGCCCTGCCGGTCCGCGACGGCGTACGTCTGGCCGGCGGAGGCCCGGGCGCCGTGGTCGGACGCCTCCATGGTGGACGGCGATCCGTCCGGGTGCAGCCCGATGTCGGTGACCAGCGGCGCGTCGTCGCGGGGCGCGCTGTGCAGGATCACCGACGACGAGCCGCGCAGCGGGCAGGGCTCGCTGGTCGGCTGGTCGTTCTCGTCCAGCGTGCAGCCCCAGAACGCGGGGCGGTTGGTGGCGAAGTCCGGGTCGATGGTGACCAGCCCGGTCCGCGGCGTGCCGGTGCCGTGGAACGGCGCCTTGAGCAGGTCGAAGTAGTGCGACCAGTCCCAGTACGGGCCCGGGTCCCAGTGCATGCCGCGGACCGTCGAGGGGACGGTGCCGGGCACGTTGTCGTGGCCGATGATGTGCTGCCGGTCCAGCGGGATGTCGAACCGCTTCGCGAGGTACCGCACGAGTTTGGCCGAGTTGCGGTACAGGGCCTCGGTGTACCAGGTGCCCTGGCGGGCGAAGCCCTCGTGCTCGATGCCGATGGACTTGCTGTTGACGTACCAGTTGCCGGCCTGCCAGGCGACGTCCTTGGTCCGGACGTGCTGGGCGGTGTGGCCGTCGCTGGAGCGCATCGTGTAGTGCCAGCTCACGTACGCCGGGTCCTGCACCAGCTCCAGCGTGCGGGCGTAGGTCTCCTCGGTGTCGTGGATGACGATGTACTCGATCTTCTGCCGGGCCGGCCGCTCGGACAGGTCGTGGTTGCCGTAGTACTCCGGGTCCGTCCCGTCGCCCAGCAGTTGGTACGGCGCCGGGATCCACTCGCAGGCCAGTTCCGCCGGGCACTCCACGCCGGCGGCCCGGGCCGCCTTGTGCAGGCCGAGCCGGTCGAGCCAGGACTTCTGCGGGGTCACGGCGCGACCGGCGAGAGCCACCCGCTGACCGTCGTCCGTGGTCCGGGCCGCGCCGGTGCGGATCGTCGCGTACACCTCGTCGGCGAAGATCGCCGCGGAGTCGGTGCGGTCGGAGCCGGAGTAGCGGGCCACCGCGCCGTACCAGGCGCCGGGGTCGGTGCCGGTGCCGACGGGGGCGCTGACCGCCTTCTGGTACGCCGCCAGCAGGGCGGCGCCGCCGCGGATGTTGGCCGCCGGGTCGGACCTGAGCGCTGCCTTCCCCGTGCCGGTGGCCGCGGCTGCGGCGTCCAGGGTCTGCAGCGCCGGCTCGGCCGCCGGGCCGACGGCGGGCTGGCCGAGGTGGATCGGCGCGCGGGAGTCGTCACCGCGCGGGTCCTCCGCCGGGCCGTAGTGGCCGGGGCCGCCCAGGCTGTTGACGTACGTCGCGTCGGTGAGGTGCATCGGGCCGTAGCCCGCGCTGGTGCTCGGGGTGCCGGCGTTGGTGTCCCAGCGGGACTCCAGGTACGAGACGGCGAGCAGGACGGACTCCGGGACGCCGTACTCGGCGGCCGCCGCCGCGTACTGCTGCTGCCGGTCGGTGGGTGTCGGGCTGGCCGCGGGCGCGGGGGAGACCGGCGCGAGCGTGGCGGCGCCGACCAGCGCGGTGCTGAGCAGGACCCGCCTGCCGATGGGTGCTCGTGATCGGGGCATGGCACCTCCGTTCGAGGGGATGGCTCAGTGGCCACCCTCGCCCCGACCGGTCCTCGTGTCAATGGATTCCGATCGACCTATCGATGGCGTAAGAAAGCTTCAGTCGCTACTCCTCGTCGACGTGGGGCGCCCGCCGGGCGAGCAGGAAGACGGCACCGGCCAGCGCGGCCAGGGCCAGCACCTCCCCGGTCAGGTCCCACGGCCCCGTCTGGATCCGCTCGTCGAGCCAGAGCAGGCCGACGGCGAGCGACACCAGCGGGTCGGCGACGATGATCGTGGCCAGGGCTGGCGCCCCCAGCGGGCCGGCCTGGTAGGCGTTCTGGCTCAGCAGCACGCCGAACGGGCCCAGGACCGCAAGCGCCCACGTCTGCCAGTGCCCGAACACGCTCAGCGGGCTGCCGTTGTAGTGGAAGGCGAGGCTGCTGATCAGGCCGGCGGTGACGCCGTAACAGGTGCCGGCGGCCAGCGCCAGCGGCAGCGGGCGCCACTTGCGGCCCAGCCCGACAGCGGCCGCCAGGCACAACGACACTGCCCCGACTACCGCGACGCCCAGCAGCAGGGCCGACGAGAGCGTGCCGAGCCCCTTGCCCTGTCCGGCCGAGGGTTGGGCGATCAGCAGGAAGGCCGAGAGCGCGACCAGGCAGAGCACCGCCTCCAGCATGATCCTGAGGTCCGGGCGCCTCCGCTCGGTGAGCGAGTGCAGCAGGATGTACCAGAGCAGTCCGGTGATCAGCAGCGGCTGCACCAGGATCAGCGGCATCAGGCTGAGCGCGGCGACCTGGAGGCCGAAGGCTCCGGCGGCGAGCACGACCGACCAGCGCCATTCCGGTAGGCGCACCAGGTGTACGAGCAGGCTGGGTCGGCCGGCCGGGCTCTCGGGTGCGCGGTGGGAGGCGCGGAACTGCAGCACCGAGGACGCCCCGAAAGCCGCGGCCGCGCCGAGGGCGAGGGGCGTTCCGGCCAGCACCTCCCCGCTCAGCACGGAGGTCCGATCATCCGGACCTGGCCCGGTGCCCAGCGGTGATGCGGATTCGGCGGGCCGTCGCGGTGCGCGTGCGCGTAGACCTGGTGGTCGCTGGGCGGTGGCCGGTCGAGCCGGCGCGGCAGGCGGAGCGTCCGCCACGGCACCCGCAGCAGGAACCGGACGATCAGCAGCCCGAGCAGGTACCCGCCGATGCTGTCGGTGAGCCAGTGGTAGCCGAGGTAGGTGGTGCCGATGAGCACCAGCACGCCGGGCAGCCACTGCAGCACGCGCCGGACCGGCACCGCCAGGTACGGCGCGAGCAGCATCGCCAGCACCCCGTAGTAGACGACGCCGTTGCTCACGTGCCCGGACGGGTAGAACTCCTCCCATCCGTGGCTGAACAACCGTACGGAGCCGTGGTGTGGGGCGCCTCGTGAGGTCCACTTCTTCAGGCCCACGATCAGCACGGTGCTCACGATCGGGGCCAGGCCGGCCGGGATGATCGGCCGTACCGTCCGGTGCCGCCAGGCGAGCCAGAACGACACCGCCACGGTCAGCGTGGTCAGCGGCCCGCCCTGGCCCAGGTAGTCGAAGGCCAGCATCAGCTTGCCGACCGGTGGCGGCCGGTGCTGGTCGCACCAGTCCCGTACCGCGATGTCCACCTGCAGCAGCGGTGACCACCAGACCAGCGCGGCGGTGAGCGCGGCGAGCGCGGCGACCAGCAGCGCGTCCAGCCACCAGCCGGTCGGTATCGGCACCAGGGCGGGTTCGCCGAGCGGACGAGGCGGACGGGCTCCGGGCTTCCGGCCGGGTCTTCCCGCTGTCATCCGCCTCCGCCCTCGCCTCGTCGAACCGGCATATCCCCTGCCAAGAGCCTGAAAGTACCTTATAGCGGAAGAAATCCGCCGGTAGGCTGCTATTCATCCCGAGGGGCGGCGGCTGGTGGCGCTCCGCCTTTCGTCGCTGGAGGCGTACGACATGTCAACGACCGCGACCCGGTGCCCAACGGTCCGACGGTCAGTCGGTCCGCGCCTGGTGCGGCTGGGCGTGCCGGGCGAGCGCGACCGCGCCGGTGACGGCGAGCACGAAGCCCAGCACCGCCACCGGCTCGGCACCGGGCCGCACCCGGTCGCCGAGCACCAGCCAGCCGGTCGCCGCCGGGCCCACGGTCTGCCCGAGGATGGTCGAGGCGGAGGCGACCGTGACGGAGCCCCGTTGCAGGGCGGTGGCGTAGAGCAGCAGGCCGGTCAGCCCGGCGAGCACCAGCGTGTAGCTGACCGGGCTGCCCAGCACGGCGCCCGGACTGTCGACCCGGCCGAGCAGCCGGGCGCCGACCGCCGCGGCGCCGAAGGACAGCCCGGCCAGCAGCCCGGGCAGGGCCGGCCCCCGCATCCGCGGGCTGCCCAGGTAGGCGCCCACGGCCAGTGCGAGCACGGCGCCGAGCAGCCCCCAGCCGACGGCCGCCGGCTCCTCGGCCGGGGGGCTGGTGCCCGCGGAGACCACCAGCAGCAGCAGGCCGGCGACCACCCCACCGATCGCCACCCAGTCCCGGGCGGCCAGCCGGACGCGCAGCACCAGCATGGCGATCAGCGCCACCAGGCTGAGGTTGGCCGCGCCCACCGCCTGCACCGCGAACAGCGGCACGGTGCGCAGCGCGGTGAAGGTGAGGCCGGAGGAGGCGGTGTCCAGGGCCAGGCCCGCCGCGTACGGCCCGTTCCGCACCAGCCGCCACAGCAACCTCGGGTCGAGGTGGGCCGTGGTCGCCACCCGGCGCGCTCCGATCGACTGCACGATCGCCGCGTTGGCGCTGCACAGCGCGGCGAGGATCGCCAGCAGGAAACCGAAGGCCATGAGGAAGTCCCGAGTTCGTCGGCGCCGGGTCGGCCGGTCGAGGCCCGCCTGGCATACCCACCAGCGCCCGCGTCTCGCCCCCGGCGCCGCCCGAATCCGGCGGGCGCCCGGTGATCGCGGCCGACAGCGGGCCGGGTCAGCCGATCCGGCCGCCGGATCCGGCCGGGTCGATCGCGCGGCGCGTGCTGATCGTCTCGGCCGACATCGGGGGCGGGCACGACGCCACCGGCCGGGCGCTCGAGGAACGCGTCCACGCGCTCTGGCCGGGTAGCCGGGTGGGCTGGGTGGACACCCTCGACGCGATGGGTCCGGGAGTCGGGCCGACCTTTCGTCGCACCTACCTCACCAATGTCGGGGCGACGCCCTGGTTGTACGAGTTCTTCTGGTCCTCGCTGTGGCGGCACCGGTGGTTCGCCGACGCCTCGAAGTGGTTCACCGGTTCCTGGGCCGGCCGACGGCTCGCCCCGGTCATCGAGGCGTTCGACCCGGACCTGATCCTCTCCACCTACCCGATCGGCAGTGCCGGGCTGGCCTGGCTACGGCGGCACCGCGGTCTCGGCGTACCGGTCGGGGCCTGGGTGTCCGACTTCGCCCCGCACCCGTTCTGGGTGTATTCACAACTGGATCTGGGAGTGGTGGTGCACCCGGCGGCGGTGCCGGTGGCGGCGGTCGCCGCCCCGGGCGCGGCGCTCGGGGTCTGCGCGCCACCGGTGCTGCAGCGGTTCCGGCCCGGTGACCGGGCCGAGGCGGCCCGGCGCTGCGGTCTCGACCCGGACCGGAAGGTGGTGGTGGTCGCCTGCGGCTCCTACAGCCTGGGCTCGGTCGAGGAGGCGATCGCCCCGCTGGTCGGCATCGGGGACGCGGTGCAGGTGGTCGCGGTCTGCGGACGCAACGAACAGCTGGCCGACCGGCTGGCGCGGCTGCCCGCCCCGGCCGGCAGGCTGGTGGTGCGCGCCTGGGTCGAGGACATGCCGACCCTGCTGCAGGCCGCGCACCTGCTGGTCACCAACGCGGGCGGGGCGACCGCGCTGGAGGCGTGGGCCAGCGGCACGCCGGTGGTGATGTACCGGCCGATCGCCGCGCACGGCGCCGCCAACGCGGCGTTGATGACCGCCGCCGGGCTGGCCGAGACGGCCCGCGACCCGGCCGCGCTGGTCGCCGTCGTCCGCTCCCGGCTGGTCGGCCCGCACCCGCCCCACCCGCTGCGCGAGCCCCACCCCCATCTGCCGGACCTCGGGCTGCCGGCCGTCGCCGGGGCGCGCTCGCCGGTCGAGGCAGCGCCACCCGCCGGCGACCGCCCGACCCCGTCTCCCGGTGGGCCGGCCGGCCGCCGGCCGCCCAGCTGGCCCCTTCGCCCACAGGACGCGTTCTTCCGGTACGTGCAGTCGGCCACGGTGGCCCAAGAGATCGGTGTGGTGCTGGAGTTCGGGCCCCGGCCCGACGGCGAGGCCCTGACCCGCGAGGATCTGGTCACGCTGCTGGCGCGGCGGCTACCCGCGATCACCACCCTGCGTCGCCGGCTGGTCAGCCGGGGGCCCGGACGCCGGCCCGGCTGGGTCGTCGACCGGTACGTCGATCCCGCCGCCCACCTGGCCGAGGCGCGGGTCGCGCCGGGCGACGACGGCAGCGCCGCCGTGGACCGGTTCTGGTCCCAGCCGCTGGCCCTGGACCGGCCACCCTGGCAGATCCTGCTGGTCGGCGGGCTGCCGGACCGGCGTAGCCGGGTCGCGGTCAAGCTGCATCACTGCCTCGGCGACGGGCTGTCGGCGATCGGGGTCCTGCAACGGCTGCTCGAGCCGGCCACCACCCCGGCGGCGAAGCCGGCCGGATGGGCACCGGCCCGACCGGCGCGGGACGGGGCGGGGAAGGGTGACCGGGTCCGGGACACGGCGCGTCGGGTCGCGCTGACCGCACGCGGGCTGGCCCGCCTGGCCGCGCAGGGGCCGGCCCCGGCCACCGAGCTCAACCGCCCGCTGAGCTCACCGCGCCGGATCCTGGTCACCGCCACCCTGCCCGCCGCCGAGGTGTTGCGCGCGGCCCGGGCCTGCCGGGCGCACGCCAGCGAACTCATGCTGGCGCTGACCGCCGGGGCGCTGGGTCGGGTGCACCCCACGCCGGCGCCGCCCCGGCTGCGGGCGATGTTCGCGGTCTCCCGTGACCTTCGCCGCCGGGCGCCCACACAGGGGAACTGGACCGGTGCGGTCACGCTCGACCTGCCGGTGCGGCGCATCCCGCCCCGGTTCCGGGTCGCCGTGGTCCGGCAGTCGCTGCGTACCGCGCTGCGCAGCGGGGAACCCGAGGCGGCCGGCCTGGTCATGCGGGCGATGGGGGCGCTGCCCGCGCCGCTGCACGCCGCCCTGGCGCGGCGGTTCTACAGCAGCCGGCACCTCAACGTGATCGTCTCCTACGTCCCGGCGCCGCTGCGTCCGCTGGAGGTGGCCGGCGCGCCGCTCCGGTCGGCCACCCCGGTGGTCCCGCTCGCCGAGGGGGTGCCCGTCGGGGTCGGCATCCTGCGCGGCGGTGACACCTTCGAGGTCGGCGCACTGCTGGACGCGTCGCTGGCCGAGGTCGGCCCCGCGTTCGTCGCCGCCCTGCACGCCGAACTGGCCCAGCTGCTCGCCGAGGCCGACCGCGCGCCGGTCGCCGACGCCCGGACGGTCGGCGCCCCGGCGGTGAGCGCTTCGGGGCCGCCGCGGCGGGCTCCGGCGCCGCCGGAGCCGCCGCCGTGCGGCTGACCGGCGCGGTGGTGCTGGTCACCGGCGCCTCGTCGGGCATCGGCGCCGCCCTCGTCCGACGGCTGGCCGACGCGGGAAGTCAGGTGGTCGCCGCCGGTCGGGACCCGGACCGACTGGCCCGGCTCGCCGCCGAGACCGGCGCCACCACGGTGCTGACCGACCTGACCCGGCCCGGCGCCGGCCGGGAACTGGCCGAGCGGACCCTGGCCCGGCACACCCGGGTGGACGTGCTGGTCAACAACGCCGGCATGGGCTGGGCCGGCCCGTTCACCGGGATGGCCGACCCGCTCCCCGACGAGCTGCTCGCGGTGAACCTGCGCGCACCGATCGAGCTGACCCGGGCGCTGCTGCCCGGCATGTGCCACCACGGCGGCCACCTGGTCTTCGTCGGCTCGATCGCCGGGCGGCTCGGGGTGGGCGGGGAAGCGGTCTACGCGGCCAGCAAGGCCGGGCTGGACGCCTTCGCCGAGAGCCTCCGGCTGGAGCTGGCCGGCCGCGGAGTGACCGTCAGCACGATCGTGCCCGGGGTGGTGGATACCCCGTTCTTCGTCCGCCGGGGGCAGCCGTACCACCGGAGCCGGCCGAGACCGCTGCCACCGGAGCGGGTGGCTGCGGCGTTGACCGAGGCGATCGCCCGGAACCGGGCCGAGGTGTACGTCCCGGGCTGGCTGCGCCTGCCGGTGGCCGTACGCGGGCTGCTGCCCGCGCTGTACCGCAGCCTGGCCACCCGGTTCGGGTGAACCCGGCCGTCGGTGGGGCTGGATCTCAGCCGCCGCGTACCGCCCGCAGCGACTGCCGCAGCGAGGACATGGTCGCCAGCACCGCGGTCGGTTCGTGCCCGCAGTGCGCCATGCAGTTGGCGCAGCGGTCATCGCGGCCCCGCCCGTAGCTGTCCCAGTCCGTGGTGTCGAGCAGCTCCCGGTAGCTGGCGGTGTAGCCGTCGGCCATCAGGTAGCAGGGCCGTTGCCAGCCGAGCAGCGAGTACGACGGGATGGCCCACGCCGTGCAGGGAAAGTCCACCCGACCTTCCAGGAAGTCCAGGAACAGTGGGGAGTGGTTGAGCCGCCAGCGAGCCCGCCGGCCACCGCCGAAGGCCTTGCGGAACAGCTCCCGGGTCTCCGTCACGCCCAGGAAGTGGTCCTGGTCCGGCGCCTTCTCGTACGCGTACGCCGGGGAGAGCATCATCTCGTCGACCCGCAGGTCGTCGTTGAGGTAGTCGAGCACCTCGATGACGGTCTGCGGGGTGTCGGTGTTGAAGAAGGTGGTGTTGGTGGTGACCCGGAAGCCGCGCCGCTGCGCCTCCCGCACGGCCGCCACCGCGGCGTCGAAGACCCCGTCCTTGCACACCGACGCGTCGTGTCGTTCCCGCAGCCCGTCGATGTGCACCGTGAAGGCGAAGTACGGCGACGGCCGGAACTTGTCGATCTTCTTGGGCAGCAGGACCGCGTTGGTGCAGAGGAAGACGTACTTCTTCCGGCGCACCAGTTCGGCGACCAGGGTGTCGATCTCGGGGTGCATGAGGGGCTCGCCGCCGGCGATGGAGATCATCGGCGCGCCGCACTCCTCCACGGCGGCCAGTGCCTGTTCCACCGGCATCCGGCGCTTCAGCAGGTCCGCCGACTGTTGGATCTTGCCGCAGCCGGCGCACTTGAGGTTGCAGGCGAACAACGGCTCCAGCTCCAGCAGCAGCGGGAACCGCTTGCGCCCGCGCACTTTCTGTTCGACCAGGTACCTGGCGATCCGCAGGCTCTGGCGCATCGGCATGCTCATGGCTGGCGTACCTCCTTGGGAAGGGTGAAGCTGACGTCCTCGACGGCTGCGGTGTGCTCGCTCACCTCCCGGGCACCGAGCGCGGTGAGTGCCGCGACGAGCTCGTCGACCAGACCGGGCGGCGCCGACGCGCCGGCGGTCACCCCGACCGTCGTGGCGCCGGCCAGCCAGCGCAGGTCCACACCGCCCACGTCGTCGACCAGGTGGGCCCGCGCGCCGGCCCGCTCGGCCACCTCGACCAGTCGGCGGGAGTTGGAGGAGTTGGTCGACCCGACCACCAGCACGACGTCGGACCGATCGGCGACCGCCGTGATGGCCCGCTGCCGGTTGGTGGTGGCGTAGCAGATGTCGTCCGAGCCGGGCCCGGTCAGCGCCGGGAAGCGCCGGCGCAGCGCGTCCACGACGCCCGCCGCCTCGTCCACCGCCAGCGTGGTCTGCACCAGATAGGACACCCGGGAGGGGTCGGTCACCTGCACCGTCTCGGCGGCGGCCGCGTCCGGCACCAGCCGGATCCGCGCGGGCGCCTCGCCGAGGGTGCCCTCGGTCTCCTCGTGGCCGGCGTGCCCGATCAGCAGCACCGTGTCGCCCCGGCCAGCGAACCGGCGCGCCTCGGCGTGCACCTTGGTCACCAGCGGACAGGTGGCGTCGATGACCGGCAGCTGCCGGTCGGCGGCCTCCTGGCGTACCGCGGGCGACACGCCGTGCGCGGAGAAGATGGTCAGCGCGCCGTCGGGCACCTCGTCGAGTTCGTCCACGAAGACCGCGCCGCGGGCCCGCAGATCGGCGACGACCCGCGCGTTGTGCACGATCTGCTTGCGGACGTAGACCGGCGGACCGTGCCGGCGCAGCGCCTGGTCCACCACCGCGATCGCCCGCTCCACCCCGGCGCAGAACGAGCGCGGCGAGGCCAGCAGCACCTGCTCGACGCTGCCGGCGGCCGCCGCCCACTCGGCCAGTGCCGCCGCCACCGCGGGCAGCACCCGCAGCGCGGCGCGGATCCGGCGGAGCGTGGCCGGTCGGTACAGCGGTCCGGCCGCGGTGTCGGCGACCACCCGGACGCAGGCGGCCGGACGGTCGGCGCAGCCGGCCAGCAGCCACGCCGACTCCAGGTCGGCGACGAGCGCGCCGGTGCCGGCCAGCCGGGCCCGGGCCGCGCCGTCGACCAGCCGCGTCGTGGTCAGGACGGGACCGAGGTGCACCCGCAGCCCGCGACGACGCAGGGCGGCGGCGAGCAGGGCGGCGGCCGGCATCGGCAGCACGTCCGGCCCCGGGTGCCCGGCCCGCGGGTCGGCGCGTACCTCGGTGGCCACCACGACGTCGCCGGCAGCCAGGCCGGGAGCCAGCCCGCCGCCGATGCCGGCGACCGCGACCGGAGTCGCCCCGGTCGGCCGGCCGGCGGCGACCGACCGGGCGCGCCGGATTCCGGCGCCGGTACGGCGCAGGGCCGGCCACCGTCCCGGATCGAGACCGGTCAGCCCCCGCCGCAGCGCCGCGGCCTCCGGCCGCATCGGCGCGTACAGGGTCCACGCCGGATCGGGAGGTACCGCTGGCTCGGTCACGGCACCACCTCGGCGGTCAGGCCGCCCCGCGCGTTCAGGATCCGGCCGAGCGCGCTGATCGGGAAGACCAGCCGGTACATGCCGTAGTTGATGTAGAAGTCGCCGGGGAAACCGGTCCCGGTGTAGTGCGGCTCGTCCCAGCCGCCGTCCGGCCGCTGCGTGTCGACCAGCCAGCGCATCCCGCGCTGCGCCGGTTCCCCGGAGCCGTGGCCGGCCGCGTGCAGCGCGAGCAGCGCCCAGGCGGTCTGCGAGGCCGTGGATTCGCCCCGCCCGATCCAGGACGGGTCCCGGTAGGAGCGCATGTCCTCGCCCCAGCCGCCGTCCGGGTTCTGGTGTGCCAGCAGCCAGTCGACCGCCGCCCGGATCGCCGGGTGTCCGGGCTTGACCCCGGCGGCCACCAGGGCGGGCACCACCGCCCCGGTGCCGTAGACGTGGTTGGCGCCCCAGCGGCCGAACCAGGAACCGTCCGGCTCCTGGGCCCGCAGCAGCCAGTGCACGCCCCGGCGTACCGGCGGGGTGCCGGCGAAGTTCTCCGCCGCCAGCGCCTCGACGACGTGCGCGGTCACGTCCGCGCTGGGCGGGTCGATGACCTCGCCGAAGTCGCAGAACGGCAGGTCGCCGACGATCGCCCGGGTGTTGTCGGCGTCGAAGGCGGCCCAGCCGCCGTCGCGGCACTGCATGCCGAGCAGCCAGCGGCTGCCCCGCAGCACCGCGCCCTCCGCCGGTACGGCGGTCCGCCGCAACGCCATGATCACCTCGGCGGTGTCGTCGGTGTCGGCGTACCCGTCGTTCTCGAACTCGAAGGCCCAGCCGCCCACCGGGGCCGCCGGCCGGCGGATCGCCCAGTCCCCGCGTACCCGGATCTCCTCCTGCAGGAGCCATTTCCCGGCCCGCTCCAGCGCCGGATGCCCGGCCGGCAGCCCGGCGTCGGACAGCGCGGTGACCGCGAGCGCGGTGTCCCACACCGGCGACTGGCACGCCTCCAACCAGCGCACCGGGCCGTCCGGGGTCTGCTCGCGCACCGTGAACCGGTCCAGCCCGTCCAGTCCGGCCCGCAGCACCGGGTGGTCCAGCGGATAGCCGAGCAGGTGCAGCGCCATCAGCGAGTAGACCCAGGGCGGTTGGATCCCGCCCCAGGAGCCGTCGGCCTCCTGGCGGGCCACGATCCACTCGGCGGCCCGGCGCAGCGCGTGCCGGCGCGCCGGTCCCCGGGCGATCCGCTCGTAGCCGCTGGCGAGCCGGTCCAACCGGTGCAGCACCCCGGCCCGGGACCGCAACCGGGGCGGCCGCGGTGCCGCCGCGGGCGTGCGCAGCTCGTCGACGTCGAAGCCGAGTTCCCGCACCGGGCGCAACGCCCGGACGATGGACAGCGGGACGATGGTCTGCCGGGCCCAGCACGCGAAGTCGTAGACGTTGAACGGCATCCAGTGCGGCAGCAGCACCAGCTCGGGCGGGACGGCCGGCAGCTGCGACCAGGGCCAGTGGCCGAACAGGGCCAGCCAGAACCGGGTGAACACCCGGCTCGCCGCGAGCCCGCCGTGCGCGCGGACGAACCGGGCGGCGGCGGCGAGGTGCGGCGCGTCCGGCGTGTCGCCGGCCAGCCGTAGCGCCAGGTACGCCTCGACGGTGGTGGAGAGGTCCCCCGGCCCGCCGTGGAAGGTGGCCCACGAGCCGTCCGGGCGCTGCTGGGAGCGGATCCACCGCGCCGACTCGGCGGTCTGCTCGGCGGTCCGGATGCCCAGGAATTGCCGCAGCAGCAGGTCCTCGGCGTCCATGGTGACGTTCGTGGCCAGGTTCCCCTTCCACCAGCCGGCGTCGTCCTGCAGCCCGAGCAGGTGGTCCCGGGCGCGGCGCAGGGCCTCCCAGGCCGGGTCGGACGCCGTTGCGCCCGGCCGGGTCGCGATGGCGGTGGGCTTCGGCTTCGGCGACAGCAGCTCAGTCATCAGTGATCCCGTCCGGTGGTGAAGGTGGCGATATCGACGAACTCGTCGCGCACGTCGTCGGGCAGGTCGAGCGCGTCCAGTTCCGCGCGGGCCCGCTCCGTCTCCTGCCACGCCCGCTGCGCCGTCCAGTCCCGGGCGCCGGTCGCCTCGATCAGCGCGCTCGCCCGGGCCACGTCGTCGTCGGTCAACGGCTGCGGCGACCGGTACAGCTCCGCCAGGGCCCGGGCGGCCGCCTGACCGCTGGTCACCGCCCGCACGACCGGGATGCTCCGCTTGCGGGTCCGCAGGTCCGAGCCGACCGGCTTGCCGGTGCGGCGTGGGTCCCCCCAGATGCCGAGCAGGTCGTCGACGAGCTGGAAGGCCAGTCCGAGGTGGCGCCCGAAGCGGGACAGCCCGTCGACCAGGCCGGGCGGGCCGCCGCAGAGGATCGCCCCGAGGGCGCACGAGCCGGCCAACAGCGCGGCGGTCTTCTGCTCCGCCATCCGCAGACACTCGTCGAGGGTCACGTCGTCGCGCCGCTCGAAGTCCAGGTCGGCCGCCTGCCCGGCGACCAGCGCCCGGATGTCCACCGCGAGTCGCCGGGCGGCCGGGCAGCCGCCAGGGGTCTCGGTGAGCACCTCATGGGCCAACCCGATCAGCGCGTCGCCGGCGAGGATCGCCGGGCCCACCCCGAACACCGTCCACGCGGTCGGCCGGTGCCGGCGCTCGGTGTCACCGTCCATCACGTCGTCGTGCAGCAGGGAGAAGTTGTGCGCCAACTCCACGGCGGCGGCGGCCGGCACCCCGGCGGCCGGCTCGGCGCCGGTGGCCCGGGCCGACAGCAGCGCCAGCGCCGGGCGCAGCCCCTTGCCCTGGCAGGCGGCCGGTGATCCGTCGGCGTCCCAGTAGCCCAGCTGGTAGCCCCCGACCAGGCGGTTGCCCGGGTCCAACCGGTCCAGCAGGGCCCGGATCGCCGGCTCGACGTAGGTCTGGATCTGGTCCGTGCTGCGACTGCGTGCGACGGTCATGATACGGCCTCCGAGTGGTGTCGGGGCCGGGACAGGAGTTGGCGGGCGACGATGTCGGCGGCCTCCTCGCCGCTGCGTACCGCGCCCTCCATCGTGTCCGGCCAGCCGGTGTCGGTCCATGCGCCGGCCAGTACCAGCCCCGGGAGGCGGGTGGCCGGACCCGGCCGGTACGCCCGGGTGCCGGGCGCCTGCCGGAAGGTGGCTTTCGGCTCCCGGGTCACGAACGCGTCGCGTACCGGGGTGTGCCGCGCGGCCGGGAACAGGTCGGCGAGCGCCTGCCGCTGGGTCGTCACCAGCTCCGCCGCCGGCCGCTCGATCTCCGCGTCGGCGGCGGACAGCGACACCACCAGATGCTGCTCGCCGTTCATCCCCGGCTCCGACCGGTCGAAGATCCACTGCGCCGGGGACTCCACCGCGGCGGCCATGCCGAGGTCGGTCACTTTGGTGGCGTAGCGCAGGTGCACGTTGACGATGGGTGCCGCGCCCAGCCGGTGCCACTGCTCGGCGGCGGGCGCGGCGAGGGGCGGCACCAGCGACGCGGCGGCCTGGTGCGGCACGGCCAGCACCACGCCGTCGGCGTCCAGCTCGCCGTCGCCCAGGCCGATCCGGAATCCGGTCGGCTCCGGCCGGATCCAGCGGACCCGCGCCCGGGTGTGGACCCGGGCGCCGAGCCGGTCGAGCAGCCGACGGCCGGCAACGCCGTGCAGCTCGGTCAGCGGGACGCGGGGCCGGCCGATGTCACCGGCGTCCGCGGCCTCCAGCAGCCCGGTGCGGAACACCCGAGCGGCCAGCGCCAGTGACGCGTCGGTGCTGGGCAGGTTCAGCGCCGCCACGGTGATCAGGTCCCAGAGTCGCCGGACGGCCCGGCGGCTCTGGCCGTGCGCGGCGAGCCAGTCGCCGAAACTGCGCTCGTCGGTGGCGGGCAGGTCCGGGTCGACGTTGCGCAGCGCGGCGCAGGCCCGGACGGCGGCGATCCGTTCCGCCGGGCTGAGCAGCCGGTATCCGGCCAGCGCCGGCAGCAGGTGGGCGGGGGCCGGCAGCCGGCGGCGGGCCAGCACCTGCGGCCGGTGTCCCGGCAGCAGCACCGGCACCGTGAACCGCGGCTGCAGGTCGGTGTCGCCCGCCGTGCCGAGCCGGTCCAACAGCCGACGGTAGGTGTGGTAGCACCGCAGGAAGACGTGCTGGCCGGTGTCCACGCTGAGGCCGTCGCGGCGGAAGGAGTAGGTCGCCCCACCCAGTTCCGGCCGGGTCTCCAGCAGCGTCACGGACAGGCCGAGGTCGGCGAGCCGGATCGCGGCGGCGATCCCGGCCAGCCCGCCGCCGATCACGCACACCGTGCCGGATCCGCCTCCCGGCTGCGCGGCCGGCCCGGTCATGCGCTACGGCCGACGAGAGCGCGCGCCGCCACCCAGGCCTTCTCCCGGCCCGGCAACGACACGCGACTGCGGGTGACCGCCAGCGGATCGGCCGCGATCCGGGTGAGCAGGCGGCGGTAGATGCCGGCCATCGCGGCGGTGCAGGCCGCGCTGCGCCGGTCCAGCATGGGCAGCAGCCGCAGGCCGACGTCGTACCAGCGCGCGGCCCGGGCCGCCTCGAAGCGCACCAGCTCCACCAGCCGCTCGGGCGCGTCGGCGAAGCCGGCCCCGTCCAGGCGGAGGGTGCAGCCGAACCGGTCCAGGTCCTCCGCCGGCAGGTAGACGCGGCCGCCGGCCCGGTCCTCGACCAGGTCGCGCAGGATGTTGGTCAGCTGCAGGGCCACGCCGAGCGCGTCGGCCAGCGGGGCGGCCCGGCCCGGCTGGCGGGCCCCGAACACGCCCAGGGAGAGCCGGCCGATGGATCCGGCCACGCAGCGGCAGTACCAGAGCAGGTCGTCGAAGGTGGCGTACCGGCGGCCGGTCACGTCGGCGGCGCACCCGTCGATGAGCTCGTCGAAGGCGGCCAGCGGAATCGGCATCCGGGTCGCGGCGTCGCCGAGCGCGGCGAGCACCGGGTCGCCGCCGCTGTCGCCGGGCAGCCGGTGCAGGGCGGCTCTGGTCCGGGCCAGCGCGTCCAGCTTCTCGTCGGGCGGCAGCGTGCCGTCGCCGATGTCGTCGATGCGGCGGGCGGCCGCGTAGATGGCCGACAACGCCCGCCGTTTCGGCGTCGGCAGCAGCCGGATGCCGTACGCGAAGTTGGCCGCCTGGCTACGGGTGATCTGCTCGCAGTGCCGGTAGGCGGCGTCGGTCCGGGTGGTCGTCGTGGTCATCCGGCGCTCCGCACGGTGGCGGCCAGCCAACTGCCGAGGATGTGCCGGCGGCGGGGCCGGACGGTGACGGCCAGCGGGTCGTGGTCGGCGGCGGCGAGCGCGTCGAGCGTCGCCCGGCCCCCGGCCAGGTAGCCGCCGACGGCGAGCCGGCCCCAGCCGTGCAGGGCCGGCACCAGTGGGGCGCCGGCGTCCAGCCAGGCCCGGGCCCGCTCCGCCTCGAACCCGATCAGCTCCCGCAGCTGCCGGCCGGCGGTGCCGCGGGCGAGGTCCGCCTCGGTGACCTCGAACCGTTCCATGTCGGCGGCCGGCAGGTACACCCGGCCACGGCGGTGGTCCTCGGCCACGTCCTGCAGGTGCTCGACGATTTGCAGGGCGGTGCAGATCCGGTCGGACAGCGCGACGGTCGCCGGGTCCGCCTGCCCGAAGACGTGCAGGACAAGCTCGCCGACCGGGTTGGCGGACAGGGTGCAGTAGCCGACGAGCTGCTCGAAGGTGGCGTAGTGGGTGACCTGCTGGTCGACCCGGTTCGCCTCGATCAGCCGGACGAGCGCGTCCAGCGGCAGCCGGCACTCGGCCACGGTGGGCGCGAGGGCGCGCAGCACCGGGTGCCGCACGTCGGCGCCCGCGTAAAGGGCGCGCAGCTCGGCCTCGACGTCGTCCAGGGCGGCGAGCCGGTCGAGCCCGTCGGCCAGCGGTTCGTCGCCCAGGTCGTCGACATGGCGGGCGTAGCCGTACACCGCGAGAAGGTGACGGCGGTACCGCGCGGGCAGCACCCGCAGGGCGACCGGGAAGTTCTCCTGCGCCCGGGCCTGCTCCAACCGACGTATGTCAGGGGCGATGGCTGGTGGACTCATCCCTGGTTCTCTCCCTTCTCTGGACACGGGCGGCGGCTCATCCGGCGAGCGGGGTCAACCGGCTGTGGACGCTCGCCCGTACCCGCCGCGACGCCTCCCGGCTTCCGGTGCCGACCCACGACAGCCGGCGCAGCACGTCCGCGCAGATGCCGTGGGGGTCCAGGCCGTATTCGGCGAGCAGGCCGGGCCGGTCGCCGTGCGGCACGAACGCCGTCGGCAGGCCGAGGGCGCACACCGGCGTGGCGACGGCGGCGTCGGCGAGGCTCTGGGCGACGGCGCCGCCCACCCCACCCTCGCGGACCCCGTCCTCCACGGTGACGACCAGGGCGTGGTCGGCGGCCAGCACGGCGAGTTCCGGGTTCACCGGGCGTACCCACCGGGGGTCCACCACGGTGCACTCGACGCCGCCCGCCGCCAGCAGGTCCGCCGCCCGCAGCGTCGGCCCGGCCATCGCCCCGACGGCGACCAGCAGCACCTGCGCACCCGCCGCCCGGCGCAGGACGTCCACTCCGGCGATCCGCTCCACCGGCGGTATGTCGTGGTCGACGCGAGCCTTGGGGAACCGCAGCACCGTGGGTCCCCGGCGCTCGTCGACCGCCTCCCGCAGTTCCTCGCGCAGCGTGGCCGCGTCGCGTGGGGCGGCCACCCGCAGGCCGGGCACGGTGCCGAGCACGGCCAGATCCCACATGCCGTGATGGCTCGGCCCGTCCGGGCCGGTGATCCCGGCCCGGTCGAGCACCAGGGTGACCGGCAGCCGGTGCAGCCCCACATCGAGCAGGACCTGGTCGAACGCCCGGTTCAGGAAGGTGGCGTAGACCGCCACCACCGGGTGTTTGCCGCCGAACGCGAGCCCGGCCGCCGACGTGATGGCGTGCTGTTCGGCGATGCCCACGTCGACGGTCCGCTCGGGATAGCGCGCGGCGAAGCCGGTGAGTCCGGTCGGGCCGAGCATCGCCGCGGAGACCGCCACCAGGTCCGGGCGCTGTCCGCCGATGGCGACGAGTTCCTCGGCGAAGACGTCCGTCCAGGTGCGGCCGGGTGAACCGGTCGGCTGCCCGGTGGCCGGGTCGACCACACCCACCGTGTGCAGCCGGTCGGCCTCGTCGGCCTCGGCCGGCGGGTGGCCGTGCCCCTTGTGGGTGACACAGTGCACCACGACGGACCGGTCCGACTCCTGGGCGTGCCGCAGCGCCGCTTCGAGCCGGGCGACGTCGTGCCCGTCGATCGGGCCCAGGTAGCTCAGGCCCAGCGCCTGGAAGAACTCCGAGCCGGCCGTTGACCCATCGCGCCGGTCCGGTGACCCGGTGCGCAGCGACGCGAGATGCGCGGCCAGGCCGCCCACGGTCGGCGCGTACGAGCGGCCGTTGTCGTTGAGCACGACCACCACCCGGCCGGGTGACGCGGCCAGGTTGTTCAGGGCCTCCCAGGCCAGGCCACCGGTGAGGGCGCCGTCGCCGATCACCGCGACCACGGTGCGGTCGGGCCCGTCCAGGGCGTACGCCCAGCACAGCCCGGTGGCGTAGGACAGCGCGGTGGAGGCGTGCGAGTTCTCCACCAGGTCGTGCGGCGACTCGGCCCGCCGCGGATAGCCGGACAGCCCGCCCGACCCGCGCAGCTGGGCGAACCCCGCCTGGCGGCCGGTGAGCAGCTTGTGGACGTACGCCTGGTGCCCGGTGTCGAAGATGATCCGGTCGCGCGGGGATTGGAACACCCGGTGCAGCGCGATGGTCAGCTCGACCATGCCGAGGTTGGGGCCGAGGTGCCCGCCACGGCGGCAGACCGCCTCGACCAGGAACGTCCGGATCTCCCCGGCGAGCAGCCGGAGCTGGTCGTGGGTGAGCCGCCTGAGGTCGTCGGGCTGGTTGACGGTGTCGAGCAGGGACATCATCTCTCCGTCCGGCCGGTCGTGCGCGAACCCAGCGGCCACAACCCCGTCGGCAGCGGCCGGCCGGGCGTCGATCGCCCCCCGGCAGCGGGGCGTTGCACCTGCGGATGCGGTGATCCGGCCGTGGGTGGTGCGGGTGGCGCCGTGGGCGATGGAGTCACCTGGAACATGTGCAAACCGAGCATAACCATGCTGATCACCCCTACCGCTTGAAATCGCTTCTAATGCCTCGCTCAGAGCGCGCTGGCCTCCGCCCGCCGGGCCCCGATCAGCCGTTCGACGTCCGGTCCGACTCCGCCGCGGTGGCCACGTCGACCGGATAGCTGCGGCGAGCGGCGATCATGATCAGGCCGTTGGCCGCCAGCGGGATCAGCATGATCAGGAACGCGTTCCGCAGGCCGATGCCGCTGGAGCGCCCGGCCGGGCCGCCGAGCTGGTCGGCCAGCCAGCCGAAGGTGGCCGGGGCAGCCGCCTCGGCGGCCAGCCGCAGGACGGTCCGCAGGCTCTCCGCCCGCCCCCACAGCCGGCCGGGAACGATGTCCAGCCGGGCAGCGTCCAGCGGCGGGTTGGCCACCGCGAGCGCACCGGCGCCGAGCGCGATCAGCGGGAGCGCCACCACCACCGAGCTGGACCACACCCCGGGCACGAACAGCAGCGCGGCGGCGACGTAGCCGACGGCCGGCACGACGATCCGGACGCCGGTGTGGCCGCGGGCCAGCGCCCGGTCGGTGAGCCGGCCGGCGAGCACCGTGCCGGCCAGCGCCACCACCCCGATGAGCGGCACGAGGGCGCCCAGCGTCGTCTGCGGAACGCCGAAGTGCCGGACGGCGAAGACGACGATGAACGTGCGCATGCCGGCGAAGAAGAAGTAGCCCATCGACGAGGCCACGATCAGCAGCCGGTTCGTGGGGATCGAGAGCAGGTAGGCGGCCGCCCGGCTCAGGGACCACCCGTTCGGATCACCGGTCAGCACCCGGTCGCCCGCCGGCGCGACCCCGCTCGCGGACACCGCCGCCTGTGCCCGACCGGTGGGCTGCTGCCCGGAATCCGGTCGGCGGCCCGGCTCGGCGGCGTCCTCGCTGGGCGGCAGCCGGCTGGCGCCACCCCGGGCGGGCTCGGGCAGCAGCCACCAGAGCGCCACCGACAGGCCCGCGCTCGCCGCCGCGAGCAGGAAGAACGCGTACCGCCAGGAGTACGCCGCCGCGATCTCGCCACCGGCCAGCAGGCCGGCACCGGCGCCGATGAGCTCGCCGGCGAGGATCCAGCCGAGCACTCCCGCGCGCTCGGCGGGTGGGATGAAGTCGCCGGTCAGCGAGACCACCACGGGGCCGGCTGCGGCCACGGCGGCGCCGAGCAGCAGTCTGGACAGCAGCAGCCACCCGTAGCTGGGCGCGAGGCCGCCGACGGCCATGGCCGCGGCCCACAGCGCTGTGGTGATCACCAGCAGCCGGACCCGGTTGGTCCGGTCGGCGAGCACGCCCAGCGGCACGGAGGCGACAGCGCCGACGCCCGATGAGGCCGTGGCCAGCAGGCCGAGCTGGGCGTGGCTGATGCCGAGGTCCGTCTCCAACTGGTTCGCCGCCGCGCCGAGTGTGCCGGTGTCCGCACTGTTCAGCGCCAGCGCTCCGCCCAGCAGCACCACGACCCGGATCCGGCCCGGGCCACCGAGCAGCCGGACTGCCGCGCGCGTGAGCACCCGCCCCGGCCCGCCGCCCGGGCGCCGGTCGTGGCTGCCCGCAGCCGGCCCCGCCATGATCGCTCGATCCGCCCCCGCCCGGCACCCGGGTGAGTGCCCACCCTGACTCTGGCCGACCGGCGGGCCGCCGGTGTCGCATTCCCCGAGCGGGCGGGATGACAAGCCGCTCCCCGGTGACCCGGGCGGGGCGCACTGACCGCGCCCGGCCGGCGGATCAGCGACCCGGGTGGCGGCTACAGGTCCGCGCAGCCGGTCTCGTCGGGCAGCAGCGGGCGTGGTGCCACCTGCCACACCCGACCGGCGCTGCGCCAGCGCGTCTCGGCACCGGCCGTGGCCGTCTCCCGACGGACCGTTTCCAGGTCGGCGCCGCGCAGCACCAGGCAGCTGGCGCCGGCTCCCGTGCCCGTCAGGGGCTCACCGGCCAGCGTCGGCAACGGCCAGGGCCGGGCCGGTTCCGTGGGATCGGCGGGCGTGGCGACGACCGCCACGGCCGCCGGCCGGTACGGCACCAGCGACCCGGCGGCGTAACCGGCGAGCGCCGCCCGCAGCCGCGCGGCGGCCGGGTCGGAGCGGGGGAGGGTGACCGTGCGCGGCCCGCCGGTCGCGCCGACGACGACCCGGACGACCGGCGCGTCCGGGCCGTCGACCGCCGCATGGTCCGGCAGCGCGGCCGCGTCGCGGAACAGATCGCGTACGCCGTCCGGCGGGACCCGGTCCTCGCGCAGTTGCGGCCAGCCACCGGAGGGCCCGGCGGCGACGCTGATCAGCCGGCCGTCACCGAACAGGGAGAAGCTCGGGGGTACGGCCGCGGCGCCACCGGGCGCCAGCATGCCGGGCAGTTCGCTCAGCCGCAGCACCAGCGCCTCACCACCGGTCGGCGGCTCCGGTTCCCCGCCGCCCCGGCCGGCGCAGCCGGCGGTTGTCGCCGCTGCGGCGAGCACGGCGAGCAGGGCCAGCGTTCTGCCTCGGTGCATCGGATCGCCCTCCCGGGTCGCGGTCACGCCGGTCGGACGCCACGACGGTGCCGCCGGTTCCGTCCGGGCCGGAGCGCGCCGGGGACGGACGGCGGTCCGGGGACGCCATGGTCGGCGCCCCCGGACCGGTTGTTCCGGAATGGTCCCGACGATCAGGACCGGGTGAGGGTGTAGTTGCCGGAGCCCGCCTTGTTGATCACGACGACCCCGTACCAGGCGCTGCGGATGGGGGTGAAGGTGATCGTCTCGGTCGCACCGGCCCCGCCGCTCGTGGCGACGGCCACCGCGCTGGACCGCGAGCGGATCCAGGTGCCGGAGTTGGCCGGGTCGCTGTCCAGCACGAACAGCTCCGCGTCCTGGCCGGTGTTGGTGGTCGCCACCGAGATGGTGACCGGCACCCCGACGGTCAGGTAGGTGTCCCGCACCGTGGCCACGTTGTTCGTGCCCATGGTGATCGTGCTGCTGCCGGCGTTCAGGACCGCGGCGCCCTGGGCGAGTTCGATCCGGTAGCCACCGCCGCCGGAGTAGTTGACCACCCGCGGGTAGTAGTCACCCAGCGCCCGGCGGTTGGAGTCGACCGCGACGAAGTCGACGTTGGTCCCGCCCTGGGCGCTGCCGGCCAGGTAGGCGCCCTGCCCCCGGTCGTCCCACAGCTGCAGGTCCAGGTCGCCGGAGTTGGGCTTCAGCGCGACCACCGACCAGTAGTTCCACGAGGTCGAGTAGCCGAAGTTGTGCGGCGGGACCGGCGCCGGCCGGGTGAGCGGGGCGTAGTTGCCCAGCGGGTCCCGGAACTGGTAGTCAATCGTGTTCTGGTAGACGGAGGCGAGGGCACCGGAGTCGGCCACGTTGAACCCGTCAGCGGCGCGCTGGGCCCAGAAGTCCGCGAAGTTCACCGAGTTGTGCCGTCGGGAGGTGGTCCAGATGTTCAGCGGGCCTTCCCCGTACCGGTCCCAGGTCGCCTCGTTGGCGTAGTCGGTGATGTCGATCAGGGCGCCGGCGATCCGGCCCTCGGTCGTGTCACCCTCGCCCCAGCCGTTGCCCCAGCTCGCGTTCTCCAGGTTCAACGAGGCGCCGTTCGGCCAGCGGTAGAACGGATCGTTGTAGACGGTCGCCGGGAACCACTCGGCCCAACCCTCGGTCCAGGCGCACCCCGCGGAGCTGGCGCCGGTGATGCTGTGCGGGCTGCAGTTGGGCGCGGACGGGAAGCTGTCGTTGTACAGGTCGTCCATCACCGCGTGGCCGATCTCGTGCACCACCGTGACGGGCGCGTTCGGGTCGTCGGCGGCGAGGTGGACCTGGTTGTCGCCGGTGTTGTAGTAGGTGCCGTCGGTCGAGTCCGGGGCCCAGTTGATGACCACCTGCCGGCAGCTCGTGTCGTCCTGGTCCCAGCAGAGGTTGTTCGGCTTCGGGATCCACAGCCAGGCGTCGTTCGCGGCGTCGAACGCGTGCAGGCCGCGCTGCAGCGCGCCGTCGGCGGCGGTGAGCGAGCCGAGGTTCAGCGTGCTCCCGGTGGGCACGTCGTTGGTCGTGCCGGTCTGGAAGGACAGCGGGTTGCCGCCACGCTGCACCCGCCACAGCGAGTTCGAGCTGATGAAGCGGAGGTAGATGTCCGCGGTGCCGCTGTCCGGCCAGCCCTCGACCTGCGAGTCGAAGCAGATGTTGTAGTTGCCGTTGGCGTCGGTCACGCCGGTGGCGAGCAGCGAGTCGCCGAAGGTGTCGTCGTCCCAGACCTGCACCTGGAAGTTCATCTGGTTGTGCCAGCTGCCGTTCTGGTCCTGGTAGCTCCAGTTCCCGGCCACCCGGGTGTCGCACGCCGCCTGCGGGCTGATCGCGGTCAGGCCCTTGGCCGCGGCCTCCGCCCGCGCCTCGCCGGCAACCCGGTCCACGCCGACGCTGCGCGGCTTCTGCCCGGCCAACCGCGGGGCGCGCGCCGCGGTAGGTACGGGCTTGGTGGCGTTGTCGCCGGTCGGCGTGGCGTGGCCGAGCCGGGACACCCCGGGCTTCTCCCCGATGGTCAGGAAGACGTCGTCCTGACCGGCCTGGACGTCCTTGCCGTGCGGAGCGGTGGCCCGCACCTGGATCTGCACCTGCCCCGCCTTGACCGCGCGGACCACGCCGCTGAACGCGAAGCGGTCGTCGGCGCGCAGCGTGCGGGTCGTCCGGGCGACGGAGACCGTGCCGGCCCGCTCGGGCAGGGTGCTCTTGCGGTCCTGGGCACCGAACTCGGCCGGCGTCTGGACCCACTCCAGCTCGGCCGGCAGGGTGACGCTGATCTCGCTCGGTCCGATCTTGCCCTGGCCGCGCACGGTGACCCGGAGGGTCGCGGTCTCGCCCACGGCGGGAGTGCGGTCCAGCTTGGCCTCGACGCCGAGGCAGCTCAGCGTCTCGTCCTTGAGGCTCTTGCTCGCCGACGGGCGCAGCCCACACGTCTCGCCCCGCGCCGGCTGGTAGGCGGGGGTGGCACGCGCCTTCGCGGCGTCGTTCGGGTCCGCGGCATACGCCGGACCGGTGCCGACCGCGAGTGCCACCATCGCGCCCGACACGAGCACGGCGAACGCCGTTCGTGCGGGCCCGGTGGCCTTCGTGCTGAACATTCGTGTTCCTCTCGCTGATGCTGGGCCGTGGTCGGGCCCGCGTCGACCGGGCCATTGTTTGGCCCCGAGTGAGCATTGATATCGGCGCGCCTTTCGGTAAAGCCTTTGACCGGTTAGTGACACGTCGACCGAAGACAATGGACAGATTCCGTTGACAATCCCGACTCATCCGACCGAATGGCGGTCGCTAGCCGTCCGAACGTCCGATCGGGCGGCGGCGTACGCCGCCTCCTGCGGTCGGCGGCCGCTTCGTGGACAGCGGTGCGTCGACTCATAGCAGGCCAGTGCGACCTTGGCAGCAACTGGGAAAGCCGTGGCGGTGTCGGTCATCGGACGCGGCCGGTTCCCGCCGGCGGGAATTGTGGTGGCGGCAGTTGGCGATATTTGTTATCGACAGGATTTCCGGCCGGGGCGACCGGCTGCGGCCTGCGGCGATTCGACACATGCGGGGCGGCACCCGGACGAGGTGGGTGCCGGATCGGACCCGGGGAAAGGGATTGCGGCCTGGCAATTGGTGAGAATGGGCGCACGATATTTGGAAAGTCGGGCGTGGTGCCCGTCACATCTATGCGAACTTCTCAAGAACGGCGGGACAACCGAATGCTGCTCAGTGGGAAGGCCCCGACCACGATCTGGGCCTTCTCATTGACGGTACGGATGGACGTCCGGGATGGACGCCCGCCGAGTCGCGGCGCGAGAAGGGATCGCTCAAGCCGTGCCCCGGCAATCCGGAGTCACCGCACGACGCGCGGGTAGAGGCGCGCGGCGATGACGACGAGAAGCACCAGCGAGCAGATCAGCACCGCTCCCGTTCCCGGCGAGCGTCCTCGAACGGCCGGTGGTGTGGCGACTTGCCAGCCCCGGCGATGATCGAGGCAGCGACATTCCGTCGGAAGGCAGGTCTCTCGTGGAAGTCACCGGCATCCTCTCCGCGATCATCGTCGGTCTGATCATCGGCGCGTTGGGCCGACTGGTCGTACCCGGCAGGCAGAGCATCCCGATCTGGCTCACGGTGCTCATCGGCGTGGTCGCCGCGGTCCTCGGCACCCTCGTCGCCACGGTGCTCGGCGTGGCGGAGACCTGGGGCATCGACTGGATCGAGCTGGCCCTCCAGGTCATCTTCGCCGCGATCGGCGTCTCGATCGCGTCCAACTCCTACCGCCGCCGCTGAATCACCGTAGCGCCGCCGGCCCGCCAGCGGGGCTCCGCGTTCGTCGGTGTTGGGCGCGGCGGAGAGCTAGCTC
>NZ_VSFA01000289.1 GCF_008119785.1 Micromonospora sp. MP36 | reverse complement strand
TTGGATCGACGAGTACGGCGACATCATGGGTAACGGCTACATCTGGTACCAACGCCGCAACCAACGCAACGGCCTGGAAAACCAGTGCTGGAAGGACTCCTGGGACTCCATCTCCTACCGCGACGGCCGGCTGCCCGGCCTACCCCGCGCCACCTGCGAACTCCAAGGCTACGCCTACGACGCCAAAATCCGCGGCGCCCGACTCGCCCGCGAATTCTGGAACGACCCCACCTACGCCGACCAACTCGAACGCCAGGCAGCCGACCTCAAACACCGCTTCAACCACGACTTCTGGATCGAAGACGGACAGTACTACGCCCTCGCCCTCGACGCCGACGGCAACCAGGTCGACGCCCTGTCCTCCAACATCGGCCACCTACTGTGGAGCGGCATCGTCGACCAACCCCGAGCCGCGAAAATCGCCGAACACCTCCTCGGCCCCCGCCTCTTCTCCGGCTGGGGCGTACGCACCCTCGCCGAAGGAGAAGCCCGCTACAACCCCCTCGGCTACCACGTCGGCACCGTCTGGCCATTCGACAACTCACTCATCGCCTGGGGCCTACGCCGCTACGGCTTCAACGCCGAAGCCGCCCACATCGCCGAAGGCATCCTCGACGCCGCCAACTACTTCGACGGCCGACTACCCGAAGCCTTCGCCGGATACCCCCGACACCTCACCCGCTACCCCGTGCAATACCCCACCGCGT
>NZ_VSFA01000288.1 GCF_008119785.1 Micromonospora sp. MP36 | reverse complement strand
AACTAGTACGCTCGCACCGCCTCATGGCGGTCGTGGGGCAGGACGAGTGGGCGGGAGAGCATGGCTGACGAGGCGACCCAGGAGCTGTCGGTGCTGCCGGACGCGGTGGCGGGCGGTGCGACGCACGTCTCCGACGAGGTGGTGGAGAAGATCGCGGTGGCCGCCGCGAAGTCCGTGCCCGGGGTGGCCGAGCTCGGTGGCGACGTGGCGCGGTTCTTCAACGCGGTGCTGGACCGGGTCGGGCTGGACCAGGTCGGCGACGCCCGGCGGGGCTGCTCGGCGCACGTCACCAACGGCGCGGCGCTGGTCAACCTGGTCATCGTGATCGACGGCGGCCGGCCGGTCCCCGAGGTGACCGACGCGGTCCGGGTGAAGGTCACGGAGGCGGTCGAGGCGTACGGGCTGCGGGTCGACGAGATCAACATCCGGGTCGACGACGTGGCCCTGGGCGGGCCGGCGGCACCGTCGGCCTGAGTCAGGTTACCGGCCGGTACCCACGTCCTTATCGATCGTTCAGGTATCCGTTCTACACTCGGTCTTCAGTCGAGGACTCGAGGAGGAGCTCCGCGCATGGACGCCGACGAGATCGCCGCCGGTCGGGCCCGCTGGCAGGCCCGCTACGACGCCGCCCGCAAGCGGGACGCGGACTTCACCACGCTCTCCGGCATGGCCGTGGACCCGGTGTACGGCCCGCCGGAGGGCCTGCCCTACCCCGGG
>NZ_VSFA01000287.1 GCF_008119785.1 Micromonospora sp. MP36 | reverse complement strand
ACGGCTTCGCCGAGGTAGCGGTTGAATGCCAGGCGTCGAGCGACGGTGTGTTCGCTGCGGCCGGAGCGTCTGGTGACGGGTGCCTGGCCCGCATAGCACTGCAGCGCGTTCGGTGTCGCGAACTGGTGCCAGTGTTCGCCGATCTCCCCGGCGACCCGCGCAGCGAGCCTGTCGCCCAGGCCGGGCATGCTCAGGTAGATCTCCCCGGCGGGGAATGTCTTGGCCGGGTCGGGGTCCTTCACCGTCTTGGCCCGTGCTGGGCGGTGGCCGCCGAGGAGAAGTTCACCCATTCGTCGTTCCCACAGGCGTCGCTGGGTGCGCAGGAGTAGCAGTTGGGCGGCAGCCAGCCGGATGCTGCCGGTCTTGGCCTGGACGAGGCCCGGTTGAGCGTTCAGCTGCGGCTGCGAGAGCGTCTGGATGACGCGGTCGGCGAACCGGCCTGGCCAGCCGTGCCGGCAGGAACGGGCGAACGCCTCGAGTTCCTCGCGGCTGACCGCGGCTAACGCGTCCGCGGAAGGCCAGCGTTCCATGAGTTTGAGGAACACCGCGGAGCTCAGGTCACCGTCAGCGATCTCGATGGCGGCCGGGAAGACAGCCAGCAGGTCGGCGCGCAGCCGGTTGCCCAGGCGCCGTTCGTCCCGGGCAGCGCGCACGTCGTCGCGGGCGATCGCCCGCAGCTCGGCGCCGATCTGTCCGTGCGGGATCAACGCCCGCAACTCGGTATAGGTGT
>NZ_VSFA01000286.1 GCF_008119785.1 Micromonospora sp. MP36 | reverse complement strand
CGGTGGCGGTGGTGGCGGGGGATGTGCGGTTGTCGTATCGGGAGTTGGACGAGCGGGCGAATCGGGTTGCCCATCACCTGCGTGCGGTGGGTGCGGGCGAGCTTGTCGGTGTGCATCTGGAGCGGGGTCCGGATCTGATTCCGACGTTGTTGGGTGTGTTGAAGGCGGGTGCTGGTTATTTGCCGTTGGATCCGGCGCAGCCGGTGGATCGGCTCGGCTTCATGCTGGAGGACGCGCAGGTCTCCGTCGTGGTTGCCTCCAGGGAACTGGCCGGTCCGTTGGAGGCCGTCTACGACGGAAGGGTTGTGCATCCCGACGCGGCGGAGATCGCGGCTGCGCCGAGCACTGACCCGGCCGTGCCCGGCTCGGTCGATGATCTGATCTACGTGATTTACACGTCCGGCTCGACGGGCAAGCCGAAGGGTGTCTGCCTGACGCATCGTAATGTGGCGCGGCTGATGGAGGTCGGTGATCGGCACTACGGTTTCCGTACCGATGACGTGTGGCCGCTGTTTCACTCGTTCGCGTTCGACGTGTCGGTGTGGGAGATGTGGGGCGCGCTGCTCTTCGGCGGCACCTTGGTCGTGGTGCCGCAGGCTGTGACGCGCAACCCGGACGAGTTCGTGGACCTGATGGTCGAGCACCATGTGACGATGCTCAACCAGACGCCCACCGCGTTCCGCTCGCTGGTGGCGATGGCCGGCGCCGGCGACCCGCGCCTGGACCAACTCCAGTTGCGCGCGGTGATCTTCGCCGGCGA
>NZ_VSFA01000285.1 GCF_008119785.1 Micromonospora sp. MP36 | reverse complement strand
GAAGCGTGAGCGCTGCGTTCACGGCGTCGCGGTCCCGTTCCAGGCCCCTGGTAAAGGCGTGCAGATGAGGTAGATCGACCGCGCGGACCTGGCCGATCCAGAGCGAGAGCCGGTCGGCATTTCCAGCGTGAGGCGTCAGGAGCTCGGCGAAGCCCCCGACAACGGCGGCCAGTCTGGTCATCTCTGGGCAGGCCGCGGTGAGGCGTGCCAGAAGATCTCGATGTTCGGGTTTGAGGTTGTCGGGCCTGGTAAGGATCATCCGAGCGAGCCGGCGCGGGGAGATGTGGCTGCGGTCGACGTCCGCGCGGCCTTGGTTGATGTACTTGTGCAGGAGGTTGAGGCAGCCCTCGTAGCCGAGGGCCTTGATCTCTTCGAAGAGGTGCGCGACGGGGACGCCGGGGTCCTCGGCTCGACGCTTGCGTAGGTGCTCGCGGTAGGGGTCGACGAGGCTGGCACGGTACTTGGGGACGCGGAGCATCCGCTCGGGCCGGTCGGCTCGCGCGTAGCGCTTGACGGTGTTCAGGGCCAGCTGCAGACGGCGGGCGGATTCGAGCAGGCCGACGCCCTGGTCGAGCAGGTCATGGACCTGGTGCCAGCGTTCCAGGGTCGTCTGTGCGCGGGGCCCGTCGTAGATGGGTGCGTCCAGTACGGGGGCCCAGCAGGTGCTGTGCGCCTTCACCTCGCTGAGGGCCGCTTCGCACAGGTTGTGCCATAGGTGCCACCTGTCCGCGACCTGCACCGCGTTGGGCAGGGCACGGCGGATGGCCTCGGCG
>NZ_VSFA01000284.1 GCF_008119785.1 Micromonospora sp. MP36 | reverse complement strand
CCAGCTTCAGCGTGCCGCCGTGGTCCCGGTTGGCCAGGTCGATGGCCTCGACGAGCTTCTCGTCGCTGCAGGGCACCTCCCGCACCCGACCGTGCTCGTCCCGCTCCTCGCCACGCTTGCCCCGGTCCTGGTCGCCGCGCTCCTTGCCGTCGCGGCCCTCCTCGTCCCGGTTGGCGTTCTCCTCGCCCTTGGCGTCGTCCCTGGTGAGCTGCTGAGCGGTCGACCACTTCACGTCGGCGAGCCGGTGGGGGCCCACGGCCCCGGTGGTCGCGTAGGCCACACCCGCGAGGCTGACCGCTCCCGTCAGGCCCACGACGCCCGTGGCGAGCCAGACCCGGCGACGCCGGATCGGGGAGGTCGTCTCACGGCTGGCGTCATCGTTATTACGAAGGTAGTTGGACATCGGAGCTCTCTGCCCTCTCCTTGTACCCGACAAGGTCGCTTCGCCACGGCGAGGCGGCCTTCGCTACAAATCGGTTGTAGCTGCTGAAGAACACCGTATGAGAAGGTTCTTCACCTCGTGCGCGTATGCGAAAAAAACCCGCATAAGGGTGCGGGTGGTGCGGCCGGCCGCAGGGGGAACGGTGTGCCGCAGGGGGTACCAGGGTTGGCGAAGGGCCTCGGCGAGGGCGGAAGCTGGCGGTCCCCTCCGGAGATCCCGGACGGGCCACGACCGCGACGATCCGGGCGGCGGTGACGCCGAGGGAACGGGGTCCCTTTCCGCCGTGGCGCGGCGGAAAGGGACCCCGCGGTTATGTGGTGGTTCAGTTGAAGCAGTTCTTC
>NZ_VSFA01000283.1 GCF_008119785.1 Micromonospora sp. MP36 | reverse complement strand
CGTCGCTCGGCGTGGGCAGCAGCGCAGCTTGGCCAGGATTTTCCAGGTCTTGAGTGTGTGGCGATGGCTCGTTCGCCGCGGGCGCGGATTTTTGCGTGCGCCCGGTTGATCGTCTTCTGCCGGCGCGACAGCTTCGGTCTGAACCGGCGCCGCTTGAAGGGGGTGCGCACGCTGCCGCGGGCGCCTTGGTAGCCCTTGTCGGCGAAGGTCATTACCTGCGCGTTGGTCGGCGCGTCGATGATGCCGTGGGCGCGGGCGGCGGTGAGGTCGTGCGCCGAGCCCGGCAGTGCCGGTGAGGCCCACACGAGCCGGCCGGCGGCGTCGGCGATGACCTGCAGGTTCACGCCGTGCCGCTTGTGTTTACCGGAGTAGTACGGCTTCTGGTCGGCGATCCGGTCGATCGGGATCAACGTGCCGTCCAGGATCGCGTACGCCAGGCGTCGGATGCGCTGCATCGCCGTGGCCAGGTCCTCGGCGGCCGCGGCGAGCAGCGTGATCGCTTCCTGCACGTAGCGCCGGGCCGTGGCGACTCCGATGGCGAACCCGGCAGCGAGTCGGGTGTAGGTGTCGCCGTTGCGTAGGTGGGCCAGGGCGAGCAGCGCCTGCCGGCCCGGTGTGAGGCGTCGCCATCGGCAGCGGCGTTGGTTACGGTGCGCTCGGATGCGGTCGGCGAGGTGGTTCAGGGTCCGGCTGGACAGCGGGATCGTGGAGGGGTAAGACAGCACAGGCGAGGCTCCCGGTCGGGGCATCGGATCTTGGTCGACTGCTGTCTTACCTGGAGCCTCGCCTTCATCGATGTTCGGGCTGCCTGCACCCACCATGAGCTGCAAGATCAGCTTGGAAAAGGCTCA
>NZ_VSFA01000282.1 GCF_008119785.1 Micromonospora sp. MP36 | reverse complement strand
GCGGCGGCGATCGGCTCGAGCCCCGCGATCAGCTCGTCGAGCTCGTCGGCGGTGAGCACGTCATACGCCGGCGCCGCCAGCTCGTCGGTGAGGGCCTCGATTCGTTCCTTGGTCTGGCGGCCGGCGTCGGTGAACCCGTCGGCGGCGTTCACGAGGCCGCGGCGGCGTAACCCGTCGACGACAGCGGCGAGCTGTGCCTTGGGCAGGTGGTGGGTCCGGCCGAACTCCTCCGCCCTCATGCCGAGGGAGAGGGCGAGCAGGACGTGGGCCTCGGTGCCGCCGATGCCGTGGGCGAGGAGGGCGGCGTTGTGGCCGTCTCCGCGGTGCTCCCGCAGCAGCGTCGCCGCGTGCCAGAGCCTGGCCACCGGCTCCTCGGGCACGTCGAGCGCCCGGAGTCCTGCGTACAGCGCGCGGCCCTCGGTCGGCGCGCTGACCGCTGCCCGGGTGGCCAGGCCGGCGGCCCGCACCAGAGCGGGGGAGTCGGCGAGCTGCCCGATCCTCTGCCGCAGCGCTGCGGCGCTGCCCCGCTCGCGCACCGTGATCGCCTCCTGCGGGGTGATCTTCCCCCACACCCACGGGATATGGCGCGCCACCTCGCCGTCGGCGAAGTTGTAGAAGACCGCGTGCACCACCTCGGCCGGCGCCAGGCCCAGCGGCGCGGCCCGGCCCGCGAAGTACCCGTCCCAGTAGTTGCGCATACCCAAGGCCAGGAACGCCTCGTTCGGCACCTCGGAGAAGGTGACGGTAGCGATCGGCTCGACGAGCTCGAACATGCGGTGGATCTTGGCCAGTGGGTGCTGCATCGGTCGGCATCTCCTGTGGTCGCGACCGCGCCCTCGTGGGCGGCCTCTCACACTAGCTACGAACAACGC
>NZ_VSFA01000281.1 GCF_008119785.1 Micromonospora sp. MP36 | reverse complement strand
AGAGCCAGTCCGGGAACTGGCTGTGAGGCGTGCGGCGTGGCGGGTTGATCATGGGTTGGGCCTTGAGGTACGAGCGCAGGTAACCACACCTGTCACGCTCGACCTCAAGGCCCAATATGACGTTGTACCTGGTTGCCGGCGCTGGCGCATCTCTGGACGCACCCGAGGCGCTGCCGGCGGTGTCCGCGCATCTGTCCAGCCGCCGGACGCGGCGCTATCCCTCGGACACCACCGACGCGGAGTGGGCGGTCCTGGCCGCGCTGGTCCCCGCTGGTGGTCCTGGCCGGCGCGGCGGCCGCCGGCCGACGCACCCCCGACGGGACATCGTGGACGCGATCCGGTACGTGGCGCACAACGGCGGGGTATGGCGGGCACTACCAGCCGACTTCCCGCCGTGGAAGACCGTGTACGACTACCACCGCCGCTGGGTGGCCGGCGGAACGGTCAACCGGATCCACAACGCGCTGCGTGAGCGGGTCCGCGCGGGCGAGGGCCGCCAGCCGCAGCCATCCGCGGCGATCGTCGACTCACAGTCGGTACGGGCCGCCGAGACGGTGCCAGCTGGCAGCCGCGGCTACGACGCCGGCAAGAACGTCAACGGCCGCAAACGGCACATCGCGGTGGACAGCATCGGGCTGCTGCTCGTGGTCGCCGTGACCGCCGCCAGTGTCCAGGACCGCGTCGCTGCCCGCGCGGTCATCTACGCGCTGCGCGGCTGCTACCAGCGCATCAGCCTGGTCTGGGCCGACTCGGCCTACACCGGCACCCTGCTCGGCTTCGCCGCCGCCCTGGGTATCGCCGTGCAGATCGTGGCCAAGCTCGCCGGTCAGGTCGGTTTCCAGGTACTGCCCCGCCGATGGGTCGTCGAGAGAACCTTCGCC
>NZ_VSFA01000280.1 GCF_008119785.1 Micromonospora sp. MP36 | reverse complement strand
GGTGGCTTCGAAGCGGACGGCGAGTTTGTCGTAGCGGGTGGCCATGGCGCGGTTCTGCTTGAGCTGGTTGATGCCGCATTCCACGGCGTGCCGCAGCCGGTAGAGGGCGGGGTCGAAGGCGGGCGGCCGTCCGCCTTTGGATCCCTTGGCCTTGCGGTGGGCGTCCTGATCGGCCTTGCTCGGGATGCAGACCCGGATCTTTCGGCGACGGGCATACCCGCGGTTGCCGCGGCTGGTGTACGCCTTGTCGGCCAGGACCAGGTCAGGACGTGTGCGGGGCCGGCCGCCGCCGACCCGGCACACCTTGATCCGCTCCAGCACGGGGACGAACTGCGGGCTGTCTCCGCGCTGCCCGCCGGTGATCACCACGGCGAGAGTCTTGCGGCCCTGCTCGCATGCCAGGTGCGTCTTGGTGGTGAACCCGCCCCTCGATCGACCCAGTCCATGATCGGCAGGCTCGGCGGCAACGCCACCTGGCGGCTCCTTCTGCAGGTGACCGTCCCGACGGGCACCCGCGGCGTGCTGGTGAGCGCGGCTGATCGTGGAATCGACACTCACCGTCCACTCGATCTTCCCGGCGGCGTCCGCCCCGGCCTGCAACCCGGCCAGGATCTTCGCCCACGTGCCGTCACGCTGCCAACGCCGGAACCAGCGGTACAAGGTCTGCCAAGGCCCGTACACCTCTGGCACGTCCCGCCACGGGGTTCCGGTCCGGACCCGCCACCGGATCCCGTCGATGATCTGTCGTTTCGTCCACCGCGGCGGACGCCCCCGGCCCGGCTCGGCAGGCAGGACAGATCGCAGCCCCGTCCACTGAGCGTCGGTGAGGTCGTGCCGCCTCGCTGCCGCTACCCTGGGCACGAGGTCTCCGGTCGGTCTTCGGT
>NZ_VSFA01000028.1 GCF_008119785.1 Micromonospora sp. MP36 | reverse complement strand
CTGCCGAATATGACCGACTCCCTGGCCGCAGAGGTCCGTCGTCTCCGCGCGGTGGAGCAACTGTCGGTCGGTCAGATCTGCTCACGTCTAGGCCTCGGTCGGGTCCGAGTGCAGGCGATGTTGCGGGACGTTCCGGCACCCGCATCCGTCCGACGTCGAAACGCCAAGGACGACCTGCATGCGAAGGCGCTGCAGCTGCGAGCCGACGGTCACACGGTCAACGAGATCGCCGAGCGGCTGACGGTCGCCAAGTCGACCGCCTACCAGTGGGTCAAGCATCTTCCGCTCGACTCATCGTCGAAGGTTGCCGATCAGCGGCAACGGGCCGCTGACGCGCGTCGAATGCTGAGCCGTGCGCGTCGGCGAGAACAGCGCGAGGACGCGGAACGCGAAGCGCGCAACCTGGCGGCCGAGTGGGCCGGCGCGCCGGACCTGCGGGAAACACTCCTGATCGGCGCGGTGCTCTACTGGTGTGAGGGCACCAAGAGCAAGCCGGACAATCCTCGTTATGACCTCACCTTTACGAACAGCGACCCTCGGCTGGTGGAACTGTTCATCAGGTTCGTCGAGGCCATGGGCAGGTCTCGGGAGGATCTCCGGTATCGCGTGAGCATTCATGAGAACGCGGACGCCGAGGCTGCTGGGCGGTGGTGGGCTGCAAAACTCGGGGTCGGACTGGACTGCTTCCAGCGTCCGACGCTGAAGCGACACAATCCGACAACGTCGCGGACCAACGTCGGTGAGAACTACCGCGGCTGCCTGGTGGTGCGGGTGCCGAGGTCTCGGGAGCTGTATCTCTGGATAGCAGGTGCGGTGGAGGGCCTCGCGGCAGGTCTGCGGCCCGGTGCGAGCAACCTCGGACTGGACGCCAGCGCTAAGCTGTGAACGACCCTTCGGCCGTGGTGTAATTGGCAACACCCGGGTCTTTGGTACCCGTGTTTCAGGTTCGAACCCTGGCGGCCGAGCAAGTTTGGTTGCCGATGCCCCTTGTCGGGGTATTCGGCGGCTTCCACCGCGATCTGGTTAGCATGGCCGCGAGACTGTCGCCGTCCCGACGGGAGCCACGTCGTGTCCCAGCCCCACCTCCGCACCGTTGTCGTGCTCGCCGCCGGTGAGGGCAAGCGGATGAAGTCGGCCCTGCCCAAGGTGCTGCACCCGCTGCTCGGCCGTACCCTCCTCGGTCACGTGCTGTCCGCGGCCGCGCCGCTGCGCGCTGACCGCACAGTGGTGGTGGTCGGGCACGGTGCCGACCAGGTGCGGGCGCACCTGGCCGAGTTCGCCCCGGAGGCCACCCCGGTGCTCCAGGAGCGGCAGCTCGGCACCGGGCACGCGGTACGCATCGCGCTGGACGCCGTGCCCGAGGTCACCGGCACGGTCGTGGTGATCAACGGCGACGTGCCGCTGCTGCGGCCGGAGACTGTGGCCGCCCTGGTCGAGGCGCACGAGAGCGCCGGCGCGGCGGCGACCGTGTTGGCCGCCGAGGTGCCCGACCCGACCGGCCTGGGCCGGATCGTGCGGGACGCCGAGGGCCGGCTGGAGCAGATTGTCGAGGAGCGTGACGCCACCCCGGAGCAGCGCGGGCTGCGGGAGATCAACGCCGGCATCTACGCGTTCGACGTGGCGCGGCTGCGGGAGGCGCTGGGCAAGCTCTCCACCGACAACGAGCAGGGCGAGGAGTACCTGACCGACGTCTTCGGGCTGCTGCGGGACGCGGGTGAGCCGGTGGCGGTGCACTGCGCCGCCGACCACGTGGAGACGTTGGGCTGCAACGACCGGGTCGAGTTGGCCGCGCTGCGCCAGCTGCTGCGGGACCGGGTGAACGAGGGCTGGATGCGCACCGGGGTGAGCATCCTCGACCCGCACACCACCTGGATCGACGTGACGGTGACCGTGGAGCGGGACGCGGTGATCGACCAGAACACCCAGCTCCAGGGTGCGACGGCGGTCGGGGCGGGCGCGCTGGTCGGCCCGGACACGACGCTGGTCGACACCACGGTCGGCGCGGGCGCCAGCGTGGTGCGCAGCCACGCGGTGGGCGCGGAGGTTGGTCCGCAGGCCAGCGTCGGGCCGTATGCGTACCTGCGGCCGGAGTCGCGGCTGGCCCGCAAGGCGAAGGTCGGCACGTTCGTGGAGACCAAGAAGGCGACGATCGGCGAGGGCTCGAAGGTGCCCCACCTGTCGTACGTGGGGGACGCGACGATCGGCGAGCACAGCAACATCGGTGCCGCGACGGTCTTCGTCAACTACGACGGGGTGCGCAAGCACCACACGACGATCGGCAACCACGCGCGGACCGGGGCGGACAACATGTTCGTGGCGCCGGTGCGGGTGGGCGACGGCGCGTACACGGCGGCCGGCTCGGTGGTCGTCTCGGACGTGCCGCCGGGCGCGATGGCGGTGGCCCGGGGTCAGCAGCGCAACGTGGAGGGCTGGGTGCTGCGCAAGCGCGCTGGTACGCCGGCCGCGGAGGCGGCGCAGCGGGCCCGCGAGGGTGCGTCGGACGAGGCCCCGGCCGCAAGGGAAGGTGAGCGAATCCACGAGCGGCCGGAGACCATGGGAGGACCGGTTAACGCGGGGGATACTGCAACCGAATAGTCCCCGGCTCCACCGCCGCCGGGAACCACCGACAAACGGGAGCAGACGGGCCCATGGGCAGCATCGTCGCCGAAAACCGCAAGAGCCTGATGCTCTTCTCCGGACGTGGCTTTCCGGAGTTGGCCAAGGAGATCGGTGAGGTGCTCGGCGTCGCGCCGACGCCCACCGACTCGTACGAGTTCGCCAACGGTGAGCTCTTCGTTCGCTACAAGGACTCGGTGCGCGGTTCGGACGCCTTCGTGGTGCAGTCCGTGACGCACGGGGTCAACACCTGGGTCATGGAGACCCTGATCATGGTGGACGCGCTGAAGCGCGGTTCGGCCAAGCGGATCACGGTGGTGCTGCCGTACTACCCGTATTCGCGGCAGGACAAGAAGCACCGGGGGCGGGAGCCGATCTCGGCGCGGCTGGTGGCCGACCTGCTGAAGACGGCGGGCGCGAACCGGATCCTGACGGTCGACCTGCACACCGCGCAGATCCAGGGCTTCTTCGACGGCCCGGTGGACCATCTGTTCGCGATGGACGTGCTGGCCGAGTACGTGGAGCACCGGTACGCGGGTCGCCCGATGACGGTGGTGGCGCCGGATTCGGGCCGGGTGCGGGTGGCCGAGCGGTGGACGGATCGGCTGGGTGGCTGTCCGCTGGCCTTCATCCACAAGACGCGGGATCCGCTGAAGCCGAACCAGGTGGTGGCGAACCGGGTGGTGGGTGAGGTCGAGGGCCGGGTCTGCCTGGTCGTCGACGACATGATCGACACGGGTGGCACGATCACCAAGGCCGCCGACATCCTGAAGGAGTCCGGCGCGGCGGAGATCGTGGTCGCCTCGACCCACGCGCTGCTGTCGGATCCGGCGACCGAGCGGCTGAAGAACAGCCCGATCACCGAGGTCGTGGTGACCAACACGCTGCCGCTGCCGCCGGAGAAGCAGCTCGACAAGATCACCGTACTGTCGATCGCGCCGCTGCTGGCCCGGGCGATCCGGGAGGTCTTCGACGACGGGTCGGTGACCACCCTCTTCGGTGGCCTGAGCTGACGTTTCGCCGCCGCCCGGCGGTCGTCGCGGACGGCCGTCGGCGGTGTGCCGGTTGTCCTGCGGGCCCGTCCCGGCGGTGATATGGGGACTGCCGGAAAGCTGGGAATCGGCTCGGGTAGACTGGTGCGGTTGCCACGGCGAGGGTGCCCGGCGGGCCGCTGAAAAGCACCGCACGGAGGCGCCGTCATCGACGCGGTGCTCCGGGCAGTCGTTCATGACGCATGAGCCCCAGCGAGCCCCTCGCCCCAGCACCGCCAGTCGACAAGCCGCCGCAGCGAAAGCATCAGGAGTTTCCCCGTGTCCGAGGTAAAGATCAGCGCCGAGCCCCGTACCGAGTTCGGCAAGGGTGGTGCCCGTCGTACCCGCCGGGCCGGCAAGGTGCCCGCCGTGCTGTACGGCCACGGCGAGAAGCCGAAGCACATCGCGCTTCCGGCGCGTGAGTTCGCCGCCGCGATCCGCAAGGGTGGTGCGAACCAGCTCTTCGCGATCGAGGTCAGCGATGGCACCCAGGTGCTGGCGCTGCCGAAGGCGATCCAGCGTGACCCGATCAAGGACACCTTCGAGCACGTCGACCTGCTGCTGGTCCGTCGCGGCGAGAAGGTCACCGTGGAGGTGCCGGTCGAGCTGACCGGTGAGGCCGCCGCGGAGACCCTGATCGTGCACGACCACGACACCCTGTCGGTGACCGCCGACGCCACCCGGGTGCCGGACCACCTGGAGGCCTCGATCGAGGGCGCCGTGCCGGGTGTCCAGGTCACCGCCGCCGACGTCAAGCTGCCGGCCGGTGTCGAGCTGGCCGCCGACCCGGAGCTGCCGGTCGCCACGGTGACCGCCGCCCCGACCGCCGAGCAGCTCGAGGCCACCCTGCCCGAGGTCGAGGAGGCCGAGGAGGAGGCGGAGGCCGAGGTCGGCGAGGAGACCGCCGAGGCTGCGGAGGGCGCTCCGGCCGAGGGCGAGCCGGCTGCCGAGGAGAAGACCGAGGCCTGATCGGTCCGCAGGCTGTGCGACAGGCGTCCCCGGTTTCCGGGGGCGCCTGTCGGCGTATCGGGGTGGCCGGCGGGTGGTGGCTGGCGCGCGACGGCTCCTGGTCGTGGCGGCCGACGCGCCGGGCTGGCGTTCGGTGGGAGAACGGAAGGGACGTGGCGTGACGGACGAGGCGGGGCCGTGGCTGGTTGTCGGCCTGGGCAACCCCGGTCGGGAGTACGCGGGCAACCGGCACAACGTCGGCTTCATGGTGGCGGAGCTGCTGGCCGGCCGGGTGGGCGCGAAGTTCGGCCGGCACAAGCGGGCGGTGGCGGAGGTCGCCGAGGGGCGGCTGGGGTTCGGCGGTCCGAAGCTGGTGCTACTGAAGCCGCTGACGTACATGAATCTCTCCGGTGGTCCGGTGGCCGCGCTGGCGCAGTTCCACAAGATCCCGCCTGGGCGGGTGATCGCGGTGCACGACGAGCTGGACATCCCGTACGGGCAGGTGCGGGTGAAGTGTGGCGGCGGCGAGGGCGGGCACAACGGCCTGCGGTCGATGTCGAAGTCGCTGGGCACGAAGGACTACGTCCGGGTGCGGTTCGGCATCGGCCGGCCGCCGGGGCGGCAGGATCCGGCCGACTTCGTGCTCGCGGACTTCTCCTCGGTCGAGCGCAAGGAGTTGGAGTTCCTGGTGGACCGGGCGGCGGACGTGGTGGAGTCGGTGGTGACCCGCGGGGTGGAGCCGACGCAGAACCTCTACCACGGCACCTGAGTGCCGGGCGGGGCGTGCCGGGTCCGGCTGACCGGGGCCGGTAGTCTGCGCCTTTCTGACGTGGCGGATGCCTGCGACGGGAGCGGGAGAAGATGACTAGTCCTCCGATGATCGATGGTGCCTTCGCGCGGTGGTTGGCGGCGCGTGCCGGGCAGGCGCTGATGAACCTGCGCGCGGAGATGGGCTTCGCCGATCCGGGGGCGTTGAAGTCGGCCGGGGACAAGGTTTCGCACGACCTGATCCGTACCGAGTTGGCGAAGTGGCGCGCGGGCGATGCGGTGCTGTCGGAGGAGGACGAGGGTTCGCGGCTGGCCTGGACGGCGGAGGTGAGTTCCGAGGCGGTGTCCCGGCTGAACGCGGACCGGGTGTGGATCATCGACCCGCTGGACGGCACCCGCGAGTTCTCCGAGGACGGCCGGTCGGACTGGGCGGTGCACGTGGCGCTCTGGGCGCGTAACGCGCCGGCGTCGCACGGTCTGGTGGCGGGCGCGGTGGGGTTGCCGGCGCAGCACCGGGTGCTGGCCACGGACTACCCGCCGGCGTACCCGCCGATGACCTTGGAGGCGGCGACGGCGGGTGGCGGACGGACCATCCGGTTGGCGGCGAGCCGTAGCCGTCCGCCGGTTTTTCTGACCGATCTGGCAGAGGACGTCGGCGCTCATCTCGTGCCGATGGGCTCCGCGGGGGCGAAGATCGCCGCTGTGGTCACCGGTGAGGTCGACGCGTACATCCATGCCGGCGGCCAGTACGAATGGGATTCGGCCGCTCCGGTCGCTGTGGCGACGGCCACCGGGCTGCACGCTTCCCGGATCGACGGTTCTGCGCTGAAATACAACGAGGCCGACCCGCGCTTGCCCGACCTGCTGGTCTGCCGCAAGGACCTCGCCAGCCGGTTGCTTGCAGCGCTGCAGAGGCATTCCGGGTAGCCTGAGCGTTCTTCTTCACGAGTCCGACCGGAAAGGTCTGGAATCCCGATGTGCGGATCCGAGCGAATCGAGTTCGTGTCATGACGGCCCCCGCCGCGTACCAGGTCTCCCACCTCGACGCGCTGGAAGCGGAGAGCATCTTCGTGATGCGCGAGGTCGTCGCCGAGATGGAGCGCCCGGTGCTCCTCTTCTCCGGCGGCAAGGATTCGATCGTGATGCTCCGGCTGGCCCAGAAGGCGTTCGCCCCGGCCAACATCCCGTTCCCTGTGATGCACGTGGACACCGGGCACAACTTCCCCGAGGTCCTGGAATACCGGGATCAGCGGGTCGCCGAGCTGGGTCTGCAGCTGATCGTGGCCAGCGTGCCCGAGGCTCTGGCCAAGGGCCTGGTCCGCGAGTCGGCGGACGGGATGCGCAACCGGATCCAGACGCCGGTGCTGCTCGACGCGGTGGAGAAGCACCGCTTCGACGCGCTCTTCGGCGGCGCCCGCCGGGACGAGGAGAAGGCCCGGGCGAAGGAGCGGGTGTTCAGCTTCCGCGACGAGTTCGGCCAGTGGGACCCGAAGAACCAGCGTCCGGAGCTGTGGGCGCTCTACAACGGCCGGCACCACCCGGGCGAGTCGATCCGGGTGTTCCCGCTGTCCAACTGGACCGAGCTGGACGTCTGGCACTACATCGCCCGGGAGCGGATCCCGCTGCCGTCGATCTACTACGCGCACGAGCGTGAGGTGATCGAGCGGGACGGCATGCTCTACGCGGTCAACGAGTTCTTCCGGGCGCGTGCCGGGGAGGTGTCGTTCAAGGCTCAGGTGCGCTACCGGACCGTGGGCGACGCCTCCTGCACCGCGGCGGTCCGCTCGGACGCGGACACGGTGGAGAAGGTGATCGAGGAGGTGGCCGCCACCCGGATCACCGAGCGCGGCGCGACCCGCGGCGACGACCGGGTCAGCGAGGCCGCCATGGAGGACCGCAAGCGGGAGGGCTACTTCTGATGAGCGCAGAGACGCTGGCACCAGACGCGACGGACGCCCAGGCTGCCGCCGGGGCCGGGCCGGAGGCCCGGCAGATGGACCTGCTGCGGTTCGCCACCGCGGGCAGTGTCGACGACGGCAAGTCGACCCTGATCGGCCGGCTGCTGTACGACACGAAGTCGCTCTTCACCGACCAGCTCGCCGCGGTCGAGGCGGTCAGCGCGGCCCGGGGCGACGAATACACCAACCTGGCGTTGCTCACCGACGGCCTGCGGGCCGAGCGGGAGCAGGGCATCACCATCGACGTGGCGTACCGCTACTTCGCCACGCCGCGGCGGAAGTTCATCATCGCCGACACCCCGGGGCACATCCAGTACACCCGGAACATGGTCACCGGCGCCTCCACGGCAGACCTGGCGCTGATCCTGGTGGACGCGCGCAAGGGCCTGGTGGAGCAGTCCCGCCGGCACGCTTTCCTCTGCTCGCTGCTGCGGGTGCCGCACCTGGTCCTCTGCGTCAACAAGATGGACCTGGTCGACTGGTCGCAGGAGGTGTTCGAGCGGATCGCCGACGAGTTCACCGCGTTCGCCGCGAAGCTCGACGTGCCGGACCTGACCGTGGTGCCGATCTCCGCGCTCAAGGGCGACAACATCGTCGCCCGCTCGGAGAACATGCCCTGGTACGAGGGCCCGTCGCTGCTGCACCACCTGGAGCGGGTGCACATCGCCTCCGACCGCAACCTGGTCGACGTGCGCTTCCCGGTGCAGTACGTGATCCGGCCGCAGTCCACCACCGTCACCGACTACCGCGGCTACGCCGGCCAGGTGGCCTCCGGCGTGCTGAAGGCCGGCGACGAGGTGATGGTGCTGCCGTCCGGCTTCACCAGCCGGATCGCGTCGGTGGAGACGTCCGACGGCCCGGTGGACGAGGCGTTCCCGCCGATGTCGGTGACGGTCCGGCTGACCGACGAGATCGACATCTCGCGCGGCGACATGATCTGCCGGCCGAACAACGCCCCCACCGTCGCGCAGGACATCGAGGCGATGGTCTGCTGGATGGACGAGACCCGCCCGCTCCAGGTCGGCGGCAAGTACGCCATCAAGCACACCACCCGCTCCGCGCGCGCGATCGTGCGCGGCCTGCACTACCGGCTGGACATCAACTCGCTGCACCGGGACGAGACGGCAGGCGAGCTGAAGCTCAACGAGATCGGCCGGGTGCGGCTGCGCACCACCATCCCGCTGCTCGCCGACGAGTACCGCCGCAACCGCACCACCGGCGGCTTCGTCATCATCGACGAGGCCACCAACCGCACCGTCGGCGCCGGCATGATCGTCGAGGCCGGCTGACTCTGCCCGCGCTCCGAGAAGGCCCGCGTCGCTGTCCGGCGCGGGCCTTCGCATCTGCCGGCAGCGAGGTCGCGCTCGAACAGGGAAGTAGTGGCCTCCCACGAATTTGGAGGCCACTACTGCCAGGATCGAGCACGATCTTGGCGCGGGGCGCGGGGCGCGGGGCGCGGGGCGCGGGGCGCGGGGCGCGGGGCGCGGGGCGCGGGGCGCGGGGCGCGGGGCGCGGGGCGCGGGGCGCGGGGCGCGGGGCGCGTTAGGAGCCGGCCGCTGTGCGGCGGGCGGTGAGGCGGGCCCAGGCGGCGTAGCCGAGGCGGCGGATCGCCACGCTGCTCCGGCGGCGCAGCTGCCGCCAGAGTCGGAACGCCAGCACCGCGGCCACCGGAAGCAGCAGCAGCGCCGCCACCCCGGCCGCCGGGCTGTCCGCCGCCGGGGCCAGGCCGCCGAGCACCAGGGAAGCGAGCGCCGCCAGGACGAGCAGCAGGCCGGGCACGGCCGCTGCGGCGCGCGCCCACCGCCGCAGCTGCTGGCGTACCGGGTCTGGCTGCCGCCGCCAGACGTACCCGGTGGCGCCGGCGAGGCCCATCAGGACCATTCCGGCCGCCACCGGTCGTACGCCGCCGGGCGCGGGGTCGACGAGCGCGAACACCGACCAGTACGCGAGGGCGGCGAGCGCCGTGACGTCGAACAGCCGCCAGCCCAGCGCGAGGGAGACCACCTCGTGGGCGGTCACGTTCCACGCGGCGCGCGGGTTCGCGGCGAGGGCGTCGCCGAAGCCGCGGGCGGCGGCGCTGGTCCGGTCCTGCCCGGCGTCGAACCTCGCCAGCTCCCGCAGCGCCGGCTCGTACGCCGGGTCGACGGCGAGGGCCCGGCCGCACGCCTCCCGCGCCGCGCGGAGCCGGCCCATCCGGGCGTGCAGGCGGGCGTCGAGCACGTGCAGTTGGGGGTTGTCGGGGGCGAGTTCCAGGGCGGTGTCGGCGTGCCGCCGGGCGGCCAGCACCCGGTTGGGGTTGCCCATCCGGAGCAGGGACTCCGCCAGGAGGCCGTGGTGTTCCCAGGAGCGGGGCGCCAACTCCAGGGCGTGCTGGGCGGCGGCTGCGGCGAACCCGGGTTCGTCGGCGGCGAGGAAGATGCGGGCCTTCTCCGCGTACAGGTGCTGTGGCGCCTTGCTCAGCCCGAGCGCCCGGTCCACCAGCCGGTTCGCCTCGGCGAGCTGGCCCAGCTCGCGGTGGCAGCGGGCCAGTTGCAGCAGCAGCCCGACGTGTTCCGGTTGCCCGGCCAGCGCCTCGCGCAGCAGCTGCGCCGCCTCGGCGTGCCGGCCGATCTGGCTCAGTGCCTGGGCCCGCTCCTGGACGGCGAGTCCCGTGTCGGTCACGGGTTCGCCTCGGTTCGCGACTGGGGGGCTCGCAGGACCGGCTCACTCCTCGCACTCACAGGTCCACCTCGGTTCGCGACTGCGGGGCTCGCGAACTCCTCGCGCTCACGCTGCCTCCGGTTCTCCGCGCGGCCACCCACCCCATCGATCGTCCCGAGAGGACGGCCGGCCGGCGGGGTCAGTCGAGGCGGGCCGCGCCGCCGGCCGGGAGGACGGTCCGGGTGCCGGGGGCGGCGAAGCCGCGTTCGGCGTACGCGGCGGTGACGGCGTCGGCGACCGCCTGGGCGCGGTCGGCGTCGACCAGGGCGAGCACGCAGCCGCCGAAGCCGCCGCCGGTCATCCGGGCGCCGTACGCCCCGGCCGCCAGGGCGGCGTCGACCGCGGTGTCGACCTCCGGCACGGTGATCTCGAAGTCGTCCCGCATCGAGGCGTGCGAGGCGGTCAGCAGGGGGCCGATGTCGCCCACCCGGCCGGCGCGCAGCAGCGCGACGGTGTCGAGCACCCGCCGGTCCTCGGTGACCACGTGCCGGACCCGGCGCCGGGTCTCGTCGTCGGGCAGCTTCGCCAGCGCCGCGTCGAGGTCGGCGACGTCCACGTCCCGCAGCGCCGGCACGCCGAGCGCCTCTGCGGCCTGCTCGCACGACTTCCGCCGGGCCGCGTACTCCCCGTCGGCGTGCCGGTGCGGGGCGCGGCTGTCCACCACCAGCATGGCCAGCCCGGCCGCCTGCAGGTCGAACGGGATCTGCTGGACGTCCTCGGTGCGGCAGTCCAGGAACAGGGCGTGCCCGGCCCGGCCGCGGATCACGGCGGACTGGTCCATGATCCCGGTGGGCGCCCCGACGTAGTCGTTCTCGGCCCGCTGGGCGAGCCGCGGCCACCGGTCGGTGGGCAGGTCCAGCCGGCCCAGCTCGACCAGAGCGGCCAGCACCGCCGCCTCGACGGCCGCCGACGAGGAGAGCCCGGAGCCGACCGGCACGTCGGAGGCGACGGCGAGGCGGGCCCCCGGCACCCGGTGGCCGGCGGCCCGCAGGGCCCAGACCACCCCGGCCACGTAGGCCGCCCAGCCGGTGACCCGGCCGGGCCGGTCGGCCTCGGCCGGGCCGAACTCGACCGGGTCGGCGTCCAGCTCCGACCAGACCGTCCAGCGTTCGTCGTCCCGCGGCGCCGCGGCGACCACGGTACGCAGCGGCAGCGCGAACGGGAGCACGAAGCCCTCGTTGTAGTCGGTGTGCTCGCCGATTAGGTTGACCCGACCGGGTGCCGCCCACCGGCCGGCCGGCTCCCCGCCGTACCGGTGGCGGAAGCCGGCGGTGGCGCGGTCGGCGACGTCGGTCGGCGGCGCGGTGGGGGTGGTGGTCACCGCTGCCCCAGGACGTGCGCCCGGTAGAAGGCCCAGGCGTCGCCGACCATGTCGTGCAGGGTGGGCTTCTGCGGCACCCAGCCCAGCTCCTCGCAGGCCAGTGCGGAGGAGGCGACCAGTTCGGCCGGGTCGCCCTCGCGGCGGGGCGCCACCTCGACCGGTACGGGGTGGCCGGTGACCTCGCGGACCACCTCGATCACCTGGCGGTTGGTGAAGCCGTTGCCGTTGCCGAGGTTGTAGATCAGGTGCTGGCCGGGAACGGCGGCGGTCAGGGCCAGCAGGTGCGCCCGGGCCAGGTCCTCGACGTGGATGTAGTCGCGGATGCAGGTGCCGTCGACGGTGGGGTAGTCGTCGCCGAAGAGTTGGAGCTTCTCGCGCCGGCCGGCCGCCACGTCGAGGGCGAGCGGGATGAGGTGGGTCTCCGGGTCGTGCCGTTCGCCGATGGCCTGCCCGTCGTGCAGGTACGCCCCGGCGACGTTGAAGTAGCGCAGCGAGACCGCGGCCAGGTTGTGCGCGATCGCCTCGGAGGTGAGCGCCATGTCGACGGCCAGCTTGGTCGCCCCGTACGTGTTGGTGGGCGCCTTGACGGCGGTCTCCGGGATGGGCACCTCGGTCGGGTTGCCGTAGACCGCGGCGGTGGAGGAGAAGACCAGCCGGGGCACCCGGGCGGCGCGTGCCGCGTCGAGCAGGGCGAACGAGCCGACGGTGTTGTTCTGCCAGTAGAGCTCCGGCTTGACCATCGACTCGCCGGCGGCGATGAGCGCGGCGAAATGCAGCACGCCGTCGAAGCCGGCGTCGGGGGTGAGCACCCGGGCGGCCTCGTGGACCGGCAGGTCGACGTGGGTCGCCTCGGGGGCGAGGGCGGCCCGGTGGCCGGTGCGCAGGTCGTCCAGGACGGTGACCTCGTGGCCGTGGTCGAGCAGCATCCGGGTCACCACGCTGCCGATGTAGCCGGCGCCGCCGGTGACGAGCAGTTTCACGTCGGGTCCTCCTGCCTGGCCACGTCCCGCCGCGGCCGTCCGTGATCACCCTAAGGCCGCCGGCTGTGCCGCGGCTGCGCATGACCACCCGCCATTCCATCACTATCCGCCATGATTGAACAGATCCGAACATCGCCCGGAGGGTCCGGCGTGCGCTGTCTACCATCCATCTCATGCGGGAGGCAGGCGGCCGCGGGCTCCGGCGACGACCTCCGGGGCGACCGCGACCAGAGCCCGGCCCCCTCGCGCGGACCGTGGCCCGGCTCGTGGTCCGCGCCGCCGACGGCGCCACCCGCCTGGTCACCGACCTGCTGGGGGCCAGCCCGACGGCCGGCCGCGAGCGGATCAGCGAGGCCGAACTGCGCGACCTGGTCGCCGCCAACACGGTGCTCGACCCGGACGAGCGGCGGATCATCGACGAGGTGCTGGTGGCCGGCGCGCGCCTGGTCCGCGAGGTGATGGTGCCCCGCACCGAGGTGGTGTTCCTGTCCGCCGGGCTCACCGTCGCCGAGGCGGAGCGGCTGGTCCGGGTCGAGACGCACACCCGCTACCCGGTGGTCGACGGCACGCACGACGACGTGGTCGGCTTCGTGCACCTGCGGGACGTGCTGCTCCGCCCCGAGCGCGAGCGCTGCGGCACGGTGGGGGAGCTGACCCGCGAGGTGAAGCGGCTGCCGGGCAGCAAGCGGGTGCTGGCCGCGCTCACCGAGATGCGCCGCGAGGGGCACCACCTGGCCGTGGTGGTCGACGAGTACGGCGGCACCGCCGGCATCGTCACCTGCGAGGACCTGGTCGAGGAACTGGTCGGGGAGATCCACGACGAGTACGACGGCCCGCCCGACCCGGCCCACGCCGGTCTGCCCGCAGTGGTCGACGGGCGGCTCAACCTGGCCGACTTCGCCGAACGCACCGGGGTGCCGCTGCCCGCCGGACCGTACGAGACGGTCGGCGGGTTCGTGATGGCCGCCCTGGGCCGGCTCCCGGTGGCCGGGGACGAGGTGCCGGTGGCCCCGGCCGTGGACGACCCGGGCGGGCCCGACCCGGACGACCCGCCGGGCGGCTGGCTGCTGCGGGTGCTCGCCCTGGACGGGCGGCGGGTGTCCCGGCTCGCGGTCTCCGCCGCGCGGCTGCCCGAGCAACGGCGCGAGGTCACGGCCCCGGTCACGGCCCTCGAACACCGACCCGCCGGCCCGTCATGACGTACCCCCGGCCTTGCTGACAGAATTGCCGGCATGTCCGACGTACCCGCCCGCCCCCGCGTCTTCTCCGGCATCCAGCCGACGGCCGACTCGTTCCACCTCGGCAACTATCTGGGCGCGGTACGCCACTGGGTCGCCCTGCAGGACAGCCACGACGCCTTCTACTGCGTGGTCGACCTGCACGCGATCACCGCCGGGCACGACCCGAAGGTGCTCAAGCAGCGCTCCCGGATCGCCGCCGCGCAGCTCCTCGCCGTCGGCATCGACCCGGAGCGCAGCACCCTGTTCGTCCAGTCGCAGGTGCCCGAGCACGCCCAGCTGGCCTGGGTGCTCGGCTGCATCACCGGCTTCGGCGAGGCCAGCCGGATGACCCAGTTCAAGGACAAGGCGCAGAAGCAGGGCAGTGAGCGGGCCAGCGTCGGCCTCTTCACGTACCCGATCCTGATGGCCGCCGACATCCTGCTCTACCAGGCGCACGCGGTGCCGGTCGGCGAGGACCAGCGGCAGCACCTGGAGCTCTCCCGCGACCTGGCCCAGCGGTTCAACACCCTGTTCGGGCCGACCTTCATGGTGCCCGCGCCGCACATCGTCAAGGACACCGCGAAGATCACCGACCTGCAGGACCCGACGGCCAAGATGTCGAAGTCGTCCTCGTCGCCGGCCGGCATCATCGACCTGCTGGAGGACCCGGCCCGGTCGGCCAAGAAGATCCGCTCCGCGGTCACCGACACCGGCCGCGAGATCGTCTTCGACGCCGAGGGCAAGCCGGGCATCGCCAACCTGCTGAGCATCTACTCGGCGCTGTCCGGCCGGAGCATCGACGACCTGGTCGCCGCGTACGACGGCAAGGGCTACGGCGACCTGAAGAAGGACCTCGCCGAGGTGGTCCGGGAATTCCTCACCCCGATCCAGGAGCGCACCCGCACCTACCTGGACGACCCCACCCAGCTCGACAAGCTGCTCGCGCAGGGTGCCGAGAAGGCCCGGGTGGTCGCCGAGGCGACGGTGCGGACGGTGTACGACCGGATCGGCTTCTTCCCGCCGGTCCGGTCCGCATAGCCGCGACCGGGCGCGACGGGAACGGGTGGACGCAGTCGGTGGCCGGAGGGGTGGCGCGGAGCGTGGATCGCAGGGACGGGGCGCCGGACGCCGACGATTCCATCCAGATCGGGATCGCGGTGGACATCCCCGAGCCGTGGGGCGGGATGCTCACCCGCCGCCGGGCCGAGGCCGGTGATCCCCAGGTCGTCCCGGCGCACGTCACCCTGCTCGGGCCGACCGAGATCCCGGTACGCGCGCTGCCCGCCGTCGAGGCGCACCTGGCCCGGGTGGCCGCCACCCATCTGCCGTTCACCCTGCACCTGCGTGGCACCGGCACCTTCCGCCCGGTCACCCAGGTGGTCTTCGTGGCGGTGGCGGCCGGGATCAGCGAGTGCGAGCTGCTCGCCGCCGCCATCAACGCGGCCCCCGAGCTGCACCGGGAGGCCCGCTTCCCCTACCACCCGCACGTGACGGTGGCCCAGGACGTGCCGCCCGAGGTGCTCGACAAGGTGTACGAGGACCTGGCCGACTTCTCGGCGTTGTTCGAGGTCGAGGCGTTCACCCTGTTCTCGCACAGCGGGGCGACCCGGTGGCAGCCCCGCCGCGACTTCCGGTTGGGCGGTTGAGCTGAGCGGGCGGCCGGCTCGCCGCCAGGCGGGGGATCGGTGAGGATGACGTGGTGAACGTGCTCGGCCCGATCGAGGCCGCGGTCGGCCGTCGGATCGACGCGGCCCGGCACCGGTCGCCGGCGTTCGACCACCTGTGGCGGGCCGGCGCGCTCTACGCCGGGGTGCTCGGCGGCCGGCTCGCGGCCGCGATCGCCTACTACGGCTTCTTCGCGGTCTTCGCGCTGGCCCTGGTCGGCTACTGGGTCTTCGGCGCGATCATCGAGGACAACGACGAGGTCAGCCGGGCGGCGGCAAGGTTCCTCCGGGAGAACCTGCCGTTCCTCAAGCCGGACCAGATCGCGCAGAGCAGCAACACGGTCGGGGTGGTGGGCCTGGTCATCCTGGTCATCACCGGGATCGGCTGGGTGGAGGCGATCCGCTCCTCGCAGCGCCTGCTGTACGGCCTCAACCAGCAGCCCGGCAACCTGGTGGTCCGCCGCCTGGTCGACCTGGGCGTGCTGGTGGTGGTCTTCGTGATGCTCGGGGTCTCGGTGGCCGCCGTCGACGCGCTGGAGTCGCTGCTGCGCTTCCTGCTGAGCAGCACCGGGTCGGTCGGGCTGACCACGATCAGCGCGGTGCTCAGCGTGGTGGTCAACGCGGTGCTCGCCGTGGCGCTACTGGTGGCGGTGCCCCGGCTGCGGATGAGCCGTCGCCGGCTGCGGCCGGTGGTGCTGGTGGTGGCCGTCGGCATCACCCTGCTGAACACGGTCGGCCGCTACTACGTCATGCGCACCGAGCGGAACCCGGCGTACACGGTGGTGGCCACGGCGGTGGGGCTGCTGCTCTACCTCTACCTGCTCAACCAGTTGGTGCTCTTCGGCGCGGCGCTGGCCGCCACCAGCCGGTACGGCCGGGTGGTGGACCTGGCCGAGGGCGGCGCGGCGCGGGAGGTGGACGTGGAGGTCGACGAGGTGCCCGAGCCGGGTACGCCGGGAGGGGCGGGCTGAGATGGAGATCCGGATCGACCCAGCCGCGGCGGCGCCCCCGTACGAGCAGGTGCGCGGGCAGCTCGCCCGGATGATCGGCGACGGCCGGTTGCCGGTCGGCACCCGGCTGCCCGCGGTCCGGCAGCTCGCCGGTGACCTCGGCCTAGCGGTGAACACCGTGGCCCGGGCGTACCGGGAGCTGGAGGGGGCCGGGCTGGTGGAGACCCGGGGGCGGCACGGGACCGTGGTGGCACCGGGGCGCGACGACGCCCTCGACCGCCTGCACCGCGCCGCCACGGAGTACGCCGCCGAGGCGGTCCGCCTGGGCGTCCCACCGGAGCGCGCGCTCGCCCTGGTCCGCGCCGCCCTCGACACCACCCGAGGTGGGGTGTCGTGAGGGTGACATTGGGGGAAGGGGCAGTTAGGGCGAATGCCGCGCACGTTCCGGGCGGGAGCGACCATGATGGGCCGGTGGGCGCACTCGTGACACTCGACCTGCCGGACGACTCGCCGATGCTCGGCCTGCCGTGGATCATCACCTTCGGCCCGCTCGGGGACGCCGACGAGTGGGAGCCGGTGGTCTGCGGCCCGTACGAGCGGCCGCACGCGCTCGCCCTGGCCGAGGCGGTGGTGGCCGAGGAGCAGTTGATGGCGGTGGTCGAGCCGTTGCTGCCGGCGCTGACCGCCGACGAGATCCGCGGCGAGATCGCGGCGTCCCAGCTCGCCGCCGAGGACGAGGCGGCCCGCGTCGACCAGGCCGACCTCTACGGCGACTTCGAGGACACCATCGACGAGGAGTTGGAGCTCGCCGCCGAGCAGGAGCCGGTGCCCGAGCCGGTGACCCCACCCACCCGGGACGAGGTGCGGGCCGGCTTCGCCCGGATCGCCAAGCTGCTCACCAGCAAGGAGGGCTGAGCGCTCACCGGCGCGGTGGGTGGTCGAGTACGCAGAACTCGTTGCCCTCCGGGTCGGCGAGGACGACGAAGCCCTCCTCGCCCGACTGGCCGACGTCGACCGGGCGGGCGCCGAGCGCGAGCAGCCGGCGTACCTCATCCCGCGGATCCCCGTCGGACACCAGGTCGAGGTGCAGCCGGTTCTTCCCGCGCTTGGGCGTACCGCTGCCCTGCAACCAGACCGTCGGGCCGGGCCGGTCCGGCGGCGGCCACAGCTTCGCGCTGCCGTCGCCGCCCTGCCGGATCTCGTAGCCGAGGGCGCGGGACCAGAAGGAGGCCATCAGTTCGAGGTCGGTGACATCGAGGGTGTACTGCGTCACGTGTGCGGTCATCACCTCGTGATACCCACCGGTCCCAGGTGGACACCGACGCCTCGGGGAGCGGACTCCCCGAGGCGCCGGCGCCACCTCACCCCCCACCACAAGGGGTCGGTTGCCCAGCCGCCCGTCGGCGCGGAGCACAACGGACGACCAGGTCAATGGCGGGTTACCCGGCTCAGCGCCGTTCGAACCACGCAGCCGCGTCCACCGGCAGGACGTGCCCGTCGCCCTGCTCGGTGAGGTCGGCGCTGGCGACGATCGGCCGGCCGTAGCCGGCGACCGTGACCTCGGCGCCGCTGAGGTTGACCACACAGGTGAACTCGACGTCCCCGGCCGTCCGGCGGAACGCCAGCACCCCGGGCTCGGTCTCCAGCCAGGTGATGCCGTCGGTGCCGGCCAGCGCCGGGTGCCCGTGCCGGATCCGCAGGGCGGTCCGGTAGAGCTCCAGCGTCGAGCCGGGCACGCCGGCCTGGGCGGCCACCGAGAGGGCCCGCCAGGTCGTCGGCGCCGGCAGCCAGCTCAGCTCGCTGCCCGCCGGCCCGAAACCGTACGGGGCCAGCTCGCCGCTCCACGGGATCGGCACCCGGCAGCCGTCCCGGCTCTCGCCGGTACGCAGGAACGCCGGGTCCTGGCGCAGCTCGTCGGGGAGGTCCAGCACCTCGGGCAGGCCCAGCTCCTCGCCCTGGTAGACGTACGCGCAGCCGGGCAGGGAGAGCATCAGCAGAGCGGCGGCCCGGGCACGGCGCAGGCCCACCTCGCCGTCGCCGTACCGGGTGACGTGCCGCTGCCGGTCGTGGTTGGAGAGCACCCAGGTGGTCGGTGCCCCGACGATGGTCGACTCGGCGAGCGCGGTGTCGATCACCTTGCGGAACGAGTCGGCCGACCAGGTGGCGTCGAGGAAGTCGAAGCTGAACGCCTGGTGGAGTTCGTCCGGGCCGATATAGCGGGCGAGCCGCTGCGGGGTCTCCGCCCACGCCTCGGCCACCGCCATCCGGCCGCCCGGGTAGCTGTCGAGGATCGGCCGCCAGGCACGGTAGATGTCGTGCACCTCGTCCTGGTCGAAGTACGGCAGCCGGCCCTTGCCCAGCAGCTCGGACTGGCGCTGGCCGGTGGTCATCGAGTTGAAGCCGACGTCGGGCAGCCCCTCGGCCTTGATCATCCCGTGCGCCACGTCGATTCGGAAGCCGTCCACGCCCCGGTCGAGCCAGAACCGCAGGACGTCCTCGAACTCCGCGCGTACCTCGGGGTGGCGCCAGTTCAGGTCGGGCTGGGCCGGGTCGAACAGGTGCAGGTACCACTGGCCGTCGGCGACCCGGGTCCAGGCGGGTCCGCCGAAGATGCTCTCCCAGTCGTTCGGCGGCAGCTCGCCCTGCTCGCCCTTGCCGTCGGCGAACAGGTAGCGCTCGCGCTCCACCGAGCCCGGACCGGCCGTGAGCGCCGCCTGGAACCACGGGTGCGCGCTGGACGTGTGGTTCGGCACCAGGTCCACGATGATGCGCAGGCCCAGCGCGTGCGCGTCGGTGATCATCGCGTCGAAGTCGGTGAGGGTGCCGAAGAGCGGGTCCACGTCCCGGTAGTCGGCCACGTCGTAGCCGGCGTCGACCTGGGGCGAGGTGTAGAACGGCGTCAGCCAGAGCGCGTCGACGCCGAGGTCGCGCAGGTACGGCAGTCGCTCCCGGATGCCCGGGAGGTCGCCCACGCCGTCGCCGTTGGCGTCGGCGAAGCTGCGGACGTAGACCTGGTAGACGACCGCGGATCGCCACCAGTCGTCGTCAGAGGTCAGCGGCGTGGGGTGGGTGGCGGTCATCGGTGACGATCCCCGTTCTCTGGCGCGGGAGGGTGACACCCGCGCGGGCGTGGGTGACTGCGCGAGTGTCTGAGCAGGATGCCGCCCGAGCGCTGCAAGAGTCAAGCATTCCTTGCGCAAGAAATGACAGCATTCGGCCCGGTCGAGGTGCTGCCCTGCCCACGCCTGTCCCACCTTTCAGGATGCGGCGCCTGGGCCGGGCGGCGCCGGCGCGGGTCAGGCCGGGACGGCGAGGGAGGAGGTCGGCGGACGCTGGTGCCCCGGGCCGCTGGCCGGGGCGGCGCCGGCCGGGCGGACCACGGCGGTGGAGCCGCGTACCACCAGTTCGGGGCGGAACAGGTATTCGGAGTGCGGGGCGGGGTGCCCGTTGATCTCGTCGACCAGGGCCCGGACCGCGGCCACCGCCATGGCGGCGACCGGCTGGCGCATTGTGGTCAGCGGCGGGTCGGTGAAGGCCATCAGCGGAGAGTCGTCGTAGCCGACCACGGAGACGTCGGCGGGGACGGCGAGCCCGCGCTGGCGGGCGGCCCGGATCGCGCCGAGCGCCATCAGGTCGGAGCCGCACACGATGCCGGTCACCCCCCGCTCGATCAGCCGGCCGGCGGCGGCCTCGCCGCCCTCCACCCCGAAGAGCGAGAGCTCGGCCAGCTCGCCGACCTCCGCCTCGGTCGCGCCGGCCAGCCGGGTCATGGCGGTCCGGAAGCGGGCCACCCGGCGCTGCACCGGCACGAAGCGGTCCGGGCCGGTGATCAGGCCGATCCGCCGGTGGCCGAGCGCGACCAGATGGGCGATGGCCAGCTCGGTGGCCTCGCCGTCGTCGCAGGAGACGAAGGGTGCGGCGATGCCGGGTGCGTATCCGTTGATCATGACGATCGGCAGCGGCCTAGCGATCAGCGCGCGGTACCGGTCGTGGTTGGCGGCGGTGTCGGCGTGCAGCCCGGAGACGAAGACGATCCCGGACACCTGCCGGTCCAGCAGCATCTCGACGTACTCGTCCTCGGTGACGCCGCCGGGGGTCTGGGTGCAGAGCACCGGGGTGAAGCCGCTCTGCGCCAGAGTGGACTCGATGATCTGGGCGAAGGCCGGGAAGATCGGGTTGTCCAGCTCCGGCACGACCAGGCCGACGAGGCCGGCACTGCGCTTGCGCAGCCGGGCGGGGCGCTCGTACCCGAGCACGTCGAGGGCGGTCAGCACGGCCTGCCGGGTCTCCGGGGCCACTCCGGGGCGGTCGTTGAGCACCCGCGACACCGTGGCCTCGCTGACTTCGGCCTGTTGGGCGATGTCGGACAGTCGAGCGCGCATGGCGGCACTTTAGCTCACTGGAAAGTTCTTGCGTACACTCCTGCAATCCCTTCCATTCTCTGCAACGCCTTGCTAACGTCCCCGCAACACGGGAGAGCAGCGGCGCACCACCCGGCGCCGGTCAGCAAGAAATTACAGAGGTTTCCACTGGCGGGCCGTCCTTCCCCCGGCGGGCCGCCATGACGACAGGAGTACCGATGCGCATCCGTACCGCGGGTGTGGTCGCTGTCCTCGGCCTGGCGCTCGCCGCCTCCGGCTGCGGTGGCAGTGACAACGACAAGCCGGCCGCCAAGGAGTCCGCCAAGGCGGCGGGCGGCAAGCTGGTCATCTGGGCCGACGACAAGCGGACCGCGGCCCTCAAGCCGTTCGCCGAGGAGTTCGGCAAGGAGAACGGGGTGACCGTCGAGGTCCAGGCCGTCTCCAAGGACCTGCAGACCAACTTCGTCACCGCCTCCCAGCAGGGCAGCGGCCCGGACGTCGTCGTCGGCGCGCACGACTGGATCGGCAACCTGGTCCAGAACGGCGCCATCGACCCGGTGCAGCTCGGCGCCGAGCAGAAGAGCGCGTTCAACGAGACCGCGGTCAAGGCCGTGACCTTCAACGGCCAGCTCTACGGCGTCCCCTACGCCACCGAGAACGTCGCGCTGATCCGCAACACCGAGCTGGCCCCCGAGGCGCCGAAGACGATCGAGGAGCTGGTCGCCACCGGCAAGCAGCTCAAGGCCCAGAAGAAGGCCAGCGAGATCCTCTGCCTCCAGTCCGGCCAGAACGGCGACGCCTACCACATCTACCCGCTGTACACCTCTGGCGGCGGCTACCTGTTCGGCACGGCGGCCAACGGCGACTACGATCCCAAGGACCTGGGCGTGGGCAAGCCGGAGTCGATCGCGGCCTTCCAGAAGATCGCGAAGCTCGGCGAGAAGGGTGAGGGCGCGCTCAAGCGCTCGATCACCGGCGAGAACTCCATCGCCACCTTCACCGGCAAGAAGTGCGCCTTCCTGGTCTCCGGCCCGTGGGCCATCGCCGACGCCAAGAAGGCCAACATCAAGTACGACATCTCCCCGGTCCCCGGCTTCGCCGGTGGCAAGGAGGCCCAGCCGTTCGTGGGCGTCCAGGCGTTCTACGTCGCCGCCAAGGGCAAGAACAAGGCGCTGGCCCAGGAGTTCGTCACCAACTACGTGACCAAGCCCGAGCTGGCCGTTGCGCTGTACAAGGCCGAGCCGCGCCCGCCGGCGCTCACCGCCGCCTTCGACCAGGTCAAGGGTGAGGACCCGGACCTGGCCAAGTTCCAGGAGGCCGGCAAGAACGGTCAGGTGCTCCCGGCGATCCCGGCCATGGCCGCGATCTGGGACCCGTTCGGCAAGGCGGAGGCCGCCGTCATCGGCGGCGCCGACCCAGCGCAGACGATCACCGCGGCCGGCAAGACCATCGCGGGTCAGATCAAGTAATGAGCACGTCGCTGTCCGGCCCGGAGCCTGCCACGCAGGCTCCGGGCTGGGAGCCCGTTCGCCGCGGGCTCCCGCGCACGCCCCGTACCGCGCGGAACCACGCGCCGATCACCGCGACCGGCCTCCTCGTCAAGGTGATCCTGCTCGGCCTGGTGGCCGGGATCGCGGTCTGGGCGGCGTTCCCGCTGATCGAGGCCGAGCACTGGATCGGGCTGGCGATCCTGGCGGTCACCACCGCCGGTCTGTTCTACCTCTACCTCGGCCGCCGGCACGTCCCGGCGAAGTACCTGGTCCCCGGCACGCTCTTCCTGATCGCCTTCCAGGTCTTTCCGGTGCTCTACACCGCGAGCACCGCGTTCACCAACTTCGGCGACGGTCACCGCGGCAGCAAGGACGACGCGATCGTCGCCATCCAGAGCTCCTCGGTGAAGCAGGTCCAGGGCTCCACCGAGTACGCCCTCTCCATCGCCACCAAGGGCGACCCCGAGACCGGCGCGCTGGTCTTCCTGCTCAGCGACCCGAAGACCAGGGAGGTCTTCGCCGGCGACGCGAACGGACTGCGCAAGCTCGACGCCGGGCAGGTGACCGTCAGCAGCCTCACCGGCAAGGTCACCGCCGCCGACGGCTACACCGTGCTGAACATCGGTCAGGCCAGTGGCCGCAGCGACGCCATCACGGCCCTGGTGGTGCCCACCTCCGGCGGTGCCATCCGCTCCAACGGCCTCACCCGCGCCTACGAGGGCAAGGCCGTCCGGGCGTACGACCCGGGCTGTGACTGCATCAAGGACAACGAGACCGGCAAGACCTGGCGCGCCGACGCGGCGAGCGGCTCCTTCGTGGCCGCCGACGGCGAGCGGCTGGCTCAGGGCTGGAAGGTCAACGTGGGGTTGCAGAACTTCAGCCGGGTGCTGACCGACCCCAACATCTCCGGCCCGTTCTTCGGCACGCTGCTCTGGAACTTCGCCTTCGCGATCGGCTCCACCGGGCTCACCTTCCTGCTCGGCATGGCCATCGCGCTCGCCCTGCACTCGCCCCGGATGCGCGGCACCAACCTCTACCGGGTGGTGCTGATCCTGCCGTACGCCATGCCGTCGTTCGCCATGCTGCTGGTCTGGCGGGACATGTTCAACACCGACTTCGGCCTGGTCAACAACCTCTTCGGCCTCGGGGTCGACTGGTTCGGCCAGACTTGGACCGCGCGGGCCGCGGTGCTGCTGGTGCAGCTCTGGCTGGGCTACCCGTACATGTTCCTGGTGACCACCGGCGCGCTCCAGGCCATCCCCCGGGAGCTGACCGAGGCCACCTCGGTCGACGGCGCGTCGCCGTGGCAGTCGTTCCGGTCGGTCACCCTGCCGCTGCTGCTGGTCGCGCTCTCGCCGCTGCTGATCGCGTCGTTCGCGTACAACTTCAACAACATCAACGCGATCTGGATGACCACCGAGGGTGGGCCGTTCGCGCCGGACAACCCGACCAACGGCGCGACCGACCTGCTCATCACCTACACCTACCGGTTGGCCTTCGGTGCCCAGGGCGCCGAGTTCGGCATGGCCGCGGCGGTCTCGATCTTCATCTTCGCGATCGTGGCGACCGTGTCGGCGATCAGCTTCCGGCGTACCCGCAAGCAGGAGGAGGTGTACTCGTGACGACCGTCGCGGACGCCCCGGTGGCCGACCGCGCCGCCACCGGCCGGCGGCGCAACCGCTGGTTCGCCCAGGTGGGATGGCGGCACCTGGTCGGAGTGCTGGCGGTGGCGTTCAGCCTCTTCCCGATCCTGTTCGTGCTCTCGGCGGCGCTCAACCCGCTCGGCACGCTCTCCTCGACCGAGCTGGTGCCCACCGGCGCGTCGTTCGAGAACTTCAGCAACCTGTTCCAGAAGACGGCGTTCGGCCACTGGTTCCTCAACTCGCTGCTGATCGCCGGCACGGCCAGCTTCGTGTCGATCTTCCTGTCCGCGCTGGCGGCGTACGCGTTCTCCCGGATGCGCTTCGCCGGCCGGCGGGTCGGACTGCTCACGCTGCTGCTGATCCAGATGTTCCCGCAGTTCCTGGCCATCGTGGCGATCTTCCTGATCTTCACCACGGTCACCGACCTGTGGCCGGCGCTCGGCTTCAACACCCCGTGGGGACTGTTCCTGCTCTACATGGGTGGCGCGCTGGGCGTGAACACCTGGCTGATGAAGGGCTTCTTCGACACCCTGCCGCTGGAGCTGGACGAGTCGGCCACCATGGACGGCGCCACGCACGCCCAGGTCTTCTTCCGGATCATGCTACCGCTGGTGGCGCCGATCCTGGCGGTGACCGCGTTGCTGTCGTTCATCGGCACGATCAACGAGTTCATGATCGCGAACGTGTTCCTCACCAACACCGAGTCGAAGACCCTCGCGGTCGGCATGTTCGGCCTGGTCGCCGGCGAGCGCAACAACAACTTCGGGATGTTCGCGGCGGGCACCCTGCTCACCGCCGTCCCGACGGTGCTGGTGTTCCAACTGCTCCAGCGCTACATCGTCTCCGGCCTCACCGCCGGAGCCGTCAAAGGCTGAGCCTCCTCGGCTCACGCTGCGGCAAGGGCGTCGTGTCGACGTACACCGGAGCGGTTCTCGGGCGGACCGCCGCGGTCGGGTGACCGGCCGCGGCGGGTGCCCGCCCCTCTCCCCGTCGGTACGACGCGAAAGGCAGCAGCATGTCCCTCCAGCCGCACCACGACGGCTCCGCCACCTACGTGCCCGAGCAGGACCCCGCGCTCGGGCAGACCGTCCCGGTCTTCGTCCGGGTGCCGGCCGGCGCCGACGTCCGCCAGGTGCACGTCCGGACCACCGGCGACGGCGAGCCCCGGTTCGCCGAGGCGGTGGTCGACCGCACCGAGGGCGGTGACGTGTGGTGGCGCGCCGACGTCGAGGTCCGCAACCCGGTCAGCAACTACCGCTTCCTGCTCGATGGCCGCCAGGGCTACCGCTGGCTCAACGCCGCCGGTCTGGTCGACCACGACGTGCCCGACCACGGCGACTTCAAGCTGGTCAGCTACGCCCCGCCGCCGGCCTGGGCCCGGGACGCGGTGATCTACCAGATCTTCCCGGACCGGTTCGCCCGCTCCGCCGCGGCCGCCGGCCGGACCCCGCCGGACTGGGCGATCCCCTGCGACTGGGACACCCCCGTCATCGGGCGCGGGCCGGAGACGCCGCGCCAGTTCTACGGCGGTGACCTGGACGGCGTCACCGAGCACCTGGACCACCTGGACCGGCTCGGCGTCAACACCGTCTACCTCACCCCGATCTTCCCGGCCCGCTCCAACCACCGGTACGACGCGTCCAGCTTCGACACGGTCGACCCGCTGCTCGGCGGGGACGCCGCCCTCGCCCGGCTGGCCGAGGCGGTGCACGCCCGGGGCTGGCGGCTGCTCGGCGACATCACCAGCAACCACACCGGCGACGCTCACCAGTGGTTCACCGCCGCCGCGTCCGACGTCAGCGCCCCGGAGCGGGAGCTGTACTACTTCGACGCGGTGACCGGGGACTATGAGTCCTGGAACGGGGTCAAGTCGCTGCCGAAGCTCGACTGGGGCAGCGCTGAGCTGCGCCGCCGCTTCGCCACCGCCGGGGACTCGCTGCTGCGCCGCTGGCTGCGCCCGCCGTACGGGCTGGACGGCTGGCGGGTGGACGTGGCGAACATGACCGGGCGGCGGGGGGCCGACGCGTACACCCACGAGGTGGCGCGCCTGCTGCGCCGGGTGGTGACCGAGACCCGGGCCGACGGGCTGCTGCTGGCCGAGCACGGCCACGACCACACCGGCGACCTGGACCGGGACGGCTGGCACGGCACCATGAACTACGTCGGCTTCACCGACCCGGTCTGGTCCTGGCTGCGCCACGGCGACGAGCCGCTGCCGAACTTCCTCGGCACCCCGGGCGGGGTGCGGCGGCGGGACGCGGGCGCGGTGCTGGCCACCATGAACGCCTACCGGTCGCTGGTCTCCTGGCGGTCGTACGTGCACTCGTGGCAGCTGCTCGGCTCGCACGACTCGGCCCGGATCCGGACCGTGGTCGGCGACACGGCCCGGCAGGAGGTGGCCGCCGGGCTGCTCGCCACCATGCCGGGCACCCCGGTGGTCTTCGCCGGGGACGAGCTGGGGCTGACCGGCACGAACGGAGAGGGGTCGCGTACCCCGATGCCGTGGCACCGGCCGGAGAGCTGGGACCGGCGCACGTTCGAGACGTACCGGTCGCTGCTGGCGCTGCGCCGCGCCGAGCCGGCGCTGCGGCACGGTGGCCTGCGCTGGGCGTACGCGGACGGCGACACGCTGGTCTTCCTCCGCGAGGCGCCCACCGGCACGGTGCTGGTGCTGGCCCGTCGCGCGGCCGGCGCTCCGGTCCGGCTGGCTGGCCTGCGGGCGGGGGAGAACGTGTACGGCGGCGCGCCCGCCCTACGCCCCGCCGCCGACGGCACGGTGACGCTGCCAGCCGACGGCCCCACCTTCCAGGTCTGGCGTCTCGCCTGACCGGGCCATCGCAAGATCACGCTCGACGCGGGAAGTAGTGGCCTCGCCGTGCTCCGGAGGCCACTACTTTCCTCGATCGAGCACGTTCAAGCCGAGGGCGACCGGTTAGCCGGTCGGGCCGGCGAGCAGGGCGCGGACGCCGGCCAGGAAGGTCGCCCGGTCCGGTGAGCCGGTCAGCATGCGCTGCATGAAGTAGCCGGGGACCAGGCCGAACAGGGCCGCCCCGACCGCCTCCGGATCGGCCTCCGCGGGCAGCTCGCCGGCCTCGCCCGCCCGTCGGGCGATCGCCACGAAGTGGTTCCGGAAACCGCCGTACGTGGCCCGGACGAACTCGGCGAGCGCCGGGTCCCGCTGTGCCTCGCTCCACACCTGGATGGCCAGCCGCAGCACGCCGTCCTCGCCGGTCTGGGAGTCGACGTAGGTCAGGGCCCGGTCCAGCACCTCGGTGACCGGCAGCGGCGGCTCGTGGCGGGCCAGTTCGGCGAAGACCTGGTCCGCGCCGCCGATCACCGCCTGGGCGATCGCGGTGACCAGGTCGTACTTGCTGGGGAAGTAGCGGTAGACCGCCCCGACCGAGAGGCCGGCCTCGCGGATCACGTCCTGCATCGAGGTGTTGTGGAAGCCGTCGCGCAGGAAGCACCGCCGGGCCGCGTCGAGGATCTGCCGGCGGCGGGCGGCGAGGTGTTCGTCCGATACGCGTGGCACGTCGCACATTGTAAAGCGAACGTTCGTTCTTGACTGACGGCCGACCGCGGCGCACTCTCATTCCAAGAGAACGAACGTTCGTTTTAGGAGGCGGAGATGTCCGCTCAACCGTCCCGGGTCCGCTCACCGTGGCTGTTCGCCGTCCTGCTGGCCGCCCTCGTGGTGGCGGTGCAGGCGTTGCTCGTCCCGCTCTTCGCCGCGCCTGCGGCGAACCTCGCCCCCCGTGACCTGCCGATCGTCGTGGCCGGCCCGGCGCCCGCCACGACCGAACTCACCGCCCGGCTGGCCGCCGCCCGGCCCGGCGCGTTCGAGGTGACCACGCTGCCGGACGCGGCGGCGGCCGACCGGGCGTTGCGCGACCGCGAGGCGTACGCGGCCTTCGTCGCCGGTCCGGACGGGATCGCCCTGCACACCGCCCCGGCGGCGAGCCCGACCGTGGCCGCGCTGCTCACGGAGGCCTCCGCCCAGCTCTCCGGCGGCCGGCCGGTGCCGGTGGTGCAGGTCGTCCCGGCCGATCCGGACGATCCGCGCGGCGCCGGCTTCGCCGCCGGGTTCCTGCCGTTCGCGCTCACCAGCATGCTGGCCGGCGCACTGCTGATCTTCCTGGTGGCCCGGCGGGGCGCCCGCCTGCTAGGGCTGGTGGCCTACGCCGTCCTCGCCGGCCTGGCCGGCGAGGCGGTGCTGCACGGCTGGCTCGGCGTCCTCGACGGCGACCGGTGGCTCGAGGCGGGTGCGATCGGCCTCTTCGCGCTGGCCGCGGCCGGCACCGTGGCCGGCCTCGGGGCGGTGCTGGGCAGGCTGGGCATCGGGCTCGGTGCGGTGCTGGTCTTCCTGGTCGGCAACCCGCTCTCCGCGGTCAGCGCCGCGCCGGAGCTGCTGCCCCAGCCGTGGGGCGCCGTCGGGCAGTTCCTGCCGGTCGGAGCCGGGGGCACGCTGCTACGCGCGGCGGCGTTCTTCGACGGCGCGGGCGCCGGCCGGTCCCTCGCCGTGCTGGCCGGCTACGCGGTGGTCGGTCTCGGTCTGGTCCTGCTCGGCCGGCGGAGTGGCGGGGGCGACGGGCGCAGCGCGGCCCGGGAAGCGCGGGCGGCCAAGGTCACGGTATGACGGCAGCTGGCCGGGCCGACTACTACAGTCCGTCGTTGGTGGGGCAGGATGGGCGGCGTGGAAGCTCTTCGGCTGGTACTCCTCTACGTCCATCTGATCGGGTTCGCGATGCTGCTCGGCGGCTCGATCGCCCAGTACGCCAGCGGCCGGCTGCGGATCAACGCGGCCATGCTCTGGGGCTCGGTGATCCAGGTGCTGACCGGAATCGGTCTGTCCGCCCCGCTGCGCGACGGGCACGAGCCGGCACCCGCCAAACTTGTTACCAAGTTGGTGCTCGCGCTGCTGATCTTTGTCATGGTCTTCTTCTCCCGGAAGCGGGAGTCGGTCAACCGTGGTCACTTCCTTGCCATCATCGGGTTGACGCTGGCCAACGCGGCGGTGGCGGTCTTCTGGCGGTAGCCCGTCAGCAGCGCGAACGCCACGGGAAAACGGACGTTCGTGACACCTCTCCGGAGGCCCGTCGGCACGGGAAGTGATCTGCCCCACCCAACGGTTACACGGGGGTAACGGACGCCCAACAGTCGTGCACGATTGTCGGCCGGTGGGTGGGCGCGGGCGTACGCTCCCGTCCGTAACGTGGGACGCCGGCGGGCACACCGCAGGCCGGCGAAAGGGCTGCCACCGCGCACAACGCGGTGTGCAATGGGAAGGAGTCGTCTTGCGCTCTGTGCGTGGGATGCGGATCGTCGCCTCCGCCTTCGTGGCGGGTGGCCTCGTGCTGGGCGCCGCCGCGTGTGGTGAGGCCCCCAAGGACAACAACGGCGCTGGCAGCGGTGCCAAGAAGTACAGCGCCTGCATGGTGACGGACGTCGGCGGCATCGACGACAAGTCCTTCAACACCTCCGCCTGGGCCGGTCTCCAGGAGGCCAAGAAGGCCAACGACAACATCGACATCAAGTACGTCGCGTCGAAGGCCGAGGCGGACTACGAGGTCAACCTGACCGGGTTCGTCAACCAGAAGTGCGACTTCATCCTGGCCGTCGGCGGCCTGATGGCCGACGCCACCAAGAAGGCCGCGACCGCGAACCCGAACCAGCAGTTCGGCATCGTCGACTCGAACCCGGGCGTGGACAACATCTACCCGATGCAGTTCGACACCACGCAGGCCGCCTTCCAGGCCGGCTACCTGGCCGCCGGGATGAGCAAGACCGGCAAGGTCGGCACCTACGGCGGTCTGCCGATCCCGCCGGTGACGATCTTCATGGACGGCTTCGCCGACGGCGTCGCGTACTACAACAAGACCAAGAGCAAGAACGTCCAGGTCCTCGGTTGGGACAAGGCGACCCAGAAGGGCTCCTTCACCAACGACTTCACCAAGCAGGACGAGGGCAAGAAGGTCTCCGACGCGCTGGTCGCCCAGGGCGCGGACATCATCATGCCGGTCGCCGGCGGCGCCGGCCTCGGCACCACCGCCGCAGCCCAGGCTTCCGGTGGCAAGTACTCGGCCATCTGGGTCGACACCGACGGTTGCAAGAGCACCCCGAACTGCCCGGCGCTGGTGACCACGGTCGTCAAGAACATCCAGGACGCCGTCAAGGACGCCGTGCTCAAGGCCGCCGGTGGCGAGAAGCTCCAGGCCAAGCCGGGCTTCGTCGGCACCCTGGCCAACAACGGCGTGTCGCTCGCCCCGTACCACGACTTCGACAGCAAGGTCCCGGCGGACCTGAAGGCCGAGGTCGACAAGATCAAGGCGGACATCGCCGCCGGCACCATCACGGTCACCTCGAAGGCCCAGCCGACCAAGTGACCCGTCCGCCGGGCCGCCGCGGATGAGATCATCGGCAGCGGAGGCCGGCGGGCACCACGCATGACGATCCGGCCGCCTCGGCGTACGTGGGGATTCCTCCCGCGCCCGCCGGGGCGGCCGGTCCGCACCACCCCCGGCCCGGTCAGGTGACCGGCGCGGCAGCGGCTACGCTGCACCATCGCTCGCACTCCAGGAGGTTGCGCTGAGACTCGAACTGCGCGGCATCACCAAGCGGTTCGGTGATCTGGTCGCGAACGACCACATCGACCTGACGGTGGAGCCTGGAGAGATCCACGCCCTGCTCGGCGAGAACGGCGCCGGCAAGTCGACCCTGATGAACGTGCTCTACGGGCTCTACCAGCCCGACGAGGGCGAGATCCTGGTCGACGGCCGGCCGCTGAAGCTGAAGGGCCCGTCGGACGCCATCGCCGCCGGGATCGGCATGGTGCACCAGCACTTCATGCTGGTGCCGGTCTTCACCGTGGCGGAGAACGTCATGCTCGGCGCCGAGCAGGTCAAGGGCGGCTTCACCGGATTCCTGGACCGGCGGCGCGCCCGTCGTGAGGTGGCCGAGGTCTCCGAGCGGTACAACCTGCGGGTCGACCCGGACGCCGTGATCGAGGACCTGCCGGTCGGCATCCAGCAGCGGGTGGAGATCGTCAAGGCCCTCACCCGCGAGGTGGACCTGCTGATCCTCGACGAGCCGACCGCGGTGCTCACCCCGCAGGAGACCGAGGAACTGCTCGCGGTGATGCGGTCGCTGAAGGCCGCCGGCAAGTCGATCGTCTTCATCACCCACAAGCTGGGCGAGGTCAAGGCGATCGCGGACCGGATCACCGTGATCCGGCGCGGGAAGACCGTGGGTACGGCCTCGCCGAGCGCCAGCCGCGACGAGCTGGCCGCGCTGATGGTGGGCCGCAGCGTCCGGCTGACCGTGGACAAGAAGCCGGCCACCCCGGGCAAGCCGGTCCTCGAGGTCTCCGGCTTGGTGGTGGACGACGACCGGCAGGTACGCGCGGTCGACGGCATCGACCTGACCGTGCGCGCCGGTGAGGTGCTCGGCATCGCGGGCGTGCAGGGCAACGGCCAGACCGAGCTGATCGAGGCCATCATGGGCCTGCGGCCGGTGCTCGCCGGCACGGTGACCCTGGACGGCGAGGCCGTGCACGGCTGGTCGACCAAGAAGGTGCTTCGCGCCGGCGTCGGCTACGTGCCGGAGGACCGCAGCGTCGACGGCCTGGTCAAGGAGTTCTCCGTCGCGGAGAACCTGGTGCTGGACATCTACGACCAGCCGCCCTTCGGCAAGGGCCTGTCGCTCAAGCCGGACGCCATCGCGAAGTCGGCCAAGGAACGGATCGAGCAGTTCGACGTCCGTACCTCCTCGGCGGACGCGCCGGTGGGCACGCTCTCCGGCGGCAACCAGCAGAAGGTGATCGTGGCCCGGGAGCTGTCCCGGCCGCTGAAGCTCTTCATCGCCGCGCAGCCGACCCGGGGCGTGGACGTCGGCTCGATCGAGTTCATCCACAGCCGGGTGATCCGCGAGCGGGACATCGGCACCGCCGTCATGGTGGTCTCCAGCGAGTTGGACGAGGTGATCGGGTTGGCCGACCGGATCGCGGTGATGTACCGCGGCCGGATCATCGGCGTCGTCGGCCCGGACACCCCACGCGAGGAGATCGGCCTGCTGATGGCGGGCATCACCCCGGACACCGCCCCGGCGAACCCGACCGACGGCACCCCCGGTGCGGCCGTCCCCGAGGTCCCTGTCGAAGAGGACGAGGCATGAGCAACCCGAACCCGGTGTCGGGCTCCCCGGACAAGGAGCCGGCGACCGAGGCGCAGGAGGCGCAGAGCGAAGCGCGGGCGAACCCGACCGCGCCCGCCGGCGACTCCGAGCGCGCGGTGACCGCCACCGCCACCAAGGAGCCCGCAGCCGAGCCCCGCCCCTCCCTGGGCCGGCTGTTCCTGGACAACCTCTGGGCGGCGAACACGGTCACCGTGACGGTGCTCGCGGTGCTGCTGGCGATGCTGGTCGGCGCGGTGCTGATCATCGTCTCCGACCCCGCGGTGCTGGCCACCTATGGCTACATCACCGCCCGGCCGTCGGACGCGATCAACTCCAGCTGGACTGTGGTCAGCGAGGCGTACGCGAACCTGTTCAAGGGTGCGATCTTCGACCCGGAGGCGTCCGGCTTCAGCGCCGCGCTGAGCCCGATCTCGGAGACGCTCACCTACACCGCGCCCCTGGTCTTCACCGGCCTGTCGGTGGCGCTCGCCTTCCGGGGCGGCCTGTTCAACATCGGCGCCCAGGGCCAGGCGACCATCGGCGTGGTCCTGGCCGCCGTGGCCGGCTTCGCGCTGCCGTTGCCACCGGGGGTGCACCTGATCGTCGCGCTGATCGCCGGCGCGGCCGGCGGCGCCCTCTGGGGCTTCATCCCGGGCATCCTCAAGGCGCGGACCGGCGCCCACGAGGTGATCAACACGATCATGCTCAACTACGTCGCGGTCTACTTCCTGTCCTGGATCATCATCCAGAACGGGGTGCAGAACCCGAGACGCGCCGACGCCATCAGCAAGCCGGTCGAGGCCTCCGCCCAGCTGCCCCGGCTGCTCGGCGACAACCTGCGGGTGCACGCCGGCATCCTGCTCGCGGTGCTGGCCACCTGGTTCGTGGCCTGGCTGCTGAACCGCTCGACGCTCGGCTTCGAGCTGCGCGCCGTCGGCGAGAACCCGGACGCCGCCCGCACCGCCGGCATCAGCGTCACCAAGACGTTCGTGCTGGTGATGGTGATCGCCGGCGTACTGGCCGGGCTCGGCGGCTCGAACATGGTGCTCGGCTCGACCGCGGACGCGCTCACCCCGCAGGTGATCGCGCAGATCGGCTTCGACGGCATCCTGGTCGCCCTGCTAGGCCGGGTGAAGCCGTGGGGCGTGCTGATGGCCGCGCTGCTCTTCGGCGCGCTCCAGGCCGGCGGCAACCGGATGCAGTCGTACTCCGGGATCTCGCTGGAGCTGGTCACCGTGCTCCAGGCGCTCATCGTCATCTTCATCGCCGCGCCGGCCCTGGTGAAGGCGATTTTCCAGCTCCGGGCGGCCCGCGCGGCCCGGTTGCAGACGAGCCTTGCGAAGGGCTGGTAAGCATGTCCACCATGGCTGTCCCCGAGGTCGCCGTCACCGCGGTCGACGAGGGTTTCTGGACGCGCGCCCGCAAGACCGGAGCCGTCCTGCTGGCGCTGGGCGTGCTCGCGGTGGCGCTCTTCGGGGCGCTCGCCACCGGCCAGCAGGCCCGGTTCACGCTCAGCGAGACCGAGGGCGGCGCCGCCCTGGCGATCAACGGCACGGTCGGCGCGATCCTGTTCGGGCTCATCACGGCGGCGGCCGGCGCCGCCCTGCTCGCCGGCGTGCCCAAGCGCTGGTCCACCGTGCTGCTCGGCGTCGGCCTGGTCGGCTTCGTGCTCAGCTTCCTCTGCTGGCAGGTCTCCGCCGCCCCTGCGGGGAACAACTTCATGCCGCTGGTCAACGTCGTCCGCAACACCTTCTACCTGGCGCTGCCGCTGATCTTCGGCGCGCTGGCCGGGGTGCTGTGCGAGCGGTCCGGCGTGGTGAACGTGGCGATCGAGGGCCAACTGCTGATGGGCGCCTTCTCCGGTGCGCTGTTCGGCAGCCTCTCCGGCAGCGTCTGGGTGGGGCTGGTCGCCGCCGCGCTCGGCGGCGCGTTCATCTCCCTGCTGCTCGCCGTCTTCGCCATCCGCTACCTGGTCGACCAGGTCGTCATGGGCATCGTGCTCAACCTGCTGGCGGTCGGTGTCACCGGCTTCCTCTACGAGCGGCTGATGCAGACGGACGCGACCAAGTACAACAGCGCCCCCCGGTTCGGCAACTGGGAGATCCCGCTGCTCAAGGACATCCCGCTGATCGGTCCGGCGCTGTTCCGCAGCAACCTCTTCCTCTACCTCGGCCTGCTGCTGGTGCTGGTCATCCACATCGCGCTGTTCCGTACCCGGTGGGGGCTGCGGACCCGGTCGGTGGGTGAGCACCCCACCGCGGCCGACACCCTCGGCGTGAAGGTGCTGCGGCTGCGCTACCGCAACGTGCTCATGGCCGGACTGGTGGCCGGCGTGGGTGGTGCCTCGTACACCCTGGCGCTCTACTCGTTCACCAAGAACATGATCGGTGGTAAGGGCTTCATCGCCCTGGCCGCGCTGATCTTCGGCCGGTGGAGCCCGACCGGCGCGCTGCTCGCGGCGCTCTTCTTCGGCTTCGCCGACCAGCTCGCCACCTACCTCGGCGCGATCGGCAGCAGCATCCCCAGCCAGTTCCTGGCGATGCTGCCCTACCTGGCGACGATCCTGGCCGTGGCCGGCCTGGTCGGCAAGGTCCGGGCGCCGGCGGCGGACGGCAAGCCGTACATCAAGGGCTGACGGAGGCACGACGTGGAGATCGACTGGGAGCGGCTGCGCGCCGCCGCCACCGAGGTGATGCGGCACGCGTACGTGCCGTACTCGAAGTTCCCGGTCGGGGCGGCCGCCCTGGTCGACGACGGCCGGGTGGTGGTCGGCTGCAACGTGGAGAACGCCGCGTACGGCGTGGTCCTCTGCGCCGAGTGCGGGGTGGTCTCCTCGCTGCACGCCACCGGTGGCGGCCGGATCGTCGCCCTCTCCTGCGTCGACGCCACCGGCGAGCCGCTGATGCCGTGCGGCCGGTGCCGGCAGCTGCTCTGGGAGAACGGCGGCCCGGAGTGCCTGGTCGAGACGAAGGGCCGCCCGCTGCGCATGACCGAGCTGCTCCCGCATGCGTTCAGCGTCGAGGACCTGGAGGCGGTGACCGGCGAGACGCCGGTGCCGGTGGTGCCGGAGCGGCTGGCCGCCTGGCGGGGGCGGGGCACCGTCTTCGTGCACCCGGATCTCTCCGCCGGGCAGCAGGTCTGGACGGCCTACTGGGAGCGGTCGGCCGGGGACACCGAAGGCGCCGAGACCGGCGTGCTGGAGGAGGGCCCGACCTGGGACGACCCGGCGGAGGCGATCACCTGGGGGCTGGCGCGTACGCCCCGCGTGGTGGTGGTGGACGCTAACGGCACCATTTTCTGGGCCGGTGAGGGTGAGCCGCCCATGGAGATCCCGGCTCGCTGGTCGGGTGCATGAGTTTGCCGGCTCGGGTGGCTGAGCTTGGGGGCCGGGGCCGACCGTGACCGGCTCCGGGCGGTCAGGCTTGATCCCTCCGCCGGTCACGGTCGGCCCCGGCCCGTCGTGCGCGCGCCCGCGGGTCGGTCACGGCGGGATTCCCGTCTTGGCAATGGTCGCGGCCTGCTGGCCGGTGCCGGAACGACTGATAGGAACTTTAAGGTGAGTGCTTTTACGGCGGTTGATGTCATTCGGGTCAAGCGGGACGGGGGTGTGCTGAGCGACGGGCAGATCGACTGGGTCGTCGACGCGTACACCAAGGGGCTGGTCGCCGACGAGCAGATGTCCGCGCTGGCCATGGCGATCCTGCTGCGCGGCATGACCGGGCCGGAGATCGCCCGGTGGACCGCCGCGATGATCGCCAGCGGCGAGCGGCTCGACCTCTCCACGGTGGCCCGGCCGACCGTGGACAAGCACTCCACCGGCGGTGTCGGCGACAAGATCACCCTGCCGCTGACCCCGCTCGTCGCCGCCTGCGGCGCGGCGGTGCCGCAGCTGAGCGGCCGGGGCCTCGGCCACACCGGCGGCACGCTCGACAAGCTGGAGTCGATCCCCGGCTGGCGGGCCGCGCTGAGCAACGACGAGTTCATCGCCCAGCTCCGCGACGTCGGCGCGGTCATCTGCGCGGCCGGCGACGGCCTGGCCCCGGCCGACCGCAAGCTCTACGCGCTGCGCGACGTCACCGGGACCGTGGAGGCGATCCCGCTGATCGCCAGCTCGATCATGAGCAAGAAGATCGCCGAGGGGACCGGCGCCCTGGTGCTCGACGTGAAGGTCGGCTCGGGCGCGTTCATGAAGCACGTCGACGACGCCCGCGAGCTGGCCCGGACCATGGTGGAGCTGGGCCGGGCGCACGGCGTACGGACGGTCGCCCTGCTCACCGACATGTCCACCCCGCTCGGCCTGACCGTCGGCAACGCGGTCGAGGTGACCGAGTCGGTCGAGGTGCTCGCCGGCGGCGGCCCGGCCGACGTGGTGGAGCTGACCCTGGCGCTGGCCCGGGAGATGCTCGACGCGGCCGGCCTGCCGGACGCCGACCCGGCGGCGGCGTTGCGCGACGGCCGGGCGATGGACGCCTGGCGGACGATGATCCGGGCGCAGGGCGGCGACCCGGACGCCCCGATGCCGACGGCCAACGAGGTCGAGGTGGTCCGCGCCACCGAGGACGGCTACGTCGCCGAGGTCGACGCGTACGCGATCGGGGTGGCCGCCTGGCGGCTCGGCGCCGGCCGGGCCCGCAAGGAGGACCCGGTGAGCATCCCGGCCGGGGTGGTGCTGCACAAGCGCCCGGGCGACCCGGTACGCGCCGGCGACCCCCTGTACGAGCTGCGCGCCGAGCACGCGGAGCGGATCCCGGCCGCGCTCGCCGAGGCACAGCGGGCGGTCCGCATCGCGCCGGAGGCCCCCGCCGTGGCGCCGCTGGTCATCGACCGGATCGGCTGATCGTCCGGGCCGGCTCCGGCCATGGTGCTGACCTCGCCGAGCCGCTATCCTCCCTGGCCAGGGGGGACCGACCGGCGATGAGCCGATGCGAGCAGACAGGGACCTGAGCCGTGCGCGTACCCGCCCCCGACCCGCGGGCCGTCCGTGAGGCGAGCCTCGACGAGCTGTCCCGGCTGGGCCTGCCGCTGCCGCCGCCGCAGTTCCCGTTGGTGTGGGAACCGGGCGACGAGATCGAGCTGCGGACGACTGCGGAGATCGAGGCCCGGATCGCGGTGCTGCACGTGATCCTGGCCCGGTGCTTCGGGATGCCCGCGCAGGCCGCGGCGAGCTGGCTGCTGGACTCGCACCTGGTCGACGTGGTGACCCCGCCCGAGTGGCAGTTCGTGATGGGCGGCAAGGGCGACCACCGGTCGTTCGTGCTGCACCACGACGCGCTCTTCTCGCTGGCCTGGGTGCTCGGGTTGGCCAAGGAACTGGACCCGACGGTGCCGGTGGACGAGCGGCTGGTCGAGCGGATGCCCAACCTCGTCGCGGGGGAGACCTTCCCGCAGTGGCGGGCCCGGATCCTGGCCGCCCCGCAACACCCGGCCGACGCCGCCGCCCTGCTCGACCTGCACTACTGCCTGGACTGGGCGTACCTGGAGACGGAGCAGTCCGGGCGGGCGCTGCCCGGGCTGGTCGACTCACACGCCATCGGGCAGCGCCGGTGGGCGCTGGAGTGGGCGGTGGTGCTGCGCGGGCCGTACCACGACGAGCCGCCGGGCTGGGAAGAGGTCGATCTCTCCACCTAGGAGTGCGGCCGGTGCACGCCGAGCCGGACCGCGAGGGTCACCGGCGCCGGCTCGGGCAGCGCGGCGATCCGCTCGGCGAGCCGGGCCGGGTCGGTGTGCCAGGCGCTGGGGCCCATCCCGACCAGGGTGGCCACCTCGGTCCGAGTGAGCGTGAGCCGGGCCCGGTGCACGCTCGCCGACTCCTCGGTGAAGTGGCCGCCGAGGCTGCCCGCCACCCGGTCCGCCTTGGCCGGGTCGACCCGGAGCAGGTCCAGCGCGGCCACCAGTTCGGCCAGGTGGTCGTCGGCGGGGGTGACCACCAGCAGGGCACCCGCCGGGTCGAGCACCCGGTGGAACTCCGGGCCGTTGCGCGGCGCGAAGACGTTGAGCAGCACGGCGGCCGAGGCGTCGGCCAGCGGGAGCCGCTGCCAGGTGTCGGCGAGTGCCGCCGCGGCGCGCGGGTGGGCGCGGGCGGCCCGGCGCAGCGCCGGCTTGGCGACGTCCAGGGCCAGGCCGACGGCGTCGGGCAGCGCCGCCAGCACCGCGGCGAGGTACCAGCCGGTCCCCGCGCCGGCGTCCACCACCAGGGGGTACGACGCGCCGGGGTCACCCTGCGTCGCGTCTGTGGCTGCCCGGCGGGCGGGGGGCGTGGTGCTGCGTACCCGGTCGACCACGTCGGCGGCCGTGGCGGCGAGCGCGGTGGCGACGGTGTCGTAGTGGCCGGCGGCGAGGAAGTCGGCCCGGGCGGCGACCATCTCGGCGCTGTCCCCGGCGTGCGGAGTGCGGCCGGCGAGCAGGTTCACGTATCCCTGGCGGGCGAAGTCGAAGCTGTGCCGGCGCGGGCAGCGCAGCGCCCGGGTGGTGCCGGCGGTGGTCTCGGTGAGCGGCTCGGCGCAGACCGGGCAGCGCAGCCGGTCGAGGACGCGGGGGTCCATGTCAGGCCGCCGGGGCGGCCGGACGCCCGGCGAGGCGGTCGACCACCCGCTGGGTCAGCGCGCCCAGGGCGGCGATCTCCTCCGGGGTGAGCAGGTCGATCAGGTGCCGGCGGACGGCGGCGACGTGGCCCGGCGCGGCGGCCTCGATGGCGGCCCGGCCGGCCGGGGTCAGCACGACCACGGAGCCGCGCCCGTCCGAGGGGCACTCCTCGCGGCGGACCAGGCCGCGCTGCTGCATGCGGGACAGGTGGTGGGAGAGCCGGCTGCGGGACCAGAGCATCCGGTCGGCCAGTTCGCTGAGCCGTAGCCGCTGCTCGGGCGCCTCGGAGAGGTCGGAGAGGACGTCGTAGTCCGGCTCGGAGAGGCCCGCGTCCTGCATCAGCTCGCGGGCGAGCGTCAGGTCGAGCAGCCGGCGCATCCGGCGGTAGCCGCGCCAGGCCCGGTCCTCCCGCTCGTCCAGCCAGCGTGGTTCGTCCATGCGGCGAGCCTAGCCGAGTGGTTGACACGTCATCAAAGCCACCCTACGGTCGGTGACATGTCAACCAAGCTGTGGGAGCTGTTCGGGGAACGGGGGCGCGGGGTGCTGGTGACGCTGCGCCGGGACGGCCGCCCCCAACTGTCGAACCTCGACTACCTGGCCGAGCCGGGGCTGATCCGCTGCTCCACCACTGCTGACCGGGCGAAGGTGCGCAACCTGCGGCGCGACCCCCGGGCCAGCTTCCACGTCACCACCGCCGACGGCGGGGCGTACGCGGTGGCCGAAGGGACGGTGACCCTCACCCCGCCGGCCGCGGCGACCGAGGACGCCACCGTCGACGAGCTGGTGGAGGTCTACCGGCGGATCCGGGGCGAGCACCCGGACTGGGCGGACTACCGGGCCGCGATGGTCGCGGACGGCCGCCTGGTGCTCCGCCTCGCCGTCGAGCGGGTGTACGGCTGGCGGCCCTGAGCCGGCCCGGTCCCGCGCCGAGGTCGAGCGGCCGGTGACTAGGGTCTGTGCATGGTCGCAATCCGGTACGAGGACATCGTCAAGGTCCCGAAGGCGCTGCTGCACGATCACCTGGACGGCGGTCTGCGGCCCGCGACAATCGTCGAGCTGGCCGCCGAGGTCGGCCACGAGCTGCCCACCACCGACCCGGAGGCGCTGGGCCGGTGGTTCGTCGAGGCGGCCAACTCGGGTTCGCTGGAGCGCTACCTGGAGACCTTCGCGCACACCGTGGCGGTCATGCAGACCGCGCCCGCGCTGCGCCGGGTGGCCCGCGAGTGCGCGCTGGACCTGGCCGCCGACGGGGTGGTCTACGCGGAGGTCCGGTTCGCCCCCGAGCAGCACCTGGAGCGGAACCTGACCCTGGACGAGGTGGTCGAGGCCGTGGTGGCCGGCTTCGTCGAGGGGAGCGCGCAGGCCGCCGAGGCGGGCCACCCGATCCGGATCGGCACGCTGCTGACCGCGATGCGGCACGCCGCCCGCTCGCAGGAGATCGCCGAGCTGGCGGTCCGGCACCGGGACGCCGGGGTGGTCGGCTTCGACATCGCCGGCGCGGAGGCGGGCTTCCCGCCCACCCGGCACCTGGACGCCTTCGAATACCTCCAGCGGGAGAACTTCCACTTCACCATCCACGCCGGGGAGGCGTTCGGGCTGCCGTCGATCTGGCAGGCGATCCAGTGGTGCGGCGCCGACCGGCTCGGGCACGGCGTCCGGATCGTCGACGACATCACCCCCGGCTCGCCGCCGGTGCTGGGCCGGCTGGCCGCATACGTCCGGGACAAGCGGATCCCGCTGGAGCTCTGCCCGTCGTCGAACGTGCAGACCGGGGCGGCGCCGTCGATCGCCGAGCATCCGATCGGGCTGCTGCGCGACCTGCGCTTCCGGGTGACCGTCAACACCGACAACCGGCTGATGAGCGGTACCTCGATGTCCCGGGAGATGGCGCTGCTGGTGGAGGCCTTCGGCTACGGCTGGAAGGAACTCCAGTGGTTCACCATCAACGCGATGAAGAGCGCGTTCATCCCGTTCGACGAGCGGCTGACGATCATCGACGAGGTGATCAAGCCGGCGTACGCCAAGCTGATCGGCTGATCAGGGGTGCTGGTGCGGGTGGCCGGCGAGCAGCGCGGCCACCCGGCGCAGCACCTGGCGGGCCCGGGCCGCCTCGGCGCCCAGGCCGGTCTGCCGGCGCAGCACCGCCGGCTCCGCGCGCAGCAGTGCCACCCCGCGCTGGATCAGCACCCGGGGTGCCTTGCGCTGCTCGGCGAGGTCGCGGGTGAGCCGGCGGACGAAGGTCGCCCCCCGCGGCCGGCGCAGCGCGTACGCCCCGGCGAGCAGGCCCCGTCGCCGGCACTCGGCGACGATCTCGGCGGCGAAGATCCCTTCGGCCACGAAAAGTGGCGCTCCGGCGAGATCGAATGGCCGGGTGGCCACCTTGCGGTCCGCGCCGATCGCATAAACCGGCACTTCGGCCTTGCCGTCCCGGGCCAGTCGGGCAATTGTTTCCACCGCCGTGTCCGCGTCCCAGGACAGGGGTGACTCCCAGTCCACCTGTCCGCTCCGGCGCGGCAACGTAGGGTCATCGCCGTCCTTGTAGAAGTCGTCCAAACAGAGCACAGGAAGTCCGGTCCGTTGGGCAATGTACGACTTTCCGGAGCCGGAGGGTCCAGCGAGCAGGACAACGCGGTGAGGGTGTTCCATTACCTTGAGTGACTCCGGCCAGACAGATTGCTGCCAAATTGCATCAACATCTCATCACACCAGCGGCGACGGACAACCTGGGCTTTCCGTTTGCCGGGCGGCGTGATGGAATCTCGGGGGTCCGACCCGCCGGGTCGGTCGCTCGGCGTTGCCCACGGGCGACGTCCGGACGCGGTAATGCGAGGGCGGTGACGTGAGCAAACGGCCAACGACGGGCTCCTTCCTGTCACGGCTGCGCCGGCCGGCCAGCCGGCTCCGCGACATGCCGATCTGGTCCAAGCTCGGTCTGATCATGATCGTGCCGACCATCGCCACGGTCGTGGTCGGCACCAGCGGTCTGGTCGACCACGTGCAGACGCTCAACAATGCCAACCGGGCGGGCGACCTGGCCAATCTGATCGGGCGCTCGGGTGATCTGGTCGACACCCTGCAGGACGAGCGGGTCAACGCCATTCTGTGGCTGGGTGCCAAGGGCCAGACCAAGGCTGAGCAGACGCAGAGCAACGCCCAGTACCAGGAGGCCTACAACCGGGCCAACCAGCGGGTCGACCAGGCGAGGACGCCCTACCTGCAGGAGCGGAACGGGATCAGCGACCTGCCGAGAAACTTCGAGGGCCTGCTCGACCAGATCGACCAGAGCCTCACCGACCTGCCGGGCACCCGGAGCCAGGTCCTCAACGGCAAGCTGACCATCAGCGACGCGGAGAAGACGTACGGCGAGCTGATCAGCAACCTGCTCGCGATCCGGGACTCGGCCACCCCGCTCGCCGGCGACAACGACCTGAGCGACCGGATGCGCGCCGCCGCGGCGATCGCCCGGCAGAAGGAGTTCCTGGCTCAGCGCCGCGTGGTCGTCCACCAGGCGCTGAAGCGGGGCTACCCTCCGCCGCTGCGCGAGCAGTTCATCGCCAGCGAGACCGGTGACGCCCAGGCGTACGAGAACTTCAAGGCGGTCGCCAACGAGGCCGACTCGGAGTTCTACGACCAGGCCGTCTCCGGACCGGACCGGCGCGAGGCGGACAAATACACCAACTGGGTCCGCGCCAACACCACCGACAGCATGGCGGACGCGCCATTCAAGACGGACCAGTGGGACGCGGCCATGGTCGCCACCGCGAAGCAGCTCCGTACGGTGGAGAAGCGGCTCGACGGCAACGTGGTCGGGCAGGCCGAGAGCCTCCGCTCCGCCACCCAGACCCAGGTGTTCCTGGAGACCGGCCTGCTGTTCAGCATGCTGCTGCTGGCCATCATCTTCGCGTACCTGGTCGCCCGCTCGATGGCCCGCTCGCTGCGCGACCTGCGGCAGGGCGCCCTCTCGGTGGCCCAGTACGGCCTGCCGCAGGCGGTGGCCCGGCTGCGGGACCCGCAGGTCACCGGGCAGCTCTCCCCGGTGCAACTGGCCAACCAGATCGCCGAGCCGCTGCCGGTCCGCAGCAAGGACGAGTTCGGCCAGGTGACCGAGGCGTTCAACGCGGTCCACCTGGAGGCCGTCCGCACCGCCGCCGAGCAGGCCGCCCTCCGGGCGTCCGTCGCGACGATGTTCGTCAACCTGGCCCGCCGGTCGCAGATCCTGGTCGACCGGCTGATCGGCCACCTCGACCGGCTGGAGCGCGGCGAGGAGGACCCGGACCGGCTGGCCGAGCTGTTCCAGCTCGACCACCTCGCCACCCGGATGCGGCGCAACGACGAGAACCTGCTGGTCCTCGCTGGTGCAGACTCCACCCGCGTGCAGCGGGAGCCGGCCGCCCTCATCGACGTGCTGCGCGCCGCCCAGTCCGAGGTCGAGCACTACACCCGGATCGAGTTCGGCGTGATCGACCGGGACATCGAGGTCGCCGCGCACGCGGTCAACGACCTGGTGCACCTGGTCGCCGAGCTCTTCGACAACGCCACCGCTTTCTCCCCGCCGGACTCCCACGTCATGGTGGAGGCCCGCCGCGTCGGCGACCGCGCCTCGCTCTACGTCGAGGACCGGGGCATCGGCATCAGCGCCGATCAGTTGCACGAGCTGAACGAGCGGCTCGCCACTCCGCCGCAGGTGGACGTGGCGGTCTCCCGGATGATGGGTCTGGTCGTGGTCGCGCGGCTCGCCGCCCGGCACGGCGTCAAGGTCGAGCTGCGGCCCGGCGGCGACCGGGGCACGGTCGCCGACGTCACGCTGCCCACCTCGGTCCTGGTGCCGCGCGCCCTCTCCGGCCGGGGTCAGCCGGCGCCCGCCCTGCCGGCCGCCACGGCCGGCCCGCAGGGCGGCGGCCTGGCCGCCGCGTTCGGCGCCGTGGCCGCGCTCAACAACGGCCCGCAGACCCCGCCGGCCCCGCGCCCCGGCGCCTCCGGCAACCAGGTGACGCTCGGCGGCCGGGCCTTCGATCCGGCCCCGCGCAACGGCGCCGGCACCCCGGCCACCCCGGGTGGCATGCGCTCGATGCCGGCCTGGTCCGACCTGACCGGGGCCAGCGGGCTCGCGGGCGGTGACGGCTTCACCCCGCGGACGTCGAACGGCCGGCCGACCGACCCGCTGCCGCAGCGGCGCAGCCCAGCCGAGGGCGACCCGGCCAGCACCGGCCAGCAGCCGCCCATCCCGCGGCAGCTGCCGAGCAGCCCGGAGGTGCGGCCGTACAACCCGCCGCCGGTCTCCGGCCCGCCGTTCCCGCCGGTCTCCGCGCCGCCGTTCCCGCCGGTCTCCGGCGTACCCGTGTCGGCCTCGCCGGTCTCGGGCCACCCCGTGTCGGCCGCGCCGGTCTCGGCGCAGCCGGTGTCGGCCTCGCCCGCCCCGGGCCAGCCGGTCTCCGTGCCGCCGGCCGGCCAGCTGCCGCCGCGTCCGGCCCCGCCGACCCCCGCGCCCAGCGTCGGCGCCCCGCCGGCCTGGCCGCCGGTTCCCGCGCCGGACCCGGCCGCCGCCCCGCCGGTGCCGGAGCGCCTGGCCGCCGGCCTGGACATGACCACCGAGCTGCCCCGGGTCACCCGGTCGGAGGCGCCGCCGCCGTTCAGCCAGCCCGCGCCGGCGCCCGCGCCGCGGCCGACCACACCGCAGCCGGCGGCCAACCGCCAGCGGTACGCGGACGAGACGATGGAACTGCCGATCTTCCGGGAGCTGGAGTCGGCCTGGTTCCGTACCCGCAAGCCGGGGCCGGAGGAGACCGCCGCAGCGCCTGCCGCGGGGGCGAACGGCGCGGCCACCCAGCAGTTCGCGAAGGTCGACACCGCCGGGCAGGCCGTCCAGCAGACCACCCCAGGGACGACAGGTAACACGCCGATGGCACCAACCCCGATGGCTGGCGGAACACCGCACGACAACGGAGCGGCGAACGGAGGCCTCCGTCCCGGTTACGCCGAGGCGCTGCCGAACCGGCGAGCGTCCCAGCAGACCGGCGGCTGGCAGACCGCGGCCGACGACGGCTGGCGGGCCGCCTCGGCGGCCACCGAGGTCCCGGTCGCCGAGACCACGCAGAAGGGCCTGCCCAAGCGGGTGCCGATGGCGCAGCTCGTCCCGGGCGGCATCGAGAAGCCAAGCGCGTCGGTGCAGCGCCGGACGCCGGAAGGCGTACGGGGTCTGCTCTCGGCCTACCATCGGGGCGTGCAGCGGGGGCGTAACCACCCGACCGACAGCAACTCGGCCGGCTCGGAGGCCACTCCGGGCGGTCAGCAGTCCTCGCAGTCTGGCTCTGGCCCAGTGGCCGGGAGCGGGCAGAAGGAGCAACAAGGATGACTAGTACGCAGGATCTCGGATGGCTGCTCGCCAACTTCGCCGACCGGGTGCCCGGCGTGGCGCACGCGGTCGCGGTCTCCGCCGACGGCCTGCTCCTCGCTGCGTCCCGTGACCTTCCGCGGGACCGCGCCGACCAGCTCGCGGCGATCGCGTCCGGCCTGGTCAGCCTGACCCAGGGCGCGGCGCGCTGCTTCGAGGGCGGGGCGGTGCTGCAGACAGTCGTCGAGATGGACAACGGCTTCCTGTTCCTGATGTCCATCTCGGATGGTTCGTCGTTCGCGGTGCTCGCCGCGCGCAGCTGTGATGTGGGCCAGGTCGGCTACGAGATGGCCCTGCTCGTCGACCGGGTAGGTGACGCCCTGACCCCGCAGCCGCGTACGGCTGTAGGGATGATGGGCTGATCGACGCGCTGACCGGTGGGTCAGGAGCGGCAACAACTACGACAACGACGGGTTCCACCGGGGCGAGCCGGTGCCGGGTACGAAGGAGGTGAGCGGCGACATGGTCGATCGTGACGAGCCGACCGGCGCGTTGGTCCGTCCATACGCCGTGACCCGTGGTCGTACCCGTCCCCGGCTCGAGATCGCCCTGGAGGCGCTCGTCGAGACGACGGTGCGCGGCCGGGCCGTTGCCAGTGGCAATGGCGGCCAGGGTCGTGAGCACCAGTACATCGCCGCGCTGTGTGACGGACGCGTGCAGTCGCTCGCCGAGATCGCGGCGCGGATGCAGCTTCCGCTCGGCGTGGCCCGGGTGCTCATCGCCGACATGGCGACGGACGGCCTGGTCGCGGTCCATGAGCCGACCATCCTGGACGACTCGGACGACGCGGTGGGCACTGAACTGCTGGAGAGGGTGCTGAGTGGACTTCGCAGGCTCTGACATGTCGCACCGGCCGCCGGCCCCGAGCGGGCGCGTGACGTCGGCGAAGATCGTTATTGCCGGTGGGTTCGGCGTCGGCAAGACGACGCTGGTCGGTTCGGTCTCGGAGATCACGCCGCTGACCACCGAGGCGATCATGACCTCCGCCGGCGTAGGCGTCGACGACACCCGGCAAGTGCCGGGCAAGACGACGACCACGGTGGCAATGGACTTCGGTCGTATCTCGATCGATCGCGACCTGATCCTGTACCTGTTCGGTACGCCGGGTCAGACGCGGTTCTGGTTCATGTGGGACGAGCTGGTCCGGGGCGCCATCGGTGCCGTGGTCCTGGTCGACACCCGCCGGCTGGCCGACTGCTTCGCCGCGATCGACTTCTTTGAGCACCGGCGGCTGCCGTACCTGGTCGCCATCAACTGCTTCGACGGCATGCAGTACCACGACCCGCAGGACGTCCGGGACGCGCTGGCGATCTCCCGCGACGTGCCGGTGGTGGCCTGCGACGCCCGCAACCGGGAGTCGACCAAGCATGTGCTGATCTCGCTGGTCGAGTACGTGCTGACCATGCGGCGTTCCCGGGCGACCGCCCCCGCCTGACCGCTGTACCGAAGCGCCCGGTGACTGGTCACCGGGCGCTTCGTACTGTCCAGCATCGGCGGTCGGGCGCTGCCGGCCTCATCCCGACGTCAGGAGTACCGGGTCCAGCTGCCCTGGGTCCGGGTGTGGACGCCCAGGGAGTCGGTTCCCTGCCGCCGTGCCACGGGGGACGCGAAGGCGTACGCCCCGGCGATGCCCTCGGTCACCTGCATCTGCCTGCACGCCCGCACACGGTAGGTGCTGGTCGCCGTCCGGGCCGCCGTGGGGAGGGGCTGGACCGAGTCCGAGGCGTACGGGCCGAAGCCCCTGAACCCGCGGTGCACGCAAATGGATGCGGCGTCGGTCAGGACCGGTAACCGGCGGACCGGTACTCGTACTCCCGCTCGTCGTCGCGGTCGCCGGTGTCACGGCTGAAGTCCCAGCCGCCAGCCGCCTCCCGGCCGGGGCGGCCACCGACGGCGAAGCCGCCGATCTCCTGACCGCGCCGCCAACCCCGGAAGTAGCCCGTGGTGTTCTCGGCGAGGCTGGCCGCGTTCCGGACGATCCGCAGTGGGCGCTCGTCGCGCAGCGGCGAACCGGGCACCAGGTTGGCCTGCGGGACCCGCTTCGGCAGGCCGGCCTTGGTCTCCGTGCCCACCGACGGGCGGGCCGCCTGCTGGGCGGCCTGCCAGCCGGTGTCCGCGGTGCTCGACCAGTCCAGGTCGGCCTCGTCGCCGTGCCCGACGAACCAGGCGGACTTCGCCTGGGCGAAGATCAGCAGGTCGCCGTCGCCCTCGTCGGACACCGGCGGGGGCCGGTGCTCCTTCGGTGCGGGGCGCTGCTCCGGCGGGGTGGGCAGGTCGGCGCGGGGCGCTGGGCGGCCCGGCCGGGCGGACTCCGGCCGGTCGACGAGCCGCAGCGAGGGGGCCTCCAGGCCCGGGTCGGTCGGCGCGTCCAACTCGTCCCGCAGCGCCCGGTCGGCCAGCGGCGGCGGCTCCACCAGGCGGAGCATCGGCGGCTCCTGCGGCAGATCGTCGGCGAGCCAGGGCGGGGTGACCCGGCTGGTGCCCGGATCGCTCGGCGCGTCCACGCCCCGGCCGTACGGGTAGCCGGCCGGCGCCTCCGCGGCGCGGTCGTCCTGGTCTTCGCCCGGGTTGACCAGGGGCCAGTTGGCCCGCGAGCCCGGGGGAGCGGACTCCTGGTTCGGGCGCGGGGTCGGCACCGGGACGCTCAGGTCGGTGGCGCTGAACCCCCCGGTCGGCGGCTCCTGGTTGGTCTTCGGCCGGGGTGGGATGACGGTCCGCTGCCGCTCGGCCCGGGCGCTGTTGATCGCCGCCGTGGTCAGCGTCGGGCGGAACGGCTCGCCGGCCTCGGCCGGCGGCACCTTGCCCCGCTGGGCCGGGGGGATCGGGGTGATCCCGGGCGGCGGCGGGGGCGGTGCGGAGATCGGCCGGTTGGTCGGGGCGTCCGCCCGTTGCGGCAGCGGCGCCCCGGCCGGCTCGGTGTGCGACGGTGGCGCGGACGTCGGCCGCCCGCTGGCGGCGGCGGCCGGGGTGACCGGGGCGGGGGCGACGGGCGGCGGCGCGACCGGTGCCGGGGCGACCGGCGGCGGGCCGAGCGGCCGGGGCGTCGCAGGCGCGGCCGGGCCGGAGACCGGCTCGGGGCGGCCACGCCGGCCCACCGGCTCGGGCTCGGCGGGTCGGACCGGCCGCAGGCCGGTGCTGCCGAGGGCGGGTCGTTCGTCGACCGGCTCGCCGCGTCGGGTGGCCCGGCGGCCCGGTGCCGGGGCGGGCGTGGTGACCCGGGCGCTGAGCGCGCCGACCAGGGCCGCGCAGCCGGCGTCGCACGCCCGGACGGCGGAGACCGCCTGCCGGACCGTCTCCGCGACGGCGGCGGTGAGCGCTCGGTTGACGGCGGCCCGGCGGGGCGTCTCGGCGATGGCGACCCGCAGCGCGGTGACCGCGTCGTTGATGGTGTCGGCGTCCGCGACGCCCTCGTTGGCAAGGTGCGCGGCGACCGCGTCCGCGGCGACCCCCACCTCGCGGCCCCGGGCCACCGTGCCGCTCAGCATGCCGGGCTCCGGCAGGGCGTCGAGCACGGCCAGGGACACCGGCTCGGCCGGGTCCGGGTAGGCGCGGAGGGCGGCCGGGTAGAGCTCACGGAGCACCTCGCGCAGCGCCACGGCGGCGGAGTGCCGCCCGCTGGCCAGCGCGGCGTGCGCGGCGAGGACCTGCTTGTAGCCTGCGAGATCGCGGGGGGCCGGCAGGGTGACCGCGGAGAGGGCGCCGGCCTGCAGCGCCCGGGCCAGTCCGACCGCCCGGCGCTCGGCCGGGGGCGACTGCATCTCGTCCAGCGAGTCGTCGTCGGCGAAGCGCTCGGCGAAGTCGTCGACCGAGTCGTCGTCGGCGATCGCCAGCGGTCGACCGGCCGCGCTGAGCAGCGAGGTGACCGTGTGATCGTCACTGTCGGCGGCGATGGCCGCACCGCTCGGCCCGCCCGACCGCTCCACGAGCAGCGCGACCAGCTGGGCGTAGCCAGCGGGGTCGTCGCCGATCTCGCAGACATGCAGCAGACGGCCTGCGTCGTCGACCACAGCGGACGTCAGCGTCGATCCGGCCGAAGCCGGCCGGTCGGCCGGATCCGCCGAGGCCAGACCGCAGTACACGCGCACGAGCGCCACGGCGTCGTCCTCCTCCCGGGACACAGGTCTTGCTCTGCCAGAGACTGATGCTCCCCGGTCCGGGTCAGTCGCGCCAGTCCACAACGGCAGAGATCTTGCCGACAATGGTGCGCCAACCCAAACTTGCGGTTTGTGCCCCGATTTTCTTCAGCCGGCGCCGACCCAGGAAACCACCGATTCCACCGTTGACGCTCGACCGCAGCGCCTCGTCCAAGTCGTCCAGACTCGAGCCTGCGGAGAGCATGTCCAGCACGGCGGGTAGCCGCAGCGCGTACGCCAGGTCACGGGCGATCTCGCCGGCCTCGATCAGGAGCGTGGGATCCCATGCGTCGTGGCCGCCGCGGAGGTTCTCCACCACGAGGTCGAGCTCGTAGGTGTCCTCGTCCAGCGGGGCGATGTCGGCCGGTTCCAGCCGTTCGGACAGTTCATCCCAGCTGTCCAGTTGAGACAGGTCGTTGGGCGCACCGGAACGGATGAAACTGACCAGCGACTCCGGGGACTTGAACAGCAGCAGCTTGCCGCGGTGGCTGAGGAAGATGGGCACCTCCTCGTCGCCGGTGTCCTCGTCCGCCTCGTCCTCGTCGTCGGCGTCCTCGTCGTCGGCGCCCTCGTCCTCCTCGGCGGCCTCGGCGTCCTCGTCCGTGCCGCGCCGGCGACCCTTGGCGCGCTTCTCGTCCTCGTCCTCCTCGGCGGCGAGGGCGGCGAACTCCTCGTCGAGGATCACCACCTCCTCGTCGTCCTCGGTCTCGACGACCTGGCGCCGGGCCAGGAACGGATCGTCCTGGTCGCGCTCGGCGACGTCGGTCGGGGTCAGCTCCCGCGCCGGTCGGTACGCCCGCAGGGTGAAGCCGGTGCCGGCGGGCAGGGCGATCTCCACCGGGTCGATCCGCAGCTCGTCCCAGAGCGCGCGGTCCGCCGCCGGACGGTCGACCTCGACCTCGTCTTCGGCGGCCGACGGGGTGGTGTCGTCGAGCTCGGGCTCGTCGGCGTCGGGCCGGTGGGGCGACTGGCGGGCCACGCTGACCTCCGTGTGCTGTCGGGTTGCCCACCCGGCGACGCCTCCGGCCGCCGAGTGACTCTGCGCACATACCCTAGTGGGCGACCCGGCGCGACCGGGAGCCGCACCCCGGTGGCATCTCGACCGGCGGACAAGTAGTCTTGCTACACATGAAGGCCCAGGCGCTGCACGGACACCTGGACGCGCTGCTGCTGGCGGTGCTGGAGCAGGGCGCCCTGCACGGCTACGCGATCATCGAGGCGCTCCGGGCCCGCAGCGGCGGCACCCTGGACCTGCCCACCGGCACCATCTACCCGGCCCTGCGCCGCCTGGAGCGGGCCGGCTACGTGGCCAGCTCGTGGAGCACCGTCAACGGGCGGGAGCGGCGCACCTACCAGCTCACCGAGGCCGGCGGCCGGGCGCTTGCCGGCGAACGGGCCGGCTGGCGCGAGTTCAGCGCCACGGTCGGTCGGTTCCTCGGCCCGGCCGAGCCGCCGGGCGCCCCGGCCTGACCGCCCCGCCGGACGAGCTGCCGGCTCGGCCTCAGCGGGTGGTCAGCAGCCAGCAGCGCGCCGCCCGGGCCAGCGCGAACCAGCCGACGCTCACCAGCACCGCGCCGATGATCATCGGCGGCCAGGTGAGGGCCGCGTCCCAGAGGCCGACCGACCAGCCGAACACCGCGCTGCCGGCGACCGCGCCGAGCGCCAGCCCGCCGGTCAGCCCGAAGCCCACCGCCCGCGCCAGCCGGGGGAGGCGGGCCGACCCGTACCGGGCGGCGAGGACCCCGAGCAGCAGGCCGGCCAGCGCCAGGCCGGCGATCAGCGCCCAGATCCCGTTGAGCGCGGCGGACAGCAGCAGATAGCCCGCCGGCGGCCGGGGTCCGTCGCTCCAACTCGCCCCCCGCCAGGTCAGGTCGCCCCCGGCCATCAGCAGCACCGCCACCGCCAGTGCCCGCAGCGCCAGCCGGCGCAGCGCCCCGGCCGCCAGCTCGGCCTGGTAGCCGGGCACGAGCTGGGCGGAGCTGCCGAACTCGGCCACCGCCCGCCGCCCGGCCTCCGCCGGGGGCAGACCGTCCTCCTGGTACGCCTCGACGGCGTCCAGCAATGCGTGCCGCGCCTCGGTCAGCAGGTCGGCCTTGAGGCTGGCCGGCCCGTGCAACTGGCCGGCCAGCTCACGCAGCCGCTCCTCCACGAGCCCGTCCGCGTACCCCCGCATGGGTCCCACCCTGCCACCCTGCGGCCCGGTCCGCGTCCGGGGTTTTCCCGGAGGGGACGGTCAGGGTGCCAGCGCCAGGTAGCCCCGCTCCGCCGCCTCCTGGCGCAGCCACTGGTCGCGGTACCAGCCCGGCTGCGCCACCAGTTCGTCGTGCCGGCCGCGCTGCACCACCCGGCCGGCGTCGAGCACCACGATCTCGTCCAGCTCGGCGAGGCCGCTGAGCCGGTGGCTGATCAGCAGCACCGAGTGGTGGGCCGGCGTGGCGGCCAGGGCCGAGGCCAGCACGGCGTCTGCGGCGGCCGGGTCGAGACCCTCGGTCGGCTCGTCCAGCACCAGCACCGCCGGGGCGGCCAGCAGGGCCCGGGCCAGCGCCAGCCGCTGCCGCTGGCCGCCGGAGAGCTGTCCGCCCTGCTCGCCGACCACGGTGTCCCAGCCGTCGGGCTGGTCGCGTACCCAGTCCAGCAGGCCGGCCGCCCGGGTGGCGGCGGCCAGTTCCTCCTCGCTCGCCCGCGGCCGGCCCAGCAGCAGGTTCTCCCGGACCGAGGCGTGGAAGACGTACGCCTCGGCGAGCAGGCCGCCGATCGCCCGGGGCAACTCCTCGGCCGGGTACGCGGACACCTCCGCCCCGTCCAGGCTGACCCGGCCGGCGGCGGGGCGTACCGCGCCGGTGAGCACGGCCGCCAGGGTGCTCTTGCCGGCGCCGCTCGGCCCGACCACGGCCACCCGGCGGCCGGCCGGCAGGTCCAGCTCAACCCCGTCCAGCGCGGGCGCCGCCCCCTCGCGGTACCGCACGGTCACCCCGGCGAACCGGACGTCGTGCCGGTCGCCGATGACGGTCGCCGGACCGGCGGCGCGGGCCGCTGCGGGGGCGGTGAGCAGGGCGGCCACCCGGGCCAGGCCGGTGCGGAGCTGGGTCCACTGCCGGGCGGCGCCGACCAGGGCGAGGGCGATCTCGACCGCGGCGAGGGTGCCGACGGCGAGGACCCCGACCAGCACCCCGCCGACGCCGGCGCGCAACGCCACGACGACCACCGCGGCGGCGGTGAGCCCACTGACCAGGACCCCGGTCGCGTCGACCGCGAAGCCGGTCGCGGCCAGCCGGCGCTCCAGCCGGGCGAGGCGTCGGGCCCGGCCCTCGGCGGCGGCCAGCGCCCGGTCGGTCGCGCCGAACGCGGCCAGGTCGGCAGCCCCGTGGGTCAGGTCGACGGCGTCCGCGGCGAGCGCCCCGCGTAGCGGGGCCACCTCCTCGGCGGCCCGGCGGGTCAGCGTGGTGGCCAGCGCGGGCAGCGCCACCCCGGCGACCAGCAGCCCGAGGGCGAGCACGCCGGCCGCCGGGAGCGAGATCAGCGCGGCGCTGCCGACTGCGAGCAGGCTCACCAGCGCGGCGGCGGATCCCGGTACGAGCACCCGCAGCAGCAGGTCCTGCACCGCCTCCACGTCGGAGACGAGCCGGCTCAACGCGTCCCCGGTCCGCTGCGCGGCGGCGTCGCGGCGGGCGGCGAGGGTGGCGAACACCCGGGCCCGGACGTCGGTGATCATGCGGAGCACCGCGTCGTGCCCGGCGAGCCGTTCGGTGTAGCGGAACACGCCCCGGCCGACGGCGAGGGCGCGGACCGCGACGATGGCCACGGTCAACCGGTCCAGCGGCGGCCGGCCGGCGGCGCTCATCAGCAGCCAGGTGGCGGTGGCCATCAGGGCCAGCCCGGCGAACTCGGTGGCCGCGGCGAGCAGCCCGGCGCCGACCAGCCGGCCCAGGTACGGCCGGGCCAGCCGCAGCACGGTCCACTCGGCGCGCGCCCCGCCCCTGCTTGCCGCGGCCGGCGTGCCGGCGGCCGTCGGGGCGGGTCCGTCCGGCAACAGCTCTGGCGCGCTCGCCTCGGCGGCGATCGGCGCGCCGACGTCGCGTGCGGCCGGGGTCACGCCGTCCCGCGAGACGCCGCCCGGCACGGCCCGCACCGGCTGGTCGGGCCGCCCGGGCACCACGTCGCCGCCGGAGACGACCCCCGGCTGCTCGGGGCTGCCCGCCACCATGCCGTCGTGTGGCTCGGGCCGCCGGGGAGCCGGGTCGTCCGGCCGCCCGGGTCCGGGCCCGGCGCCGGGCTGGTCGGGGCCGCTCATCAGGTCACCTTCCCGGCCGGCACCCGGCTCAGCTCGGTGACCCGGCCGTCCTCGACGCGCAGGATGCGGTCGGCGTCGGTCAGCAGCGCGGGCCGGTGCGCCACCAGCAGCGCGGTACGCCCGGCGACCAGCCGCCGGGTGGCGGCCAGCACCACCGCCTCGCTGGCCGTGTCCAGCCGGGCGGTCGGCTCGTCGAGGAGCACCAGCGGGGCGTCCCGCAGGAACGCCCGGGCCAGCGCCACCCGCTGCCGCTGCCCGCTGGACAGGCCGTGGCCGCGTTCCCCGAGCGGGGTGGCCAGGCCCTCGGGCAGCCCGGCGACCACCTCGTCCAGCGCCGCGTCGGTGACCGCCCCGGCCAGGGCGGCGTCGGCGGCGTTCGGGGCGCCGAGGCGGATGTTGTCGGCCAGCGACCCGGCGAACAGGTGGGCCCGCTGCGGCACCCAGGCGACCTGGCGCCGCCAGGCGTCGAGGTCGACGTCGGCCAGGTCCACCCCGGCCACGGTGACCCGGCCGGCGGTCGGGGTGACGAAGCCGAGGAGCAGGCCGAGCAGGGTGGTCTTGCCGGCCCCGCTGGGCCCGATGATCGCGACCCGCTCGCCGGGCCGGATGGTCAGCGTGACGTCGCGCAGCGCGGTGGTCCGCTCGTACGCGACGGTGACGCCCTCGAAGCGGATCTCGCCGTCGCCGCCGGGCGGCGGCACCGGCTCGCGGGCGGGCGCGGCGGCGGCCGGCGGGGCGGAGAGGGTGAGCGCCTCGTCCAGCGCGGTCAGCCCCTCCATGCTGGCGTGGAACCGGCTGCCCGCGGCCCGCAGCGGCAGGTACGCCTCGGGGGTGAGCAGCAGCACCAGCAGCGCGGTGGAGAGGGTGATCCCGCCGCCGAGCAGCCGGATGCCCACCGGCACCGCGACCAGCGCCACCGACAGGGTGGCGACGAGTTCGAGGACCAGCGCGGAGAGGAACGCGATGCGCAGCGTCTTCATGGTGGCCTGCCGGTGCCCGTCGGCCATCCGGCGGACCACGTCGACCTGGGCCCGGGCCCGGCCGAACGCGCGCAGCGTGGGCAGCCCGGCCACCATGTCCAGGAAGTGCCCGCCGAGCAGTGACAGCCGTCGCCACTGCCGTTCGGTGGCGGCCTGCGCCTGCCAGCCGAGCAGCGCGCCGAAGACCGGGATGAGCGGGATGGTCAGCGCGATGATCAGCGCCGAGCTCCAGTCGGCGAGGACGATCCGGCCCAGCACGGCCAGCGGCACGGTCACGCTCAGCACGAGCTGCGGCAGGTAACCGGTGAAGTAGGGGTCGAGCGCGTCCAGGCCACGCCCGGCGAGGGTGGCGAGCTGCCCGGCCCGCTGCCCGGCGACCCAGGTGGGGCCGTGCCGTCCGACCGCGCGGAGCAGGTCGGCGCGGAGGGCGGCCTTCACGGTCGCCGCCACCCGGGCGGCCACCGTGCCCTGCGCCCAGCTCACCAGCGCGCGGGCGGCGACCGCGGCACCGAAGCCGGCCAGCGCCGCTTGGTGCAGTCGCCCGTCGATCGCCGTCGCCAGCAGCGTGGCCAGCGCGGTGGCCTGCGCGACCACCAGCAGCGCGGTCAGCCCGCCCAGCACCGCGAGCACGGCGAGGTCGCGCCGGGCCGCGGGGACCCGGCGCAGCAGCTGCGGGTCGAACGGGCGGCGATTCACCAGTACACCGGTGCCCTGCCGTCGGTCCGTCCCCGGAACACCCACCAGCACATCGCCTGAAAGCCTAGTAGGGCCGGCAGCAGCGGCAGCGCGAGCCAGCCCAGCAGGGACAGGGTCGGACCGCTGGCCGCGGCGTCCGCGACGGTCAGCGAGGCGGCCGGGTCGACCGTGGAGACCAGGATCCGGGGCCAGAGGGCGGCTCCGATCAGCGCCACCGGCAGCGCCAGCGCCGCGCTGGTCGCCGCGAAGGCCACCCCGGCTCGGCCCCGGCCGAGCGCCGCGCGGGCCACCAGCAGCGCCGCGACCAGGGCCGACAGCAGCAGTACGGCGACCGTCGGGCGCGCCACGGCGGCGCGTACCCGGTCGGAGAGCAGGCCGAGCACGGTGGCCGCGGCGAGCGCGATGAGCGCCGCCGGCACCAGCCCCCGGGCCAGCCGGGCGACCGCCGGGGCGTGGGTGGCGGGCAGCCGGAGGGTGAGGAACGTCGCACCCTGCACGGCGATGAGCGCCAGCGTCGCCAGCGCGACGGCGGCCACGAACGGGGTGAAGAGGTGGCCTGCGCCGGCGACGTGCCCGTCCGCCGTCGGCGGTACGCCCTGCAGCAGCCCGCCGAGCACGGCGCCCCAGCCCAGGGCGGCGAGCACGCTGCCGGACACGATCACCCGGTCCCAGCCGGCCCGGGCCGACCCGGCGCGCGGCCGGCTGCGCAGTTGCACCCCGGCGGTCACCAGCACCACCCCGGCGAGCGCGCCGAGCACGGCCGGGTAGAGGCCGGAGAGCAGTTCGCCCTCCAGGGTGGGGAAGGCGCCGAACAGGATGCCGACGGCGGCGACCAGCCACACCTCGTTGCCGAGGAAGAACGGCCCGACGGCGTTGAGCGCGGCCCGCCGGGCCTCGGGGGTGGCACCCCGGGCGAGCAGCAGGCCGACGCCGTAGTCGTAGCCGCCGAGGACGAGGTAGGTGGCGAAGAAGAGGCCGAGCAGGGCGTACCAGGCGAGTTCCACGGCGGGCTCCCTCAGGCGAACACGGGGTGGGGGTGGGTGTCGGTGTCGGGCGCGGGCGGGCGGCCGAGGGCGGGGTCGTGTGCGCCCCGGGCGGCGTGCCGGGCCAGCAGGACCCAGTTGGTGACGGCGAGGGTGCCGAGCAGCAGGGTGAAGCCGATCAGCGAGGTGAGCATCAGCCCGGGGCTGACCGGCGAGACCGCCTGCCCGGTGGGCAGCAGCCCGTACGCCACCCAGGGCTGGCGCCCCACCTCGCGGGCGATCCAGCCGAGGATCACCGCGACGAAGGGCAGCGGCACGGCGAGCAGGATCAGCCAGAGCGGGAACTTCAGCCGGATGATCCAGTCCCGCCAGAGCAGCGGCACCACCAGGATGCCGAAGAACAGCGCCATCCCGATGAGGATCATGAAGCCGAGGCCGACGTTGGACAGGGTCGGTGGGGTGTAGTCGCCCGGCCCGAACTTCGCCGTCCACTCGGCGATCAGGGCGTCCCGGTCGGCGCCGCCGCCGAACTTGGTGGGCTGGAGTTCCCCGACCGGGCCGAACTGCGCGAAGCCGAACCCGATCAGGAAGACCACCGCGACCGCGAAGGTGAGCAGACCGAGCCGCAGGGACTTCCGGAAGAGCGCGAAGTCCGGGGTGCGCCGGATCAGGTGCCAGGCGCTCACCGCGGCCATCAGCATCCCGCCGGTGACCAGGCTCGCCGACACCACGTGCCCGAAGGCGAAGGTGAGGGTCGGGTTGGTGAGCAGCGCGCCGAAGTCGGTGAGGTGGGCGACGCCGTCGCGGACCTCGTACCCGACGGGGTGCTGGAGCCAGGCGTTCGCCACCATGATCCAGAACGCGGAGGCGTACGCGGTGAGCGCGACCCCCCAGAGCAGCGCGAGGTGGACGCCGCGGCGCAGCCGGTGCCAACCGAAGATCCACATGCCGAGGAACGTGGACTCGAGGAAGAACGCGACCAGCGTCTCGATGGCCAGCGGTGCGCCGAAGACGTTGCCGACGTAGCGCGACAGGCCGCTCCAGTTCAGCCCGAACTGGAACTCCATCACGATGCCGGTGGCGATGCCGAGCACGTAGTTGATCACGTAGAGCTGGCCCCAGAAGCGGGTCAGCCGTTCGTACACCGGTTTGCCGGTGATGAAGCCGGCGGTCTGCAGCGCGACCAGCAGGGTGACCAGGCCGAGGGTGACCACCACGAAGAGGAAGTGGATCGAGGTGGTGGTGGCGAACTGCAGGCGCGCGAGGAGCAGGGGATCCATGGCCGTTCTCCCACGGGTTGACTCGCTTGTCATAGCGAGCCTACACGTAGCTTGCCTACCTATTAGACCGGCCCGGATCGAAGGAGGAATCGGGTATCGGTCAGTTCAGGAAGAGGGCGATCGGCAGCGCGGCCAGGGTGGTCGTGACGGCCAGCGCGGTGGCGCCGAGCAGCCGCGGCGTCCGGTCCGGGACCAGCAGCCGCTGCACCCGTACGTCGAGGTCACGGTCGCCGAGGCCGAGCGCGCCGGCCGGCGTGATCCGGTGCCCGGCGGCGGCGAACCGCCGCAACGCCCCGGCCAGGGGTGCCTCGGCGTGCAGCTCGCGGGCCTTGTCGTCGGCGCGCATCTCGACCAGCAGGGCCACCCGCTCGTGGGCGTGGCGCACCCACCGGAACCAGGGCAGCGCCCGGCAGAGCGCGGTGAACGGCAGCAGCACGAGATCGTGCCGCTCCTGGGCGTGCGCCCGCTCGTGCGTCAGCACCGCCGCCAGTTCGGCCCGGTCCAGCAGGCTGAGCGTGCCGGCGCTGACCACCACCCGGGGCTTCACCCCCGGCAGGCAGTACGCGGCCGCGCTCGGGTGGTCGAGCACCAGCGCGCCCGGCACGGTGGGGTCCCGGCGGGCGACCAGGCTGAGCAGGTCCCGGTGCCGGCGCTGCGCCCGGACCGTGCCGTAAACGCTGCGCACGGTCGTGGTGAGCAGCACCGCGCCGATGCCGAAGCCCACCCCGACCAGGCCGAGGTGGACCGCCCCGACCCCGGCCGGCAGCGTGCCGTGCGCCAGGTCGGTGCCGAGGGCGACCAGGGCACTGCCGGTCGGCTGGTCGTACGCGGCCAGGCCGAGCGCCATCGGCAGGCCCATCGCGGAGAGGCCGAGCGCCAGCCCGACCGCCTGCCAGCAGACGATCGCCACCCGTGGCGCGCGCCAGGTCCACGTCGAGGCGGCGAGCACCTCCGCGGTCAGCCAGCAGGCCAGGATGCTCGCGGCGAAGTGCAGGGCGTACGCCACGGCCGCCGCCCTACCGGTCCGTCGCCTCGTCGGCGAGCGGCGGCTGCCCGGCCTGCGGGTCCTCGACCCGGTCCGTCAGCCCGGCCTCGGCGCTCAGCGCCGCGCGCAGCACCTCCGCCTCGGTGCCGGTCACCGAGCGGGCGAAGCGCACCAGCGCGGCGTCCCGGCTGCCGCCGAGGTCGAGGGCGTCGAGCATGAGCTGGGCGATGTGCGCCTCCCGGCTGCCCGCGGCGCGGTACCGCCAGGCCCGGCCCTCCCGCTGGCGCTGCACCATGCCCTTGCCGGCGAGCCGGTCGAGCACGGTCATCACCGTCGTGTACGCCAGCTCGCGCCCGTCCAGAGCGTCGGCGACCTCGCGGACGGTCACCCCGTCCGACGTGCCCGGGACCATGTCCCACAGGACGTCCATCACCGCACGTTCGAGATCACCCAGCCGAGTCACGCCCCAATCCTACCCCCCGTAGTAGACCCCCTCCGCCCCGCCTGGACGGAGTGGCCTCATACATGGAAAGAGTGGCCATCCGCCACGCGGAGACCACTCTTTCCGTGAACTAGTGCGATCTTGAGGAGGAAAACCCCGCTGACCGAGGACCCAACGCTGGGCACCAGCCACCGAGCCGGAACCCCCCAAGCTCAGACACCCTTCGGATGCCACACAGTCTTCGTCTCCAGCAGCACAGTCATCCGCCCCACGCCCGGATCCGCGAACCAGTCGTGATCGGCCGCCGCCGGCCGGAGCACCCGCTTCAGGTTCTCCGCCGCCTTGACCTCCAGCTCGGCGGCCAGTTCGGCGTCACTCACCCCGGTCAGGTCGATCGCGTTGACGTCCATGTGCGCGGCCAGCGTGGGCACCGTCTCGGTGATCCGGCCGGTGAGGAGGTTGACCACCCCGCCCGGCAGGTCGGAGGTGGCCAGCACCTCGGCCAGGGCCACCGCCGGCAGCGGCTGCGCCGGGGAGGCCGCCACCACCACGGTGTTGCCGGTGACGATCGCCGGGGCGATCACACTGACCAGGCCGAGCAGCGCCGGCGCCTCGGGGGCCACCACCGCCACCACGCCGGTCGGCTCGGGCGCCGACAGGTTGAAGTACGGCCCGGCCACCGGGTTCGCGCCGCCGTACACCTGGGGGAGCTTGTCGGACCAGCCGGCGTACCAGACCCAGCGGTCGATCGCCGCGTCCACCTCGGCGGCCGGCACGCCGAGCGCGATGAACTGCTCCCGGCGGCCCTCCAGCATCTCGGCGACCCGGTAGAGGATCTGCCCGCGGTTGTACGCGGTCGCCCCGGCCCAGCCCTTCACGGCGGCCCGGGCGGCGACGACCGCGTCACGCGCGTCCTTGCGGGAGGCCAGTACGACATTGGAGTCCTGCACGATGTACGACCGTCCCGACTCGCTGCGCGGGAACTTCCCGCCGATGAAGAGCTTGTACGTCTTGCGTACCGCGACCCGCTCAGACATTGAGGTACGCCTCCAGCCCGTGCCGGCCGCCCTCGCGGCCGTAGCCCGACTCCTTGTAGCCGCCGAACGGCGAGGTGGGGTCGAACTTGTTGAACGTGTTGGCCCAGACCACGCCGGCGCGGAGCCGGTCGGCCAGCCACAGGATGCGGGAGCCCTTGTCGGTCCAGATCCCGGCCGACAGCCCGTACGGGGTGTTGTTCGCCTTCTCCACCGCCTCGGCCGGGGTGCGGAAGGTGAGCACGGACAGCACCGGCCCGAAGATCTCCTCCCGGGCGATCCGGTGCGCCTGGGTGACCCCAGTGAAGATGGTCGGCGCGAACCAGAAGCCCCGCTCGGGCAGCTCGCAGGCGGGCGACCAGCGCTCGGCGCCCTCGGCGGCGCCGGCCTCGGAGAGTTCGCGGATCCGCTCCAGCTGGGCGGCCGAGTTGATCGCCCCGATGTCGGTGTTCTTGTCCAGCGGGTCACCGACCCGCAGCTGGGCCATCCGGCGCTTCAGCGACTCCAGCACCCGGTCGGCGACCGACTCCTGGACCAGGAGGCGGGAGCCGGCGCAGCAGACGTGCCCCTGGTTGAAGAAGATGCCGTTGACGATCCCCTCGACGGCCTGGTCGACCGGCGCGTCGTCGAAGACGATGTTGGCGGCCTTGCCGCCCAGTTCGAGGGTGAGCTTCTTGCGGGTGCCGGCGACCGCGCGGGCGATGGCCTTGCCGACCTCGGTCGAGCCGGTGAACGCGACCTTGTCCACGCCCGGGTGCTCGACCAGCGTCCGGCCGGTGCCGCCGGCGCCGGTGACGATGTTGACCACGCCGGCCGGCAGGTCGGCCTGCTGGCAGATCTCGGCGAAGAGCAGCGCGGTCAGCGGGGTGGTCTCGGCCGGCTTCAGCACCACCGTGTTGCCGGCGGCGAGCGCGGGGGCGATCTTCCAGGCCAGCATGAGCAGCGGGAAGTTCCACGGGATGACCTGGGCGGCCACCCCGAGCGGCTGCGGGGCCGGCCCGAAGCCCGCGTGGTTGAGCTTGTCGGCCCAGCCCGCGTAGTAGAAGAAGTGCGCGGCGACCAGCGGGACGTCGACGTCCCGGGACTCCTTGATCGGCTTGCCGTTGTCCAGCGACTCGAGCACCGCCAGCTCGCGGGAGCGCTCCTGGATCAGCCGGGCGATCCGGAACAGATACTTCGCCCGGTCGCGGCCCGGCATCGGACCCCAGACCTTCTCGTACGCCTTGCGCGCGGCGCGGACCGCGCGGTCCACGTCCTCGCTGCCGGCCTCGGCGACCTCGGCGAGGACCTCCTCGGAGGCCGGGTTGATCGACTTGAAGCTGCCGCCGTCGACCGGGTCGACGAACCTGCCGTCGACGAACAGGCCGTACGAGGGCTTGATGTCCACCACCGAGCGCGACTCGGGGGCGGGTGCGTATTCGAACATCGCGCTCAGTCCAGGGTGAAGTAGTCGGGACCGGAGTAGACGCCGGTCGTCAGCTTGGTCCGCTGCATCAGCAGGTCGTTCAGCAGGCTGGACGCGCCGAACCGGAACCAGTCCGGGTCCAGCCAGTCCGGGCCGACGGTCTCGTTGACCATGACCAGGTACTTGATCGCGTCCTTGCTGGTCTTGATGCCGCCGGCCGGCTTCACGCCGACCTGCCGCCCGGTGGCGGCGCGGAAGTCGCGGACCGCCTCCAGCATCACCAGGGTCACCGGCGGGGTGGCCGCGACCGGGACCTTGCCGGTGGAGGTCTTGATGAAGTCGCCGCCGGCCAGCATGGCCAGCCAGGAGGCCCGCCGCACGTTGTCGTACGTGGCCAGCTCGCCGGTCTCCAGGATCACCTTGAGGTGGGCGTCCCCGCAGGCCTCCTTGGTGGCCACGATCTCGTCGTAGACCTCCTGGTAGCGGCCGGCCAGGAACGCGCCCCGGTTGATCACCATGTCGATCTCGTCGGCGCCGGCCGCGACGGCGGCCCGGGTGTCGGCGAGCTTCACCTCCAGCGGGGCCTGGCCGGACGGGAACGCGGTCGCCACGCTGGCCAGGTGCACGCCGGATCCGCGCAGCACCTCCGCCACGTACGGGACCATCGACGGATAGACGCAGACGGCGCCGACGTGCGGGCAGGACGGGTCGGCCGGATCGGGGCGCAGCGCCTTGGTGGCGAGCGCCCGCACCTTGCCGGGGGTGTCGGCCCCTTCCAGGGTGGTCAGGTCGACCATCCGGATCGCCAGGTCGATCGCCTGGGCCTTGGCCGTGGTCTTGATGGAGCGGGTGCCGAGTTGTGCCGCCCGCTGCTCCGCGCCGACCTGATCCACGCCTGGCAGGCCGTGCAGGAAGGTCCGCAGAGCGGTCTCGGATCGTCCCAGCTCGGAGAGGTCCGACCGGGCCGACGTCGCTGTCGCCGTCATGCCGTGAATAGTACGCATCACCGCCGGGTGCGATCTTGATCACGATGGCGCGATCGTGAGTGCCACACGTGAGCGGGGTCGCTGGTCACCCGGCACCTGCGGTGCGCGGCCGGCCCGACCGGTAGGTTGAGCGTTCGTGGACGTACACGTCATTGACCACCCGCTCGCCCAGGCGCGGCTGACCGCGATGCGGGACGCCCGGACCGACTCGGCGTCGTTCCGGGCCGCGCTGCACGAACTCACCACGATGCTGGTGTACGAGGCAGCGCGCTCCTTCCCCGTCGAGAAGTACCCGATCCAGACCCCGGTCACCGCGACCGAGGGCACCCGGCTGGCGAACCCCCCGCTGCTCGTGCCGGTGCTGCGGGCCGGTCTCGGCATGGCCGACGCCGCCCTCGGTCTGCTGCCCGAGTCGTCCATGGGCTTCGTCGGCCTGGCCCGCGACGAGCAGACGTTCGAGCCGCGTGCCTACATGGAGTCGCTGCCCCGCGACCTGAGCGGCCTGCCGGTGCTGGTGCTCGACCCGATGCTGGCCACCGGCGGCTCGCTGGAGCACTGCTGCCGGCTGCTCGCCGACCGCGGTTGCACCGACATCACCGTGCTCTGCGTGCTCGCCGCGCCGGTCGGAATCGAGCGGCTGGAGCGGTCCGGCCTGCCGCTGCGTCTGGTCACCGCCTCGATCGACGAGGGCCTCAACGACCGGATGTTCATCGTCCCCGGCCTGGGCGACGCCGGCGACCGCCAGTTCGGCGGCATGCCCCGCTTCTGACCAACCCTCGGCCGGCTCCGTCGACCGAGGCGCAGATTCCCGGAAAGAGGGCCCATCCGGTGAGGAATGCGCCCTCTTTCCGTGAATCAGTCGACCGCGCGAGCCGCGTGGGGCGAGTCCGTGCACGAGGTGCGGGAAGCCGCTACCGTTCCGGGCCATGACTGGTGTTGCGCTCGCCGAAGAGTTGCTGCTCCTCGCCTACGACGACGAAACCGGCAAGGCGACCATGCCCCGGATCAGCCTGGACCTCGGGATGGCCGCCGCGGTGCTGGTCGAGCTGGCCCTGGCCGGCCGGATCGCGTACGCGGACGGGTCCCTGGCGGTGACCGACCCGGCCCCGACCGGCGAGCCGATCGCCGACGAGGTTCTCGCCCGGATCGCCGCCGACACGCCGCACACTCCGTCGTCCTGGGTGCAGCGGCTGCGGCACGGCCTGCGTGACCGGATCCTCGGCGACCTCTGCGGGCGGGGCGTGGTCCAAGACATCGACGAGACCGAGCTGGGCTTCATCCACGTGCACCGGTACCCGGTGGCGGACGCCTCGGTGGAGGCGGACATCCGCCGCCGGCTGGCCGAGGCGCTGACCGAAGGCCAGGTGCCCGACGAGCGGACCGCGGCGCTCGCCACTCTGGTGGCGGTGCTGCGGATGGAACCGGCGCTCGGCCTGACCGGCGAGGACGCCCGGGACGCCCGCCGCCGGCTGGAGGAGATCGCCGGCGGCGCCGGCTTCTCCGGCAACGTCAGCCTGGACGACTCTGTGGTCCGCCCCTCCATCGGCCTGGTCGTCGCCGCCCTGGCCCAGGCCGTAGACGCCGCCCTCGGCAAGCGCCCCTAACCCACTTGCCCTGCCCCCTGCCCCAGCCCGTCGATCATGAGTTAGCGGCGCCGGAAAAGCTTTCCGCGCCGCTAACTTCATGATCACGTTGGGTGGGCGGGTGGGTCAGAGGCCGAGGGCGGTGGCGATCTCGGTGCGGAGGGCGGTGACGGCGGCCTGGGCGCGGGTGCGGGCCGTGGGGACGTCGCCGTTCGCGACCGGCTCCACCACCTCCAGGTACGCCTTGAGCTTCGGCTCGGTGCCGGAGGGACGGATCACCACCCGGGCCGCGTCGGTCCGCAGGATCACCACGTCCGCGCCGGGGAGCAGGTCCTGCGCCTCGGTGACCCGGTGCCCGAGCAGCGTCTCCGGGGTGGCCGCCCGGATCCGGGCCATCATCCCGGCGATCTCCCGCAGGTCGTCCACCCGGACCGACAGTTGGTCGGTGTGGTGCACGCCGAACTCGGCGGCCAGCTCGTCGAGCCGGTCGGTGAGCGTACGGTCCTGGGCCTTGAGACCGGCGGCCAGTTCGGCGACGGTCAGCGCGGCGGTGATGCCGTCCTTGTCGCGGACGTGCTCCGGCGCGACGCAGTAGCCGAGCGCCTCCTCGTACCCGAAGACGAGCGGCTCGCTTCCGCCCCCGGCCCGGACGATCCACTTGAACCCGGTCAGCGTCTCGTCGTACGGCAGGCTCCGGGCGGCGCACATGGCCCGGAGCAGGGACGAGGACACGATGGTGGTGGCGTACAGGCCGGTCACCCCGCGGCGCATCAGGTGGTCGGCGAGCAGCGCGCCCACCTCGTCGCCGCGCAGCATCCGCCAGTTGCCCGCACCGTCCGGGACGGCGACGGCGCAGCGGTCCGCGTCCGGGTCGTTGGCGATGGCGAGGTCCGCGCCCGTGTCGCGGGCCAGCGCGACCAGCCGGTCCACCGCGCCCGGCTCCTCCGGGTTGGGGAAGTTCACCGTCGGGAAGTCGGGGTCCGGCTCGGCCTGGTCGGGCACCACGCCCGGCACCGCGAACCCGGCCCGCGTGAAGGCGGCGGTCAGCACCGCGGCGCCCACCCCGTGCAGCGGGGTGTACGCCACCTTCAGGTCGCGCCAACCAGCCGGGTCGATCACCGCGGTGGCCCCCTCCACGTACGCGGCGACCAGGTCGTCGCCGAGCACCTGGCCAGCCGGGCCGAGCGGCACCTTCGCCAGCGGGCCGACCGCCCGGATGGCCGCCTCGATGCCGGCGTCGGCCGGTGGCACGATCTGTGCGCCCGCACCCAGTTCGCCGCCGAGCTGTGTGCCGAGGTAGACCTTGTAGCCGTTGTCCTGCGGCGGGTTGTGACTGGCGGTGACCATGACGCCGGCCACCGCGCCGAGGTGCCGCACCGCGAACGCCAGCACCGGGGTGGGCAGCGGGCGGGGCAGCAGCAGGGCCCGGCGACCCGCGCCGGTGGCGACCTGGGCGGTGCGCTCGGCGAACGCCCGCGAGCCGTAGCGGGCGTCGTACCCGATGACCAGCGGACCTTCACCGCCCTGGTCGGCGAGCCAGGTGACCAGCCCGGCGGCGGCCTGGGTGACGACCGCGAGGTTCATCCCGTTCGGGCCGGCGCGCAGCGGACCACGCAGCCCGGCGGTGCCGAATGTCAGGTGCCCGGCGAACCGGTCGGCCAGCTCGGGGCCGCTGCCCGGCAGTCCGTCCAGGACCGCCCGCAGCTCGTCCCGGCTGGCCGGGTCGGGGTCGTCGTCGAGCCAGCGCTGGGCCCGGTCGCGAAGCTCGTCAAGATCAGTGGTTTCCGCCGCCATTGCCTCTTGATAGCACGGCGGCGGAGCACCACTGCCCGTCGGCCTCGACTCAGTTGGCCCCGGTGAGCTGGAACGACTGGGCCATCGCGTCGAAGATCGGCTTGCTCTCGGCGAACTTCGCGTCGTTGGCGCTCAGGTAGAACGAGTAGACCTTCCCGTCCTGGACCACGCCGCGCCACACGCCGTGCCGCATCGAGTCGCCCTCACCGCAGGTGTACTCGAACTCCGCCGCCGGCTTACCGGCCAGGGTCGTCTCCGACATCGCGAGCTCGTTGTAGGGCCTGGCACAGGACTTGCTGTTGCCGCGTAGACCCCGCGAGGCGGACTCTGCCCAGCTCTTCGACGTGCCGTTCCACTTCTCCGCCAGGATGCGGACCTTGCGCCCGCTGTTCTGCGGGTCGACGTAGTCGACGTAGACGCCGCCGGTCTTGCGCTCCCAGCCCTCGGGCACCTGGACGCTGATCCCCTTGGTGGAGACCTCCTGCATCTCGACCGGTGGGGCCGCAGCGGTGGTGGGCAGCGTGCCCACGATCGGCGGGGGCTTCTCGTCGCCGCCGCTGTTGAGGGCGATCACGCCGATCAGCAGCAGCACGGCCACGCCCCCGGCAGCGGCCAGCTGCACCTTGCGCGGCCAGCCCTTGACCGTGGCGAGGAGTTGCTTGCCGACGCCGCCGGCCTTGCCGGGGGCACCGCCGACGGCCGGCGCGGCGGGCGGGGTGGCCCACGGCTGGCCGGTGCCGGGCACCGACCACTGGGTGCCGCCGTACACCGGCTGGGTGGCGTCCACGACGCGGCCGTACACCGGCTGGGTCGCGTCCGGGTGGCCCGCGCCGACCCGTTGGGTGGCATCGGGGTGCGCGCCCCCGAACCGCTGGGTGGCCTCCGGCGAGATCCGCTGGGTGGCCTCCGGGGCGGCTCCCGGCACGGGCATCGCGCCGGTGGGGGTGTGCAGCGGTCCGGCCAGGGCGTCGGCGCTGGTCTCGTCCAGCGCCGCGCTGCTCGCGGCCGTCGTCGACTCGGGGCGCTCGCCCTTGCGCAGGGCGGCGAGCCGGTCGGTCAGCGACTCGCCGGGGGCGATCATCGCCCGGCCGCCGATCTGCCCGGTCGGCTTCGGCTCGGGCGCGGCGGGCAGCGGCATCGGTGGCCGCTGCACCGGCACCACGGAGTAGGGGTCGGTGACCGAGTTGACCGCGACGGCGTTGCTGGTCAGCGGGCCGGCGAGCAGCTCGCGCAGCATCCGCCGGGCGGTGTGCACGTCGTACCGGCGGGCCGGGTCCTTCTCCAGCAGCCCCATCAGCACGCCGGTCATCGGGCCGCTGCGCTGCGGGGTGGCCGGCGGATCCTCGACCACCGCGTGCATGGTCTCGATCGGGTCGCCCTTGTCGAACGGGGGGCGGCCCTCCACGGCGGTGTAGAGCGTGACGCCGAGCGAGAAGAGGTCGCTCGGCGGGCCGAACTCCTGGCCCATCGCGCGCTCGGGCGAGATGAAGTGCGGCGACCCGAGCACCATGCCGGGCGTGGTGAGCTGCACGTCGGTGGGCATCCGGGCGACGCCGAAGTCGGTCAGCACGCACCGGCCGTCGGTGCAGATCAGCACGTTGGCCGGCTTGACGTCGCGGTGCAGCACGCCGATCGCGTGGGCCACCTCCAGGGCGCCCAGCAGCGCAATGCCGATCTTGGCCACCACGCGGGGCGCGACCGGCCCGTCCTCGATCACCATGTCGGCCAGGCTGCGCGCGTCCAGCAGTTCCATCACGATCCACGGGCGGCCACCCTCGGTGACCACGTCGTAGACCTGGACCACGGCCGGGTGCTGGATCGCGGCGGCGGCCCGGGCCTCGCGGAGAGTCCGCTCGTACAGCGCGTCGCGGTCGCTGGGTGCCAGCCCCGGCGGGAGCACCACCTCCTTGACCGCCACATCGCGGCGGAGCAGGGTGTCGGTCGCACGCCACACCGTGCCCATGCCGCCGTTGCCCACCGGGGAGCGCAGCGAGTAACGACCACCGATGGTGGTGCCGGGTGCCGCGCGTCCTGTGGGGGGACTGACTGGTCCGCCGCTCCACGTCGGGATCTGAGTCACAGAAAAGCCACCGGGGGATATCGAGGGGGCTGGGACACAACCCCCCTATCTTGCTGGTTCCGACGCCCGATGCGAAACCCGACGCGGCGGACGTTTACCTACTCGACGGTATGTGGCCAGCTACTCACCTGTCGTCGAGCAGGCCGGCGCAGGTGTGCGGTATCCCTCACCCATCGACCGCCGGCCGCGTCCTACCATCCGGTAATGAGCGAACGGCGGTCAAGCGAGTCCGGTTTCCCGATCAAGGGCGTCTACACGGCGGACGACCTCCCGGGAGAGCTGGCCGAGCGGCTGGGCGCCCCGGGCGAGTACCCGTACACCCGCGGGGTGTACCCCACGATGTACACCTCCCGCCCGTGGACCATGCGGCAGTACGCCGGCTTCGGCACCGCCACCGAGTCCAACGCGCGCTATCACCAGCTGCTGCGCGCCGGCACCATGGGCCTCTCCGTGGCCTTCGACCTGCCCACCCAGATGGGGTACGACTCCGACGACCCGATCGCGCACGGCGAGGTGGGCAAGGTCGGCGTGGCCATCGACTCCATCGACGACATGCGGCAGCTCTTCGACGGCATCCCGCTGGACAAGGTCTCCACCTCGATGACCATCAACGCGCCCGGTTCGGTGCTGCTCCTGCTCTATCAGCTCGTCGCAGAGGAGTCCGGCGTGCCGGGCGGGGCGCTCAACGGCACCATCCAGAACGACATCCTCAAGGAGTACATCGCCCGGGGGACGTACATCTTCCCGCCGAAGCCGTCGCTGCGCCTGGTCGCCGACACGTTCGCGTACTGCCGGGCCGAGGTGCCCAAGTGGAACACCATCTCCATCTCCGGCTACCACATGGCGGAGGCCGGCGCGACGCCCGCGCAGGAGATCGCGTTCACCCTGGCCAACGGCGTCGAGTACGTCCGGGCGGCGCTGGCCGCCGGCCTGGACGTGGACGACTTCGCGCCCCGGTTGTCGTTCTTCTTCGTCGCCCGCACCACCCTGCTCGAGGAGGTCGCCAAGTTCCGGGCGGCCCGGCGGCTCTGGGCCCGGCTGATGCGCGACGAGTTCGGGGCGAAGAACCCGAAGTCGATGATGCTGCGGTTCCACACCCAGACCGCGGGCGTCCAGCTCACCGCCCAGCAGCCCGAGGTGAACCTGGTCCGGGTGGCCGTCCAGGGACTCGGGGCGGTGCTCGGCGGCACCCAGTCGCTGCACACCAACAGCTTCGACGAGGCCATCGCGCTGCCCACCGAGAAGGCGGCGCGGCTGGCCCTGCGGACCCAGCAGGTGCTGGCGTACGAGACCGACCTGACCGCCACCGTGGACCCGTTCGCCGGGTCGTACGTGGTGGAGGCGATGACCGCCGAGATCGAGGCGGCCGCCGACGAACTGATGCAGCGGGTCTTCGACCACGGCTCGGCGGTGGACGCGATCGAGGCGGGCTTCCAGAAGCGGGAGATCGAGCAGTCCGCGTACCGGATCGCCCAGGAGATCGACTCGGGCGAGCGGGTGGTGGTCGGGCTCAACCGGTTCCAGATCGACGAGGAGGAGCCGTACGAGCCGCTGCGGGTGGACCCGGCGATCGAGGTCGCCCAGGCGGAGCGGCTGGCCAAGCTGCGCGCCGAGCGGGACGCCGGGGCGGTCGAGCGTGCCCTGGCCGAGCTGCGGGCCGCCGCCGAGGGCAGCGCGAACGTGCTCTACCCGATGAAGGAGGCGCTGCGCGCCCGGGCCACCGTCGGCGAGGTCTGCGGGACGCTGCGCGAGGTGTGGGGGACGTACCGGCCGAGCGACCGGTTCTGACCCGGTTTCCGACCGGGCACCCGAGGCGGGTGCCCGGCCTGGTCCGCGTCGTCCGATCCGCGGCTTGACCTGGGCGTACGGGTATCGCCGCGAGGCCCCGTGGCGGCGTACAGTCGATGGTCTCCCCGCACGTGAGCGGAAGCGGAGACGGCTCTGCGAGGGTGCCGGCGGGCTGATGCCGGCCCGCCCGACGGCACCTTCGGAGTGGAACCGCCGGGCGGCGTCGCCCGGCCGTCCGGCGAGCCGTGGGGGCAGTGGGGCCCGGCTTGCGCACGTGTGCGGACGACTGCTGCGGGTCGTGGCGTGGCGTCAGACACGCCGAGCTGGAGTGGTCGGTCGGAATGCGGGTAACCCGGTCGGGTGAACGGGACGGACAGACTGTGCGGTCGCACAGTGGACCGGCATGTCACCGTGGGGAGTCGTCCGGCAGCCGACTGTTGTCGCGCAATTGTCCGACCGGCAGTTAATTGCCGGGACTAATGCGACAATTCGGAACGACGGCCCGGGATTTGGTGACCGTTGAATCGGTTACGCGTTGTAGGAGGTGTGGGGCAGATGACGGCGTTCGACCGCGATCTACCTGCTGTCCCGCAGATATTCGAGCCTTCCCACCAGGGCATTCGTGACGCTGCGCGGTCCGACCGCTACGCGAAAGATGTTGCGCAGCGTCACCGTCGGCGGTCTAGGCTGTCTGCTGTTCTTCCCGAAGATCCATCCATTTCTAGTGATCGAGAATTCGACGTGACGAGTGCGTTGACGCTGCCTTCCGGCAGCCCGCTGGCGGCGTCCTGGCCGGAGGCGCCGACCGGGTCCCAGCCCCTGCCCTTCGAGCTCGACCATCTGCTCGCCCTCCGGGTACCCGGGCTGATCGCCACCCGCCGTCACATCCACTCCCACCCGGAACTGTCCGGCGAGGAGTTCGAGACGGCCGCTCTGATCCACCGGGAGCTCTCCCTCGCCGGGCTGAAGCCGCGCCTGCTGCCCAAGGGCAACGGTGTCATCTGCGACATCGACGGGCGCCCGGACGGCCCAGTGATCGCCCTCCGTGCCGACATCGACGCGCTGCCGCTCACCGACCCGAAGGACGTGCCGTACCGGTCCACCGTGGACGGCGTCTGCCACGCCTGCGGGCACGACGTGCACACCACCGTGATGCTCGGCGTCGGCATGCTGCTCGCCCAACTCGCCGACCTCGGCCAGCTCGACGGCCGGGTCCGGCTCATCTTCCAGCCGGCCGAGGAGATCCTGCCCTGCGGCTCGCTCGAGGTCATCGAGGCCGGCGGTCTCGAGGACGTGGTGCAGATCTTCGCCGTCCACTGCGACCCGAACCTCCCGGTCGGCAGGGTCGGCCTCCGGGTCGGCCCGATCACCGCCGCCGCCGACAACGTCACCGTCCGGCTCACCGGCCCGGGTGGGCACACCGCCCGCCCGCACCTCACGGTCGACCTGGTCGACGCGCTGGGCCGGCTGGTCACCGAGGTGCCGGCCCTGGTCAGCCGGCGGGTGGCGGCCAACAGCGGGCTGCTGCTGGTGTTCGGCCACGCCTCGGCCGGTACCCGCTACAACGTCATCCCCTCCGAGGCCTGCGCCGCCGGCACGCTGCGGGTGATGGACCGCGACACCTGGGATCAGGCCCCGAAGATCGTGGCTCAGGTCGTCCGGGACGTCATCGCCCCCACCGGCGCCACCGTCGACCTGGAATACCTGCGCGGCCGCCCGCCGGTCACCAACGACGCCCGCGCCATCGGCGTACTCACCGCCGCCACCGCGGCCGCCCTCGGACCCGAGGGGATCGCGGAGACCCCGCAGAGCATGGGTGGCGAGGACTTCTCCTGGTATCTCGAGCACGTGCCGGGCGCGCTCGCCCGCCTCGGCGTCGGCCGGAACGGGCCCAACGTGGACCTGCACCGGGCCTCGTTCGACGTGGACGAGCGCGCCATCCCGGTCGGCGTACGCCTCATGGTCCAGACCGCGCTGCGGGCACTGGCGGCGGCGCGCTAGGCGCCGGGCCACCCACCGGACCGGCCGGTCCCGGCACCGTGGGGGCCGGGCCGGCCGGCGGTGCCCGGCGCGCCCGACGCCGGCGCGCGGCCCGGACCAGCAGCACCACCGGTACGCCGAGCACCACCGCGAACGGCAGCACCGCGCCCAGCACGGTGAGCAGTACGAACATCGTGGTGACGAAGACGTCCCAGCCGCCCCGCAGCCCGACCAGGAAGCCGAGTTCCGGCCCCTCCTCGGCGGTCGTCGCGTCGGTCCCGACGAAGGTGACCGTGATGGTGGAGAGCGCGGTCAGGTCGGCGAGCCGGCGCTTCTTCGCCTCCAACGACGCCAGGTCGGCCTCCCGCCGGCCCACCTCGTTCTCCAGGGTGACCAGTTCGTTGATCGACGTCGCCCGGGCGAGCAGCTTCCGGGCGCTGTCCACCCGGGCTCGCTGGGTGGCGATCCGGGCGTCCAGGTCGACGGTCTCCTCGGTGACGTCCTCGGTGCGTACCTGGCGCTGCTCCGGCCGGCCGAGCCGGGCCAGCGCGTCGACGACCGCGGTGAACCGGTCCGCCGGCACCCGCAGGGTCAGCTCGGCCCGGGCGTCCGCCGCCTCGCTGTGCCGTTGGTCCCCGCCGACGAACCCGCCCGCCGCGGTCGCCGCGTCGGTCGCCGCGCGGGCCGCCTTCTCCACATCCTCCACCCGGACCTGCAACGTGCCGGTGTAGATGATCGACCGCTGGTCGACCCGCAGGTCCGGCTGGGCCGCGCCGGAGCCGCCCGGGGCGGGTGCCGCCTCGTTCCGGCCCGCGCCCGCCCCCGCCTTGTCCTGGTCCGCACCGGCAGCCGGCGCCTGCGCCGCCGTACTGTCGTGCTGCCCACCGTCCGCGCCGCAGGCCGCCACGGCAAACATCACCGCCAGCCCCACCGCCGCCAGCGGTACGGCCCGGCGCAGTCCTCCTCCTCTGCTCATGCCGCCACCTCGCTGCGCTCGACGCCGGCCTGAGGCACCAAGGCACTGCACTGATGATTCGCTAGCTGACGCTCGCTCATGTCCCCGCTCCGATCTCGACGACCCCGTCACGGGGTCGATACGTCGGACGCGACGCACCATCGCGCCGGTTCCGGCAGACTGCGCTGAGGACGTCACGATTCGATAATCGAGGAGTCACGATGCAGGTCACCAAGTACGCCCACTCCTGCCTTCGCGTGGAGCACGACGGGGGTGTGCTCGTCGTCGACCCCGGTGTCTACAGCGAACCGGAGGCGCTGGACGGGGCGGACGCGGTGCTGATCACCCACCAGCACCCCGACCACGTGAACGTCGAGGTGGTGACCCGGGCGCTGGAGCGGCGCCCGTTCCCGATCCACGGCCCAGCCTCGATCGCCGAGGTCCTCGGCGACGCGGCCGAGGCGCTGACCGTGGTCGCGCCGGGCGAGTCGTTCACCGCCGCCGGTGTGGCGATCCGTGCCTACGGCGGCCAGCACGCCGTCATCCACCCCGACATCCCGGTCATCGAGAACCTCGGCTTCCTGATCAACGACGTGGTCTACCACCCCGGGGACTCGCTGGTGGTCCCCGACGACGTCCAGGTGGACACCCTCTTCGCCCCGATCCACGCGCCCTGGAACAAGTTCTCCGAGGTGGTCGACTTCATCCGGGCGGTCGCCCCGCGCCGGGCGTACGCGCTGCACGACGGCCTGCTCAACGACACCGGCTTCAACATCTACGACCGGCAGTACGCCGCGCTGTCGAACACCGACTACCGCCGTCTCGAACCGGGCACCCGGATCGACGCCTGAACGCCGTGGCCGGACCCACCCCCGAGCTGGTCCAGCGGCTCTACGCGACCCCACCCGACCGGTTCGTCGCGGCGCGGGACGCCGCGGCGGCCGAGGCACGCCAGGCGGGCGACCCGAAGGCCGCCCGGGAGATCGGCAAGCTGCGCCGGCCCACCGTGGCCGCCTGGCTGGTCAACCTGCTCGCCATCCGCCGCCCCGAGCTGGTCGCCGACCTGGCGCAGCTCGCGGAGTCCCTCCGTGCCGCCCAGCGCGACCTGCGCGGCGCCAAGCTGCGCGAGCTGTCCGCGCAGCGGCGGGCGGTGGTTGGCGCGCTCGTCGACGAGGCCCGCAAGCTGGCCGCCGGCGAGCCGGGCGCCCCGTCGGCCGGGAAACTCCCGCTGGCCGAGGTGGAGGCGACCCTCAACGCCGCGCTCTCCGACACCGAGGTGGCCGAGCAGGTCCGGACCGGCCGGCTGCTTCGGGCCACCCACTACGCCGGCTTCGGCGAGGTGCCCCGCCCGCAGCTGCGGCTGGTCACCGGGGGCGCGGAGGAGCCGGCCGTACCGGAGGAGCCGACGGCCGGGCGGGCCGCTGCCCGCCGGGAGCGCGACGAACGGGCCGCCGAACGGGCGGCCCGGGCCGAACGGGCCAGACGCCGCCGCGCGCTGGAACGCGAGCTGTCGAAGGCCCGTGGCGAACAGGACCGGGCCGAGACGGAACTGGCCGAGGCCGCCCGGTCCGAACGCGACGGCGCCGCGACCCTGGATCGGATCGAGGCCGAGCTGGCCGAGATGGAACGCCGCCGGGCCGTCGCCGAGCAGGAGCTGAGCCGGGCCAAACTGGCCCGGCGGGGTGCCGAGCGGTCGCTCACCGCGGCCCGGCGGCGTACCGGGGAGGTGGAGGCCGCGATGGAGGCGCTGGACGCCGAAGAGGGGGATGCCGACGAGGGCGACCAGCGGGCAGACTGACCGGGATGAGTGACCACGGTGGACGAACGGCGTTGGTCCGCCGATGACTCCCGAGCAGGTCGCCGCCGCCAGCAAGCCGCTGGTGCTGGAGCTCGGGGAGGCGTTCTCCCGCTGCCCGGCGACGCTGCGCCGGGCCCGGCTGCTCGGCATCTCCGGCTGGGCGTTCTACATCACCGGCCGGGCCGGTGCCCTCGGGGACGTCCGCGCCGAGACGGTCGCCGCCGCGCTCGGCTTCATCGCCCCCGACGCGGTCGCCGACGGCTGGGACGCCGCCGCCCGTACGGTCCGCCCGCTGGCGGTGGCCGAGGCGAACCTGGCCGAGTGCTGCCGGTGGGGCGTCGAACACCTGAGCGACGCGCCCGAGTCGCCCCGCCTGGCCGGTCTGCTGGAACGCGCCGTCGACGCGGCGGACGGCAGCGGGATGCCGCTGTTCGCAGCCTGGCGGGCCATGCCGGTGCCGGATCGCTCGCCCGGCGCCCGGGCGGCCGTCGCGCTGCTGCGGCTCCGCGAGCACTTCGCCGGGGCGTACCTGCTGTCGGTCCGGGCCGCCGGGATGACCCCGCTGGAGGCGGTGCTGGCCGGGCCGGAGGGGGAGGCGGGGGCCGCCGCCTGTGGCTGGTCACCCCCGTACCCGCCGGTCGGGCCGCTGGTGCGGCGGCGGCTCTGGGCCGAGGTCGTGACCGACCGGCTGGTCGCCACCGCGTTCCGGGCGCTCGCCCCCGGCGAGGGAGCGGAGCTGCTCAACCTGCTCACCGCCGCCCGGCTGCACCTCCGCGGCGGATAAATGAGAGGCGCGCGGGGCGGGTGGCTGCCAGGATCGGCGGCGTGACCCTCCCCGCCGGTTGGACCGCCCGCCGCCCCACCCTCGACGACGTGCCCGCGATCCTGAAGGTGGTGCACGCCGCCGACACCTTCGCCATCGGTCACCCGGACTTCGACGCCGAGGACGTCGAGTCCGCGCTGACCGCCCCCTTCGTCGACCCGGCCCGGGACTCCTGGCTGGTCACCGACCCGGACGGCACCGCGGTCGCCTGGGCGATCCTGGACAACCCGACCGGGGTCGGCCGGGAGTTCGTCGAAGTTCTCGTCGACCCCGACCGTGGCGCGGACCTGCGGGCCCCGCTGCTGGCCCGGCAGCTCGACCGGGTCGCCGAGCGGGCGGCCGAGCGCGGGCTGTCCGCGTTGACCGTCCGCTGCGCGGTCTTCGCCCCGGAGACCCGGTGGGCGGCCGAGCTGGTCGAGGCCGGCTTCACCCGGGTCAAGCGGTACATCCGGATGACCCGCTCGCTCGCCGATCTGCCCGCCGAGCCGACCCCGCCGGCGGGGGTGACCGTCCGCCCGCTGCGCGCCGGCGACGAGGCCGACCTGCGGCTGTTCCACCGGATCTTCGACACCGCGTTCCGGGACACCCCGGACTACGAACCGCTCGGCTTCGAGACGTGGCGGGAGCAGCTGCCGTCGTACGGCAAGGTCTGGGACGAGTGGTTCGTCGCCGAGGTCGACGGGACGCCGGCCGGTGCCCTCCAGTCCTCCGACCAGGCGCTGGAGCACGACATGGGCTGGGTACGCACGCTGTCGGTGCTGCCGGCGTACCGGCGGCGCGGGGTGGGCGCGGCGCTGCTGCGCCGGGCCTTCGCCACCTACGCCGCGAAGGGTCGGGCGTCCGCCGGGCTCGGTGTCGACCTGGCCAACCCGACCACCCCGGTGACCCTCTACCGCTCAGTGGGGCTGGGCGAGGTGCGCTGGACCGACATGTACGAGCGGACGGTCCCCGCCCCGGGTGTGTGACACGCGACCCGCGCTCCGGGGTCGCCGGCTGGGCGGGGGACCGGCCGGGGGAGACTGGGCGCGTGGGAGAGCCTCTAGGCCGACGCGGTGCCGGTGGGGCGGGACCGCAGCTCGGTGACGTAGTCGTCCGGCGCGCCCGCCTTCTCCGCCGCGTTGGCGATCTCCGACAGGTACCACGACGTCGGCAGGCCGCCCTCGTAGCCGTCGAACACGTAGACCCACGCGGTCACGTCCCCGTCGAGCGTGGAGACGCGGACGGTGAGCTTCCGGTACGTCTCGGCGGTCACGCCCTCGATCTCGTCGAGCTGCGCGGCGTCGTACGGGTGGATGTCGTAGAGCGCCACGAAGACCCGGTCACCCGGGGACTCGACCACGGTGCTGACCGAGCCCTCCCAGCCGATGACGCCCTCGCCCGCGAAGGTGAGCCGCCACCCCTCCAGCCAGCCGGTGCCCACCATCGGCGAATGCGGGCAGTAGGCGCGCATGCGGGCGGGGTCCAGGTTTGAGCCATAAGCGGCGTACAGACGCACGGCGATGACGATAGCCCGGTCGGCGGGTGGGGGAGAATACGACGGTGCGTGTCGAGCGCGATGGGGAGAAGAAAGTCACTGTGAGCACGGACGAGGGGCGAGCGCTGTGAGCCAGATCGTGATCATCGGCGGGGGACCGGCCGGGTACGAGGCGGCGCTGGTCGCCGCCCAGCTGGACGCTGATGTCACCGTGGTCGAGGCGGAGGGGGCCGGCGGCGCCTGCGTGCTCTCCGACTGCGTCCCGTCGAAGACCTTCATCGCCAGCTCTGAGGTGGTCACCGGCTACCGGGACACCGAGGAGTTCGGGGTGCACTCGGACGGCCTGGAGGCGGTCACCGTCGACGCCCGGGCGGTGCACGACCGGGTGAAGCGGCTCGCCCTGGCCCAGTCCGCCGACATCCACACCAAGCTGGTCAAGGCCGGGGTGGAGTTCGTCGCCGGCACCGCCCGGCTGGGCGAGGACACGCTCGGTCACACCCACCGGGTGATCGTCACCCCGGCCGGCGGTGCGGAGGAATACTCGATCGCCGCGTCCACCGTCCTGATCGCCACCGGCGCCACGCCGCGCCAGCTCCCCACCGCCGTTCCCGACGGCGAGCGCATCCTGACCTGGCGCCAGGTCTACGACCTGCCGGAGCTGCCCGAGCATCTGATCGTGGTCGGCTCCGGCGTGACCGGCGCCGAGTTCGCCAGCGCGTACCTGGCGATGGGCGTCGAGGTCACGCTGGTCTCCAGCCGGGACCGGGTCATGCCGCACGAGGACGCCGACGCGGCGCTGGCGATCGAGCGGGTGTTCCGCAACCGGGGCATGAGCATCCTCAACAAGTCGCGCGCGGAGGCGGTCCGCCGGACCGCCGACGGCGTGGAGGTCGAGCTCAGCGACGGCCGTAAGGTGTCCGGCAGCCACGCGTTGATCGCGGTCGGCTCGGTCCCCAACACCGCAAACCTGGGCCTCGCCGAGTACGGCGTCGAGCTGGCCCGGGGCGGCTACGTGACCGTCGACCGGGTCTCCCGGACCAACGTCCCCGGCATCTACGCCGCCGGCGACTGCACCGGGGTGCTGCCGCTGGCCAGCGTCGCCGCCATGCAGGGCCGGATCGCCATGTGGCACGCGCTCGGCGAGGCGGTCCGCCCGCTGCGGCTGCGTACCGTCGCCGCGAACGTCTTCACCGATCCGGAGCTGGCCACCGTCGGCGTCTCGCAGAACGAGGTGGACGCCGGCAAGGTCCCGGCGCGCCAGGTCATGCTGCCGCTCTCCGGCAACGCCCGGGCGAAGATGGACGACCTCGCCGACGGTTTCGTCAAGCTCTTCTGCCGCCCGGCCAGCGGCCAGGTGATCGGCGGCGTGGTGGTGGCGCCGAAGGCCAGCGAGCTGATCCTGCCGATCACCATGGCGGTGGAGAACAACCTCACCGTCAACGAGCTGGCCCAGACCATCACCATCTACCCCTCGCTGTCAGGCTCGATCACCGAGGCGGCCCGCCAGCTCATGTTGCACGAACTGGAGTGACCCCGCCGCGCCGACCGGCCGCCGTCGCCCCGTCACTCGGACGCCAGGAGCTGAAGCTCCCTGGCGGCCGGGGGCGCCGTTGCCGCCGCCGTCGCCGGGACGGTTTCGGCGACGCGGCCGGCCGGTCGGCGGGTCAGTGCCACCGCGAGCACGCTGAGCAGGGCGACCTCGGTGACGATGAGCAGGCGTTCGGCGAGCCCGATCAGCATCCGGTCGCCCGGGTAGGCGGACCAGATCATCGCCCCGGCCAGCAGCAGGCTGGCCAGGGTGAGCGCGCGCAGCCAGCCGGCGGCCCGGCTGCCCAGGTGCCCGGCGAGCAGCCAGCCGGCGACCGGCAGGGCGAGGAAGGCGACCACCGAGGCGTACCGGTGCAGGTAGGCCGCCGTGCCCATGGGCAGGCCGGGCTCGTTGGTGGGTACCACAGCCGAGGTGACCAGGCCGGCGGTCCAGGCGGCCAGCAACACCCCGGCCACCCGCGGCCGCCGCCCGATCCGGCCCGGCGCCTCGCCGCCGGTCGGTGCCCGCCGCTTCCCGCCGGGCCGCGACCCGGAGGGATCCGAGCCCGCTCCGGTACGCCAGACGACCGGGATCAGCACCGCCGTCGCGGCGGCGAGTACCGCCATGGCCACGTCGATGACGCCGCCCCGGTCGGAGACGGCGAAGTCGCTGACGGTCAGCGACCAGGGGCTCAGGTCGTCGTTCACCTGAAGATGGCCGAGTACGGCGAGCACCGCCGCCAGGGCGATCCCGCCGAGGGCCAACAGGGCACTTCTCCGGTTTCCGGGCATGCCTCAGCCTGTCGCCGGACCGGTCCCAAATGGATCCGGGACGGCCACCCACTTCCGTCCCCGGGTCGTCCCCTAGAGGCCCGCACATCGGCGACTTTGCGCTATCCCGTGTCCAGGACACCGCCAGATCGCCGATATGCCGATCAGTCGGCCGAAACCTCGGCCCCGACCCGAACTTTGGCCTCGACCTCGGTGCGGGTGTGGCGGGCGCTGATCGCGCTCATCCCCCAACCGGCCGCCCCGAAACCCCCCGCCGCCCCCCCCCCCCTCCCCCGCAGCCGCCCCGCCCGCCCCGGCGGGGGCCCCCGGGGGCGGGGGCCGGCCGAGAGAGCGG
>NZ_VSFA01000279.1 GCF_008119785.1 Micromonospora sp. MP36 | reverse complement strand
CGCACCGCGTGTGCCCGCGCTGTGCTGCGGACAGGCGTGGACGAGGGGACCGGTGAGGTCCTGTCGCAGGCCGTGCTTGCGCAACGTATCGGCTGGTGCGTCGACCTGGTGGCGGGGATGGTCTCCGGCCTGTTGGCGGAGCGCTGGAATCCCGCGGATGTGGAGGTGCTCGCCTCCGGTGTGGACGCCAGCGGCCGGAAGCTTCCGTCGAACGCCTGGATGGCGTTGCGGCGCTTGGGTTGGACGGTCGCCCCGCCTGAGGGTGTGAGGGTCAACGACCGGATCGTGCGCATGGCCCAGGAGCAGGCCGGACGGGCGCTGCGCTCGGCGTCGTGGCGTGCGGGCCTGACCTCCGGGGTGTTGGCGACGTGGCCGGCCGATCCGCGTCAGCGCACCGCGCAGGAGTGGGAGCAGGTACGCAAGGCGGTTCCGGGCGGGGAGCATCTGCCGTCCAGCATGATCAAGTCCCGCACGCGGCAGGCCGCCAGGTTCCTTGCCGCCAATGGCCGTCTGCCGGTGGACGTGTTCGAGCTTGAAGGCGTCCCACGGGTCGCGCGGATGCTGCTGTTGGCCGCGTGTGACCGGCAGCAGGCCAGCATCGAACGCAGCGACACCGACCCTGCGAGGGTGTTGCTGCGGTTGCAGTTGCCGACGCGCCCGGATCCGCGAGCCTATGCGGATTGGACGTGGGTGGCTTGTCCGATCAGCCTGCCGCCCACGGTCCCCGCGGGCGCGGTGGTGCACCTGCCCAGCCTCCGCCTCACCGGCCGGCAGGTGCACGCCGATGTCGCGTACACGCACGCTGTGCCGAAGGCTCGGCGGACCGGTCACTCGGTGGCGCTGGGTGTGGACTGGGGGCTGAACACTCTCCTCAGCGCGGGAGCA
>NZ_VSFA01000278.1 GCF_008119785.1 Micromonospora sp. MP36 | reverse complement strand
ACCATGAGCAAGAAGTAGGCAGCAGGCGTCGGGGAACCGGCTGATCCGCCCGCCCGGCAAGCGGTGTGGAGGTTCGGGCCGCAATGCTGGGCGTCCGTCCGGCCGCCGAGCCTCTTCGGTGGCTACAAACTTGATGACGTGGACGAGTCAGGGCTCGTTTGACCGAAGACGGCCCGCAAGGGGACGCTCCGTGACGGCTCACTGATCCGTTCACGTCATCAAGTTCGTAGCGTCCCGACCGCTACGGCATCCGCCGTCCGGGCACGCCCATCCGGGGGCGGTCGGCCCGGCGATACCCGTCCAGCCCGGCCTGCCCGGAATGTCCCGTCGGCGTCCCGGGGCCCGGCAGCGCCTGCCGCACACCAGCCACGCTGCCCTGGCCAAGATCCACGCAAGGTCAGCGACGTGGCTGCCACCCCTACGCCGGGATACCGCCACATCGCCGACCCTGCGCGCCTACCGCGCCGTTCGGGTGGCCTGCCCGGTTCCGCCTAGGCCGCGGATGCCGGGTTTGGGGTCGGATGTCGGGTTGCCGGGGCTGGTGGATGGAATCGGGGCGGGGTCGGGGGCGTTGAACATGGCAGACCGCGCCGGATCTGCGGCCCCCGTCAACGGGCGGGCCCCGGGCGCGGGCGGAATGATCGGCCCCCGGCCGTGTACATCTCCCGGCCGCCGGAGCAGCAGCCCCGGGCCGGTCCCCCGGGAGCCCGGTGGAATGATCCCCGGCCCCCGGTCGTTACACCCCCGGGTCACCCGAGCAGGCCACGCCGCCGGGCACCCCGTCTTCTGACTTTCCCTTTCCCACGGCACACCCGCGCACCCCCCTGCGTGCGTGCCGTTCCCCCGATCGAAAGGTTGCGATCATCATGCGTACCGACATTCTGCGTAAGACCGCC
>NZ_VSFA01000277.1 GCF_008119785.1 Micromonospora sp. MP36 | reverse complement strand
GATCTTGTCTGCGTGCGATTAGCGGCATTCGGCCCGCCGAATGCTGGGCCAGCAGACCAGCCGACTCACGACTATCGGCACTATTTGCCCCGACTGATGCCGCATCGATATGCCAGCTTCGTTCCGCAGAACGTGTCTGGTTCAGAAAAGCCCTCGTATCGTCGGACTGCAGGTGCGATCCACCACGACCGTTCCACAGTAGACCTTCGGCATGGTTGAGCGACCTGCCTACCCTTCCGACCTGTCCGACGCCCGCTGGGCGCTGATCGCACCACGCCTTGCTGCCTGGCGTCAGGCCCGCACCGACGCCGGTGTCGGCGGACGCACCGCCACCCACGACCTGCGGGAGATCTTCAACGCGATCCTCTACGTCAACCGCACCGGCATCGCCTGGCGCTACCTGCCCCACGACTTCCCACCCTGGCAGACCGTCTACGGCTACTTCACCGCCTGGACAGGCGACGGCATCTTCACCCAGCTCAACTACCAGCTCACCGGCCTGGCCCGCACCAAAGCCGGACGCGCCACGCAGCCATCGGCCGCCGTGATCGACAGCCAGAGCGTGAAGACCTCCACCAACGCACCCGCCGCCACGCAGGGCATCGACGCCGGCAAGAAGATCGTCGGACGCAAGCGGGGCATCGTCACCGACACCCTCGGCCTGCTCCTCGCCGTCGTCGTAACCGCGGCCAGCACCAGCGACAACACCATCGGTATCAACCTGCTGGAACAAGCCAAAGCCACCCACCCAGCCCTGGCCAAGACCTGGGTCGACGCCGGCTTCAAGAACAAGGTCATCGAACACGGCGCCACCCTCGGCATCGACGTCGAAGTCGTCACCAAAGACCCACAAGTCAGAGGATTCTCCGTGGTCAAACGCCGATGGGTCGTCGAACGCACCCT
>NZ_VSFA01000276.1 GCF_008119785.1 Micromonospora sp. MP36 | reverse complement strand
TGACCCCTGATCCTGGACACGGGGTTTATGCGGCCGGGGCCAGCGTAGCTGGCGTTGGCCGGGTGCTCTTCTCGTAGGTGATCGGTGGCTGCTGTCCGAGGCGGGAGTGCCGTCGGAGGGTGTTGTAGCGGTGCATCCAGCGGAATGTGGTCAGCCGGGCTTCGCGTTCGTCGGTGAAGGCGCGGCGGCCTTGCAGGGTCTCGCGTTTGAGGGTGGCGTTGAACGACTCGGCGGCGGCGTTGTCGGCGGAGCTACCGACCGCGCTCATCGATTGCCGGACTCCGGCGGCCTGGCATTCGGCGGCGAAGGCCCGAGAGGTGTATTGAGCTCCGTGATCCGTGTGCATGATCGCCCCGTGCAGGTTGCCGCGGGTGCGCTGGGCGGCGTGGAGGGCGTCGATGACCAGGTCGGTGCGCATGTGGTCGGCGATCGCCCAGCCGGCGAGGCGGCGGGAGTGCAGGTCGATGACGGTGGCCAGGTAGAGGAACCCGCGTTCACCGACCGGTAGGTAGGTGATGTCACCGACGTAGCGCTGGTTGACGGCGGGGGCGGTGAAGTCCCGGCCGATCAGGTCCGGGGCCTTCGCCGCGGCCGGGTCCGGCACCGTCGTACGCGTTCGTCTGCGTAGCCGCAGCCCTTGCACGCCGAAGCGGCGCATCACCCGGGCGACCCGCTTACGGTTGATCGCCAGGCCGGCATCCTGCAGTTCGGCGGTGATCCGTGGTGCTCCGTAGGTGCCGTCATGCTCGGCGTGGACCGCCCGGATCCGGGCGGCGAGAGCGACGTCCGCGGCGTCACGGGCGGCCCGCGCTTCGGCGCCCGAGCGCCAGTAGTAGTAGCTCGAGCGGGACACCCCGATGACCTTGCACAACCGCTTCACGCCGTAGCGCTGCTGATGGTCGGCGACGAACTGGAAGCGGTT
>NZ_VSFA01000275.1 GCF_008119785.1 Micromonospora sp. MP36 | reverse complement strand
TGGTATCTGTTCACCGAGGTCGGGCTGCGAACCGGACCCAAACGGTCACGCCAAGGGTCCGTTCGGCTCGCATCGGTTCGTCATGTTGCTGATCGACTCGGCATCCGGAATCGACCTCCGGATCATCGGCCCACATCTGTCTTAGCCGGCCACGCACGCCGCTGTCCCGCCGCGCCCTCGTCCCGATCCTCACCACCGCCCCCCCGCATTGGTACGACCCGTCGCCGTCGACGCGTTCCTACTCGGACGCGCACCGTGAGGAGCGCTAAGGCGTGTTTCATAAGCCGGTCAGAGCCACTCGGTGATGATGGTGATGGTCAGGACGGCTTGGAAGCGGACCGCCAGCTTGTCGTATCGAGTGGCGACGCCGCGGTGGCGTTTAAGCCGGTTGATGCCGTTCTCGACGGCATGGCGTAGCCGGTAGAGCTGGGGGTCGAACGCGGGTGGGCGCCCGCCCTTGGAGCCTTTGGCCTTGCGGTGGGCGTCCTGGTCCTTCTTGCGGGGGATGCATGCCTTGATTCCGCGTGAGCGCAGGTATCTGCGGTTGCCGCGGCTGGTGTAGGCCTTGTCGGCCAGGACCAGGTCGGGGCAGGTGCGGGGCCGGCCCACGCCGAGGCGGGTCACGCGGATGCGGCGCAGGACAGGGATGAACTGCGGGCTGTCACCACGGTGCCCGGCGGTCACGGTCAGGGAGAGGACTTTTTGTCCCTGTTCGCAGGCCAGGTGGGTTTTGGTGGTCAGCCCGCCGCGGGATCGGCCCAGGGCGTGATCGGCCGGTTCGTCGTGCACGCCGCCGGGTGGTTCCTTCTGCAGATGCCCGTCTTTGCGGGCGCCGGCGGCGTGCTGGTGGGCGCGGCTGGTCATCGAGTCCACGCTCACCGTCCAGCCGATCCGGCCTTGCGCGTCGCCGGCGGCTTGCAACGCGGACAGG
>NZ_VSFA01000274.1 GCF_008119785.1 Micromonospora sp. MP36 | reverse complement strand
CAACGCCGTTGCGTTTGGCGATCGGGGCCTGAGTCAAGGCTTTGAAGACGCGAACGGGACTTCTGATAGATCAGCTTGTGTCGAGCAAGGTGATCGTTATCAGGAGTCCCGTTGCAGGAGAAGTCTGTCATCAGCCGGTCGTTCGAGGTGGCCGGGGGTGTGCACGCGCCCGGTCATCTGGGTGAGTTGACCCAGATCATCGACTTTGACCTGGTAGACGCGGTGTTGGAGGAGACCGGGACACGGGAGAAGCGGCTGCGGCTGCTGCCGTCTCGGGTCGTGGTGTACTTCGTCCTCGCGCTCGCCCTGTTCGAGGGCTGTTCCTATCTGGCGACCTGGGGGAAGCTGACCGCTGCCCTGACGGACCTGCGCCTGACGCGGCCGAGCGTCTCCTCACTCTCACGCGCCCGCCGCCGGATCGGACCGGCGCGGCTACGGCGGCTGTTCGAGGCTCTGGCCGGTGTCGTCGGCCTGCCCAGCCAGCCCGGCGTGTTCTACCGGGGCCTGCGCACCGTGGCCATCGATGGCACTCACCTGCACGTGCCCGACGCAGATCAGGTCACCTGGCGTTACCCCAAACGGGTAGGAGACCGGCGGGAGTTCGGCTACCCGCTGCTGCGGCTGCTCGTGGTGATCGAGTGCGGGACCCGCGCCCTACTCGCCGCGGACTTCGGCCCTGACGCAGGAGGCGAACTGCCGTACGCCCACCGCCTGGTGGGCGTCTTGGACCGCGCGATGCTGCTGCTGGCCGACGCCGGCTTCGATGCCGCGCAGTTCCTGCACCACGTGCGCGAACGCGGCACGCAGTTCCTGGTCCGCTCCACCGCCTGCCGCCGCCCGACCATCACCCAGCGCCTGCCCGATGGCTCCTACCTGACCCGCATCGGCTACGGCACACTACCCGCCCTCATCCTGGTACGGGTCATCGAAGCGCAGGTCACCGTCACCCTGGCCGACGGC
>NZ_VSFA01000273.1 GCF_008119785.1 Micromonospora sp. MP36 | reverse complement strand
GGGCTGGATCATGCTCCACCGCCGCCTGGCCCGTGACTACGAAGCCCTGCCCGACAACTCCGCCAGCATGATCCGCATCGCGATGATCGACAACCTCACCAAACGCATCACCAACGAAACCACCCCAACCTGGCGAGACATCTGAAGCCGGCATCACCCGCAAAATACGTGAATCAGACGCCCTCTGAGAGCGGCGTCTTGACATGAAGGGGTGCCGGCGGAGCGGCAGGCATCGCCGTCCGCAGCGCCGGCGCCCAGATCGGCAAGCCGTACGGGTGGGCCGCCCGCCGCCGGACCCGCGAGCTTCGACGGTTTCCTCGCCCGACCCGGTACGCCTGGACCCTCGGCGTCAGCCGGTCAGGATGGCCCGCCTCGACACCATGATGTCCTACATGGGCGCCCGCCGCCCCTGACGGCGGGGACCGAGGTCGCCGCAGCCACCGATCGTGGGCTTGCCGCGGTTGACCGGTCTGCGGCCTAATCTAGTGCAGTCCCAGGCTCGACTCAGCTTCGCCGCGCACCGGGTCATCGGCACCGACCGGATTCGTGGTCTGCTCACCCAGATCCACCCGCCGCTGGAACGGGTGCTGGGCCCGGTCACAGGCGGCTGAGGCGGTGGTCGAGGGCGGTGTGGCGGCGGCCGGCGCTGACGGTGCGGACGGCTGCGGCGAGGGCCCGGCGGGAGCCGACGAGGACGACGAGTTGTTTGGCGCGGGTGATGGCGGTGTAGAGCAGGTTGCGTTGCAGCATCATCCAGGCGCTGGTGGTCAGCGGGATGACGACGGCGGGGTATTCGGAGCCTTGGGAGCGGTGGATGGTCATGGCGTAGGCGTGGGCGAGTTCGTCGAGTTCGTCGAAGTCGTAGTCGATGCTCTCGTCTTCGTCGGTGCGCACGGTCAGGGTCTGCTCCTCGGTGGAGAGCGCGGTGACGATGCCGAGGGTGCCGTTGAAGACGCCGGCTTGGCCTTTGTCGTAGTTGTTGCGGATCTGGGTGACCTTGTCGCCGATCCGGAAC
>NZ_VSFA01000272.1 GCF_008119785.1 Micromonospora sp. MP36 | reverse complement strand
CGTCTGGGTTGGACGGTTACCGCGCCGGTGGGTGTGAGGGTCAATGACCGGGTCGTGCGGATGGTGCAGGAGCAGGCGGGGCGGGTTCTGCGTTCGGCGTCGTGGCGTGCTGGTCTGACTGGCGGGGTGTTGGCGACGTGGCCGGCTGATCCGCGTCAGCGCACCCCGCAGGAGTGGGAGCAGGTTCGGGCGTCGATCCCTGGCGGGCAGCATCTGCCGTCGGGTGTCATCAAGTCCCGCACGCGGCAGGCCGCCAGGTTCCTTGCCGCCACTGGGCGGCTGCCGGTGGACGTGTTCGAGCTGGAAGGCGTCCCGAGGGTCGCGCGGATGCTGCTGTTGGCCGCGTGTGACCGGCAGCAGGCCACCATCGAGCGCGGCGACACCGACCCCAGGAGGGTGTTGCTGCGGTTGCAGTTGCCCACGCGCCCGGATCCGCGATCGTATCGGGATTGGACGTGGGTGGCTTGTCTGATCAGCCTGCCGCCCACGGTTCCCGCGGGCGCGGTGGTGCACCTGCCCACCCTGCGCGTGACCGGCCGGCAGGTGCACGCCGACCTGGCATACAGCCACCCGGTGCCGAAGGCCCGGCGCACCGGCCACACGGTCGCGCTCGGCGTGGACTGGGGGCTGAACACTCTCCTCAGCGCGGGAGCCCTACGCCTGCAGGAGGATGGGCGGATCACGGCGTTGGGGGCGGGTGGCCAGTTCCGGGCCGCCGGGGTCCTCGCGAAACAGCACCGGCTGCGCCGGCTGTCAGAGCGGTTGCACGCCAAAGCCGACCACTACCAACGCCTCACCGGCCGTGACGAGCAGCATCAGCTCGCGGGCAAACTGGCGGTCCTGCGCGACGAGATCCGCCACGTCTCCGACCGCCGGACGAACCTGAACGTCGCGCTCTCGTGGGCCGCCGCCAGATGGGCCGTGGACCAGGCGATCGCCGCCGCGGCGAGCGTGATCTATGTGGAAGACCTGCGGTCGTTGGAAGCACGGGGCATGGGCGCCACCCTCAACACCCGGCTGTCCCAGCAA
>NZ_VSFA01000271.1 GCF_008119785.1 Micromonospora sp. MP36 | reverse complement strand
TAGCCCGTGTTTCATAAGGCTCGGAGCCACTGGTTGATGATGGCGATGGTGACGGTGGCTTCGAAGCGGACGGCGAGTTTCTCGTAGCGGGTGGCCATGGCGCGGTTCTGCTTGAGCTGGTTGATGCCGCATTCCACGGCGTGCCGCAGCCGGTAGAGGTCTGGGTCGAAGGCGGGTGGCCGGCCGCCTTTGGATCCCTTGGCCTTGCGGTGGGCGTCCTGGTCGGCCTTGCTCGGGATGCAGACCCGGATCTTTCGACGGCGGGCATATCCGCGGTTGCCGCGGCTGGTGTACGCCTTGTCGGCCAGGACCAGGTCGGGACGTGTGCGGGGCCGGCCGCCGCCGACCCGGTACACCTTGATCCGTTCCAGCACCGTGATGAACTGCGGGCTGTCTCCGCGCTGCCCACCGGTGATCACCACGGCGAGGGTCTTGCGGCCCTGCTCGCAGGCCAGGTGCGTCTTGGTGGTGAACCCGCCCCTCGATCGACCCAGCCCGTGATCGGCAGGCTCGGCGGTAACGCCACCCGGCGGTTCCTTCTGCAGGTGACCGTCGCGGCGGGCGCCGGCGGCGTGCTGGTGGGCGCGGCTGATCGTGGAGTCGACACTCACCGTCCAGCCGATCTTCCCGGCAGCGTCGGCCCCGGCCTGCAACCCTGCCAAGACCTTCGCCCACGTGCCGTCACGCTGCCACCGCCGGAACCAGCGATACAACGTCTGCCAAGGCGCATACACCTCGGGCACGTCCCGCCATGGCGTCCCGGTCCGGACCCGCCACCGAATCCCGTCGATGATCTGTCGTTTCGTCCAACGAGGCGGGCGCCCCCGACCCGGCGCCACAGGCAGGACCGGCTCCAGTCCGGCCCACTGAGCGTCGGTGAGATCGTGCCGCCTCGCTGCCGCTACCCTGGGCACGAGGTCTCCGGTCGGTCTTCGGTTTGCTTGGTCGCTAACCGATCTACCGGAGACCTCAACTTTTATCGATCACCGCCACGCCGGGCCTACCTCACCGGCCAGAAGACCCTTACGAAACACGGGCTAG
>NZ_VSFA01000270.1 GCF_008119785.1 Micromonospora sp. MP36 | reverse complement strand
AGAAGGAGGAGGGCGAGGCCGACGGTGGCGCCATCCTGGTCGAGCGGGGCGGCAGCGCGCACCTGGAGAAGGTGAAGCTGACCCGCAACAACGCCGAGGGCAACGGCGGCGCCATCGCCAACTTCGGCCGCGTCGACCTCTCCGAGAGCAAGGTCGAGGACAACCACGCCCAGCGCAACGGCGGCGGCATCTTCAATGTCGGAGTCCTCAAGATCAAGGAATCCCGCATCAACAACAACACCGCCGGCGAGAACGGCGGCGGCATCGCCAACGGCGAGGGCAAGGAGAAGGACAAGTACGGCCCGTGGGTGCCCGGCAAGGACTACTGGGTCAAGGGCCGCGACAAGGCCGGCACGGTGGAGATCATCGGCCGATTCGAGGGCAAGGAGCCCGGAAAGACCGAGATCGAGAACAACCGGGCCGGTGAGAACGGTGGCGGCGTGTTCAGCTCCGGCGGGTTCGTCAAGATCGCCCTCACCTCCATCAAGAACAACACTGCCTGCGAGAACGGCGGTGGCATCTACGCCCGCAACACCGACCTCGACCTGGACAAGGTCATCGTCGCCAAGAACCACGCCGACAAGGACGGCGGCGGCGTCTACAACACCGGCGGGGAAAAGAAGAAGAAGAAGGAAGCCCCGTACGGCGACCAGAAGGACCAGAAGGAAGAGAAGGAGCGGGAGGCCACGGCCACCATCGACGACAGCGACATCGTCGACAACTCCGCCGGGCGCTTCGGCGGCGGCATCTTCAACGGCGACCCGGACGTCGAGATCAAGGAAGGCTTCCAGCAGGAGTCCGACAAGAAGGACAACGAGAAGGAAGACAACGCCACCCTCACCGTCCGGAACACCGAGATCAAGAACAACACCGCCCTCAACGGCGGCGGCATCTTCAACAACGAAGGCCGGGTCACCCTGACCAAGACCCGCATCACCAAGAACACCGCCACCGACTCCGCCAAGACCCACCGCGTCGCCGGCGGCGTCTTCAACAACGACGGCAAGGTCAAGCTCGACGAGAAGACCACCATCACCGACAACGACCCCACCAACTGCGGCGGCACCGT
>NZ_VSFA01000027.1 GCF_008119785.1 Micromonospora sp. MP36 | reverse complement strand
GCCGGGTCAGCTCGCGCATCAGCCGCAGGTGCTCGGCGCGCTGGGTGTCCAGCAGGTCGTCGGCGGGACGGCCGGTGAGCAGCGCCAGCACCACCTTGGTGTAGAGGACGCTCTGCAGGTACGGCTCCGGCTTCTCGGGCTGTGACAACCACCGCTGGACGTCGGTCACGCCCGCCTGGGTGATCGCGTACCGCTTGCGTTCCGGGCCCTCGCCCGGCTCGACCGAGTCCACCTCGACCAGGCCGCTGCGGAGCAGCCGGGAGAGGGTGGAGTAGACCTGGCCGAAGTGGAGGGGCCGGGCGTGCCCGAACCGCTCGTCGTACGCCCGCTTGAGGTCGTATCCGTGCCGGGGGCTGGACTCCAGCAGCCCGAGGAAGGTGTGCCCGATCGACATGGGCGAGACTATACACACCTGGTATACCTCGTAGGTATACCAGGGTACGCGAACGCGAACGGCGCGGCGCCCCTCAGTAGAGGGACGCCGCGCCGTCGGTCAGCGTGCGATCAGTTGGTGCCGAGCACCGGCGGCGGGGCCGCCTTGCCGTCACCCCAGACCATCTCGTCCTCGGTCAGCCAGGTCAGCCGCTCCTCCGACTCGTCCTCGTCGGAGGTGCCACGCCCGCCCAGGACGCCGTTGCGCCCGGCCATCGCGGGCCGTGCGTTGGTGCCCCGGCCGCCGTTGGCACGACCCTCCGCGTTGACCGTGAGGCCCCGCCCCGAGGCGAGCCGCCCGGTGCCAGCCGCGGACCGGTTCTCGGCCCCGGGCATGCCGCCGACCCTGCCCGTGCCGGGACCCGAGCTGGCCAGCGCGCCGGTGCCTCCGTTCGGGAGTCCGTAGAGCAGGCCCTGACCCCCGCCGCTCGGGACGGTGGTGGGGGCGCTGGCGGTGCTGGTGGGGAGGCCGGGGGCCGTCGGGTTGGTGACCATCTGGCCAGCGCCGGCGAGTGAGGTGCCGGTGGGGTCGACGACGCCGACCGAGCCGATGGTGCCGGGGCTGCCCGCGCCCGGGTGTCCGGTCGGCCCGTCGCCCACCGTGCCGCTGCTCGGGCCCGTGTGGTGGACGCCGGAGGTGGTCGCGGTGGCACCCGCCGTGGGCCCGAAGGTGCCGGAGGTCGGGCCGGCGGAGGGGGTGCCCACCGACGGGCCGTTCTTCAGCGTCGGGTTGGTCGGGTCGCCGTCACCCGGCAGGCTCGGGTCGGGCGGCTCCGGCACGACGATCCGGCCGTACGCGGAGAAGTCGTAGCCCTCGGCGAGGTTGGCGACCACCTGCACCATCCGCTGATGGGCCTTCTCCTGCTCCTCCTTGTCCTGCTGGTGACCGACGATGCCGCCGATCACCGCACCCGGGAGCCCGCCGACCAGGAACCCCTTGCCGGCGCCGGAGAGCAGCTTGTCGTTGTCGTCCGTCTCCTCCGGGCTCTCCGCCTTCGTCTGGGCGGTCCGCAGCTCGCTGGCCATCATGTCGAGCGCCTGCCGGATGTCGGCCATGCCCTGGGCCAGGTTGCCGGAGTAGCCGACGACCAGGTTCAGCCGGCGGTGGAACTCCCGGGCGGCGTCGCCCGTCCAGGTCTTGGCCAGCGCGTCCAGGTCATCGGTCAGGTCGCGGCCGAGGCCCTCCAGGGTGTCCTTCAGCGAGCTCCACTGGGCGCTGAGCCCGTCGACCTGCTTCGGGTCGCCCGAGGTGACGCCCTGGTAGAGCTCCTTGTGGCTGACGTGCTGGTAGCGCTGGACGTACTCAGACACGCGGATCCTCCCCCTTCGTCGGCTTCATCGCCGCGTCCAGGCCGGAGAGGGCGGCGACGATGTCGGCCGCGGCGGCGGCGTTGCGTGCCTCGGCGGTCTTGTAGTTGGTCATGATCGCCTTGGTCGCCTTCTGGGCGGCCTCGATCGCTCCGCGCAGCCGCTCGACGTGGTTGGCGAAGCTGGTCTGCGTCTCGGAGTAGCGACGGGCGTTGTCGGTCGCGTCGGTGAAGGTGCCCAGCTCGGGCGGCCGGCACTGCATCTCCGTGTTGAGCTTCTTCAGCACCGACTCGGCCTCGCTGAGTCGCCGCCCCAGTCGCTGGTGAAAGTCCTCCAGTGAAAGCACGTCCACTGTCGTGCGCCCGGTCATGGCTGCATCCCCGTAGTCCTCGTCGATAACCGTTGGCCACGCTCAGGTTAGTCGACCCGGCCCAGCCGGGGCGACCCGTGGCCGCCACTGTTCCACATCGGACGGCGCTCGGCGTCAGCCGCCCTGGGCCGGGCCCGCCCCCGACTGCTGGTCGCCGCCCGCCTTGTTCGTCGCGGAACCGCTCGGGGCGGCGCCGGGATCGAAGTGGGCCAGCGCGTCGCTCCGCGCCAACGTCGGCCCGGTCGGCACCAGCGCCAGCAGGGACGCGGGCACCGCCAGCGGCGTCACGTCGCCGTAGCCGAGCGCGGCCTTCGCGTTGGGCCCGAGCGGGTAGCGGACGCCCTGCGCGGTGATCAGGTAGACCGTGGCACCGGTCGCCGGCTTCCCGCTCTCCCCGGCCGTGGGCTGCACCAGCACGCCCTTGCCGCCCGGCAGCAGCACGCTCTCGGCGGTCCGCACGGCGTCCCGGGAGGTCTGCCGGGCGGGCACCCCGGCCGCCGCGCTCAGCTCGGCCGGCGGCTGGTCGAAGGCCTCCAGCGTGGTGACCGGCGGCAGGCCGGGCGCCCCGGCCCGGTAGCTGGCGCACAGCACCGTCCGGCCGGCGCGGACCTCGTGCAGGGTGGGCAGCTTGTCCGGCAGCCCCTCGGGCTCCAGCCGTTGATCGGTGAGGAGCTGGCCGGCCTGGTCCGGTGTGATGTCGGTGATCTGTCCGCCGCCGCCGAGCAGCAGCAGCGCGGTCACCTCCTTGATCGCCACCAGCCCCTGCTTCGTCAGCACGTAGTGGTTCCCCGCGGCCCGGTAGACCTGGCCGACCTTGGCCGGCCGGTCACCCACCGTCAGGCCGCTTGAGCTGCCGTCGCCGTCGATGGTCGGCTTGCGCAGCGCCGGCCCGACCGGCACCGCGTTGAGCAGCTGCTGCCCCACCGTGAGGGTGGCGGCTCCGGCCATCTTCAACGCGACCAGCGCCTGCTCGTCGCCGACCACCCGCAGCCGGGAGCCGCCGGTGAGCAGGTACCGCGCGTCGTTCACCCGGACCAGGACCGCCCGGTCGGTGAGCGGGGTGCCACCCGGCAGGGGCCGGTCGATCACCAGGCGGGTGGTGGAGCGCTGCGGGTCGGCCGGGTCGGGCACGTCGCAGACCGACCAGGGGAGGCCGACCAGCGACTTGCGGTCTGGCACGTCGTCCGGGGCGCCCACGATGCCGACCGCGCGGCCCCGCGGGCGCTCCTTGATCGACGCCTGGGACATGGTGCGGACCGTCGGGTCGGCCTCGTCGAGGATGAGCCGGGCGGAGGCGTAGTTGAGCGTCGGGTGCAGCACCCCGTCGGTGAAGACGTACGTGGCGCCGGTCTCCCGCTCGATCACCAGCGTGTTCGACTCCAGCGGCGCGGCGTTGCCGGTGAGCTGCCCGTACGCGCCCGCGCCGCCGAGCACGACGGCGGCGGCGATGACGCTGCCGAACACCGCCATGCCGAGCCGGCGCATCGGCAGGTCGTTGGTCTCCGGGTCGCCGGAGAGTAGCGCCGAGACGATGCGGCGGGTGACGAAGCGGTACGCCTGCACCTGATCGCGGCGGGTCCGCATGACTAACCTCCGGCAGGGGTGGGTCCGCGGCGATCGGGTCCAGAACTCCGCCGCGGGCTTCCCTACGATAAGGGGCCGTCGGCGGTTCACCGGGACCCCCGCCCGTCCTCCGGCGACGCACCGCCGGGGCGGAAGCCCAGGATGTCCAGAAGGGACGCTTACCGATGACGCAGGTCCAGGCGCCACCCGGTCGTACGGCCACCGCCCCCGCCACCCCGGCGGACCGCCCGGTAACCCCGGCCGACCAGCGCCGGCGTGGCCGGCTCGGCCCGGTCGTCGTCGGCCAGCTCGTGGTGCTGGAGTGCGCCGCGCTGGCCGTCTGGTTCGCCACCGGCGGGCCGGCCTGGCTCCTCGCCCTGGTCGCCGTACTGGCCGTGCTGTCCGTCGTCGTCGCGTTCGCCCGCCGGGGCGGCCGCTGGTGGTACGAGGACCTGACGCTCCGCCGCCGGCTGCGCCGCCGCCGGGGCCGGGCCCGGGGCGCGGTGCCGTCCGGCGACCCGCGGCTGGCCGCGCTCGCCCCGGAGCTGACGGTCGTCGAGCTGACCGACCGCGGCACCCGGCTCGGCATCGGCCAGGACGACCGGGGCTGGTTCGCCGCGGTCGCGCTGACCGGCCGGCCCGGCGCGCCCGCCGGGTCCGTCGAGGCGGCGACCGTGGACCGCGCCCTCGCGGTGCTCGCCGACTTCACCGGGCCGGTCACCCAGACCCAGGTCGTCTCGCACACCCTGGTCTGGTATCCCGCGCCGGGAGCTCCGCCGGCGGCGCACCGCACGGTCTGGGTGGCGCTGCGCCTCTCCGTCTCCGACGCCCGCGCCGAGACGGTGAGCCGGGGCGGCGGTATGCGCGGGGTGCACCGTACCGTCGCGGCCGGGATCGGCCGGCTCGGCAAGGCGCTGAACGCCGCGGGCCTCGGCCACCGGGTGCTCAGCCGGGACGAGCTGCACACGGCGGTGGTCTCCGGCGCCGGGCTCGACCTGGCCCCGGAGGCGCCGGTGGAGAGCTGGACGAGCCTGCGCGGCGGCGGCTGGACCCAGCGCTGCCTGGCCCTGCGGGTCCGCCCCAACGGATCGCTGGGCGCGCTGGTGGACGCGGTCACCGCCACCTCCGCGCCGTCGCACACGGTCGCGGCGGTGGTGCTGCCGAGCGGCCGCCGGGTGCCCCCGCTGCTGCGGGTGGCGGCGATGGACGGCCACGCCGAGGCGCTGGTGAAGGTGGTCCGGGACGTCGCCAAGCGCAGCGGCGTGCCGGCCCGCCCGCTGGACGGGCAGCACGGTCCTGGCGTCTACGCCACCGCCCCGGTCGCCACCGTGATGGGCACGGTCACGGTCGAAGGTTGACGATCCAGCCGTAGAGGCCGCAGACCCAGGCGGCCAGCGGCACCACGGCGACGATCAGCAGGATCTCGACGATGTCGAGGAGACGTCCCCAGACCGGCGAGATCCGCTTGCCCGCCACGCTGAGGCCGTAGATCAGGCTGATCACCACGGTCAGCAGCAGCCCGCCCAGGATCGGCCCCAGCCGGACCGACAGCGACCCGGCGCCGAAGGTGGCTGCCGCGGCCAACCCCAGACCCACGGTGCCGGTGAGCAGCACCGGGGTGCGCTGCGCCCGGCCGATGAACGGGCGGGCCCGCAGCAGCGAGAGCAGGGCCAGAACCAGGCAGAGCAGCACCGCCGGCAGCCGGCCGTTGCCGGCGAGCACCACCTGACCGCCGAGCACCAGCACCGAGACCGTCCAGAGCAGGCCGGTGAGGAACGCGTCGGCGCGTTCGCTGTTGCGCAGCACCTGCGGGCCCTCGACGGACTCGGTGTCGGTCTTCAGGTCGTCGGGGCCGGTCGGGATCGACGGCACCGGCAGCCGGGCCAGCCGGTAGGCGATCATCGGCAGCGCCGGCAGGGCGGCGAACGCGACGGTCGCCACCACCGCCGCGGCGGCCGCCGGGCCGATGCCGAAGGCCAGGCAGAGCGCCGCGCCGAAGCCGACGGCCACGCCCACCGCGACCGCGCCGAGGAACAGCGGCAGCCGGTCGCCGACGGCCAGCGCGGCCACCGCGGCGAACAGGACCGCGGCGGTCGCGGCCAGCAGCACGTGCGGGCTGGCCAGGTCGGCCAGCTTGCGGTCGCCGGCGAGCACCAGCAGGCCGCCGATCGCCGCGTAGCCGAGGCCGCCCATGGCCAGCACAGCGCCGGTGCGGCTGTCGCCGGCCGCCCGGGACAGCACCGCGGAGCTCACCAGCAGGGCGATCGCCACCACCAGCGCGGCCAGCGCGCCGGGTAGCTGCGGCGGCCCGGCGAACAGCGCCGCCGCCGCGCCGGCCGTCAGCGCGGCCCCGGCGAAGAGCACCGCGAACGAGCGGGTGGTGCCGACCTGCCAGGTGCCGGGGCGCTGGTTGGTGGCCGTGGCGACGGCGTCCACCACGTCGTCGAAGACGATCTCGGGCGCGGCGGCGGTCCGGGGGTTGAAGTAGAGCACCTCGCCGTCCCGCACGCCGAGCTGCGCGGCGGTACGGCCGCCGTCCAGCGGCTGCCCACCGAGCCGGGACAGGCTCCACCCACCGTGCCGCACGCCCTCGTCGGCGAGGTCCTCACCGGCGTACCGCAGCAGCGTGGGCAGCAGGTCAGCCAACGGGACGTCCGACGGCAACGCCAGGTCCATCCTGGTGCGCGGCGCCACGATGGTGATCCGGCTCAGCCCGCCGGTTGCGGTCTTCGTCGCCACTCTGGCCTCCTCGTGCTCGCCTACGATCCACCTCGGCCGGCGGGCGTCCCCCGACACGGGTCCACGGCGCCTCCGGGAGATTACCTACGATGGCGGTCGCACAGGTTGCCCACCCGACGACTCGGGTCGTGGCAGACCACGATCAGGGCCGCTTCTGGGGAGGAGACGCCGTGAGCACGGTGGTGTTCCGCCGACTTCCGCGTCAACCGGGGCCCGCGCTGCCGCGCGGGGAGGTGCTGCTGGAGTCTCCGCCCGAGCTGCCCGAGCAGCAGTCGAAGGGCATGGGGCAGGTGCTGATGATCCTGCCGATGCTCTGTGGCGTCGGCGCGATGGCCTTCCTCTACGCCGGTCGCGGCGGCGGCATGATGACGTACGTGGCCGGTGGCCTCTTCGGCGTCTCCATGCTGGGCATGGCGATCGGCACGCTGGGTAACGGCGGCAACGACAAGGCGGAGCTGAACGCCCAGCGGCGCGACTACATGCGCTACCTGGCCCAGATGCGCAAGCGCACCCGGCGGGCCGCCGAGCAGCAGCGCTCCGCGATGACCTGGCGGCACCCGGAGCCGGACGCGCTCTGGTCGATCGCCGCCTCCCGCCGACTCTGGGAGCGGCGGATCACCGAGGACGACTTCGGTGAGGCCCGGATCGCGCTCGGCCCGCAGCGGCTGGCGGTGGAGATCGTGCCGCCGGAGACCAAGCCGGTGGAGGACCTGGAGCCGATGAGCGCGATCGCGCTGCGCCGGTTCGTCCGGGCCCACTCCAGCGTGCCGGACCTGCCCACCGCGCTCTCGCTGCGCGCGTTCAGCCGGATCGTGCTGCGCGGCGACCGGGAGTCGGTGCTCGACCTGACCCGGGCCGCCCTGGGCCAACTGGTCACCTTCCACGCCCCGGAGGACCTGATCGTCGCGGTGGTGGCCGCAGCCGACCGGCAGCCGGTGTGGGACTGGGTGAAGTGGCTGCCGCACGCCCAGCACCCGGGGCGTACGGACGCGGCGGGCGCGCGCCGGATGGTCTTCGCCAGTCTCGCCGAGGCGGAGGCGGCGCTCGCCAACGAGCTGGGCGGCCGGCCCCGGTTCGCCCCGGAGGCGAAGCCGCTCACCACCGCCCCGCACGTGGTGGTGGTGCTCGACGGCGGCGAGGTCGCGCCGACCTGCGCGCTGATGGGTCCGGGCCTGCTCGGCGCCACGGTCATCGACCTCTCCGGCACGGTGCCCCGGGACGCCGGCCGCTGGCTGCTCTGCCTCGACGCCGGCGACGGCAGCGGGCTGGACCTGGTCCGGGGCACCACGACCTCCCGGCTCGGCCGGCCGGACCGGCTCAGCATGACGGCCGCCGAGGGGCTGGCCCGGCAGATCGCCCCCTACCGGCTCTCCCAGCAGCAGGGCGCCAGCACCGAGGAGCCGCTGGCCCGCAGCATGGAGCTGCCGGACCTGCTCGGCGTCGGCGACGCGGCGGCGGTGGACGTGCAGCAGACCTGGCGGCCGCGCAGCCACCGCGACCGGCTGCGTATCCCCCTCGGCCTCGGGCCGGACGGCAACGTGGTGGAGCTGGACTTCAAGGAGTCCGCGCACGAGGGCATGGGCCCGCACGGTCTGGTCATCGGCGCGACCGGCTCCGGCAAGAGCGAGCTGCTGCGGACGGTGGTGGCGGCGTTGGCCGTGACGCACTCGTCCGAGGAGCTCAACTTCGTCCTGGTCGACTTCAAGGGTGGTGCCACCTTCGCCTCGCTGGACGCGTTGCCGCACACCAGCGCGGTGATCACCAACCTCTCCGACGAGCTGCCGCTGGTCGACCGGATGCGGGACGCCCTGGCCGGCGAGATGAACCGCCGCCAGGAGGTGCTCCGGGCGGCCGGCAACTACGTCTCCCGGTACGACTACGAGAAGGCCCGGGCGGCCGGCGAGCCGCTGGAGCCGATGCCCAGCCTGCTGATCATCTGTGACGAGTTCAGCGAGCTGCTCGCCGCCAAGCCGGACTTCATCGACCTGTTCGTCATGATCGGCCGGCTCGGCCGGTCGTTGGGCGTGCACCTCCTGCTGGCCTCGCAGCGGCTGGAGGAGGGGAAGCTGCGCGGTCTGGACACCCACCTGTCGTACCGGATCGGTCTGCGTACCTTCTCGGCCGTGGAGAGCCGCATCGTGCTCGGCGTGCCCGACGCGTACGAGCTGCCGAGCGCGCCCGGTCACGGCTACCTCAAGACCGACACCAGCACGATGCTCCGGTTCCGGGCGGCGTACGTCTCCGGGCCGTACCGGGCGCCGGGGCAGGTGCAGCGGTCCACCCGGGCGCAGGTGCAACGCCGGATCGTCCCGTACGGCATCGACTACGTGCCGGCGCCGGCGCTGCCGAGCCCGGCGGAGACCGCCCCGGAGCCGGAGCAGGCGGCCGACGGCAAGGCGGTGGCCATGCTGGACGTGCTGATCGACCGGCTCAAGGGGCGGGGGCGCCCGGCGCACCAGGTCTGGCTGCCGCCGCTGGCCGAGCCGCCCGGCCTGGCCGAGCTGCTGCCGCCGTTGAGCGTGCACCCGACGTTCGGCCTGACCACCGCCAACTGGCCGGGGCGCGGCCGGCTCGCCGTGCCGGTCGGCATCGTCGACCGCCCGTACGAGCAGCGGCGCGACCCGATGATGGTCGATCTGTCCGGCGCGGGCGGCAACGTGGTGATCGTCGGTGCCTCGCTGAGCGGCAAGAGCACCATGCTGCGGTCGATGCTCGCCTCGCTGGCGCTCACCCATACCCCGCGCGAGGTGCAGTTCTTCTGCCTCGACTTCGGCGGTGGCGCGCTGCGCAGCCTGGAGCGGCTGCCGCACATGTCCGGGGTGGCCGGGCGGCGGGACACCGAGGCGGTCCGGCGGACCGTGGCCGAGGTGGTCGCGGTCATCGACGACCGGGAGCTCCGCTTCACCCAGCACGGCATCGACTCGATGGCCAGCTACCGTCGCCGCCGGGCGGCCGGGGAGTTCGCCGACGACCCGTTCGGCGACATCTTCCTGGTGGTCGACGGCTGGAACACGCTGCGCCAGGAATACGAGGAGCTGGAGCAGACCATCACCAACCTGGCCAACCGGGGGCTGGGTTTCGGCGTACACGTGGTCGTCACGGCCGTGCGGTGGGCGGAGATCCGGATCAACATGCGGGATCTGCTCGGTACGAAGCTGGAGCTGCGGCTCGGCGACCCGGCCGAGTCGGAGATCGACCGGCGGGCCGCGCAGAACGTGCCGGTCGGCACCCCCGGCCGCGGTCTGACCCACGACAAGCTGCACTTCCTCACCGGGGTCTCGCGGATCGACGGCAAGCGCGACATCGAGGACCTGACCGAGGCGTCTGTCGCCCTGGCCGGGCACGTCGCGGCGAACTGGTCGGGCCGCCCGGCGCCGAAGGTACGGCTGCTGCCGCGCAAGCTGCCGGTCACCGAGCTGGCGAAGGTCATCGACCGGTCGGTCCCGGGCATCCCGATCGGCGTCAACGAGTCCGCGCTCGCCCCGGTCTACCTGGACCTGGCCGGCGAGCCGCACCTGACCGTGTTCGGCGACGCCGAGTGCGGCAAGACCAACCTGCTGCGGCTGATCGCCCGGGGCATCGCCGAGCGGTACACCCCGGCCCAGGCCCGGCTGGTCATCGCCGACTACCGCCGCGGCCTGCTGGGCGCGGTGGAGGGCGACCACCTGCTCGACTACGCGCCGTCCAACCAGGTGTTCAGCCAGGGGTTGGGCTCGATCCGCAGCGCACTGCAGAACCGGCTGCCCGGCCCGGACGTGACCACCGCCCAGCTGCGTGACCGGAGCTGGTGGCAGGGTCCCGACCTCTACATCCTGGTGGACGACTACGACCTGGTCGCCTCCGGCGGCAGCAACCCGCTCAGCGCGCTGCACGAGCTGCTGCCGCAGGCCCGGGACATCGGCCTGCACCTGATCATCACCCGCCGGGTGGGCGGTGTGGCGCGCGCCCTCTACGAGCCGGTGCTGCAACGCCTGCGCGAGCTGGACTCGCCGGGCCTGCTGATGTCCGGCAGCCGGGAGGAGGGCGCCGTCTTCGGCAACCTGCGGCCGAGCCCGCAGCCGCCGGGCCGGGGCACCCTGGTCCGCCGCCGGGACGGCCAGCAGCTGATCCAGACCGCCTGGACGGAGCCGGCCTAGGGTCGGGCGCCAGGCATCGTTCCGATAGCGTCGGCCCGACCGTCGCGTAGGCAGAGAGGGACCGTGGTGAGCACCTCGTGGGGTTACGGCGGCGCCGGTGGCGCCGTGGAGAACTTGTTGCGCCAGGCGCAGGAGCAGCAGCGCCGACTGGCCGAGTACCAGCAGCAGCGGGCCGATCTGCGGGTGACCGGGGAGAGCCCGGACGGGCTGGTCCGGGTGACGGTGGACGGCGACATGAAGGTCGGCGACATCGACCTCAACGCGCGGGCGATGCGGCTGGACAGCTACACGCTGGCCGAGTCGCTCCAGGCCGCCATCGACGCGGCGTACGCGGCCTACGCCGAGCGTCAGCAGGAGCTGATGAGCGAGGTGCTGGGCGGCTCGGACCTGGTCCGCCAGGCTCAGGCCGGCACCCTGAACCCGCAGGACTGGTTCCGCCAGTTCGGCGTGGACCTGAGCGACCCGACCCGCGGCCTGCGCCGCTGACCAGGGGGGAGGACCGATGGCGAACAAGGTCGACGTCGACGCGATCCGCAAGGCGAGCCAGAAGCTCGACGCTCCGGACGGCCCGATCCAGTATCTGCGCAACGTGCAGACGCTGCTGGAGAGCGTGAAGCTGCCCGACGGCGCGCTGACCATCTTCGGCGGCGCGACCGTGCAGGCGCACAACGCCTCGGTCGACGGCCACCTCAACAACGTCAAGACCGGCATCGAGCACCTGCACAAGGCGGCCGAGCAGCTGGAGCAGACCGCGAAGAACTGGGAGAAGTCGGATCAGCCCTGGGTGGTCAAGTGACCTGCCTGGTGTGTGACGGGGGGAACAGCTGATGTCGGAGATCCTGATCGCGAACGCCGCCGGCACGGTGACCGGCACCCACACGGTCGCCGCGGCGACGGCGCCGGTGCGGGGGCTTCTCCCGGCGGCGCGGGCCAACTGGATGTGGCTGGTCTTCGCCGGGGTGCTGGGGGCGGCGATCGCCTACCTGGAGACGTTCGACAACGACGAGGTCAACAAGTCCATCAAGGAGTGGGGCGACGCGGCGCGCCTGCTCGGTGGGGACCAGTTCGGCGCGGCGCTGGAGCAGGTCCCGCCGTCGGACACCGAGTGGGACTTCGACGACCGGGACGCGTTCGACCTCTTCCTGCGCAAGCTGGGGGCGGAGATCAACTCCCTGGCCGAGGCGTTCAACGCCAACAAGGACACCCTCACCTCCGCCCGGGACGCCTTCAACGACGCGGTGAACGCGCTGGTCGACGCGCTCATCCCGATCCTGATCGCGGTGATCGCGTCGGTCGTCCTCCAGGCGTTCCCGCCCACCGCGCCCATCGCCGAGGCGATCGGGGTGGCGGGGATGGTCGCGAGCGCGGCCATCCTGGCGCTGGTCTTCGGTGACATCAGCACGCTCTTCTCCGCCATCATGGCCGGCTTCCAGGGCAACGACCGGTTCGCGTTCGTGTCGGACTCCCGCCCGGGCTGGGCGCCCACGGGTTCGGACCCGGACATCAAGGACATCAAGATCGACTGGGTCAAGGACACCAAGTTCTACCAGTGACAGGAAGGGGGCCGAGGTGACCAGAGTGCTCTGGTGGCTCTTCGTGTACTTCCTGGTGACCGTGCCGGCCTTCATCGGGCTGGCGCTGGTCGCCCAGCTGTCCCACGCCGTGTGGGCGAAGCGGGCCAGCGAGGTGGCGCTGATCACGGGGGGTGCCGCGCTGATCCCGGTGGTGCTCGACCGGGCGGTCGACCGGCCGGTGCTCTGGCCGGTGGTGGTGCTGCTGGCGGTCGTCGTGATCGTGGGTGTAATGATGCACGTCAAGTCGTATCGCCGGCCGTCCTGAGGCCGGTGCGGACCGGAAGGGGGTCGTCCGTCCATATGGCACAGTCCGTCCGGTAATGCGTTGTGGATCCTGGCTTGCCGGGAGACGACGATACGGAGACAGGGCTGCGCGGGTTGGACGTCGTCCGCTACGGTTCGGTTGAAGTGTCCGTCGGTGGGGTGTGTACGCCTTGCCGCGGGGGAGGGGCGCGGCGGATCCGCCGCCACGAAAGATGACGGAAGGGTGTGAAGCATGGCGTTCGAGGTCAGTGCAGCGACTCTGCACCAAGCCGCGAGTGACGTGCGGTCCACGCGCAGCGACGTCGACGGCGAGCTCAAGAAGCTGTGGAATGTTGTCGACGACCTGGCGATGGCCTGGAAGGGCCAGGCGTCCTCGGGTTTCCAGAACCTGATGACGCGCTGGAACGAGGACACGAACAAGCTGCTGACCGCGATGGACAACATCGCCGACCTGCTCGACAAGTCGGGTACGACGCACCAGGTCAACGACGAAGAGCAGCAGCAGATGCTGGACAAGTTCCACGCTGCTCTCAACCCGTGATCCGCGTAGTAGCCAGGTAGAGGAGGAACGATGAGCATCAAGGTCGACTACGCCGTCCTCGAGAGCAGCAACCAGCAGATGCAGGCGATCTCGCGGACCATCGACGAGAAGCTGGACACGCTGCGCTCGATGCTGACCAAGCTCGAGTGGGAGGGCCAGGACCGCGTCGCGTACCAGCAGCACCAGGCTCAGTGGGACGCCGCCGTGCGGGACATCAACAAGGTCCTGAACGACATCGGCAACGCGGTCGGCATCGCCCGCGAGAACTACATGACCACCGAGATGAGCAACTCCAAGGTCTGGGGCAACTGACCGACCGACCCCACTGCGGCTCCGCTCCGGCTCTGCCGGGGTCGGAGCCGCAGTGCTTTTCCGTGCCGCCAGGGGCGCGCTGGGCGCCGCAGGCGCGTCAGGCGGTATCCCGGGGTGGGACAGGCGAACTCAGGCGTCCTGCGGGGCGGTGCGGCGTCCGGGGCGCCAGCCGCGCCGACGGCCCCGGATCAGGATCGGCCGGAGCGCCAGCAGGGCGCCGGCCAGCCCGCCGCCGATCGCGCCCGCCCAGATGGCCACGGTCCGCTGCCAGGCCAGCGGGTCGGCCGGCGGGGCTGGCGCGGGCATGGCGCCGAGCGGCGGGTCGGTCCGGCTGCCCAGCAGGCTGGTCACCGCCCGGTACGGGTTGACCATCCCGTACCCGACCTCGGCGTTGTGCCCGTCCGGCGGGTTGTCGGCCGTCCGGGTCAGCCGGTAGGCGACGTCCTTCGGGTCGAGGTCCGGGTGCGCGGCGCGGACCAGCGCGGCGACGCCCGAGACGTACGCGGTGGCGAAGCTGGTGCCGCCCTGCGGCTCCGCCCGGTAACCCGACCCCTGCGGCGCCGGGCCGACGATCTTCAGCCCCGGCCCGGCGATGTCCACGTAGTCGCCGGTGACCGAGCTGCCGACGTGTCCGCCCGCGTCGTCGATCCCGGCGACGGCGATGACCCCGGGGTACGCGGCCGGGTACCCCGGCTGGTCCTGCTGGTTCTCCTGCCGGTTGCCGGCGGCGGCCACCACGATGACCCCCTTGTCGAGGGCGTAGTCCACGGCGTCCTTGAGCCGGGGGTCGTCCAGGGTCACCAGGGACAGGTTGATCACGTCCGCCTTCTGGTCGACCGCCCACTTGATCGCCTTGCCGATCTCGGCCGGGATCGACTCGTCGAAGGTGCGCTGGTTGTCGGCCAGTACCCGGATCGGCAGGATCTTCGCCTCCGGCGCGATCCCGGTGTACGGCGCGCCGGTGCCCTCCTTGCCGGCGATGATGCCGGCCACCATGGTGCCGTGGCCGACGAGGTCGCACTGCCCGTTGAGGTGGACCAGATGGTTGAAGTCCTCGCCGGGCAGCACCCGGCCGCGCAGCAGGGGGTGGCTGGGCGAGACGCCGGAGTCGATGACCGCCACGGTGACGCCCTGGCCCCGGGTGACCCGCCAGGCCGCCTCCGGGTCGAGCCGGTCCAACGCCCAGGGCGCCTCGGTCGGCGCGGGGCCGCCGGGCGGGCCGCACTTCGGGGCCGCCGCGGCGGGCGCGGGCGCCACCAGGGCGCCGCCGAGCAGGGCGGCCGCTCCCGCTCCACAGAGGAAGGACCGGATCCGGTGCCCGGTACGGACGCGCGGTGTCGTCCCGTCCGGCCGCAAGCTGTCGCGCACGCGGTGAGATTACCGTCGCCGTGCCCGTGGCGCGGTGACGGGAGCCGGGCGGGGCGGGTCAGCCCTCGGCGGCGGGCCTGCCGGCCGGCTCTGCGGTGAACAGGGCGAGCAGGGCACCGACCTGCTGATCGGCCTCCGCCGGGTGCCGGAAGTGGCCGCTCGGGTTGATCGTGTACTCGTTGCGCCGGCCGACCCGGGTGCGTCGCAGGTAGCCGCCGGCCTCCAGGTCGGCGACGATGGCCTGGGCGGCCCGCTCGGTCACCCCCACCTCGTCGGCCACGTCACGCAGCCGCGCAGTGGGGTTGCGCGCGATGGCCAGCAGCACGTGCCCGTGGTTGGTGAGGAAGGTCCAGTTCCGGCCGCTCCCGTTCTCGCCCGCTGTCGTCGCCATGGTGGTCATGGTATGGCCCGTCCGGCGGTCAGCGAGCCCGGCGTCGGGCGGGCCACCGGTGGCCGGGCGTCGGGCCGGCCACCGGTCACCGACGACGTATGAAATCCATATCACGTAAATCTTGACGTATCTTGGCTCAGGGTGTGACGGTGGTTCCCGAGGCCGCCTCTGCCGCCGGCCGGGTTGACCAGGCCGTTTTGCGCGAGACCGAGGTGACTGCATTGACGCCGACCACTCCCGAGCAGGCGCTCGCCGAGCTGTCCGCTGGTAACCGTCGCTTCGTCACCGGCGTGCCCCGTCATCCGAACCAGGACGCCGAGCACCGCGCCGCCGTCGCCGACGGCCAGCACCCGTTCGCGGTGATCGTGGGCTGCGCCGATTCGCGGCTCGCCGCCGAGATCATCTTCGACCGTGGCCTGGGTGACCTGTTCGTGGTGCGGACCGCCGGCCACACCGTCGGCCCCGAGGTGCTCGGCAGCGTCGAGTACGCGGTCACCGTGCTGGGCACCCCGCTGGTGGTGGTGCTCGGCCACGACTCGTGCGGCGCCGTGCAGGCCGCCCGCGAGGTGGTCGCCACCGGCACGCCCCCCGCCGGCCACCTCGGCGCGCTGGTGGACGCGGTCGTACCCAGCCTGGCCCGAGCCGCCCGGCAGGGCGTCGAGGACCTCGACGACATCGTCGACATCCACATCGCGCGGACCGTGGAGGCGATGCTGGCCCGGTCCGCCGTGCTCGCCGAGCGGGTGGCGGCCGGACGGTGCGGGGTGGTCGGCATGTCGTATCGGCTCAGCGCGGGCGAGGTGCGGACGGTGGCCGAGGTGAAGGCGGGCGTGACGTTGCCGGTCCCGGCCGCGCCCGCGGGCCCGCCGCCCACCGCGGTCGCCGGTTGAGCCCTACGTGACGACGAGGGGCCGTCCCGCTGGTCGCGGAACGGCCCCCTCGGATTGGTACGGCAGCTACAGCATCGACACGTGTACGTGGTCCGTGTGGTTGGAGGGCCCGCTGTAGGACTTCCACCCGGTCGCCGGGAACCAGATCTGCCGGTTCCAGATCACGTAGTAGACGCCGAGCCGGTCGGCGTTGCGGATCACGAAGGCGGCGAGGTCGTTGCCGTACCTTCGCATGTCGTTGTTGTGCCAGGGGGAGAAGCCGCTGCGCTGCAGGGACCAGTCGCAGGCCCGGCCCTTGGGGTGCTCCCAGGGCCCGCCCGGCCGGTAACAGCCCACGAAACGGTCGAAGCCGGCCCGCTTGACCTCCTTGTACATGTGCAGCGTGCGCGGGGTGATATAGCCCGAGGTGGTCGGGTCCTTCACGCTGCGTGATTCGGGCAGCCAGCCCCCGTCGGCGGTCCGGCCGGGACCGATCCGGGCGACCGGGGAGGTGGCCGAGACCAGGCCACCGGTGAAGCCGCGCCCGCCGACCAGCGCCAGCGCCTTCTCCGCCTCGGCCTTCTCGCGCTTCATCGCGTTGGTCTGCTTCTGCTGCTCGCGGACCTCCGCGTCGAGCGCGATCTTGGCCTGCTCGGCGCGATTCTTCGCGGCGTTGACCGCGGCGAGCTTCTGCGCGTTCATCAGGTTCAGCTCGTCGAGGGCGGAGGCCCGCCGGACGAACGAGTCGGGTGCGTTGCTCTCCAGCAGCATGGCCATCGCGCCTATCCGGCCGGTCCGGTAGGACTGCGCGGCGATCTCGGTCACCTGTGGCCGCAGCGCGTCCAGGTCGGCCTGCGCCGCCCGGATCTCGAGGCCCAGTTGGAGTTGGCGCTGCTTCGACTTGTCCAGCTTCGCCTTGGCTTGCAGGTAGCCGCGGTTGGCCGCGTCGATGACCTCGGTGATGAGCGGCGGATCGTTGTCCTCCTCGTGCCCCGAGGGGGTGGGGGTGTTGGGTGCGGCCAGCGCCGGGGTGGGCCCGGCGACGATGGCGAACGCGGCGAGCACGGCCGCCACGGGTGTCAACCAGCGGCGCAGGGGTGCCGTCAACAGTGTTCCCTTCCGTCGACCGCCGACCGGGTTAGCTGACGGGTTCGGGGCGGAAGTGGCCCCTACCGCTGGCGCGGATTCACCCCAGGTACCTGGTTCCCCGGTTCGCCGTGGGGCGATTGGGCGGTGGCACCGCAGGCGCCGGTGCGCGCCTTCGGCGGTGACCGGCAGTGAGGTTACCCGACGTCCCGGCTGCGGAGCTACGTCCCGAAGCCGACCAACCGCACGTTTTCGTCGTCGCCCTGCGTGACCAGGGTCGCGTTTGAATCGGACGGTCACGCTCCGAAGTGTCACCACGTGGCCTCGGTGCTCCTCTCCGGTCCGGACCGTCCGGCCGCCGCTCCGCCGAGCGCCTCCAGCGCGTCGTGCCGTTCCGCCGGCGGCCGGGACGCCGGCGGGCGGGGCTCGGGGTCCGTCGCGGCGCCGGCCCGTCCGGCGGTGCGGACCACCGCCGCCAGACCGGTGGTCAGCGGTACGGCGGCGATCAGGCCGAGCGTGGCCACCGCGCTACGGACGATCTCCTGGGCCATGAACTCGCTGGTGAGGATCTCGATCACCGGTCGCGAGTCGGCGACCAGCAGGAGCAGCAGCGGCAGCGACGCGCCCGCGTACGCCAGCACGATGGTGTTGACCGTGGAGGCGATGTGGGCGCGGCCCACCCGGGTGGCCGCCCGGTAGAGCTGCATCCGGGACAGCCCCGGGTTCGCGTTCGCCAGCTCGGTGACCGTTGCCGCCTGCGTGACCGTGACGTCGTCCAGCACGCCGAGCGAGCCGATGATGATGCCGGCCAGGAGCAACCCGTGCAGGTCGACGTCCCGCTGGAACATCGACAGCGTGGTGGCGTCCTCGCTGCCGTAGCCGGTCAGGTGGGTGGCCGCGGTGGCCAGGGTGCCGAGGAGACCGGTCAGCACCAGGCTGCCCAGGGTGCCGAGCACCGCCACCGAGGTCTCGGCGGTGATCCCGTGGGTCAGGTAGAGCACCACGAACATGATCAGCGCGGCGCCGACGATCGCCACCAGCAGCGGCGGCTGGCCGGCGCCGATCCCGGGCAGCACGAAGCCGAGCAGCACGGCGAAGCTCGCCACCAGGCCGCCCAGCGCGGCCAGCCCGCGCCAGCGCCCGAACGCCACGATGGCGACGGCGAAGAGCACGGCCAGCCCGACCAGCGGTGTACCGCGCTGGTGCTCGGCGATGTTGTAGCTCTTGACCGTCGGATCGGCCGGGTCCATCAGCTCGACGAGGATGACCTTGTCGCCGACCTCGACCCGTGGGGAGCCGGGGCCGGCCGGGAGGGGTGCCTCGACCTGCCGGCCGGCGTCCGGGCCCTGCTCGGCGGCGACCGTCGCGGTCCCGCAGGGGCCCGTGGACCCGCCGGCGCCATCCTCCGGCGTCGGCGGGCACGGCTCGGTGACCACCCGGGTCACGGTGCCGTGGTAGCGCGGCAGGTTCGCGTCGCCCGCCGGCTCCCGGCTGTCCCGGGGCCAGAGCACCAGCGCGGCGACCACGGTCGCCAGGAACAGTGGCACCACCGTGGCGACCAGGATCCGTCGCACCCGGGGCGGGGCGGGCGGAGCGGGACGGGTGTGGTCGGCGCCCATGGCGAGTCTCCGAACGAGTCACGGCTGGATACGTGTCACCGGGCTGGCCGGCTCACCGGGCCGGCGCTGGCGCCGGCGAGCGAGCGGAGACCGGTCGTCGCCCGGAATGTTAGCCAGGCCGGGAGGCCGCCGCAGCCGATGTGCGATCTCCCTGGTTCCACCCGGCCCGCTCCGCGGCGCCCACTAGCGTGGTTGCCGTGCGAACGGCGACAGCGGTGACGACCGGACCGTGGGTCCGCCTCCTGCTGCTGCTCGGCACCCTGGTCGGGCTGACCGCCATGCACACCCTCGGCCACGGCGCGCACGCCGGCGGGGGCCCGACCGGTCACGCGGTGGGTGGCCACGCCGCCCCGCCGGCTGTGATGGTCGCCACGACCGGCGACTGCCCGGGCGGCGACTGCGGCCACGCCCGGATGCTCCCGCTGGTGGACGCCCACGCCCGGGCGCTTCCGCTGGTGGACGCCCACGCCCGGGCGCTTCCGCTGGTGGACGCCCACGCCCGGGCGCTTCCGCTGGTGGACGCCCACGCCCGGGCGCTCCCGCTGGTGGACGCCCACGCCCGGGCGCTCCCGCTTGGTGAGCTGGGCGGCGACGGGTCCGGCTGGAGCATCTGCTTGGCGGTGCTCGGGGCGTTCGCCGTCACGCTGCTGGTCGCCCTGCTGCTGGGGGCCCGGTCCGGAGCCGGCGGCCCGACCGCGAGTCGGCCGCTCCGTCCCGCCCCGGGACCGCGTGCCCCGCCGCCCCGGCCGTACGGGCTGCGCCTGACGACGGTGTCGGTGCTGCGCAGATAGGACGCCCCGGCGCGGGTGGACCGGAAGACCGGTGCCCCGCGTCTGCCGTCCGCTGCGTACGTTCCGACACCGAAAGGCTTTGCCATGTCCACTCGTACCCTCGCGCGCCGGGCCGCCCTGGCCGGCGCGACCGTCGCTGCGGCGCTCGCCCTGGCCGCCTGCGGCGGCGACCACTCGACCGCCGGGACCGACCACGCCATGCCCGGCGGGACGGCCAGCGGGTCGCCCTCCGCCGGGGCCTCGTTCGGCGACGCGGACGTGATGTTCGCCCAGATGATGATCCTGCACCACCGGCAGGCCGTGGAGATGGCGGAACTGGCCGACGGCCGGGCTGCCGACCCCGAGGTGAAGAAGTTGGCCGCGCAGATCAAGGCGGCCCAGGGGCCGGAGATCGCCACCATGACCGACTGGCTGGCTGCCTGGGGCCGGCCGGCGCCCCCGCCGGGAGCCGGTCACGGCATGCCGGGGATGGACCACGGGATGCCCGGGATGATGTCCGACGGCGACCTGGCGAAGCTCAAGGCGTCGTCCGGGGTCGACTTCGACCGGCAGTTCCTGACCATGATGATCGCCCACCACGAGGGCGCGATCACCATGGCGCGGGAGGAGTTGGCCCGGGGCGCCAACCCGGACGCCAGGGCGCTCGCCCAGCGGATCGCCGACACCCAGCAGGCCGAGATCGACACCATGCGGAAGCTGCTCGACCGGCTCTGAAGCCGGCAGGGCGCGGGGGTCCGGACCATCGGGCCCGGACCCCCGATCGGCCCGATCAGCCGCGCTTCATCAGCCGGCCGACGGCGGCCATCATCTCGGTGGCCATCTCGTCGGCGCGGCCCTCGGCGGCGCCCTCGTGCATGCAGTGCCGGGCGTGTCCGTCGAGCAGGCCCAGACCGACCTTGTCCAGGGCGGCCTGGATGGCGGAGATCTGGGTCAGCACGTCGATGCAGTAGCGGTCGTCCTCGACCATCTTCTCGATGCCGCGAACCTGGCCCTCGATACGGCGGAGCCGCGCGAGGAGCTGGTCCTTGCTGGCGGTGTAGCCCCGGGTCGGGGTCGTCGGTGCGGTCATGCCATCCAGGATAGCGTACCCCTCGGGGGTATGGTACGGTCCTCTTCGTTGGCTGATACCCCCACGGGGTAGCGGTAACAGGAGAGTGGCAGCCGTCTCTCCACCGTATACCCCTGAGGGGTATTCGGTGGAGGCGGCGAGAGGGGAGTTGCGATGGTCACCACCACGTACCAGGTGCAGGGCATGACCTGCGGGCACTGCGTCAACTCGGTCAGCACCGAGGTGAGCGCGATCGCGGGCGTCACCGACGTCCAGGTCGACCTGGCCTCCGGCCAGGTCACCGTCACCAGTGAGAGCCCGTTGGACCTGGACACCGTTCGCGCCGCCGTGGACGAGGCCGGTTACGACCTCGTCGGGGCGTGACGGGTCCCCGGACCCGAAGGAACCGAGGTACCCGATGAACACGACGACGAAGCTGAGCGGCTTCGCCCTCGGCCTCGCGGCGGTGTTCGGCACGGCGTACGGGGTCGGCCACCTGGCCGGCCCCGTCACCCCGGCCGCCGCGACCCGGCACGACGCCACCGACGCCGACCACGGTGACGGAGGTCACGGTGACGCGGGCCACGGGGCCGCTGCCACCGACCACCTGCCCGGCGGGCTGCTCGTCTCCGACCGCGGCTACACCCTGCAACCGGTGACAGCCCCCGCCGGCGAGTTCGCCTTCCGGATCACCGGCCCCGACGGCCGACCGGTCACCCGCTACGACGTGGCGCACGACAAGCGCATGCACCTGATCGTCGCCCGGCGCGACCTCTCCGGCTTCCGGCACGTCCACCCGGAGTTGGCCGCCGACGGCACCTGGCGGGTGGCCTCGCCGCTCGCCGGCCCCGGCGTCTGGCGGGCGTTCGCCGACTTCACCCCGACCGGCGGCGCGCCGTTGACGCTCGGGGTCGACGTCACGGTCCCCGGCACGCTGGCCGACCGGCCGCTGCCGGCACCCGCCGCCAGCACCACCGTCGACGGCTACACCGTCACCCTGAGCGGCACCCCGCAGCCCGGCCGCACCAGCCCGCTCACCCTGAGCGTGAGCCGGGACGGGCGGCCCGTCGCCGACCTCCAGCCCTACCTCGGGGCGTACGGGCACCTGGTGGCGCTGCGGCAGGGCGACCTGGCGTACCTGCACGTGCACCCGGAGGGCGCGCCCGGCGACGGGCGGACCCCGGCCGGGCCGCAGATCAGGTTCGCCGCCGAGGTGCCCTCGGCCGGCACGTACCGCCTCTACCTGGACTTCCGGCACGGCGACGCGGTGCACACCGCGGAATTCACCGTCGTGGCCGGCGACCCGGGCACCCAGGCGACCAGCGCGCCGGCCCCGACCACCACACCGACCCCGGAGGCCGGCCACGGCACCCCGGGCCACGGGCACAATTGACCGGAGGTGCCGCGATGACATCGACCGCCAAGTCCCTACCGGTCGCGCCGAACCAGATCGAACTCGCGATCGGCGGCATGACCTGCGCCTCCTGCGCCGCCCGGATCGAGAAGAAGCTCAACCGGATGGACGGCGTCGAGGCCACGGTCAACTACGCCACCGAGAAGGCCACCGTCCGGTACGCCGACGACGTCACCCCGGACGACCTGATCGCCACGGTGGAGAAGACCGGCTACACCGCCGCCGTGCCGCCGCCGCCCGCCCAGGCCGCGGCCGGGGCGGCCGCCGAGCCCGTGGACGAGCTGCGCGGGCTGCGTACCCGGCTGTGGGTCTCGGTCGCGCTGGCCGTGCCGGTGATCCTGCTCGCCATGGTGCCAGCCTGGCAGTTCACCTACTGGCAGTGGCTGTCGCTGACCCTGGCCGCCCCGGTCGTGGTCTACGGCGGGTTGCCGTTCCACCGGGCCGCCTGGATCAACCTGCGGCACGGCGCGGCGACCATGGACACCCTGGTGTCGCTCGGCACCCTCGCCGCGCTCGGCTGGTCGCTCTGGGCGCTCTTCCTGGGCGACGCTGGGATGCCCGGGATGACCCACCCGTTCCGCTTCGACATCACCCGCGGCGACGGGGCCGGCAACATCTACCTGGAGGCGGCGGCCGGGGTGACCGCCTTCATCCTCGCCGGCCGCTACTTCGAGGCCCGGTCCAAGCGGACCGCCGGTGCCGCCCTGCGCGCCCTGCTGGAGCTGGGTGCCAAGGACGTCGCGGTGCTCCGCGGCGACCGGGAGATCCGGATCCCGGTGGACCAGCTCGCGGTGGGCGACCGGTTCGTGGTCCGGCCCGGCGAGAAGATCGCCACCGACGGCCTCGTCGAGGAGGGCACCTCGGCGGTCGACGCCAGCATGCTCACCGGGGAGTCCGTCCCGGTCGAGGTCGGGCCGGGCGCCACCGTCGTCGGCGCCACCGTCAACGCCGGCGGCCGGCTGGTCGTCCGGGCCACCCGCATCGGCGGGGACACCCAGCTCGCCCAGATGGCGAAGCTGGTGGAGCAGGCGCAGACCGGCAAGGCGGCCGTGCAGCGGCTCGCCGACCGGATCTCCGGGGTCTTCGTGCCGATCGTGATCGCCCTAGCCGTCGGCACGCTGGGCTGGTGGCTCGGCACCGGGTCGGGGACGACGGCCGCGTTCACCGCCGCGGTGGCCGTGCTGATCATCGCCTGCCCGTGCGCCCTCGGCCTGGCCACCCCGACCGCGCTGCTGGTCGGCACCGGGCGGGGCGCCCAGCTCGGCATCCTGATCAAGGGTCCCGAGGTGCTGGAGTCCACCCGCCAGGTCGACACGGTGGTGCTGGACAAGACCGGCACCGTCACCACCGGGAAGATGACCCTGGTCGACGTGCTGCCGGCCGCCGGCCAGGACGCCGACGAGCTGCTCCGGCTGGCCGGCGCGCTGGAGGCGGCCTCCGAGCACCCGATCGCCCGGGCGATCGCCGACGGCGCGGCGGAGGCGGGGCCGGTGCCGCCGGTGACCGGCTTCGCCAACGTCGAAGGGCTCGGCGTGACCGGTTCGGTCGACGGCCGGGACGTGGTCGTCGGGCGGCTCCGGCTGCTGCGGGAGCGCGGTCTCGACGTACCCGAGGCGGTCCTGCGGGCGGCGACCGACGCGGAGGCCGCCGGCCGGACGGCGGTGCTGGCCGGTTGGGACGGCCGGGCCCGGGGTGTGCTCGCGGTGGCCGACGTGGTGAAGCCGACCAGCGCGGCGGCGGTCGCCCGGCTACGCGACCTCGGGCTCACCCCGGTGCTGCTCACCGGCGACAACACCACGGTCGCCCGGGCGGTGGCCGCCGAGGTCGGCATCGACCAGGTGATCGCCGAGGTGCTGCCGGCCGACAAGGTCGACGTGGTGCAGCGGCTCCAGGCCGAGGGGCGGACGGTGGCCATGGTCGGGGACGGCGTCAACGACGCCGCCGCGCTGGCCCAGGCCGACCTCGGGCTGGCCATGGGCACCGGCACCGACGTGGCGATCGAGGCGTCCGACCTGACCCTGGTCCGGGGTGACCTGATGGCCGCCGTGGACGCCATCCGGCTCTCCCGGCGGACCCTCGGCATCATCAAGGGCAACCTGTTCTGGGCGTTCGCCTACAACGTGGCCGCCCTGCCGCTGGCCGCCGCCGGCCTGCTCAACCCGATGATCGCGGGCGCGGCGATGGCCTTCTCGTCGGTGTTCGTGGTGGCGAACAGCCTCCGGCTGCGGCGCTTCCGGCCGGTCGGCTGACCTCCGCACCCGCCGGCGGTCCCGGGCGCGCCCGGGACCGGCCGGCGCCTTGCTCGCCGGGCCGGCCGATCGCCGGCCCGGCGTGCTGCGCGCGGACCGCGCGTCCGGCGGTCGGGCCGGATCCTTGGCACACTCGACTCCGTCGCCGCTCGATCTGCCGGGGCGCGGACGGCGGCCCAGGACGGAGCCCCGGTTGACCACGGGCCGTCACCGACGGCCGACAACCGTACGGGGAGAACCATGTCCGGTACCGCCGCGATCCGTGCCGCCGCCCTGGTGATCATGACGGCCCTCGCCACGGCCTGCCAGCCGTCCGCCGAGGAGGACACCGGAGCGCCGGCCGGCAACTGGGTGGGCACGCCGACCGCCACCGCACCGGCCCCGACCGTCACGGCGTCGCCGTCGCCGGTGACCGCCGCGAACACCGCCGCGGTCTGCGCCGAGGTCGACAAGCTCATCATCGCCAAGAGCAGGCAGATCGCCACCGACTCCGCCGCGGCGACCCGTCGCGACCTCACCCCCGAACAGCTCAACGACCAGGTCAAGGCGAGCCTCGCCGACCTGGCCACCGACGTACGCCGGCAGGCCGCCCGGGCGCAGGACCCGGAGATCAAGGCGCTGGTCACCGACGCCGCGCGGCGGATCGACGCCGGGGCGAGGTCGTCGGCCCCAGTCAAGTGGCTGAGTTCCAGCTTCGTGGCGATCCCGCAGCGGCTCGCTCGGGAGTGCCGCGCCTGACCGACGTCCGTCCCCTGTGACGTGTGCCACCGTCCGCATCGGAGGGTGGGCCCGAGCTCACCATGGGTCACCGCCGCTCGCATTCACCGCTTAGGATGCGAAGCGACCTCGACCCCGGAGGGAGCCACCCCATGGCCCACCCTGTCGACCCGTCCGGCCTCGACCGCGTGCTGTCCGAGACGATGTCCGCGCTCGGGCAGTTCACCGCCGGCGCCGAGACCGACGCACCACTCCCCGAGGGCCACGGCGAGGCGGCCGACGGCCTGGTCCAGGTGACGGTCGGCCCACCCGGCCGGATCACCGCGCTCACCCTCAACCCGCGGGTGATGCGCCTGGCGAGCGAGTCGCTCGCCGAGGAGATCACCCAGGCGGTCAACGCGGCGTTCGCCGACCTCCAGGAGAAGGCCACCGCCGCCGTCCCCGGGCAGGTCGACCTCGGGTCGCTGGGCGACCGGCTGCGCAAGATCCAGGAGGACGCCGGCCGGCAGCTCACCGCGTTCACCGACGCTCTGGTCGAGGCGCAGGATCGGCTCGCCCGGCAGGGCGGCAAATGACGGCGATCGAGGTCGACCCGGACGGGCTGAGCGGGTCCGGCCGCGCGCTGGAAGGGGCGGCCGTCCGTTTCGGCCAGGCGTTGGCCGCGTTCCAGGCCGAGCTGGCCGCCTTCGGCCGGCCCTGGGGCTCGGACGACATCGGCTCGCTGATCGGGGCCGCCCACGACGAGGTGTCCGCCTTCGCGTTCGAGTGCTTCGACAGCGCCCTCCAGGAGATCGCCGCCGCGGGGACGGACCTCACCGGCATGGCCACCCGCTACGCCGAGATCGAGGCCGCCATCAAGCAGGGCTTCGACGGTCTGCACCAGGCCCTGGGCGGCTGACCGTGGGCTTCGAACTCCCCGGCGAGCTGCGCTCGCTGCTCGGCATCCTCGGCTACACCTGGCCCGAGGCGGACGAGGTCAAGCTCTTCGAGATGGGCAACGCCTGGATCCGCTTCTCCGGCACCCTCGCCGGCGTCGTCAGCGAGGCCAACACCGGGGCCACCACCGTCTGGTCCAGCCACACCGGTCAGGACATCACCGCCTTCCAGTCCTGGTGGAACCGGGAGGACAGCCCGGCCGAAAGCCTGCGCGACGGGGTGACCGCGGCGGTGCTCACCGGCACCGGGCTGATCATCTGCGCGGCGATCGTCCTCGCCCTGAAGATCGCGGTGATCGTGCAACTGGTGCTGCTGGCCATCGAGATCGCGCAGGCGATCGCCACGGCGGCGGTCACCTTCGGCGCCTCGCTGCTGGAGATCCCGATCTTCCAGCAGCTCGCCCGGACCATCGTCGGCAACCTCATCCAAGAGGTCATCTGGAAGCTCATCGACGGGTGACGCGGGGATGAGCGGAGGTAAAGCGGGCGGCCGGTTGATGCGGGCCGCGTTGCGCTTCCTGAAGCGGACCAAGGGACGCAACCGCCCCGACCGGATGAATCCGCACTTCACTGAGCACGTGATCGGCGGGGGGCATGTCAAGCCGGGCATGCCCAAGGGAACCGGTTATCACTACCGCCCGGGTGGGCAGGACTTCCCGGGACGCAGGCTGAAGCCGGGGAGCATCGTCAAGGATCCGAAGACCGGGGCGTACACCGCCAAGCCGGAGTTCTTCGATCCGACGCTCAACCCCCCGCACGGGGCGTGGAAGCCGAAGAAGGGACCAAACGGTGGGGAGAGTTCCTTCTTTCCCGATGACTGGACGCCCGCACAGGTGGACAACGCGATCAGTGGCGCCTTCCAGAACGCGAGGCCCGTGCCGAACACCAACCTGTGGCGTGGGAAGCACAAGAACCTCGTGATCGAGGGTTTCTACAATGGCTCGGGCGGGTTCACCCACGGATGGCCTGTCGTCGTCCCCTGATCCGAAGGACCTCTGTTGGCGTTCATCAGTTTCTCGCTCGACGAGTACCGCCTGCCGCTGTTCGAGGTGACGGATCAGCGTTACCGAGCGCTCGGCGCGTGGTTGATCACCGACATCTCGGTCTATCACTCCGTGTGCCTGGACGCGTTGGCGATGATTGACGACGTGTCGCACGGCCGGGCGCTGGAGGACGAGTGGGACAGCGACAAGTACAACGTCAGCTTCACCGCCCAGGGCATCGAGTTTCAGAACGAGTGGGTTGAGGGTGAACGGGGCCACTACTCGCTCGACGAGGTACGCGAGGCGGTCGAGGCATACTGGCGGTTCCTGGCAAGCCGCCCGGAGAACCCCGATCTCATCCGCGAGTACCGGCCGGATCTGCCGCGGTGGCAGGCGGAGCTGTTGCAGTGGGAAGAGACCTGGGGGCGACCGCATCCGTATCGGGGGCGGCTCTTCTGATCAGTCGGCGGCGAGGCGGGCGGCGCGTACCTCCAGATAGCGCTGCTCCGGCAGGCTGGTGGTCGCCCGGGCGGCGGCCAGGTACGCCTCCCGCGCCTCGTCGCGGTCGCCGGCCAGCTCCAGCAGATGGGCGCGGACGGCGGCGAGCCGGTGGTGCCCGGCGGTGCGGTCGTCCGCGTCCAGCGGCGCGAGCAGGGCGAGCCCGGCCCGGGGGCCGTCCACCATGGCCACGGCGGCGGCCTGGTTGAGGGTCACCATCGGGTTCGGCGCGATCCGGGCGAGCACCCGGTAGAGCGCGACGATCTGCGGCCAGTCCGTCTCCGCCGCCGACGGCGCCTCGGCGTGCACCGCCGCGATCGCCGCCTGCACCTGGTACGGGCCCGGCGGCGACCAGGTCAGCGCCTCGGTCACCAGGGCGACCCCCTGCTCGATCTCGCTCCGGTCCCAGCGGGTGCGGTCCTGCTCGGCCAGCGGCACCAGCTCCCCGGCCGGGCCGGTCCGGGCGGCCCGGTGCGCGTCGGTGAGCAGCATCAACGCGAGCAGGCCGACGACCTCGCCGTCGTCCGGCAGCAGCCGGTGCAGCTCCCGGGCCAGCCGGATCGCCTCGCCGGTCAACTCCGCCCGGTGCAGCTCACCGCCGCTGGAGGCCGCGTAACCCTCGTTGAAGATCAGGTAGAGCACGTGCAGCACGGCACGCAGCCGCTCGTCGCGGTCGGCGGCCGAGGGCAGCGCGAAGCGGGCGCCGGCCGCCTCGATCCGCTGCTTGGCGCGGCGGATCCGCTGGCTCATCGTCGCCTCCGGCACCAGGTACGCCCGGGCGATCTCCGCGGTGTTCAGGCCGCCCACTGCGCGCAGCGTGAGCGCCACCTGGGCGGAGACGGTGAGCGCGGGATGGCAGCAGAGGAAGAGCAGCTTCAGCGTGTCGTCCCCGCTCGGCGGCTCCTCGTCGGCGGCCGGGGCGACCGCCCCGTACGCGGCTCGCGGACCGCCACGGCGACCTCGCGGTCCCGGCGGGCCCGTTCGCTGCGCCACTCGTCGGTGAGCCGGCGGGTCGCCACAGTGACCAGCCACGAGCGGGGGTGGTCCGGCACACCCTGCTCCGGCCACTGGGTGGCCGCGGCGAGCAGCGCCTCCTGCACGGCGTCCTCGCAGGCGTAGAACTGGCCGTGCCGGCGGACGAGCACGCCGAGGACCTGCGGCGCGAGGGTGCGCAGCAGGTCCTCGACGACGGGCGACGTCACATCTCCGCCCCGGCCTCGTCCATCACCGGACGCACCTCCAGCACCCCGACACCGCGCCGCACGTCCGGCCAGTTCGCCGCGATCTCGGCGGCCCGCTCCGGGGTCTCGCAGTCGACCATCAGGTAGCCCGCGAACTGCTCCTTGCTCTCCACGAACGGCCCGTCGGTGATCTCGACGCCGGCCGTGCCGGCCCGCACCGTCCGGGTCTGCGACGGGTGCGCCAGGGCCTCACCGCCGACCAGCTCCCCGGACTCGGACAGTTGCTTCATGATCTCGTCGACCTCGCCGAAGATCGCGTTCCGGTCCGCCTCGGACAGCTCCTCGACGAAGCCCGGCCGGTTCCAGATCAGCAGCATGTACTTCACGGTCCACTCCTCGGATACGGGCCACCGGCGGTGGCGCCTCTCGCAGACGGGTCGGAGCCGGGACGTCCGATCCGACATCCGCCCCGAGAAAAGTCAGCGACCCCGGCGTACCGACCGGCGCGCCGGGGCGCCGACGTCGAGCGAGGCCCGGTCGGCGGCCGACGTGCCCGAGGTCCAGCCCTCGGCGTCGCGCACCTGGAGCCGGTGCCGGGTGACGCCGGGAAAGAGCTGGTCGACGCGTTCCTGGACGGCCTCGGAGCGGGCGGCGAGCACCGGGAGCAGCGCGTCGCCAGTGCGCTCCTCGGCCGCCGCCCGGTCCGCCGCCGCGGTCACCGCCCGCAGCCGCTCGCCGATCCGCAGCGCGAACGCGTTGAGGAAGGACTCGTCGTAGCCCTTGGTGCGCCGGCCACTGCCCGCGCGCCGTTCGCCCCGGCCGCGCAGCATGGCCGCGGTGGCCTGCACCAGCAGCGAGGTATGCAGCAGCTCGACCGCCGCCAGGTCGGTGGGGAAGCCGAGCACGGTGGCGAAGCCGAGATCGTCGGACCACACCGACTCGCACCGGTTCGCCGCCGCCACCTCCTGGATCAGCAGCGCCTTCGCCGCCGCGTACGGGGCGTCGGTGCCGAGGCGGATCCCACCGGGCCGGTCCGGGCGCTCGGCGGTCGCGTCGAGCAGGGCGGCGTCGATGCTGTGCCGGGCCATCAGCTCCTGCGCCTTCCCGGTGAGCGCCTCCGCCTCGGCGGGGAAGGTGGTCGACTCGGCCTTGGCCAGCAGGGCGCGTACCCGGTCCAGCATCCGCGAGCCGGTGCCCGGCGCGGTGGTGCGCGGGGCGGCGGCCGGCCCGCCCGGCGGCGGGCGGAGCACCGCGATCGGCGGCAGCCCCTCGACCAGCGCGAGCGCGTCGACCGCGTCCCGCAGCGCGGTGATCCGGTCGCCCCCGGCCCGGCGGTCCAGCCAGCCCGCGTCGCCGTCCCAGCGCGCGTCCAGCTCGGCGAGCTGGTCGTCGAACCACTGCGGGACCGGGCCCGGCTGCTCCCGCCGCTGGGCCGCCAGCACGTCCCGGAGCAGCCGGCCGCCCCGGGGTTCGAGCCGCCGGGTCGCGATCCGGTCCAGGTCGGCCGGCTGCCAGCCCCGCGGCCAGAGCCGCCCGACGCCGCGGACCAGGCGGGCCAGCAGCGCCGCGTCCACCGCCGGGCCGTCGCCGACCACCAGCCGGTCGAGGGCGCGTTCGGCCGCCCGTACGTCGGTGCCGCGTGTCGCCGCGAGGGCGTCGGCGAGCAGCTGCTCGGCGTCCGGCACGGGTGGGCCCTCCTCTCCTCGCGGTCGTCGCGTGATCCACTCGGGGCGCGGCACTTTGCGCCGCCCGGTCCGTCCCCGAGGCGGCCCGGGCGTCCGGGCCCTCGCCGGTACCCGGACAGCGCGAGATGCCGCATCCGGTCGGCGCGGGCGGGTCGCGCCCCGAGGAGGGACGGTACCGGCGGTCCGGCTGCCGCCGCTCGTGAGCGCGCTCACCCGGGCGTGCGATCGAGCTGCTGGTGAAGCTCCGGCCGGGCGGCCGAAGCCCGGGCCTGACCAGCCGGTCAGCGGGGCAACGAGGCCCGCAGCGCGTTGCCACTGCACCTCGATCGAGTCCGCCGACCTCGAAGCGCGCCAGTTCGGTGGCGATCCGGACCACCACGCTGAGCCGCGCGAGTCGGACCGACCGGGGCGGAAGGGACGGCCGGGCCGGTCCCCCCGGTGAGGGGAACCGGCCCGGCGACGGTCACCGCCGGAGCAGGGCGAAGACTCCCCAGCCCAGGTACTCCCGCTGGTGGCGGACGTGCCGGAGCGGGTCCTCGGTCAGTTCCCGGCGCAGCTCCCCGGCCAGTTCGTCGTCGGGGTGGGCGTCCAGCCAGCGGCGCAGGTTGAGCCAGTGCGCCGCCGCGTACCGGTCCCAGCTGTCCTGGTCGGCGAGGACCATCTCCACCAGGTCCCAGCCGTACTCCCCGAAGAGGCCGACCAGCCCGGGGAGGTCCCGAAACTCGTCCCGGGACCGGGCGTGGCACCCGGCCACCGTCTCCTCGTCGGGCGGGTCGAGCCGCCAGTAGGGCTCCCCGACCAGCGCCATCCCGCCGGGGCGCAGGCTGCGCCGGAGGATCTCCAGGGTGCCGGGGACACCCCCGCCGATCCAGGTGGCGCCGACACAGGCGGCCAGGTCGACGGGCTCCTCGGGTACGAAGGTCGCGGCGTCGCCGTGCACGAACCGGACCCGGTCGGCGACGCCCAGCTCGACGGCGCGCTCCCGGGCCGCGGCGGTGAAGGCGGTGCTGATGTCCACGCCGGTGCCGGTCACCCCGTGGTCCCGGGCCCAGGTGCAGAGCAGCTCGCCCTTGCCGCTGCACAGGTCGAGGATCGACGTGCCGGGCGCGAGCTTGATCGCCCGACCCAGGGTGGCCAACTTGCCGGCGTCGAACGGATTGAGGATCCGGAGGTCGCCCTCGCGGATGACGAAGCTACGTGGCAGATCCAATGCGGTCACTCCTGAAGGTGGTCTGGTGGGGCAGGTCGATTCGCTTGATCGCGCTCGGCACGGGCACCAAAACACCCTCTTCGCATCTCGGAGTGACGTCGCGGCGACGTTAGCCGTCATCCGGCGGAGCACCAACCGAAATACCCGGTGGGCCGCCCACACCGGCGCCGGCCCCGAGGTGTCGGCCGTACGGATATCTGCTGTGGTCAATGTCACGTTAGCGTCTCCGCACGTCGGCAACCGCGCCGGCGCTCCGACGGGAGAACGCCATGAAGACACCATGGAAAGCCGCCGCCACCCTCGCCGCGGCCCTCCTCCTGGTCCTGCCCGGTGGCACCGCCGCCCGGGCGGCGGGCACGCCGTACACCAAGACCCCGGTCGCCGGCTCGCTCCGCAGCTATCCGGTCTCCGCCGTGTACGTCGCCGGGGTCTCCTCCGGCGGATACCTGGCCACCCAGTTGCAGGTCGCGTACTCGGCGCGGATCCGGGGCGCGGCCGTCTTCGCCGCCGGCCCGTACTACTGCGCCCAGAACAACGTCGCCCAGGCGCTCTACGGCTGCGGCGACAACATCTACCCGACGTACGTCTCCACCCTGGAGAGCTACACCCGCACCTGGGCGTCGTACGGCTGGATCGACGGGACCGGCAACCTCTCCGGCCAGCCGGTCTACGTCTACCACGGCGGCAACGACAACACCGTGAAGAAGTCCGTCACCGACGACCTGGTCCGCTACTACCAGGACTTCGGCGCCAGCGTCCGCTACGACAGCGGCAGCGCCGCGGGCCACGCCTGGGTCACCCCGTACGGCACCGTCGGCTGCACGGCGACCGCCTCGCCGTTCCTCAACGACTGCGGCACCGACCCGGAGGGCAGCTTCCTCGGCAAACTGCTCGGCTCGGTCTCCGCCCCGAACACCGGGCCGCTCGGCGGCACGCTCATCCGGTTCAGCCAAGACACCTTCGCCACCAACGGCTGGGCCAACGGGCTGAGCATGGACGCCAACGGCTTTGCGTACGTGCCGAGCGCCTGCGCCGCCGGCCAGACCTGCCGGCTGCTGGTCGCCCTGCACGGCTGCGCCCAGGGGTACGCGAAGGTCGGCACCGCGTTCGTCGACCGGGCGAACCTCAACCAGTACGCCGACACCAACCGGCTGATCGTGCTCTACCCGCAGGCCATCGCGACCGGGGTGAACCCGAACGGCTGCTGGGACTGGTGGGGCTACCTCGGCGCCACCAACTACCCGATCAAGGGCGGCTACCAGGTCGAGACGATCATGAACATGGTCCGCCGCCTGGACGGCTGACCCCGTCCCCGGCGCGCTCGGGCCGGACCGCCCGGATTCGCGGAAAGAGTGGCCATGGCACGTGCCATGGCCACTCTTTCGGCGAAAGTGCGGCCAACCGAGGCGGACCGGGCCTGCGTGAAGAGCGCGTCAAGAAATCGGGTGCCGCCGTCACGGTTCCGTTATGACCCCTGTCCGTCCGGCCGGTGTGGCGTTGTGATTGCCCGGCGCGACCGGGAGGCGGTCGCGGGGACGTCCGCAAGGGGAGTCAGCCGTGTCTGACCTGGTGTTCGTGCTGATCACGGTGGGGCTGTTCGCAGCGCTCGCCCTCGTCGTACGCGGGGTGGAGAAGCTGTGAGCGTGGTGAACGCGGTCGGTCTGGTGCTGGCGATCGGCCTCGGCGTGTTCCTGGTCGTCGCCCTGCTGTTCCCGGAGCGCTTCTGATGACCACGACAACAGCCGGTGTTGTCTTCCTGCTGTCCCTGGCGGCGGCGCTCGTCGCGGTCCACAAGCCGTTCGGCGACTACATGTTCCGGGTGGTCTCCGGCGCCCGGCAGTCCCGCGTCGAGCGGGGGATCTACCGCCTGGTCGGGGTGAACCCGGCCGCCGAGCAGACCTGGGCCGTGTACGCCCGCAGCCTGCTGGCCTTCTCCGCGGTGTCGATCCTGTTCCTGTACGCGTTCCTGCGGCTGCAGAACCACCTGTGGCTGTCGCTGGGTTTCCCGCCGGTGATGACCCACGGCGCCTGGAACACCGCGGTCTCGTTCGTGACCAACACGAACTGGCAGTGGTACTCGGGTGAGTCGACCATGGGCCACCTGGTGCAGATGGCCGGGCTGGCGGTGCAGAACTTCGTCTCCGCCGCGGTCGGCATCGCCGTGGCGGTCGCCCTGGTCCGCGGGTTCGCCCGCAGCCGGACCGGCGAACTCGGCAACTTCTGGGTCGACCTGACCCGGATCACGCTGCGGATCTTGCTGCCGATCGCGGTGCTCGGCGCGCTCGCCCTGATGTTCGGCGGGGCGGTGCAGAACCTCTCCGGCGGCACCGACGTCACCACGCTGACCGGCGGCACCCAGACGATCACCGGCGGGCCGGTGGCCAGCCAGGAAGTGATCAAGGAGCTGGGCACCAACGGCGGTGGCTTCTACAACACCAACAGCGCCCACCCGTTCGAGAACCCGACGACCTGGACGAACTGGCTGGAGATCTTCCTGATCCTGGTGATCCCGTTCAGCCTGCCCCGCGTCTTCGGGCGGATGGTCGGCCAGAGCCGGCAGGGCTACGCGATCGCGGCGGTCATGGCCATCCTGGCGCTGGCCAGCGTCACCCTGACCAACGTCTTCGAGTTGGCCGGGCACGGCACCGTCCCGCAGGCGGTCGCCGCCGCGATGGAGGGCAAGGACGTCCGGTTCGGCGTCTCGAACTCGGCGACCTTCGCCGCCGCCACCACGCTCACCTCGACCGGCGCGGTGAACTCCTTCCACGACTCGTACAGCGCGCTCGGCGGGATGATGACCCTGGGCAACATGATGCTCGGTGAGGTGGCTCCGGGTGGCGTCGGTGCCGGCCTCTACGGCCTGTTGATCCTCGCGGTGGTCACCGTGTTCGTGGCCGGCCTGATGGTGGGTCGCACCCCGGAATACCTGGGCAAGAAGATCGGCTCCCGCGAGATCAAGCTCGCCTCGCTGTACTTCCTGATCACGCCCGTCCTGGTGCTGGCCGGTACGGCGGCCGCCTTCGCCACCGGCAACAGCTCGACCGCGTCGAACGTCGGCCCGCACGGCCTGTCCGAGGTGCTCTACGCGTTCACCTCGGCGAGCAACAACAACGGCTCCGCGTTCGCCGGCATCACGGTGAACACGCCGTGGTGGAACACCGCGCTCGGGCTGTGCATGCTGCTCGGCCGGTTCCTGCCGATCATCTTCGTGCTCGCGCTGGCCGGCTCGCTGGCCCGCCAGAAACCCACCCCCGCCTCCGAGGGCACCCTGCCGACCCACCGACCGCTCTTCGTCGGGATGGTCGTCGGCGTCACCGTGATCCTTGTGGCGCTGACCTTCCTGCCCGCGCTCGCGCTCGGCCCCCTCGCGGAGGGGCTGTGACCACCATGAGGAACAAGGACATGTCCGTCACGCCCGTGACATCCGGCACCGGCGAGGAACCGGTCGCCGGTACCCCGGCCACCCAGGGCGACCGGGTGGGCGGGGGCCTGCTCGACCCGAAGCAGCTGATCCGGTCCCTGCCGGACGCGCTGCGCAAGCTGGACCCGCGCACCCTGTGGCGCAACCCGGTGATGCTGATCGTCGAGATCGGCGCGGTCTTCACCACCGTCCTGGCCGTGGCCGACCCGTCGGTGTTCGCCTGGGCCATCACGGTCTGGCTGTGGCTCACCGTGATCTTCGCGAACCTCGCCGAGGCGGTCGCCGAGGGGCGGGGCAAGGCGCAGGCCGCGACGCTGCGGCAGGCGAAGAAGGACACCATCGCCACCCGGCTGATCGGCTGGACCCCGGGCGCGCCGGCCAACCGCTACCGGGACGAGGCGGTGCCGGGGCCGGAGCTGAGGCAGGGCGACATCGTCCTGGTGGAGGCCGGGCAGATCATCCCGGGCGACGGCGACGTGGTCGAGGGCATCGCCAGCGTCGACGAGTCCGCCATCACCGGCGAGTCCGCGCCGGTGATCCGGGAGTCCGGCGGTGACCGCAGCGCGGTCACCGCCGGCACCAGGGTGCTCTCCGACCGGATCATCGTCAAGATCACCCAGAAGCCGGGCGAGAGCTTCGTCGACCGGATGATCGCCCTGGTCGAGGGCGCCAACCGGCAGAAGACCCCGAACGAGATCGCGCTGAACATCCTGCTCGCCGCGCTCACGATCATCTTCCTGCTGGCCGTCGTCACCCTCCAGCCGCTGGCGATCTTCGCCAAGGGCTACCAGGCGGCCGCCCCCGACACCGGCGCGATCACCGATGCCGGCGTCACCGGCGTGGTCCTGGTCTCCCTGCTGGTCTGCCTGATCCCGACCACCATCGGGGCGTTGCTGTCGGCGATCGGCATCGCCGGCATGGACCGGCTGGTGCAGCGCAACGTGTTGGCCGTGAGCGGCCGGGCGGTCGAGGCGGCCGGCGACGTGAACACCCTGCTGCTGGACAAGACCGGCACCATCACCCTGGGCAACCGGCAGGCGGACGAGTTCCTCCCGGTGACCGGCGTGACCGCGGGCGAGGTCGCCGACGCGGCGCAGCTGTCCAGCCTCGCCGACGAGACGCCCGAGGGCCGCTCGATCGTGGTGCTCGCGAAGAACGAGTTCGGGCTGCGCGAGCGGGAGTCGGGTCTGATCCCGCACGCCACGTTCGTGCCGTTCACCGCCCAGACCCGAATGAGCGGCGTCGACCTCGCCCCGGACGGCACCGCCGCCGGCGGTGCCACCGGGCCGACCCGGCGGATCCGCAAGGGCGCCGCCGCCGCCGTGATGAAGTGGGTCCGGGAGAACGGCGGCCATCCCACCGAGCAGGTGGGGCAACTCGTCGACGAGATCAGCGGCATCGGTGGCACCCCGCTCGTCGTCGCCGAGCACGTCGCGGGCGAACCGGCCCGGGCGCTCGGCATCGTCCACCTGAAGGACATCGTCAAGACGGGGATGCGGGAGCGGTTCGACGAGATGCGCCGGATGGGCATCCGGACCGTCATGATCACCGGCGACAACCCGCGTACCGCCAGGGCGATCGCGGAGGAGGCCGGGGTGGACGACTTCCTCGCGGAGGCCACTCCGGAGGACAAGCTGGCCCTGATCAAGAAGGAGCAGGAGGGCGGCCGGCTGGTCGCCATGACGGGGGACGGCACCAACGACGCACCCGCCCTCGCCCAGGCGGACGTCGGCGTGGCGATGAACACCGGCACGTCGGCCGCCAAGGAAGCCGGCAACATGGTCGACCTCGACTCCGACCCGACCAAGCTGATCGAGATCGTGGAGATTGGCAAGCAGTTGCTGATCACCCGGGGCGCGCTGACCACGTTCAGCATCGCGAACGACGTCGCGAAGTACTTCGCGATCATCCCGGCGATGTTCGCCGGCATCTACCCGAGCCTGGACGCGCTGAACATCATGCGCCTGGCCAGCCCGGAGTCGGCGATCCTGTCGGCGGTCATCTTCAACGCGATCGTCATCGTCGCGCTGATCCCGCTGGCCCTGCGCGGCGTGCGCTACCGGCCGGCGAGCGCGTCGCAGCTGCTCAGCCGCAACCTGTTGCGCTACGGCCTGGGCGGCATCATCGTGCCGTTCCTCGGCATCAAGCTCATCGACCTGCTCATCCAGTTCGTTCCGGGGATCTCGTGATGCGCCTCCCTAGCTGGCTCGCCCAGCATCTGGCCGCGCTGCGCGCGCTGCTTGTGTTCACCGTCCTGCTCGGCCTCGCGTACCCGTTGGCGCTGGTCGCCGTCGGCCGGATCCCCGGCCTCGCCGGCAGGGCCGACGGCTCGCTGGTGAGCGTCAACGGCAAGACCGTGGGCAGCTCGCTCATCGGGCAGTCCTTCACCGACGCGGACGGCAACCCCGTCCCGCGCTACTTCCAGTCCCGGCCGTCCGCGGCCGGCGACGGCTACGACCCCACCGCCACCGCGGCCAGCAACCTGGGCCCGGAGAGCGTGGTCGACACCATCGCCACCAACCCTGACGACGCCAGGCAGAGCCTGCTCACCCAGGTCTGCTCCCGCAGCAAGGCGATCGGCGACCTCGACGGGGTCGACGGGCGGCGCCCGTACTGCACCCCGGACGGGGTGGGCGCGGTCCTGGCCGTGTTCCGCGCCGACGGGCTGACCGGCCCGGTCACCCGGGTGGTGAGCGTCAACCAGGTCGCTCCGGCCACCCCGTTCGTCGCCAGCTATCAGGGGCTACCGGTGGAACTGGCCCAGCCCGGCCACGACTACGTCGCCGAGGGCGGCGTGATCACCCCCATCCGGGGTGACGCGCCCGCCGAGCCGGCGGTGCCGGCCGACGCGGTCACCGCCGGCGGCAGCGGCCTCGACCCGCACATCAGCCCGGCGTACGCGGAGATCCAGGTGGCCCGGGTGGCGCGCGAGCGGGGTGCGGACCCGGCGGCGGTCCGCCGCCTGGTGCGGGAACACATCAGCGGCCGGGCGCTCGGCTTCATGGGGGAGCCCGCGGTCAACGTGCTCGAGCTCAACCTCGCGCTCGACCGGGAGTTCCCCGCCCGCTGACACGATTGAGAAGGGGCTCGCCAGGCGCTGAGAAGGGCCCCTCCTTTCAGCAATCAGGGAGGATTGTTCCCGTGCCAAGGGGAGAGCTCCGCATCCACCTCGGGGCCGCCCCCGGCGTCGGCAAGACGTACGCGATGCTGGAGGAGGCCCAGCGGCGGGCCGACCGGGGCACCGACGTGGTGATCGGCCTGGTCGAGACCCACGGCCGGCCGCACACCGCGGCGATGATCGGCGATCTCGAGGTGGTGCCCCGGCGCACCGTCGGCTACCGGGGCGTCGAGTTCACCGAGATGGACCTCGCCGCGGTGCTGGCCCGCCGGCCGGAGGTCGCCGTGGTCGACGAGCTGGCGCACACCAACGTGCCCGGCTCCCGCCACGAGAAGCGCTGGCAGGACGTCCAGGAGCTGCTCGACGCCGGGATCAGCGTGCTGACCACCGTCAACATCCAGCACCTCGAGTCGCTCAACGACGTGGTCGCGCAGATCACCGGCATCACCCAGCAGGAGACGGTGCCGGACCAGGTGGTCCGGGCCGCGGAGCAGGTCGAGCTGGTCGACATGACCCCGGAGGCGTTGCGCCGGCGGATGGCCCACGGCAACATCTACCGCCCCGACAAGATCGACGCGGCCCTGGGCAACTACTTCCGGGTCGGCAACCTGACCGCCCTGCGGGAACTGGCCCTGCTCTGGCTCGCCGACAAGGTCGACGAGCAGCTCGACGCGTACCGCGCCCAGCAGGGCATCTCGGCCACCTGGGAGGCTCGGGAGCGGGTGGTGGTGGCGCTCACCGGGGGGCCGGAGGGGGAGACCCTGATCCGGCGGGCGGCCCGGATCGCGGCCCGCAGCAAGGGGGCGGACCTGCTCGCCGTGCACGTGGCCCGCAGCGACGGCCTGGCCGGGGCCGACCCGGCCCAGCTGGCCCGGCAGCGGGTGCTGGTGGAGAGCCTGGGCGGCACCTACCACCAGGTGCTCGGCACCGACATCCCGGCGGCGTTGCTGGACTTCGCCCGCGGCGTCAACGCCACCCAGCTCGTGCTCGGCGCGAGCCGGCGGGGACGGTTCGCCCAGGTGCTGTCCCGGGGCGTCGGCGTCACCACCACCGCGCTGTCCGGCCCGATCGACGTACACCTGGTCACGCACGCCGAGGCCGGGCGGGGTCGGCGCGGCGCGGCGGTGCCCGCCGCGCTGTCCCGCCGGCGCCGGCTGCTCGGGTTCGCGCTCGCCGTGCTCGGCATGCCCGCCCTGACCGGGCTGCTGTGGGTGCTGCCCGACCTCATGCTGACCAACGACATCCTGCTCTTCCTCGCCGGCGTGGTCGGCGTCGCGCTGGTGGGCGGCCGGTGGCCGGCGCTGGTCGCCGCCCTGGGCGGTTCCCTGCTGCTCAACTGGTTCTTCACCCCACCCTTCTTCACGCTCACCATCGCCGAGGCGGACAACCTGCTCGCGCTCGGCGTCTTCGTCGGCGTCGCGGTCGCGGTGAGCTGGGTGGTCGACGTGGCCGCCCGGCGTACCCGGGAGGCGGCGCGGGCCTCCGCCGACGCGCAGACCCTGGCCACCGTCGCCGGCGGGGTGCTGCGCGGCGAGCGGCCGCTGCGGGCCCTCCTGGACCGGCTGCGGGAGACCTTCGCGCTGCGCGCGGTGAGCGTGCTGGAGCTGGTCGCCGAGGCCGAGGGACGCCCCGGCCGGGCCCGGGAGGAGGCGGCCTGGCGGGTCGTGGCCGCCGTCGGCGACGCGCCGCCGGGCAGCCCCGGCGCCGGGGAGACCGCCGTGCCGGTGGACGAGCGGCTCACCGTGGTGCTCGCCGGCCGGCGGCTGGAGGCCGCCGACCGGCGGGTGGTCGAGGCGTTCGCCGCCCAGGCCGCCGTCGCGCTCCGCCAGGAACGCCTCGCCGAGGAGGCCGCCGCCGCCCGGCCGCTCGCCGAGGCCGACCGGATGCGCACGGCGCTGCTCGCCGCGGTCAGCCACGACCTGCGTACGCCGCTGGCCTCGGCGAAGGCGGCGGTGAGCAGCCTGCGCAGCCACGACGTGGAGTTCGGCGCGGAGGACCGCGAGGAGCTGCTGGCCACCGCCGACGAGTCCCTGGACCGGCTCGGCCGGCTGGTGGCGAACCTGCTCGACATGAGCCGGCTCCAGGCCGGCGTGCTCGGCGTGACCGCCACCGCGGTCGGGCTGGAGGACGTCGTACCCCGGTCCCTGGACGAGCTCGGGCCGGCGGCCGCCGACGTCGCCACCGACATACCCGCCGACCTGCCGGCGGTCACCGCCGACCCGGGCCTGCTGGAACGGGTGCTGGTCAACGTCGTGGCCAACGCCCTGCGGCACAGCCCGCCCGGGCAGCCGCCGACCATCACCGCCAGCGCCCATGCCGGCCAGGTCGAGCTGCGGGTCATCGACACCGGCCCGGGCATCCCCGAGGATCAGTGGGAGCACGTCTTCCTGCCGTTCCAGCGCCTCGGCGACCGGGACAACCAGACCGGGGTGGGGCTCGGGCTCGCGCTGTCCCGCGGACTGGCCGAGGCGATGGGTGGCAGCATCACCCCCGAGACCACCCCGGGCGGAGGGCTGACCATGGTGCTGCGGCTGCCCGCCGCCGAGGCTTCCGAAGGGGCGCGCCCATGACCCGGATCCTGGTCGTCGACGACGAACCGCAGATCCTGCGTGCCCTGCGGATCAACCTGCGAGCCCGCGGCTACGACGTCCAGGTCGCCGAGGACGGGGCCACCGCCCTCAAGGCCGCCGCCGGCCACCCGCCGGACCTGGTGGTGCTCGACCTCGGCCTGCCCGACCTGGACGGCGTCGAGGTGATCCGCGGCCTGCGCGGTTGGACCACGGTGCCGATCATCGTGCTCTCCGGCCGGGCCGGCAGCGAGGACAAGGTCTCCGCCCTGGACGCCGGCGCCGACGACTACGTCACCAAGCCGTTCGGGGTGGACGAGCTGCTCGCCCGCATCCGCGCCGTGACCCGCCGGCTCGGCGGCACCACGCCGGCCACCCCCGTGTTCCGGATCGGCCGGCACACCGTCGATCTGGCCGACCGGACGGTCACCCGGGACGACGGCGCCGAGGTCAAGCTCACCCCGACCCAGTGGGCCATGCTGGAGCAACTGCTCCGCAACCCGGGCAAGCTGATCAGCCAGCGGCAGCTGCTGCACGACGTCTGGGGTCCGGAGTACCACCACGAGACCAACTACCTGCGGCAGTTCATGGCACAGCTGCGCCGCAAGCTGGAGGACGACCCGGCCCGGCCCCGGCATCTGATCACCGAGCCGGGCATGGGCTACCGCTACCGCCCCTGACCGTGTCTGCCGCGAGTCAACTCGGGTCGGATGCCGCTCGCGCTCCGGGTTTCACCCACCCGGGCGGGGGAATCGGTGGCGGGACCAGGCCGGCGGGGCGGCGGCCGGCGGACGACCTTCGGGAGGACGATGGGCGACAACGGGTGGTCCGCCGATTCGGGAGGTTTCGGGCGCCGGCTGGACGAGCATGAGCCGGGCGGCATGCCGCCGGAGCCGACCGAGGGCCGGATGGTGGACAGCGCCGTCTACGCCGACGGCCGGCGCCATGCCTCCCCGGCCACCCTCGCCGACACCTATCGATGCCTGCAGGAACTCGACGGGGCGATGGCCTGGATCGGGCTCTACCGGCCGAGCACCGCGCAGATCCGATCGCTGGCCCGGGAGTTCGAGCTGCACGACCTGGCGGTCGAGGACGCCATCAACGCCCACCAGCGCCCCAAGCTGGAACGCTACGACCACACCCTGTTCGTGGTGCTCCGGGCCGCGCGCTACATCGACGAGCGCGAGGAGGTCGAGTTCAGCGAACTGCACCTGTTCATCGGGCCGGGCTTCGTCATCACGGTGCGCCACGGCGAGGCACCCGATCTGGCCGCGGTGCGCCGCCGGCTGGAAGCCGACCCACCGGTCCTGGCGCTCGGACCCGAGGCCGTCCTGTACGCGGTTCTCGACCAGGTCGTCGACGGCTACGCGCCGGTGGTCGCCGGACTGGAGAACGACATCGACGAGATCGAGACCCAGGTGTTCGGCGGCGACCCCAACGCCAGCCGCCGCATCTACGAACTCAGCCGCGAGGTCATCCAGTTCCAGCGAGCCGCCCGCCCGCTGGCCAAGGTGCTCGACGCCCTCACCGCCGGGTTCGACGCCTACGGCACGGACGAGGAGCTACGCCGTCGGCTGCGCGACGTCTCCGACCATCTCACCCAGGTCGTGGAACGGGTCGACGGGTTCCGGCACCTGCTGCAGAACGTCCTCGCGGTGAACACCACGCTCGTCAGCCAGGCGCAGAACGAGGAGATGCGCAGCCTCACCGCCGCCAGCTACGCCCAGAACGAGGAGATCAAGAAGGTGTCCTCTTGGGCGGCGATCCTGTTCGCGCCCACGCTGATCGGCACCGTCTACGGCATGAACTTCACGCACATGCCCGAGCTCACCTGGCGCTACGGCTATCTGTTCGCCCTCGCCCTGATGGCCCTGGTCTGTCTGACCCTGTACCTGGTCTTCAAGCGTCGCGGCTGGCTGTGAGGCGGGCAGAGATCATCCACTTCGGACGATAGGGAGCCGGTTCCACGCGTTCGGTCGGCTTGCCGCCAGTCGGACTGGTCGATCAGTCAGGCGACCGCCCCGGGACGGCCGAGCCGTGATCCGATCGGTGGAGCGGGCGTGGCTCCGACGGTGGTGGGGCCCGCCGGTGGGGCCGGAATTGATGTCGAGCGGTGGATTTCGGCGGCCCTCGATACCGCCGAAGACCGCTTCCTCCTACCGTGACGTCCGGCACGCCGGCGGGTGGACGTTGCCGGGAGTCGACCCGGTGGCGCGATTCCGGCGCCTACAGGGGGTTCTCGATGCACGTTCGGAGCCGCGCCGTCGCGGGTCTGGTTGCCGGGGCTGTGGTGCTGCTCGGCCTGCCGGCGGCTGCTGCGGGAACGGTGGCGGGTATGCGCGCCACCGGTGTCGCGAGCACCACCGCTCGCACCGCCGCGGAAGCAGCCGGCGGTGATGCCGCAACCGCTGCCGCCCGTACGGTCGCCCTCGCGGCCCAACCGGTGCCGGGGGACACCCGGCTGGTGCCGAGCACGCCGCGCACCGACGTGCCACGGATCACCAATGGCGAGATCACGGACATCGCCCTGATCGGCAACCGGGTCTTCATCGCCGGCACCTTCACCTCGATCGCCAACGTCGGCGGGACCGCGGTCGCCCAGCGCTCGCTGGCCTCGTACAACATCGACACCGGCAAGATCGACATGGGCTTCCGGCCGACGTTCGACGGATCCGTCGAGGCCGTCGAGGCCTCGCCCGACGGATCGTCGCTCTACGTCGCGGGATCGTTCAACACGGTCGGTGGGGTCGCGAAGCGGAAGATCGTCCGGCTCAACCCGACCACCGGTGCTCCCATCGCGGCGTTCACCGCAACCGCGAACGCCCGGGCGACCGCGCTGGCCGTGAGCAGGACCGCGGTGTACGTGGGTGGCCAGTTCACGACGGTGAACGGCGTGAGCCGCAGCGGCCTGGTAGCGCTCAACCCGACCACCGGCGCGGTGGACACCGGATTCAACCTGCCCCTCTCGGGCGGCATCGGCGTCGGCGGCATGCTCACCGTGCAGCAGCTCAAGCTGACCCGTGACGGCAGCAAGCTACTCGTCGTCCACACCGGTCGCCAGATCGCCGGTCAGGACCGCTACGGTGTCGCCCTCGTCAACACCGCCACCAAGGCCCTCCTGCCGTGGCGCACCCGGCTGTGGGAGGACAACCTCTCCTTCGTCGGCGGCATCCAGCGGGTCTTCGCCGGTGACATCGCGCCGGACGACTCGTACTTCGTCGTCACCAGCGGCTCGGGCGGCGACCGCCCACCGATCAACGACACCGCCATGGCGTTCGCGCTGACCGGCAACGACAACGTAGAGCCGCTCTGGGTGTCCCGGCACTTCGACAGCGTCTACTCGGTCGCCATCACCGCCACGGCCGTGTACGTGGGCGGCCACTTCAGCTGGCAGGAATCGCCGACCGCCAACGTCCCCTGGCCGGGGCTCGACAACGTCGGGTACGGCACGGGCCAGGGCCTGAGCGGTTACGGCCTCGGCGACCAGGTGGTCCGCCGGGACCACCTCGGCGCGCTCGACCCGAAGACCGGCACGGCGCTGGAGTGGAACCCCGGCTCCAACTCGTACGAGGGGGAGAAGTATCTCCTGGCCACCGCGCGCGGTCTCTTCGTCGGTGGCGACGGCAACATCAAGGGCGGCAAGACGGTCGGGCGGGTCGGATTCTTCGACATCGCCAAGGCCCCGGCGCCCGCGCCGGTCGACACGACGATCGTCACGCCCGTCGAGGGCGCGGTGAAGACCGCCAACAGCCCCTTCGTGATCGACGGCCAAGCGGTCGCGCCGACCGGCGTCACCCGGGTCCAGGTCGAGATCCTGAATGCGAAGAAGCAGTACCTGCAGGACGACCTGGTCACCTGGGGCGCCTCGAACAGCATCAACGCCACGATCGCCACGCCGAACGCCACCTCCACCAAGTGGTCGCTGTCGGTGTCGCTGCCCCCCGGCGCGTACCAGATCCAGGCGAAGACGTTCGCCAACGGCGGCGCGAGCGACGCCACCAAGGCCATCAAGAAGATCGAAACCTTCCGGTTCGACGACCTGCCCCCGGCGACGAGGATCGACTCGCCGATCGGTGGCCTGCTCGCCACGAAGAGCTTCATCGCCACCGGCACCGCCACCGACGACAAGGGCATCAGCTCGCTGATCTACTCGTTCCGCACCCCGAACAACCAGTACCTCCAGGACGACGGGACCGTCGCCCCGGTCTACAACACGTTCCGCGGCGAGCCGGACGTCATCGGCGCGCTGTCGACCACCTGGCAGTTCGAGGTGACCCTGCCCATCGAGGGCCAGTGGAAGATGACCGCCACGGCCGTCGACACCGCCGGTCAGAGTGACCTGCGCGGCGACACCCAGGACTGGACCATCTCGGCAACCGGCGTCCCGCCGACCGTGACCATCAGCAGCCCGGCGGCGATGACCCCGCCCACAGCGGCCGCGCCGGTCACCGTCGCGCCCGGCGCCGCGATCACCTTCTCCGGTACGGCCAGGGACGACGACAGCCTGAAGTCGGTCGAGATCTACCTGCGCAACACCGCCACCCGGGAGGCGCTGGCCGCCGACGGCACGTGGGGCGCCGACTCGATCGCCGCCTACTACCGGATCTCACCGACGAACCTCAACGCCACCTCGTACAACTGGTCCTACACCACCAAGCCGCTCACGCCCGGCGTGTACGACTTCCGGGTACGGGCCACCGACAACCTGGGCCTGACCACGACGAGCACCAACCTGGGCCGGCTCACCGTCACCGCCCAGGTGCCCGGTGACGCGTTCCCCAACGGTCTGCTGAACTTCACCGGCGTCGACCAGAACGTCGAGCAGTTGCACCTCGACCTGGCCGGCACGGCGACCGACGACAAGGGCGTGCAGGGCGTACGGGTGGCGTTGCGCGACCTGGACACCGGCCGGTACGTGCAGCCGAACGGCACCATGGCGGCGAGCTTCGCCACGGTGAACGCCAAGCTCGCCTCGCCCGGCGCGACGAGCACCACGTTCACCCTGTCGATCGACCTGCCGACCAAGGGCGAGTACAGCGTCGAGGCGTGGGCGGTCGACACGGCGGGCCAGCAGGACGGCTCGACCGCCGGTGCCACCGCCAAGTACCTCGTGTATCCGGGCGACCTCGACCCGCGGCTGGAGCCGAGCCTCACCCCGCAGGACGGGGCGGCCTACACCGGCCAGCGGATCGTGGTCAGCGGACGGGCTGTGGACGACGTCGGGATGCTCCGGGTGGAGATCCAGATCGTCAACAGCGCGGGCCAGGGCATGAACGCCGCCGGTGGGTTCGGCGGTCTCCCCTGGATCTCCGCTTTCCTCACCAGCCCGGGTTCGCCGGGGTCGAACTTCGCGTACACGTCGCCGGTGATCCCGGCCGGCGCCTACACCGTGTCGATCAGGGCGGTCGACAACTACGGCCAGCTGCAACAGCCGCCGAAGACCGTCGCCGTGACCGTCAAGTAGGCCGATCGGCCGCAGACCGATCCGTCGGGGTCCAGGCCCCGCGACGGATCGGTCTGCGGCCGCCGGGGCTGCGGGCCCATATCGGTCGTGCTCATGAACCGATGGCGTCCAGCTCGACCAGCTCGTCCCGCGGAAGGGTCAGCGCGGCGGCGGCAACGTTCTCGCGCAGGTGCGCGACGGATGAGGTACCGGGAATGAGCAGGATGTTCGGGGAGCGCTGCAGCAGCCACGCCAGCGCGACGGCCATCGGCGTGGCGTCGAGACGTGCGGCGACCGCGGTCAGCTCCTCCGACTGGAGTGGGGAGAAGCCACCGAGCGGGAAGTAGGGCACGTAGGCGATGCCCTGCGCGGCGAGCGAGTCGATCAGATCGTCGTCGTCCCGGTTCGCGATGTTGTAGAAGTTCTGCACGCACACGATCGGCGCGATGGACTGCGCCTCGGCAACCTGGTCGGCGTTGACGGTGCTGAGACCCAGGTGCTTGATCAACCCCTCCTGCTGCAACTGCGCGAGCACCGTGAACGGCTCGGCGATCGACCCGGGAGTGGGCCGGTCGAACCCGCCGACGCGCAGGTTGACGACATCGAGCACGTCGAGTCCGAGGTGATCCAGGTTGTCGTGCACGGCCTGGCGCAACTGCTCGGGAGCCAGCGCCTGCGGCCAGTTCCCCTCGGCGTCGCGCAACGCCCCGACCTTCGTCACGATGTGCAGACCATCCGGATATGGGTGCAGAGCCTCCCTGATGATCTGATTGGTGACGTACGGGCCGTAGAAGTCGGCGGTGTCGATGTGGTTGATCCCCAGCTCGACGGCCTCGCGCAGCACGGCCACGGCAGCGTCGCGGTCGGCCGGTGGGCCGAAGACGTGCGGGCCGGCCAACTGCATCGCCCCGTACCCCATCCGGCTGACGGTGAGATCCCCCATCCGGAACGTTCCGCCGGAAGGCATGGTCGGTGTCACGAAAAGTCCTCTCCGTTGTCGCGAATCCCGCGGGCATCCCCGCCGACGCGGCCACGAAACCGCGGCGGCGTCAGCACGTCCTGACTACACCACCCCGCCACGCCCGCGCGTAACAGAGCTGTGGACGCGGCGGAAGCTGCTCGGCAGTGAGCTGGCTTGACCTGCGCCGCCACGCTGGCTGTCACGTCCAGGAGTTGACCGCCGTTGACCGCCTTCGCCCATCCCAACGGGCACGCAGCGGGCACGGCGACCGAGGCATTATGAGATCAAAACTGCCCGTCCCGCCGACCTGGGCACCATGGTCGTCTAGCAGCGGAAAGGTCCAACATCTCTCATCGCTCCCCACCGTCCGTGGGCCTCTCGCGGACTGGACGCGGACCGCTGCCCGTCACGGCAGCGCGAAAGGTCAGTGCGGTTGGCGGCATAGCGGGAACCGCAACGTGACGATCCCCGTCATAGAGCCGACGGTGTGACGGTCGGGAGGGCGCTAGATGCGTCGTAAGTTTGTCGTCGTGGTTGTCGCCGGAATGCTCACCGGTATTGCGGGCAGCGCTGCGGGCTGCGCCCGCAACACTTCCGCCGGTTCGCCGGTCACCAGCTTGCCGGTCAGCGTAGCGCCGGTTGGAGACTGGCCGGCCGGCGTTAAGGAGGCCGAGGTCTACGTAGAGGTGTTACGCAGGTATCTCGGCACGCCTGCGGAGAACTCTTTCCCTGCGCGGACCCTCAAGACGGTCTACGTGCTCGATCAGGCCCATCCGGACGCAGGAGATCCTCTCGGGAAGCATGAGCGGGGCACTCCAATTGCGCGGAACACCCAGCAGCAGGTAACGGCCTCTCTGGCGGCGGTAGCAAATGTGACTTTCATCGACGACGGGGAGGCAGTGATCGAGACGAGGGACGGCTGCCCACAAGTCAAGGACGGCGGCATCTTGATCACGCTGGGCACGGTGAACGGCGACGATCAGAAGGTGCAGGTCCCGATCACCGGCTTTGTCGCCTGCCTCGGCGCCACCTGGCTGACCTACGTGGTGCAGAACAGACCTGGTACCGGGTGGCGGGTGACGGGCACGACCGGCCCGAGTGCAATCTCATAAACCCGCGAACGATCCCGCCGCGACTCCTCACCCCGTCTCACAGCCCTGGGACCGCCCAGTTGCGCGGTCTTGACGAGTAGTGACCGGCGACGCGGGTCACGCCGCTGAGCAGGTCGGCGATGGGTCGCCGCCGCCATCGGGATGAGGTTGTGGAATTGGCCCAGCGGGGACTGCCCAGCGCCGCCAGCGTGTGATGCTGCTTGTCATGGCGACACCGCCCGGGCGGGAGCTGTTCGACTGGTACGTCGGATAGCCGGCCCACGTTTCCCTACAACCATTTGGACGCGAGCCGGGCGAAGCTGGCGAGGCGATCGGGCACGCAGCGGGCACGGAAGCCCCGGAAGGCAGACCAGTGATCGTTGATCAAGGCGATGACCTGGTGCCCCCGGCAGGATTCGAACCTGCGACACACGGTTTAGGAAACCGTTGCTCTATCCCCTGAGCTACGAGGGCGCGAGGGCTCAGTCTAGCGACCTGCGCGTTGATCCGGGATGGCAGGGAGCGGCCTGCGTTGACCTGGGTTGATCGGCCCGCACGGGCGGGGCGATGACCACACGTCGACCACACGGATCACGTCGACGACCGGAACCCGTGGCCCGGGTTGGCGGTTGATGATACTGGTTGACCCGGGTTGGCACCTGCTGGAGAGCACACATCCCACACATCATCGAAGATCAGCAACAGCCGGGTCGCCGAGCGTGGCGTAGCGGGAAGCGCGAGAGTCCAGGCCCCCTGGACGCAATCCTCAACGACGCTGCCAACCAGGTAAAAGCGTCTCGGTCGCTTCAACCACGGTCGCCATGGCTGCCTAGCCACTCGCTACTCGAAGCATCTGATCGTAGACCGATGCTTGTCTATGGACGCCGATCCAGCGAGCCAGCCGGCGCCCCAGTCCCGCATGATCCGTGTGGGTCTCCATAGGTATCAGCAGGTCCAGGCTCTTTACCGGCTCTTGTCGATTGCCTCTTGCCGCCAGACGTGGCCCCAGAATCCGAGCGAGCCCCGGCACGTCCGCGTCAGTCCCCGACGTCCGAGCAGCCACCGATCAGCCACGGATCGTCGCCCACTCCAGTGCCAGGGCCGGCCAGCGCGGTGACCGCTACAACTGTCGGACGCTATCGCGCCACTGCAGCGACCGCACACGGCATAGCCTTGCCGGGACGCGCAATGTCTCCACCTTTCGCCGCCTGGGCTTTGGCTGCGCTCAGCCCGGTGACCTACCCCAGCGGGTCGTTCGCATGGTTGCGTCTGTTCGCTATGAGACACAGGCAGGGTGCGGCACAAAGGCCGACGCTCAGTTTGTGTAAGCAACAAGCGTGTAGACGAACTCCTTGCCACCGCGGTTCGAGACCGCCGCTTGACGCCGTTTCAGCGCCGCAGCGTCGACGAGGCGTTTTAGTCGGTTGTTCGCGTTCTGAGCCGTGATCGAGAGCTGCGCCGCCAGGTCTGCGGCTCGAAATTCGTGCAGTTGCAACACAGCCTCAAAGGTCTCGAGGAGCGGCTCGGTACGACCAACGAGTGTTGGTACGTTGCCTTCGAGGGCCAGCGCGACGAGGTCCCGGCGCTCGAGGCAGATGGCAACTGCCTCCCGAGTCTCTTCGTTCAGCCCGGCGAGCCGCACGCCCGCTGTTGTCAGGTCGCCGGCCCCAAGTGCGGTGTAGAACTTGCCGAGGAATTCGTCAGCGAAGCTGATCGTCATCGCCTCGACCCCGTCGAAGTCGATGGTCACGACGGAGCCTGCGATCGCCGCCTGGATTGCTCCTGCGAGATCCTCGCGCGCCTGCCGTGCCTTGCTTCTGGTCGCCAGGAAGGCGCCGAACCGGCGTACTGGGAAGTCAAGAGCAGCGGAATCCATCGTTATCTCCAGTTTCAGTGAAACCATTGAAACATAGGGTCAGGGGTCGCGCACCCTGAGCCACGCCCATGTTCCTGTGATCTCGTCCGCCGTAGCCGCATAGTCGCGGCGTCGATCATCGCGGCGGGCTGCCACGCTGGCAAGCCCTGTTCCGCTGCGCAGCACGAGGATCGAGTATCCGGCGTTGTCGGTGACGTTGAATAAGTCGGCGAGCCCGTTGCCCCGCTTGTCGCTCGTGCCGGTCACGCCCGGCTGCAAGGCGTGGGCGAGAGCGCCCTTGTCGTCTCGTAGGCCACGGTACGCGGGGTTCTTTCGCAGGTGCTTCAGGATGCCGATGCCGGTATCGCAGATCGCGAACTCCAGGCCCCGGCGCTTCGAGGTTCTGCCGGTGTATGTCTGCGCGGCGGCGAACGCGCCGATGGGGCTCGCGCCGTGGCTGACGGCATTGTCGACCAGTTCGCCGATGCTCTGCACGGCGCGACGGCCGAAGGCGGGATCGAGCTGTGCGAGCGCGACGCGTCCGATGCGGTCCATGAGTTCGTCCTCGGTCTCCGCCGACACCCGCATCACCTCCACCAGCTTGTCGGAGCGATCCAGGCGCCGATGCTCCGGTGCCGAACCGACGACCCGACTCCCGGGCGGAAGGGCAGCTCGAAGATCCATCCGCGCCAAATAAGACGAGATATCGCTTTCACCCGGCATGTGCAGTGTCGTGGGGACGTCGAGCGACTCAAAGGTCTGTGCGAGAGCGGCAACAGCCGCCAGTTCGAGCGGGCTGGCGAACGTAAGCTGCCGCATGTCGAGCACCAGGTGCCCGGGGTCCTCGGTTCGGTGGACAGGGGTGCCACGGCGCAGGAGCGGCCGCCGGCCGACGAACTCGATCCGCATCCGTTCACCTTGGCAGGCCAGTTCGATGACGTCACGTCACGCGCCGGGGGCGCACGAGCCAGACCAGTTTCATGGGATACAGTGAAACCGAAGACACGGTTCCTTGCAGGAGTTCGACATGCCGCACGTCCCATATGTGGACCACGAGGCGCTGGCCCGCCATGCCAACAGCGCCGTCAACGTTCCGAGTGCCGAGGCCGCCAAGCGACGCGAGCAGGTGAGGTACCTGCGCGAGCGGCTGGAGGCGCACATCGCCGCGCACCCCGATTACGACCTAGTGAAGCTGCGTGGGTCGGGCAGCACCGCGAAGCACACGGCGATCCGGCGGCGGCGCGGCGAGGGCTCGGACGCCGACGTCGCGGCGTATGTCCGGGCCGGCCAGGTCGGCGGCTTGGACGTCAACGAGGCGGACTTGCTGAACTGGCTGCTGGAGCGCTGCAAGGAGGTCTACGGCAGGACCAAGGTCGCTGAGGACTTCCAAGTCTCAGACCACGCGGTCGGCATCACCATGCACGGCACGAAGCTGAAGATCGACGTTGTCCCTGTGTTGTACGTGGGCGACGCCGACGACAAGGGCTACCTCGTCACTCGCGACGGCACGCGGGTGCTCACCTCGGTCACGCAGCACCTGCAGTTCATCCGCTCGCGGCGCCAGACGGCCGGTGCCGAGTACCTCGAACTCATCCGCCTGCTCAAGGCGTTCATCCGCGAGGCGAAGCGCAACGACGAGCAGCTGCGGTGCAAGAGCTTCCTGATCGAGCTGATCGTCGCGCACCTGTGGGACCACGGCTGGCTTGGCGCGCCGCTGGCGGTAAATGACTACCCGCGGGCGTTCGAGCAGGTGCTGGGCTACATCGTGAACACCGAGCTGCGCTCGCCGATCATCTTCACTGACTTCTACGACCGCTCCGCGATCGGGCCCAGCAATGACGCCATGCAGGTCTGGGACCCGGTCAACCCCGACAACAACATCGTCAGCAGCTACACCGAATACCACCGGGCCCGGCTCGTTGACGTGGCGAAGTCCGCGTTCGAGGAGATCAATTGGGCCGCGCTCGCGCCGACCAAGGGCGACGCCGTGGCGGCGTGGTGCAACCTGCTCGGCCCGTCGTTCGGGGTGGCCTGATGACGTACGCGCTGACCCGGTCGGCCTCCGACTCTCTCACGATTACCCAGGCGCGCTACGTCGGCGCGAAGGTCGGTGCGGACCTGCGGATGCTGGCGAACCTGTACGGCAAGCCATCCCTGGACCGTATCGACGACTACGTCGAGGAGGTGGCGCTGCTGCTACGGGACGGCTACCTCGGCACCGTCGACTTCGGGTTCAAGGAGCTGAACTCGAACGCGTGGCGCCTGCGGCTGCGATACACCGCTACGACCGGCGGCCATCTCGTGGACAGCCGCCCCGGCAGCTTCCCGTCCTCGGTCGTCGTCGCGGGGATGCCCTTCTACAGCTTCCTCAACTACTCGACGAAGTTCCTGCTGCTCGCGGCCAGCGAGCGGCAGCGGATCAAGGCCGGGCTTCCGGTGCAGCGGAGCGACGCCGACGAGCCTGCGGCCATCGCCGGAACGTCCACGTCCGGGCACGGCTACGCGCGCAACGGTATCGGTGTCGACCGCAGCGTGTACGTGGCCTGGTAAGCACCTCAAGGAGATCATGTTGACCACGCAGGATGACCTGTTCCAGCCCGTCATCGAGCTGCCCGAGCCCGTGCGGGCCGACCGGTATCGGCGCCTCCTCGGGCTTGACGACGTCAAGAACCGGCTCCGCAAGGAGGCGATGCTGCTCGCCGACCCGCATCGCTTGCAGCTGTGGGCGGAGAAGTTCCACGGCCTCGAGGTCGCCGCCACCACACTGTTCGCAGACCGGGCTCCCCTCTTCGTGTTCGCCGGCGACGTCGGGTGCGGCAAGAGTGCCCTGGCCGAGTCGTTCGGATGCGACCTCGCCGACGAACTGGACCTGCCCGTGTACCTGTACCGGCTCAAGCTCGCCACCCGGGGCAGCGGCCTGGTCGGCGAGATGACCGGGCTCATCGGCGCCGCGTTCGAACACCTCCACCTGCAGGGCGCGAAGTCCCGGACGCCCCGCGGGATCAACGCCGTGTCGGTACTTGTCGTCGACGAAGCCGACGCCCTCGTGCAGTCCCGGGCAAACCAGCAGATGCACCATGAGGACCGCGCCGGCGTCGACGCGTTCCTCGCCGGCGTCGACGGACTTGCTGGCGCGCGGGTCCCCGTGCTGGTCGTGCTCTGCACGAACCGCCTCGGGGCACTCGACCCGGCGATCATGCGTCGCGCGGCCGCCACCTTCGTCTTCGACCGCCCGGACACGGCGCAGCGCCTCACCGCGTTGCGCCACGCGCTGCGCGGCATCGACGTTGCGGGGTCGACCCTCGACCGGCTGGCCGATCTGACGGGACCGGACGGTGAGCGCGTCGGCTATACCTACTCAGACCTGACCCAGCGACTCGTTCCGGCGGCGATCATGGACGCGTTCCCCGACGGCGCGCTGACTGACGAGATCCTCCTGCGCACCGCCCGCGCGATCGAGCCAACGCCCATCTTCGAGGAGCATGGCGCGACCCCGTGAGCCGATCCGCTGCCAGGATCCGTGAGCGACGTCAGGCACCTCCCCTGCAAGCTGGACGAGGTGCCCTGGACGCGGCACAGAGGGCTGGCGTTGCCGTACCGAAGCGCAGGCCGAACCGCTCGCCAAATGCTAGCCCGTCGATGCGATTGTTCTGCTTCGACTGCCATTTTCGATGCTCGAACTTGGTCCCGGGAGGAGTGTCGCACCCCCCGGCGGGCTTGCCGGCGACCCAAGAATGCGCACGTCGGAATGCAAGCCGCTACGTCACGGTTGCGCTGATTGGGCTCCCCTCGGCTCCCGGGCGAGAGGTCGGCGCGCACCATCATCGCGAATTGAATAGGTAACTTTATTAGTCGGAGGGGATGGGATGGGTGTCGAGAAGGCATTCGACGACTTCCAGGACGTGGTCAACGCCGACAAGGAACACGTAGACCTCGCGCGCGAGCGGCGGGACGTTTTCAAGAAGGCGTTCAAGGCCGAGTCGGACGTCGCCGAGGTGTTCGGGTCGGGATCGCTTGCCCGCAGCACCCAGCTCGACCCGGTACACGACGTCGATCTCGTGATCGTCTACCGGTGGGAGGATCACCCTGACTGGGGCCAGCCGGGCGAGTCGGCCAGCGAGGCGCTGGAGCACGCGCGCGAGCGCGTGAAGTACCTGCTGGGCGCTACGGACGGCACTGTCGACCAGCTGGTCCGCTACACGCTGCCCCGTGACCGTGCGGTGAAGTGCTTCATCGACCCGCCCGAGTTCGAGGACGCGTTCACCGTTGACGTGATGCCGGTGCTGCGTCAGGCCAACGGGACGCTGCTCATCCCGTCGAAGCGCTCCAACGAGTGGACCACGGCCGACCCGGAGTACCTGATCGAGGCGGTCGCCGACCACCAGCGGGACTGGGAGCACTTCCGGGCAATGGTCCGGGTGCTGAAGCGGTGGCGGCTCTCGGTGCCGACGAAGGTCAAGTCACTGGTGATGGAGGTGCTCGCGCTGCAGTGCATGCCGCGCAGCGGCACCCGGCCCGAGGCGCTGCGGGCGTTCTTCACCGCTGCGGCCATCCAGGTGAACTGGGGCGTCAACGACCCTGCGGGACATTGCGGAGCGATTCAGGTCGATCTCGATATTCCGGTACTACGGGAAGCACTGGAGGAAGCTCGGGATGCCGCGACCCGGGCGTGCGCGCTCGACGCCGACGGCGACGCCGACGAGGCCCAGCGCACGTGGCAGGAGGTCTTCGGGTCGGACTTCCCGGCGCCGGAGAAGAAGGTCTCGCCTACCGTCACCGGCCCGGCGTTGATCACCGGCCGCCCGATTCGCGACGCGCCGCAGGGCTGAATCCCGTGAAGGATGTACGTCCCGTGCCGGTGACCTGGTGGCAGTGTGAGCCACGGCGCCTGAAGCGCGATCAGGAGGAGGTCCGGCAGCGGTTCCCGGACCTGGAGTGGCAGAACGAGGGAGCTGGCGGCTGGATAGGGCACCTGCCGCGCTGGCCGTTCGCTCGTCCTGAGCCACCCGGTCTCGTCAAGGCGATCGGCGAGAGGGGTCTCCTCGTCGCGGTCGTCTATGGGCACGCGTACCCGATGGTGCCGCCAGCCATCTTCCCCGACGACCCGCAGCCGCCCCTCATCGCGCGCACTGACCAGCGGTGGCACGTGATGGGCGATGGCAGCTTGTGCCTGTTGCAGGACGACGCGACATGGACCGGGCGCGACTCGGTGGTGGAGCTGCTGCTGAAGGCCGCAGGGTGGCGCGTGGAGTTCGAGTTGATGCGCCGCGGCCTGATCGGCGCGATGACGATCGACGGCATCGTCGATGACGATCAACTCGACCATCTACTTGGTCAACCGGAAGCGGGCGAGAGCAACACGACGGCCGGCACGGATGCCAGACTGAGCGATGGCGCCTGATGCGTGAGCTGATCGTTCTTGTCCCCCACGAGGCCGCCAGCCGCATTCGCGGTAGCGGCTCCTGGGGCAACGTCACGTTCAAGGTCTCCGCGGCCCAGAACGCCGGATACGTCCACCAGATCTCTTCCGGGCCCGACACGGTGATGCTTCCGGTGGAGCTGCAGCCGGTGCGTCGGCACTTCCTCAACTCGGGCGAGATCCACTGCGGCGGGCGGTGGTACCGAGTCGGGGCCGACCTGCACGTCTTGTGGTACTTGGGCCGCCGCCGGACGACGACGCTCAAGCTGGAGTCGTTCAAGGCGTTCGTGAAGTCCGGCTTCGTGCACCCGGGCAAGGCCGCGTACATCGCGATCACCCATGCCCCCGACGCGGTCGACCGCATACCCGGTGAGCGCCTGCCTGCTCTGGCGGCATGGCACGTTGGAGCTGACGGTGCCGCTCCGCTGGACATCGACTGCGAGCCAGAGGTGCTCGGCAACGAGCAGCTGGTCCAGTCTTGGCCTCTGGAGTATCTGAAGCCGTCGACCGTGATGGTGGTCGGCGCGGGCAGCATCGGCGGTGCCGCCGCGCACGCGCTCGCCACGTATGGTGCCGGCCGGCTATACCTCGTCGACCCCGACCGCTTGCGGTGGCACAACTTGGTCCGGCACATGTGCGGTCCCGAGCACGTCGGGCGATCCAAGGTCTCAGCGGTTCGCCAAGATCTAGAATTGCTCCGGCCCGGAGTCGAGGTGCGAGACTTCGAGCTCGACGTGGCGCAGGATGCCAACCAGATCCGCGCCCTGCTCATGAGCACCGACATTGTCGTGGGAGCAACGGATGGCGTCGCGTCCCGTCGGGTGATCAGCCACCTGGCCCGCCGCGCTCGCCTCGACGCGGTGCTGGCGTGCGTGCTCGAGGACGGAGCCCTCGGTGAAATCCTGCGCCTACGCCCCTGGCCCGACCGGGGCTGCCTGACCTGCCAGCGGCACGCCCTTCGCGGGGCCGGCGCGATCGACCCAGAGCCGGGCATCGACGCCGGATACGGCACCGGCAGCCGCCACCGCCCCATGACCGCCGTCGGCGCCGACCTTCACCTAGTTGGCCAGCTCGCGGCCAAGGCGGCCGTAGCGACGCTCCTCGAGCGCCGCGGATTCCCCGACCAGCAACTGCCCGGCGATCACGCCGTCATCGCCCTGCGACCCCAGCCAGGCAGAGCAGCCCCGTTCGACCTGACGCACACGGAAACCATCCGATGGCGGCCAGGGACACCGCCGATTCCCGGTTGCCCCACCTGCGAGGATCCGTGACAGCCCGGGTAGGCCGGGTCGTCCTCTCTCCGGCCGCGGCCACGACCATACGAGACGAAGCCGCGCGGTCCGACGATGGCAACGAAACCGGCGGGCTCCTCCTCGGCCACATCGAGCCCACCGGGACGGCCCAGGTTCGGTACGCGGGAGGGCCCGGTCCGGCCGCCGTCCGCAGGCCAGCGTTCTTCCTCCGCGACCTACATCACGCGCAACGCGTCGCCGCGGACGCGTTCGCGCGCGACCGCAGCATGTGGATCGGGGAATGGCACACCCATCCACGCGCAGCGCCAACACCCAGCGATCAGGATCTGCGCACGTATCTCGGGTTCCTCGACGACCCGGAGCTGGGCCTCGACGCCTTCATCACGATCATCCTGACCAGCCGGACCGGAGCATGGGACCGGCCCGAAGCGCACGCATGGATCTGCTACCGACACGCTGCCGAGCACGTCCCGCTCATCCTCGCGCCCCACAAGCACAGTGCGCCCGCCGACCCGAACACGCCGCTTCCCACGACGAGGACTCGCCCATGACGCTTCCCGCTCGGGCCGCCGCACTCCGCGGTGACGACTACCAGCACATCATTGGCTGGTACTGGGCATGCCGCGCCCTGACCGACGCTGACATCACCTCCGTGAGCATCGAGGACGTCGGCGGCGGTGCGTTCGACGACCTCGTCGTCCTGCGGAACAGCGGCGCCGACTGCTACTACCAGATCAAGAGCTCAAACACGGACGAAACCGTCGTCAACGCCGAGTGGTTGACCACCGCAACCGCCACCAAGGGCAAAAGCCCTCTTCAGCACTTCCACACGACCTGGGCGGCCAACCGGCACGATAATCCCCGCCCGCATTTCCAGCTGATCACCAACCGGGCCTTCGATCCCGACGACCCGATCCTCAAGCTGCACGACAAGTACACGAACACGGTCGGCCGCCTCCTCCGGCCAAAAACCCCCCGCAGCGCCGCCGGCAAGCAACGCAAAATCTGGGCCAACCACCTCGGCATCACTGAGGCCGAACTGCTGGACTTCCTCGACGAATTCGAGTTGCACCACGAAGGCGGCGAGACGTCCTGGACCCGGCAGGCGCGCGACGCGATGCGCGCCGCCGGTCTCCGGGTTGACGACGACGCCGTGCTCCGGGGCCGCGACCTCGTCCGCGACTGGGTCAAGACCGGAGCCGGGCCGCAGACACGCGATGCCATCCGCGAGCAGGTCGCCCAAGCGGATCTCCTCGCCCGCCAGGGGACGCTCATCTTCGCGGTGCACGCGGTCGACCGTCCTGCGCACAGCCTGCAGCCCGTCGTGACCCTTGACTTCGTCGACCTTTACGACGGCGCCACCGACCGGGAGCGACGACAGCTACGCAACCCCGACGACTGGCAGGCGGTCGTCATGCCGTCCCTCACCAGCAAGATCCGCGACCTCGAAGCATTCGGTGTCAGGCGGGTGCACATCACCGGTGCCATGCGACTGCCCATGTGGTTCGCGACCGGAGTCCGGCTTCCGGATATCCGAGGATGGGTGGTGTCGGCGGACCAACGCAACGTCGAATGGTGCAGCGACGCACCACCCGCCGACGTCGAAGCCCAGGAACTCCGCCGCGTCGAACTCGGCCAAGGCGAGGACCTTGCCGTCGCCATTGCCCTGACGCACAACGTGGCCAAGGACGTCGAGGACTACCTGCGCCGAGGTGCCCTTCCCGTGTGCGACTTCCTCACCCTCGGACCTCCGGACGGACCGGGCCAGACCGCCGTACCGGACGCGGCGTTCGCCGTCGGCTGGGCGCACGCCGCTCGCGCCCGCATCGTCGACGTCGTCCGGCAGTCGCGCGCACCCCGGCTGCACCTGTTCTTTGCCGCGCCCGCAGGCGCGGCGCTGATGATCGGCCACCACTGGAACCTCTTGCCGCCCACGACCGTGTACGAACACCTCGGCACGACGTACACGCCAACCATGACGATCAGTTGAGGAAGGCATCGGCGGATCAAACGTCGGGCACCGCTGGCTCGGAGGGCACGCCGACGAGGTGCCCTCCGCACTACGCCAACACCCGCGCGCCGAATCGGTCGCAGAGCGGTACGGAAGTAGCGGCGATCGACGAGATTTGGACGAACAGATTGAGCCTGGTGCCGCGCCTGTCGGACCTTTTCGAGATGGCGGTGCCAGGTCGAGTTGAGTGTGGCGGAGTTCGAGGGGACTCCGCGGCTCGGGGGTTGGCAGTGAGTCATACCAGCCGCCTGCATCCGCCGATGATGCAGGAAACCCAGCTTCCGTTGCGAGATCTGGCCCATGAGGTCTTCAAGCGGCGGGGGCGGAGTTTCCCTGGCCGGTCGGAGGGCCTGCGCAACGCACACTTCTACGACATGCGCGGGCAGAAGCAATACGGTCTCGACATCGTCGGCACGGCACGGAGCGGGACGACGGGGCCTACCAGGCCAAACGCTTCCAAGAGATCACCATGGACGATGTGCATGGCGCGTCGAGGCCTACGCGGGCCAGCCGGACAGCGCCATGAAGCTCCCACCACGGCGGATTGACGTCCGCCGCAGCGGCTGTTCACCGTCGTAGTTCCTGACGGGCGGCCACGAAGGCCGCGCCGAGGCACCGGCGCCACGAGCGGCGGGGCACCGCGCCGGTGGGGGTAGCAAGAGCGGAGCGGACCGCCGCGACGTCACGCTCGGCCGCGGGTCCGGCGGTAAGCAGGATCAGCAGGGCACCGGCCCGGATCGCCAGGGCGGCCTCGACCGGGCCGGTGTCGTGGGCGTATCCATGCGCCACCAGGTTGCGGACGTTGCAGCCATCGTTGAGCAGGAAGGTGCGCAGGAACCTTTCCCAGTCCGGGTCGAAGTCGTTGTCGACCAGCAGGGGCAGAAGACTTCCCAGGCCCGGAAACTGTCCTATCGCGTCGCCGACGGCGCTGCGATAGACCGGCTCGTTCAGCTCAAGGAGCAGCCCCCGCGCCGCGGCCTCAACCTTGGGGACGATCAGGTGGCTGCAGGCGTCGTACTCGCCGACCCAGTAAAGGTGGATGGCGTCGGCCAGCGCTCTAACCAAAGTGGGCGCCGCATTGAACGTGTCGCCGAAAAAGGCCTCGAGCTCGTCGCGGGCCGGCAACGCAAATCGCTCCGGAATCTGCTGCAGCGCTCCGGCGAGAAATCTCCCCTTCATGTTCATGTCGTACGTCTCCAAGCGGACGAGCTCCCTGTCCAGCACCGCGTCGTCGCCAACGATGTCCCGGGCCGGCAGGTCGCCGTCGCGGAACTCCACCTGTCTGCCTATCCGCGAGAAGACCAACTGGCGCACGATCTGCCGAGCGTGGGCCTCGTTGGCTTGCAGGCTTCCCGTCGGCGGGCTCGTGTGCAACCAGATCCAGAGGGCGTGACGCCAATCGGCGGCCTGCTCGAACCCACGAAGGTACCGGCGAAAGTAGGCAGGCGGAATCGTGACCGACTGCTCGAATACCGACCAGGAGACTCGCGGTGCCGATTGCAGCCGGGTGACGGCCACCTGTTCCAGGTCGGTCAGGCCCAAGCGCCGTGCGGCTGCGGCCGCGTCGTTGAACCTCGTACGGATGATCAACGGATCGGTGGCGGCCTCGGCTTCGGCGAGCATCGCGCCGACCTCGTGGCGGCCGGCCTGCTCGGCGCGCGGCGAACCGGCACCAGCACTCTTGCGGACTAGAGTGGCAAGGTCTTTGATGACGTGGATCTGCGGATAGGCGGCCAGCGCCCGATCCAGCAGGTCGTCGGCCGCCGAGTCGGCGGCGCGTGGCGTGCCGCGCGGAGCCGGGGCGGTCAGCGCGCCGAGGACGAGGATCGCGGCGTACGGATCATCCTGATGGGTCACCGCGTCCTCGGCGAGCAACAGCATCGCCCGGATGATCTCGGCGGTCAGCTCGTCGTACTTCACCGACCGAGCCAAGGTCCACGCCCGCAGCAGGCCGATTGCCTTGTCCCGGCGGTCTGCGGACACGCCGGCGGTGCCGGCGACGTCCAGGTAGGCACGGATAGCCTGTCCAGCGCTGGTCCGGCCATTCGGCACGAGTTTGAGCGTGAACACGATGTCCCAGCACCGCGCCCGCGCGACGGGATGGCGCACCTCGTCGGCCAGGTCACGCCATAGCTGGCGGAGGTCGTCGTTCGCGTCGCGCAGGGCCGCGGGAAACGCGGACGGGCCGTCGAGCGGCTCGAGCCTGGCATCCGGGAGCGCTCCGACCGGAGCAGGCTGGAGGACGTAGGTAAACGCGCGGAAGAGGCCCTCCACGCCCGGCTGATCGATCGGCGGATCTTCTTGCGCGGCCAACTTTTCGACCCGCAGACCCGCCTCGTTGGGGTCTGTCACACCCTCACAGGCGGCATTGGCCAGCCGGGCCAGCGTGGGCACCAGTGCGGGATCGTGCCGGTACGACGCGCGACGCCCATCCTGGCCCCGCATGCCGGTGCCCCCATTCACGATCTCGGTGTTGTTCTCCGACCCGCTCACATCGACCCTTTTCACCGGCGCGTTAAACCGGCCCAGTCAACCAGTCGGTGACGAGATCACCCAATCGGCTTCTCCGGCAATCCCGTAGCACCCTCCCCGAGGCGGAGCGTGGGCGTGGCGCCTGGTACTTCCACGCGGCTCGGTTGGCCTTCCGCACTCGGCCGATCTCTGTCGGCCAGTGGTGCTTGACCTCCCTCAGTTGACTGGGGCGCATGGACGATGAAGACCGCCGGACCTCGGTCTAGGCACAGGCAAACCGACCGACTACGTTTCGATCCGTGGCAGCTACGGGGGGTGATGGAAGCCCGTTCTTCGATGCGATCCGGCTTCTGTTGCTCCTGGATGCTGCTGTCCAGCTGATCGCCCGGGATCGTGCCCAGTCCGCGCGCAGTCGGCGTGCTCAATACTCAGACGCTGCTGCAGAAGCTTGACTTCTGGCTGTGGTATCCCGATTACCTGGCGGACGAGTTGCTAAACGAGTTTGAGCGCAGTCGGGAGCCGGTGTTGCTGGAGTATGCGGGTCGGATCCTGGACTCGGAGGAGCCGGAGCTTCGTGCGATCCCCATGCTGCGGTACAAGTTCGGCGCTTACGAGCCGTTGGACATGGCGATGAGCATCCTGGCCACCAGTGGGCTGGTCGTTGTCCGCTCGACTCGTATCGAGAGTCGCGTGCGTCAGCATGCCTACAGCCTGACGCAGCGGGGGCGCGAGACGGCACGGTCGGCGGTGACCGACTTTCCGCAACTGGGCTGGTATGGGCAGTGTACGAGGCTGTGGTTGGGCTGGCGCAGGGCACTGGGATGAGCGGGACAAAGCGCACGTGCAACGTAGCCTCGACGAGGAAGCCCGACGCATCGTCGTCGCCAGACTTCCCGGCAATAGCCCCACGCCACACTCCACGCTCGCCCCGCCCCGCACGCCTTCGCCGTGAGCAGGTCCCTTATCTGCCAAATCGGGTGGCGATGTCGCCATTCTTGCGCCCAACGGCGAGGTGTGATTTCCAGCTTCCGCTTAAAAGGATAGTGCCGCTCAAGCCCATTGCACCGCGAACTGAAAGATGACCGCAGGCCTCAGGAAAACTCCGGGACATAGCGACTGAACTAGGTGGGGAAACGAGCTCAAGCTCCAGCCGCATCCGCCTTCATTGCCAGTCCACCTTGGAAGGCCTTTGCCAAAATCGCCCGTGATGCTTGTTGTGCACTGAAGGAGGTGCGATCGACCCGACCAAGTAACGAGCTTGCGAAGCCAAGAAGGCGAGATGCTCGCCTTACGATCTCCTGCTGCTCGGCAAGAGGGGGTAGCGGAACGGGCATCAGAGCGAGTTTGCTCCCGTTGATGTTCGACTGGCTAACCCCGTCCGTCTTGGCCTGCCAGGCCCATGCCCGACCCCAAGCAGAGTTGATCCAGTAGTTAACGTAGTCAGGATCAGCGACGCTCGAATCGAACCTGACGCGGATAAGATACGATGCGAAGCTGGTCGCCTGATCGCCATGGAAAACCGCCGCCTTTCCAACCAGCTCCGGACTGTTTGTGCGGTTGAACAACAAGTCGCCATCTGCGAGTAGCAAGCGTTCAAGCTCGGAGTCGAGAGCCCGGTACTTCAGGTCGGATAGGTTCAGTCGACCTTCCTGAATGTTGCCCATGCGAAGAACAGGGATGCCGCTGTGCGCAGTCGCATCGGTTCGACGCGACGTTCCGTACTCGATAAGAACTGCGATGTCTCCGAGGGGGGAAACTCGGTAAGCGCTGGGCAAGTCCGGCAGATCGAGCTCTACTGGCTGTTCGCCACGCACCTTTCGAGGCTTATTAACCGGGAGTCTTGGTCCTTGGTCGATCGCCGAGGCTTCGGGGTTCCCGTCCCGCCAGTCATCCGTCAAACGGCCTGAGCAGGCAGCGGCGAGAATGGCTCCTCGGAGGCGGTAGACAGATTTTCGGGCTACTTTCAAGTGGGGAAGAATGGACGCTTGCTTGCTTAGGGCATTCTCGATGGAGGCGAGCACGAGTTGGCGCTCGTCAAGCGGCGGCACGGGGATGACGGTGTTCTTGAGAAGGGGGTATTGAATACTCTGCACTGTTGTGCCGTCTCGGCGACTGGAGGCCAGCAGCTGCGGTCCGCTCATGCGCAAGAAGTACGCAAGCCACTCATTCATGAGCGGTTCTTCCGAGAAGAACGCCTTGACGTCCTGATTAATGGTCACGGGCATTGTGGTTACGGCGACCGGGAGGGTGTGCGCCAAGATTCCGCTTCGGACGACAACAAGGACCGAGCCCGTCGGACAGATTCTAAGCCCTGTCTCGTCGATCGCCTTCCGCGTGACAGTATGGGTGCTCGTATGGAGACGGGCTCCCTTAACCTCCTTTGACGAGATCCAGGGCAGACCCTCTCCCCAGTAGTCTCGGTTGGCCTTCGACGGTGTGAGGCCGCCCCAAGAGTCGAAGATTTCCCCGATCCTTGCCTGTTTCCAGCTTGCCGGAAAGGCCCACTCACTCATCGCGTGGTCCCTTCGCCCTCCAAGAGGCGCTGAATGTCGGCAAGCTCATCGAGAGCAAGTTGGAGCTCCTCCATGGCTTCAGTGACAAGTTCCTCCGGTTCTGGGATGTCGTCGGGATCGTCCAGTGATTCATCCCGAATCCACTTGAATGAGTCGAGCTTGAAGCGGCGATCCCGAACCTCATCCAGCGTGAAACTGCGCCATCGGCCGGCGGGGGAGTCCTCTTCGTTCCGCTCGCTGCGGCCGTTCGGGTCGTCGCCGAAGCACCGCTCAAATTCGGCGAAGTATTCGGCTGTGAGCGGACGCCTCTTCTTGGTGATCTTGGGGACGTTTGCTCTACCGTCGTAGATCCATGTTCGCTCGGTGGGGCGACCCTTTGTGAAGAATATTACGTTGGTCTTCGTGCCCTCGGTGTAGGGGCTGAAGGTTCCGCGCGGGCACCGCAGCACGGTGTGAACGTCGCAATCCTCCATCAGTACTTCAAAGACTTCACCTGCCTGACCAGCGAAGAGCACGTTGTCCGGAACAACGACCGCCGCCCGCCCCCCAGGCTTCAAGATGGTGAGGACATGCTGCAGGAAGTTGAGTTGCTTGTTGCTCGTCTCAACTACGAAGTCCTCTCGGCCAGGTGACTGATTGGCGCCCTTGGTGCCAAACGGAGGATTCGTGAGGACAACGTCGTAACGCTGGCTGCTGGGCACCTCGTAGATCGAGTCACCGAGAGCGATGTGAGGCTCGACTTGGTGGAGATACATGTTCATAAGAGCAAGCCGCCGGGGACGCGCAACCAACTCTTGGCCAAAGTAGGTCTGCTTGCGTATCCGCGGGGCGGTCTCGCGGTCAATGACGCCCCGCGACTCATCCTTCAGCCACTCGTACGCGGCGACAAGGAACCCTCCAGTGCCGCAGGCCGGGTCGCTGATGGTGAAGTCCTTGCTCACCCGGGGATCTGGCTTCATGCAGCGGACCATGCTTTGTATCAGCAGCCGCGGTGTGAAGTACTGGCCTGCGCCCTTCTTCCCCTCGGCGGCAGCCTTCTCCAGCAGGCCCTCGAAGGCGGCGGCCTTCACGTCCGTTTCGAGCTCTGTCCACTCGGTTTCGTCGATTACAACGATGAGCTTCTGGAGGTTCACAGGGTTGGTAAAACGGCTTTGTGCTCCGCTGAAGATGTCACCGAGGATGCCCGGCTGCCTGCCCAGGACGCGGAGAGTCTCTACGTACGTGTCCTGAAGCTCCGTTCCGCTCTGCTTCCGGAGGTACGGCCAGTCTGTGCTGTCGGGCAGCCGTACACCACGCTCGTCCGCCATCTTGAGGAACAGCAGGTACGTGAGCTGCTCAATGTAGTCGCCGTAGTCGATGCCGTCGTGGCGGAGCGTGTGGCAGAAGCCCCAGAGTTTCCCTACGACGTCTGTCATGCCGCCACCAGCCCCTCGTTCAACTCTTCAAGCAGCTGCGCCAGCCGCCCATCAAACACACGGTTCGCACGCCCCCACCCACCGTGGTCGGACAGCACCGGAATTACCTCAAAGTCCTCTCGGTCCACCGAGAGGTTCTGAACCAGGTGCTGCCTGATGTACTCGATCCACTTGGCTTGGGCGTCCGTAAGCGTACGGCCAGCGATCACGCGATCCACCGCGAGGTTGACCCTCTCTTCGGACGTGAGCAGAGGTGACGTGTCCGTAGCTGCGCGCTTCACCATCGAGATGATGTCGACCAGGGCCTTGTGGTGCGCGGCATTGAAGGCCCGCTGGAGGTTGGCCTCGGTGAAGTGCTCCGGGGCGCGCGTTAGCGCCTGCCGTAGCTGGGACAGTGGTGCCGCACCCCAGGCCTGCGGCCGCGAGAGCAGGATCGAGATGGCTTCAACCTGGTCCCGATGCTTGCGCACGAAAGATGCGAACGCCTCCAAGTACTCCGAGGGCTTATACTCTTGGCCCGTTGCACCGCGTATGAGCCACTCCGAGGACACCTCGTCCACCACGCCTGGCGCGACTACGAACGTACGTGGGCTGCGGGGGTAGTCAACGAGCAGCTTCTGGAAGTCCGGATCGCGGAGGATCCGCATCGTCTCGGTGAACGCCCCTCGCAACAAGCCTGGCAACTCGTCTGCAAATCGTCCAACGTCCCCGTCAGGAATGAAGCGGGCGAACAGCTCTCGGGCATCGCCCGACATCTGCCGGTCGACGCGTCGAAGCCGCTTGACCAGCCGAGAAGTGTTGTACGCCCGGTCCTTGTTCTGCCAGATGTCGTCGATGATCTCCGGCAGGCCCTTTCCGTCGCCCTCCGGAGGCTCCACGGTCATGCCCGTGGTGTTGCGGAAGTACTCCAGCAGGGTCCCGTCGAAACAGTCGAACACCACAAAGTGCGACTTGTCCGGGTGCCGCTCGCCCTTGCGGGTTCCCCGTCCGAGCATCTGCTCGAACAGGATTCGTGACTTCACGGGGCGGAGGAAGACGATGAACTCCAGGTCCGGGATGTCCACCCCGGTCGTCAGGAGGTCAACGGTCACGACGACCCCAGGCTTGGGACGGTTGCGGAACTCCCGAATGCGCTGGAGCGACCTGTCCACACGGCCTGTGATCTTGGAGACAAAGGCGTCGCCGCGCCCGAAGATGTCGCGGGCTTGGTCGACCAGCTGATCGGCGTGGGACGTGTGCGGCAGATCGTTGGCGGCAAAGATGAGGGTCTTGGGGAAGCGGCCGTGCTCGCGCTCATGCTCGTCGCAATACGCCTTCAGTTCCTCCAGGATCTTGCGGTTCGAGTCCGGTGCCGTGATCTTGCGCTCGACATCGGCCGCATCGTATGTCCGTTCGTCCTCGAGAAGGTCGAGCTGACGCGTGCCGGTCGACGGGTCGACCAAGTCGATCTGCTCGCCCTCGTTCAGGAAGACCCCGTTCATCCGCACGTTCGAGCGGATCCGCACCACGTCGTAGTCGACAAGATGTCCCTCACGTACTGCGCGCTCGTACTCGTACCGATAGACGAGGTTGTCGAAGTACGCCATGGTGTGGGCCGCCGGCGTGGCCGTAAGACCCACCTTGATCGCATCGAAGTGGTCAAGCGTGTTTCGCCAGACTGACAAGTCGCGGGAGGAGTAGCCCCTGTGGCACTCGTCAGCGATGATCAGATCGAACGCGTGGATAGGGATGTTCAGCTGGCGCACGTCAGCGTCGGCGGCCTCCTCGCCGAAGGCCAAGGCGCCCTCACCGCCAAATAGTTGCATCGCGAGGCGCTGGATAGTGCAGACGAACACGTAGGCGTCGCCGAGCTTGGGGTTCTCCAGTTGGGCGTCGGGCAGGACGTTCGGGTCCCACTCCCCCTCGTCCCCCACGTCCGATCTCTGAATCTTCTGCGAGTAGACCGAGTAGATCTTGTCGAACTTCAACCCTGGCTCCGCCTCGAAGGAGGCGAAGGCACGGACGGCTTGGGCAGCAAGAGCCCGACGGTCGACCAGGAACAGGATCCGGCGGGCAACGCCCGACTTCATGAGCCGATAGACCTCGTTCACCATCGTCAAGGTCTTCCCGGTGCCCGTCGCCATCGTGAGCAGCATCTTGCGCTTGCGTTCGCGGATGGCCTTCTCGATGGCGGCGGCCGCCTCAATCTGGTACGGCCGCATCCGCAGGTTCTCTGGGACTGCCGCAAGGGCAGCCAGCTCCGCGTCAAAGTCGCGGGTCAGCATCTCCCTGAGGGCCGTCGGCGTGTGGAAGCCAGAGACGCGCCGAGATCGGTTGAACTCATCGCGGACGTCGTGGAACCAGGTCACCTCACCGTTGGTCGCGTAGAGGAAGGGCACCCCGTACTCGCCCTGATACCGCGGTGCCTGGTGGACGCCCTTGGCATACCGCTCCGCCTGGACGAGCACGCCCTGTGGGCCGACACTCAACTTCTTCGCCTCAACGACGGCCTGCACCCTGCCTTCATCAACCAAGGCGTAGTCCGCCGGGCCGAGCCCAGTCTCGTACTCTTCGACGGCCATGCGGTCGTAGTCGCCTACCGCACGTCCGATCCTGGAGGGGGTAACCTGCCACCCTGCTCGCTGGAGGCGGGGATTAATGCGAGTCCTTCGGGTTACACGCTCGGATTCTGCCGCCATGACCCGGAGATTAGCAGGCTGGTCGATGTGTCGATCTCTACAAAGGAGACTTGGGCGGGTCTTCCGAGGTGCAGTCACCCGTCGGGTGGCGGACTCAGTCCAAGCGGACCCGAGGCTGAGACCGGTCATTTCCCTAGAAGTGGCGTAGATGCCAATGATAGTCGGCCGATCGGCGCTAGGGGCTGGGGCGCCATGCCCATGCTCGCCGAGTGGGCTACCACGAACCGGGGCCCTCGGCCCCGGAGAGGCTCCCCCGATCATCGGCCACGCGATCGACCTTGCTCACCTCACACGACACCCCCGAAGAGTTCGCCCTCCGCGCAGCCCTGCCAACGGAGCTCCTCCCCAAACCATCGTCGCGCCTGGGACCGAACCACACATGCTCGAGAGCCATCAGGACGGCTCCAGGCGGAGCTGACCCTGGCTGCGACACTGCCGGGAGCATGGCCTAGCGTGCCGGGTGTACCAATAATTGCCATTCGGCGTCCGGCGCTCACGAGGGGACGAGCTGGGCCGAGTCGACGCAGGCCCCCGCTGCTGGCTGGCGCGGCAGTCGAGTCGCCGAGCCGGGGCTGAGACGCGATCGCAGACGCTGGCTGGCGGGCGATGCTGAACGTGGCAGTTCGTCGATCACGTGCCGCGGTGGTACTGCGGTGACCGGTACCCGGCGTCAACGTCTCACACCACCTGGCCTGGGCGCAGCTGGCGAGCGGCTTGAAGTCCCCGACCCCGGCTGACCAGCACAGCCGCTGCCCCAACAACCCGGAGGACGCCAGGAGACCACGCCCGCCGCGCGACAGACGGCCCACCACCATGCCCGAAACCGCACCGGCATCGATCAACAGCAATCAGGCCTGTCGGGCCGAAGGAGCCGGCGTCAGGGGCGAATCATCGAGGTTAGCCTTCGCATCCGATGACCTACTCGCGGATGTACTGAGCGGCAAGCTCAATGGTCACCCCCTCAGCATGAGTTCGCTGTACCGGCAACGGCTCGGAGCGTGATGGACCCATCGGGGACGGTAATGGTCTGGTCGGCATGGGTCGGGTCGAGTAGCACCGTCACCCCGTTGCCGCTGCCGAAACGCCACAAGGGTCGGTCTTGAGGAAGGTCCTTGACCCAATCGTCGGCTCCGGTGACGCACACGGGTTTGGGGGTCAACTGCCCCCAGCCGGCAGGAGGTGCATCGGTTGAGCCTGCTCGGGCGGCAGGCGTCCGGGCGAGCGCAGCGCCGGCCCGCTCGGCCGCCTGTACCTCGTCGGCGACCTGGCCGATGAACAGGGCGGTGAACACCACAGTTGCGATGGAGAGCCAGAAGATCTTTCCGGTGACCCGGAACATGCGTCCCAGCGCGTACAGCAGGAGCAGCACGTTGATGGACACAACGGCGAGCATCGCGGTCGGCAGCACCGTGACGACGAGATCCGTTCGGGTCATTCCCACATCACCAGAATTCAGCCCCCATGGTGACAGGAACATCCCGTAGAGGAGTTCACCGTAGAAGATCATCAAGGGCCCGGCGACCACGAAAAGCGCGGGAAGGACGACCTGCACGAACCACGGCGCGTGCGCCCGATAGAGCAGCGGTACGACCGCGACACCGATGATGATCCCGGCCGCGGCGAGAGTCACCAGGTCCGCGTGCCAGAAGTTGCGCACGAAGCGGCCCGTCAAATAGACGATTACGGTGAACGCACTGACGAGCAAAACATTGTCCAACCGCTTTCCCACAATCGGGCGGGACGCCGCTGCGCACACCGCCGCCGTCATGCCGAGTCCGATGACCCACGCCCAGGGCTCGGCTGGCTGCCCTGGAACGGCGACGATGACGAGGATGGCCAGCAGCAGGATCGCGCAGACGGCGGCGGACCGGGTGGAGTGCACCCGGGGCGGAAAGCGCATGTCCCGCATCGGGTCGACGTGGCGTACCAGTTGCAGTTCGAGGTCGCTCGGCGGCCAGCCGGTGGACTCCGCGATAACGGGCAACTCCTGTCGAGCTTGCTGCTCGTCGCTCCCGTAGACCCGGACGCCCAGCGACTGGCTGCGGACGGCGTGCCGCCAGCGTTCCCGGTAGCGGGGCGGAAGGAGGGACAGGCAAAGGGTCGGAACGGGCACTGCCCACCAGGGACGAGTGGTACGTCGCACCCGAACCAGATAGCTGCCGACTTTCTGAGGAGGCGACAGCAACCGGGTGGCCACCGAGCGCACCCGATGATGCACGATCCTGCCGAGGATGTCGTCGATTCTTCGGCGCACGTATTCGTGCACCTCGGCCGGTATTCCTTCGTAGGGCACCAGCACCTCCAGCACAGTCCGGCCGGGTTCCGCAGGGCTCGGGTCGGTGCCGCAGATCTGGATGCCGTTCGCCTCGAGCAGCACGGTGGCGACGCTGCTGTCGACGGTCGGGACTTCGACTCGGGTCCGGCTCATCCGGTCCGGTCGACCTCGTGTAGGCGGGGACGCCTCCTCAGGCACAGGTTTCTCCCTCCAAACGACTGCCACGCCAGCTGCCGGGTCACCGGCTCCGGTGCGGACTCCCGATACCGACACACCACACCATCGCCGACGCCGTCATGCAGGCCCGACCCTGAGCGACACAGTGCGCCCGAGGCGCAGCAATGATCCGGGGCGCAGGTCGACGGTGGTGCCGGGAGGCACCGGTACGTCGTCGACGAAGGTTCCGTTCAGCGAGTCCAGATCCGTGACCCTCGCCCGTCGGTCCTGGTCCACGGCAACCCGGGCGTGTCGCCGGGACACGGTGTCGTACCGGCCGAGGACCGCTGCCGCCGGCGAGTGCCGGGGGTCGCGCCCCAGGACGAGTTCGGTGCCGGGCAGGACGACCCGGCGCCAGCGGCCGTGCGGGGTGGCCGCGTCGAGCTCCAGCACGAGCGCACCGGCGAGCGGCGTCAGGCAGGCCGGGCAGACCGGCGGGTCGGCGGCCGGCAGCACCCCGTCGCAGCTCGGGCAGGTGGCCGCGGCCTCCAAGCCGGTACCCGGGCCGTCCGCGCCACCAGCGCCGGGCCGGTTGTCCGCGCCCGGCGGCGGACCGAACTCGGCGGCGGACACCAGCCCGGACGACATCGCCGACGCGGCGTCGGCCGCCAGGTCGGCGCCGTCCACCACCGCGTCAACGAGGTTCGCCTGACAGCCAAGACAGATCAGGTCGCCCGGCGAGACGGGCCGGTGGCACCACCGGCAGATCAGCTCCGCCATGAGGCCCCCTCGATCCGTACCCCGCGCGCGGCCAGGCCCTCGCGCATCCGGCGGAGGTCGCCGGCGCGGGGGATGCCCACCATCCAGATCCGGTCGCCGGTGACGGTGGCCTGGAGACCGCGTCCGGGCAGTGCGGCGTCCAGCCCGTATCGGCGCTGGCCGAGCTCGGTGAGCGGCACGATCCGCTGGTTGGCAGAGCCGCGCAGGGGAAGGTCCCCGACGTTGCGCCGCTCGACGTACGGGCCGGCTACGACCGCGTCGCAGCCAGCGACAACAGCCGTGTGCCGGCGCGCCCGGGTCCACGGGTAGCCGGTGTATAGCAGGACGTCGATCTCGCGGTCGCCGCGCCAGCGCAGCACGCCGGCGATCAGCTCGGCGACCGGTCCCGGCTGTTGCAGCGGTTCGCCGCCGGAGATCGTCACCCCGTCCACTGGCCCGGGTAGGCCGGCGAGCCATTCGAGTACGGACCGGACTGGTACGGCGCGGTCGGTCCGGCGGTCCCAGGTGTCCCGGGCAAGGCAGCCGGCGCAGCCGATGGTGCAGCCCTGCACCCAGATCCCGGCCCGGGTGCCCGGCCCGAGCACGGTGACCGGATGGTGCAGCCGGCTGATCTCGATCGTGCCGGGTCCGGCCGGCCCGGTGGTCACGCCAGCTCCAGCGAGGTCAGGTCGCCCTCGTGCCGCAGGCTCTTGACCAGGACGGCTGAGCCGGCCGGCGGCGCGTCCGCGAACAGGGCCCGGGCCAGCGGATTGACCAGCGCGGTCTCCAGTGCGGAGCCGATGCCCCGGCCACCGTGTACCAGGTCTGCGGTGCAGCGCTCGCGCAGCCGTACGCGCACGTCGTCGGCGAGCGTGACCTGCACGTCGTGCTCGTCGCGCAGCCGGCCGAGGATGTTGCCCAGTTGCAGCTCGAAGATGCTCTCCGCGGCCTCCGGGCTGATGAAGTTGAACACCACGATGTTGTCGCCGAGGCGGTTCAGCAGTTCCGGTCGGCCCAGCTCGCGGTTGAAGTGGTCCTCGATGGCGGCCCGGACCTTCGCCTCGACCTGGTGGTACGGGGTGCCCGGGGTGACCGTCGGCCGGGAGCCGCCGGCGGCGTCGGCCACGTACATCCCGAGGTTCGAGGTGAAGATGAGGATGCTCTCCGAGAAGTGCACCGTCCCGCCCCGTCCGTCGGTGAGCCGGCCGTCCTCGAGGATCTGGAGGAACTTGTCGAGGATGCGGCCATGCGCCTTCTCGATCTCGTCGAACAGGATGACCCGGAACGGCTGCTGCCGTACCGCATTGGTCAGTTCGCCGCCCGCCTCGAACCCCACGTACCCGGGCGGAGCGCCGATCAGCCGGTCACCCGAGTGTTCCGACGAGAACTCGCTCATGTCGAAGCGCAGGTACGCGCTCTGGTCCCCGAACACCAGCTCGGCGACGGCCTTGGCCAGCTCGGTCTTGCCGACACCGGTGGGCCCGGCGAAGAACAGCACCCCGCGCGGGCGGGACGATGCCCGGGACGCCTGCGCACCGGACAGGCCCAGGGCCGCGCGCTTGAGGATGTCGAGGGTCTTGGTGACCGCCTGCGGCTGGCCGATGACGCTGCTCGGCAACGACCGCTCGCCGTCGAGGATTCGGGTACGCAGGAACTCCCGCCGCCACGGGTTGTCCAGTACGCCGAGCTTGTACATCCGGGCCGCGTCCGGCAGTTCCCGGCTGGTCAAGCCCCGGTCGTGAGCGAGCCGGGTGGTCTCGATCATGGCTTGCAGGGTCAGCCCTGCGGCGTGCTCGGCGAACGACCGTGCCAGTTCGGCGAGTTCCGGCTCGGGGTGTTGCTCGGGGCGCAGCAGCAGCCGGGCGGTGCGCTCGCGGTCGCCGTAGTCCGGCGGTGGCAGGGCGATCGAACGGACCCGGTCGTTCGTCGCACTGAACCAGGCGGGCAGCTCGCCCTCTTGGTTGAGCAGCCAGATCACCGGGTTGTAGAGGCTGCCGGTCCGGCCCTGCGACGCCGGTACGGGCTGGGCGGTACGGGCGAGCTTGTCCATCCGGCGCATAAACGCGCGTTCGGCGTCCTGTGGATCGGTGGGTGAGCGCAGCAGTTGGGACGCCCGCAGCAGCACGGCCGCGCGCACCGGCTGTTTCGGCCGGGCGACCGCCTCCAGCTGGATGGCCAGCGTGGGCAGGTCGGGTGTCCGCCCACCGGGACGGAACCCGTCGCCGAGCAGCGCCTTTGCCGCGGCGGTGGCGTCGGCCGTACCGATCTTGCGTAGTTCCGGCCCGTCCACGCAGTCATGCATCAGTAGGAAGGTGTAGCCGCTGGTCGCCAGCACCCGGGCGAGCAGTTCGGGCAGCGGTACCAGCTGAGTCTGGTTGCCCTCGCCCACCAGGTACGAGTCGTTCGCGTTGCCCCACAACACGTACTGCGCGTGCGTGGGCAGGGTCGCGTGGATCTCCCGCGCGAATGCGGGCCAGCCGTTCGGGTCGGCGTGCATCGTCACTCCGCTCGCTGGTGGGTGTGGTGCCGCTGCCTGGTCGTGGACCGGCCCTCGGCTTCGGCGGCGACCACCGCAACCGGTCGGGCACCGGGCGCGGTGAGGACGACGGGGGTGAGCTCCATCCCGGAGCCGGCGAGCTGGGTGACCGCTCGGTCGAGGTCGCCGCACCAGGCCGCCTCGGCGGCGGCGTCCGCCTCCGCGTCCTCCGCGCCCGCCCCGGCGCGGTACACCATCGCCACCAGCTGCCGCTGCTCGGCGTCGACCCGCATCCGGATCAGGTGTTCGGGCTGGGCCGGGTGGCACACCTCGAGCATGCCCTCGGTCGCCTCGCCGACGGAGAAGTCCGGTCCGACCAGGTATCCCAGTTCGCCGAGCACATCGGCGACCGCGTCGGTCACCGTCGCCGCGCTGGCCCTGGCCTCCACCTGTCCCCGTAGCTTCGCGACCAGGTCGAGCAGCGCGTCGTCCAGCTCCCGCCGGCCGGCCACCACCTCATCGAGGGCCCCACGGGCATCGCCCAGGCGGTCCGGGTCCAGCCCGTGTTCCGGGCGGTACGGCTCCATCGCGTCGAGCAGCTGCGCCGCGGTAACCGCGTCGTCATGCCGGCGGCCGACCCGGTCGTTCGCCTCCTGGATGCGCAGCCGCAGCTCGACCAGGTGGGCTGCCCGGTCCGTACGTTGCGCCGCCGCCTCGGCGGCCTCCTCGACGAGGTCCCGGTCGCCGGCGTCGGCACGGGCGTCGAGCGTGGCCAGCATCCGCGCCAGCACGGCCACGGCGTCCGATCCGGAACCGGGCGCCGGCCCCGGCTCGTCCGGTCGGAGCAGGTCGACCGCGCTGACCAGCGGCCCGGCGGGGTGGGCGGCCAACAGCGCCGCCAGCCGGGGTACGGCCTGCGCGGCGATCGCCGCACCGGCGCGCGCGTGCGCCGCGCGGACCAGCGCGGGCACCGCCGCACACCACTGCTCGGCTGCCGGACAGGGTATGGGTGGTTCGAGCCCGGGGTCCGGGGGGAGCCCGGCGGCGGCGAGTGCGGCAGCGGCCCCGGCGGCCTCGACGCGGGCCCGGACGAGCCGCTGCGTGAGCCGTTCCCGCTCGTCGGCCGCCCGTGCCTCGGCGGCCTCCAGCGCCGCGCGTCGGCTACGCCGCTCCTCGGTGAGTTGCCGGATCCGGGCGTTCCGCGCGGCGGCCTCGGCCGGGTCCAGCGCCAGCAACTCACCGAGGCCGGTGGCGAGGCGCATGCCCGCGACCCCGTACCCGACGATGCTGATCCCGCTCACGGTTGTCCACCTCCAAAGTTGTGACCGACCGGGGGGTGACCGGCGGGAGCCCACCGGGTGTCCTCGTCCAGCAACGCCCGTCGCCGATTGCCGTGCAGCTGGTTGAAGCGGAGGATCCGGACCAGTGCCCAGGTCAGGTGGCCGGCCGCCCCGCCCAGGATGACGATCGCGTACAGGCCACTACCGAGGCCGATCAGCGGTCCGATGACGCAGAGGCCGACGCAGCAGAGGCCGACGGAGGCGACGCCGAGAAGCGGCCCCGGCACCCGCGCGCGGACCGTGTTGCCGGCACGCCGGATGAACGCCCACACGTCCGGCACCCACCGCCAGAGCCGCCACAACGCGGACAGCGCCGACCACCCGGGGTGGTAGTAGGCGCCGACACGGCCCGCCACGACCAACTCGGCCGCGGTGTTGGTGAGCCAGGCCAGCCCGTACGCCACCATGACCGCGGTGGCCCTGGCCGGAGTGCCGCTGGCAGGGCCGAACGGGCTGATCGCGACGATGGCGGCGGCCACGCCGGTGAGCATCACCACGGCCCAGATCCCGGCGGCCGCGGCGGCGTACCAGAGCGCCCTGCCCACGCCCGCGGTCCGGGTCTGCTCCTCCTGCTCCCAGGTCCGCCGGCCCCGGTTGCGTTCGGCGAGCAGCCGGGCGTACTCGGCCTCGGCGACCGGCGCAACGGTCAGCACGGCCAGCGCGACCGCCGGGCCCTGCCCCGGGTGCAACGCGTCGAACCAGGGCGGTCGCTCCAGGACCGCCTCGCGGGCCGCGGTCGCGCGCTGTGCGAGCAGCGGCGGCAGGTCGGGGTCGGCCGCCGCGCGGAGTAGGGCCGCGAGATGGGTGCCGGCGGTGCGGGCCAACGCGTCCTGGGCCGGTGCCGGCAGGTCGTGCATCGAGCGAATCGCGTCGAGCTGGGCCAGGGAGTCGCGCCAGCGGCGGTCGACCTCGACCAGTCCGGCGCCCCCGGCGAACTGCGCCAGCAGGCCCAGCAGCTGGTACCGCCACAGATCCTCGGCGATCCCGGCGGCGGCACCGGTTCCGGCTTCGGCCGCCGCGGCGACGTCGGCCACGTGTTCGGGCAGCAGTGACGTATTCCGGTAGGTCGGCGGCATGGCCGGGTCCAGCCAGCGCAGCAGGTGCACCATGCGTACCTCGGGCGGTACGTCGGCGGTGAGCACCTGGTCGATCAGCCGGATGCGCTGCTCGACGTCCTCGTCGAACTGTTCGAGCCACGTGCGCAGCAGCCGCCAGCCCTCGCCCGGCTCGGCGGCCGTGCCGATGCGCTCGAGGAACGTCTGCCGTGCTCGGTCCCAGTGCGTCGCGAACGCGCGCGCCGCCTCGGCACGGGTCCAACAGGTCCGGTCCGCCACGACCAGCGGTCGGCCGGCCCGTACGTCGGTGACGGCGTGCACCTTCGGGGTCCCGCCGGCGAGCCAGGACCGCACCTGGGGCTCGGCCCACCGGTGGTCGGGGTCGCGCACGAGCAGGCCACGGCAGAGCAGCCGGAGCCGGTCGTCGGCGATGCCGTCCAGCGGTACGTCGCGTACCAGCAGTTCGTGCATGGCGACCTGCTCGCTGAGGCCGGCGAACGGTGCCTCACCGGTGGCCAGTTGCCGGACGATCATGCCGAGCGCCCACCAGTCCTGGGCCGGGGAGAAGCGGCCGGAGAAGGACTCCGGTGCGGCGTAGGCGATCGTGTGCGCCCGCCGGGTGAACCGCTTGGACGCGTCACCGAGGTACTTGCTCAACCCGAAGTCGCTGAGCGCCAGCGAGAGCGGCGCGACCCGGCGGACCAGGATGTTCGACGGCTTGAGGTCGCTGTGCGTGAGGTGTGCGCGGTGCAGCTCGCCCAGGGCCTCGGTGATCTGCCGGATCGCCTCGACGACGTCCACCCCGGACAGCGGGGTCGCCCCGGCCGCGTCGAGCTGCTCGGCCAGGCTGCCGCCGGGCACGTACTCCATCAGCTCCCAGTGCCGGCCGTGGTCGTACCCGGTCCGGTGCGGCGCCGTGAGATGAGTACGGTCGAGTGTGGTCAACCGGCGGGACACCTCGGCGTCGACCACGACGTACCGACGGTAGATCTTGACGATGCGTTCCCGGCCCTCGGCGTCCCGCACGAGCACGACGTCCGCCTCACCGCCTCCGGGCAGGTCGCGGACGATCTGCCAGGTACCGCGCAGCGGCTCGGGCAGCCTGATCAGGCCAGCGGTCCAGTCGTCGGTGTGCGGTCCCGCCGCCGGCCCGGTCCCGTTAGGCATTGGCTCGCGCCGGGTCGCGGACAGGCCCAGATCACCGGTCGGGTCCTCCCGGCGCGTCGGCGGCGGGCCGGGCACGTGCTCCTGCGGCGACGGGCCCGACTCGGACACCGGGTTCTCAACGCTCATGGCCGGCCCCGAAAGGAACGCTCCGCCAACCTGGCGCGGTCACTGTCCACTTCCTCCGTCCACCTGCTAACGAGACGAGGTCCAGGGGCCCGGAGACCGACCTCCGGCCCGGCTGCCACCAGCGTCAGCGTGCCCCCGGCGGCGAGCCGGCCGATATGTCTGGATCGCGTCGTCATGGGGTGTCCCTTCACCGCAGCCGCTCGCGAGGGCAGGAGGGCGTGTGATTAGCTGGCAGCGCTCCGAAACAACAAGTAACAGAGTGAAGACCCTTCACTATATAAGGAAGCTTCACTGCGGTCTACCATGCCCCGACATGCGTCGATGGCTCAGCCGTAGCGGAAGCCGTAGGAAGAGGTAGGAATGCCACCATCCGTCGAGGACGCCACTGCCCGGTCGGCCTCGCGTCGCGATCGCCTGCGGGCCGAGTTGCACCGCGATGCGCTCATGGCAGCCCGCAAGCTCATCGCCGAGCAGGGCATAGAGGCGCTGAGCGTGTCGACGGTCGCCCGCGAGGTTGGGGTGACACCACCGGCGCTCTACCGCTACTTCGAGGGAAAGCTGGGCCTGACCCATGCCGTCTACGAAGCGGTCACGCGCGACTTCGTGGCGGTCGTCGCGGAGACCGTAGGCACGGTGGACCCGGAAGACTTCGGCGGCAAGCTCTACGCGGCCACCCGAGCTGTGCTGGACTGGTCGGTCGCGAACCCCGGCGAGTTCGATCTGCTCATGGGAGCCGGCTACCGGCGGCTGGTCGCATCCGGACGCCACACCGACCAGGTGCTGCTCCAGGAACTGGGTGGCCTGTTCGGGCAGACCTTCGTGCAACTGTGGCGCCGGGGCATCCTGCCGTACCCGGCCGACGAGGCAATCGAACCGGAACTACGGCCGCAGATGGCCACCTACCGGGACCACCTGGGGCACGACCTCCCGATCGGGGTCGCCATGGTGATGATCACCTGCTGGCGGCAGATCTACGGACTGCTCTGCATGGCCGTCTACGGACACTTCGCTGCGATGTTCGACGACCACCTACCCCTGTTCGAGAACATGATGGACGACCTGCTCGCCCTGTGCGGCGTACCGCGCAAGCGGTGAGCATCTGCGTCCCCGGTGGGCTCTGCGCTGACCGAGTGGTCCAGCAGCCAGGCGTCGCGAGAGCCGCCGGCTTCAGGTGCGAGCATGCCAGGGCTCCTCATACCGGCTGGCGAATACAGCAGGTAGCGAATACCGCGCACCGCCAGGTCACCGAGCGGACATGTCGGTCTATGGCGTGCCGCTGCTGCTCGGCGAGGAGGAGGGCTACTTCGGCGACCTGGGGTGAGCATCCGTGGGCCTGCCGATGAGCAGCAGGTGCTGGAGGACCTGCTGCAGGCACGTCTTGAACAGTCACCTGGGCCGCGCTCCACTTGCATCCGCAACTGTCGATGAGAGTGCACCCCCATTACCTTCTTGGTGGCCCTGCAATGGGGCGCCCGGCCTCCGGTCCGGCATGACTGCTCCCCCCTGTTGAACGTATGGCCTGGGGGGTGGTGTCACCGGCCCGGAGGCATCGACAGACCGCTGATTAGGGGCATGACCACCGGCTTGTCCGCAGGCCGGGAGGCTCTTCGTAATGTGGATGTGGCGATCGGTGCCGTGGGACGGCCGGGCGGGGACGACCGAAGGACGCACGTGATCGACGTCAGCGACATTGGAGTCTTCCTCGGCCTAGACGTTGGCAAGGGCGAACACCACGCCACCGCCGTAACCCCGGCCGGGAAGAAGGCTTTCGACAGGCGGCTGCCCAACAGCGAACCCAAGCTCCGCGAGCTCCTCGGCAAGCTCCAGGCCAAGCACGGAACCGTGCTTGTTGTGGTCGACCAGCCGGCCTCCATCGGCGCCCTGCCGCTCGCGGTCGCCCGTGACATGGGCTGCCCGGTTGCCTACCTGCCCGGACTGACCATGCGTCGGATCGCCGACCTCTACCCGGGCGAGGCGAAGACCGACGCTCGCGACGCGTTCATCATCGCGGACGCAGCCCGCCTCATGCCCCACACGCTCCGCTCGGTCGAGCTCGAAGACGAGACCATCGCCGAGATGGAGATGCTCGTCGGCTTCGACGACGATCTGGCCGGCGAGGCAACCCGCGTCAGCAACCGGCTCCGCGGCCTGCTCACCCAGATCCACCCACACCTGGAACGCGTCCTGGGCCCGCGCCTCCAGCACCCGGCCGTCCTCGCGCTGCTGGAGCGTTTCGGCTCCCCAGCCCAGATCCGAAAGGCAGGACGCCGACGCCTGGTCAGTCTGCTGCGGCCGAAGGCCCCGCGGATGGCCGAGCGCCTGGTCGAGGACATCTTCACCGCTCTGGACGAGCAGACCGTCGTCGTCCCCGGCACGGACGCGGCCGCGCTCATCGTCCCGAGCCTGGCCGGCTCACTGGCAACCGTCCTGGACCAGCGCAACGTACTGGCCGTCCGGATCCAGGAACTGCTGGACAGCCACCCTCTTTCGAAGGTCCTGACGTCGATGCCGGGGATCGGCGTCAGGACCGGAGCCAGGATCCTCATCGACGTCGGCGACGGCAGCAGCTTCCCCACCGCCGCCCACCTCGCAGCCTACGCAGGCCTCACCCCGGCCACCCGCTCCTCCGGCTCCTCCATCCGCGGCGAACAACCCTCCAGACGCGGCAACAAGCAGCTCAAACGCGCCTTCTTCCTGTCCTCGTTCGCGTCCCTGGCCGACCCCGTCTCACGGGCCTACTACGACAAGAAGATCACCCAGGGCAAGCACCATACCCAAGCCCTGCTCTGCCTCGCACGACGCC
>NZ_VSFA01000269.1 GCF_008119785.1 Micromonospora sp. MP36 | reverse complement strand
TGGTGTACAACCGGGCGTTGGAAGCCCGTACCCGGGCGTGGGCGGTCGACCGGCAGCGCACCACCTATGTGCAGTCGTCGGGGTGGCTGACGGAGTGGAAACGCACCGATGAGCTGGCGTTCCTGAACGAGGTCAGTTCGGTGCCGTTGCAGCAGACGCTGCGGCATCTGCAGGCCGGGTTCGTGGCGTTCTGGGACAAGCGGTCCCGGTACCCGCGGTTCAAGTCCAAGCGCAAGTCGCGGGCGTCGGCGGAGTACACGCGTTCCGCGTTCCGGTGGCGGGACGGTCAGCTCACGTTGGCCAAGATGAACAGCCCGCTGGCCATCGTGTGGTCGCGGCCTCTGCCCGAGGGGGCGGAACCGTCGACGGTCACGGTGTCTCGGGACGCTGCCGGCCGCTGGTTCGTGTCCCTGCTGGTCGAGGACCCCACGGTGACGCCCATGACTCCGGTCGATGCCGAGGTGGGTGTGGATGCGGGTATCACCAGTCTGCTCACCCTGTCCCGCCCGATGCCCGGGGTGAGTGACGAGCAGGGCAAGGTGGCCAACCCGCGGTACGGGCAGGCCGACCGGCGCAAGCTCGCCAAGGCGCAGCGGAACCTGTCCCGCAAACAGGAGGGCTCCGCGAATCGGGCGAAGGCCCGACTGAAGGTGGCCCGGATCCATGCCCGTATCGCTGACCGGCGGCGGGATCATTTGCACCAGCTGACCACTCGGCTCGTCCGTGAGACCCAAACGGTCGCGATCGAAGACCTCAGCGTGCGCAACATGCTCCGCAACCGGCGTCTGGCCCGCGTCATCTCTGATGCGGCCTGGGGTCAGTTCCGCAGGATGCTGGAGTACAAGGCCGACTGGTATGGGCGTGAGGTGATCCCCGTTGACCGGTGGTTGCCCACGTCCAAAACCTGCTCGGGGTGTGGTTGGATCAACACCGCGCTCGCCCTCAATGTCCGAGTCTGGACGTGCCCGGGTTGCGGGGTTGAGCACGACCGGGACATCAACGCCGCGACAAACATCCTCGCCGCCGGGCTGGCGGAGAGGTAAAACGCCTGCGGAGCTGACAGAAGACCTCAAGGGAAAATCCTCCCGGAAAGGCAGTCGGCGATGAAACAGGAAACCTCACGGGCGACCGTG
>NZ_VSFA01000268.1 GCF_008119785.1 Micromonospora sp. MP36 | reverse complement strand
TGTCGTGCGCCAGAAATTCGCCTCATAAGTGGGTGTAGGGTGGTGGGATGCCGAGGACCGGGCGTCCCACGCCGCCCCTGGTGTTGTCCGACGAGGAGCGCGCGACGCTGGTGCGCTGGTCACGGCGGGCGAAGTCCGCGCAGGTCCTCGCGATGCGCGCGAAGATCATTCTGGCGTGCGCGGACGGCGCGTCGAACACGGATGTGGCAATGGCCTTGGGTGTGCATCTGTCCACCGTGGGCAAATGGCGGCGGCGGTTCCTGCGCGAACGCCTCGATGGGCTGATCGACGAGCAGCGGCCGGGTCGGCCCCCCTCGATCAGCCTGGACCAGGTCGAACAGGTTGTGGTCGCCACCCTGGAGCAAACACCCCGCAACGCCACCCACTGGTCCCGCAAGTCGATGGCCGAACGGTCGGGACTGTCGAAGTCCACGATTGGCCGGATCTGGCGGGACTTCGGGCTCAAACCGCACCGAGCGGACACGTTCAAGCTGTCCACCGACCCGCAGTTCATCGAGAAGGTCGTGGATGTCGTCGGCCTCTACCACAACCCGCCCGAACGGGCTGTCGTGCTGTGCGTGGACGAGAAATCCCAGATCCAGGCCCTGGACCGCTCACAGCCCGTGCTGCCGATGATGCCCGGCATGCCCGAGCGGCGCACCCACGACTACGCCCGCAACGGCATCACCAGCCTGTTCGCCGCGTTCAACATCGCCGACGGCACCGTGATCAGCGAACTGCACCGCCAGCACCGCGCCACCGAGTTCAAGAAGTTCCTGACCACCATCGACAAGACCGTGCCAGCCGAGCTCGACGTGCACCTGATCTGCGACAACTACGGAACCCACAAGACCCCGGCCATCCGCGCCTGGCTCGCCCGGCACCCGCGGTTTCACATGCACTTCACCCCGACCGGGTCCTCGTGGATCAACCAGGTCGAACGCTGGTTCGGTTACCTCACCGAACAGAAGATCCGCCGCGGTGCCCACAAGAGCGTCCAGAGTCTCGAGGCCGACATCCGCGCGTGGATCACCGACTGGAACAGCAATCCACGCCCGTTCGTCTGGACCAAGACCGCCGAAGAGATCCTCGACTCACTCGCCCGATTTTGTAGGCGAATTTCTGGCGCGGAACACTA
>NZ_VSFA01000267.1 GCF_008119785.1 Micromonospora sp. MP36 | reverse complement strand
GTGCGCATGGCCCAGGAACAGGCGGGGCGTGTTCTGCGTTCGGCGCGGTGGCGTGCGGGTCTGACCTCCGGTGTGTTGGCGACGTGGCCAGCCGATCCGCGCAAACGCACTGCAGGGGAGTGGGAGCAGGTGCGTCGGGCGGTTCCGGGCGGGGAGCATCTACCGTCCAGCATTATCAAGTCCCGCACCCGGCAGGCCGCGAAGTTCCTTGCCGTCAATGGCCGCCTGCCGGTGGACGTGTTCGAGCTTGAAGGCGTCCCAAGGGTCGCGGGGATGCTGCTGCTGGCCGCGTGTGACCGGCAGCAGGCCACCATCGAACGCGGCGACACCGACCCCAGGAGGGTGTTGCTGCGGTTGCAGCTTCCCACCCGCCCAGATCCGCGATCGTATCGGGATTGGACGTGGGTGGCCTGTCCGATCATCCTGCCGCCCACGGTCCCTGCGGGCGCGGTGCTGCACCTGCCCACCCTCCGCGTGACCGGCCGGCAGGTACGCGCCGACATGGCATACACCCATGCGGTGCCGAAGGCCCGGCGCACCGGTCACACGGTCGCGCTCGGCGTCGACTGGGGTCTCAACACCCTCCTCAGCGCGGGCGCCGTGCGACTGCACGAGGATGGGCGGATCACGGCGGTGGGGGCCGGTGGCCAGTTCCGGGCCGCCGGCATCCTCGCCAAGCAGCACCGCCTGCGCCGGCACGGTGAGCGGCTGCACGCCAAAGCCGACCAGTACCTGCGGCTGATCGGCGGCAGCCCCGACGCGCACCTGAGCGCGAAACATGAGGTGCTGGGCGCCGAGATCCGCCACGTGTCCCAGCGCCGGACGAACCTGAACGCCGCGCTCGCGTGGGCCGCCGCCCGCTGGGCCGTGGACCAGGCGATCGCCGCCGCGGCGAGCGTGATCTATGTGGAAGACCTGCGGTCGTTGGAAGCACGGGGCATGGGCGCCACCCTCAACACGCGGCTGTCGCAGCAGGTGCGCGGGCAGATCGTCGACCGGATGCGGCACCTCGCCGCCGAGGCGGGTATCGCCGTGGTCACCACGCCTGCCCGCAACACCTCGAAGCACTGCCCGCAGTGCCTGACTCCGCTGCAGCATCGCAAGGCCCCCGACAAGCCCACCACCCCAGGCTGGAAGTGGGCCATCTG
>NZ_VSFA01000266.1 GCF_008119785.1 Micromonospora sp. MP36 | reverse complement strand
CATCGCCCTGCACACCCCACACCAACGGGTGAAGCAGATCCTGCAGGAACGGACCGATCGCCACCGGACCAGACTGCCGGTCCAGGACTCCAGCCCAGCCACCGCAGGGCGGAGAGCGAACCATCCGAACCACTCAACCATGAGCAAGAAGTAGGAAGCAGGCGGGGTCGGTCAAGCCGCGGCGCGTCGGAGGAGGACCTCCGCGCCGAGGCCGACCCCGGCTGACCGCCGTCCCACCCGCACCAGCCCGCCGCCCGCGGCCACCGGCCGGCGCCGGCTGCCGAGGAACCGTGGCGGACCCGACATGACCGGGCAAGTACCGCGTGCCCCTCGATCTCGCCACCACCTCTGCGGCCGGAAATCCGGTTGAGCCTTCCTTCCGCGTTCCCTTAGGTTGCCTGCGGCCCGTCGCACTGAGGACTGAGGACGAACCGCGTGACCCCGCCTGCTCTCTAGACCTGACACCTTCTTCCGCTCACCTGTAGCCGACGCTCCCGTCGGCTCTGCCGGGCTGCCCTTGTACGCCCGGTCATACAGCGTTTGAGGCCGCGCGTGATCGGCCTCGGGTCAGGTCTAGAGATCAGGTCTAGCGAGTCATGTCTTCACAACCTCATATCGTGCTGCCCTGGGTCGTTCGTCGGACCAGGCTGCCTCTGCTCTCGTTGCGGTGCGTGGACTGCCGCTCGGAGTCGGCCACCACCGGCGAGGGCAGGTTCCGCGTCAACGCCAACGGCAAGCTGCTGGACGTGTGGCTGTTGATCCGCTGCGTATCGTGCGATCGGACGAGCAAGCTCACCGTGTACGAGCGAGCGCCGGTCAGATCCTTCGATCCGGCCGAGCTCCACGGCTACAGCGTCAACGATCCGGAACTGGTGGCGTCCAGGCTGTTGGATCCGCTGCTCGCCCGGCGCAACCGCTTCGCTCTGGACTGGACGGGGGCCTGGCGGCTGGACGCCCCGTCGGCATGGTGCGACGAGGCGTGGCCGGTCCAGGTGGAGGTCGTCTTTGAGGATCCGGTTCCGGTGCGCCCGGAACGGCTCATCGCGCAAGGGCTCGGCCTCAGCAGGAGCGAGGTACTGCGCCGGATCAAGTGCGACATGCCGCTGCGCCGTCCGACGAGTGCCGGATTCACCTTCACCGTGATGGCCGGGGA
>NZ_VSFA01000265.1 GCF_008119785.1 Micromonospora sp. MP36 | reverse complement strand
CTGGCGCGCTGCCGGCCTGCTACCGGCGTCACATCGGCGTGGCGGATGTCGCTGGCCGAGGTGGGCATGGTCTACGGGACGGTGCCGTTCGTATGGATGACCATGATGCCGGGCCCGGGGGCCGGCATCGTCCCCGGCCGGGTGAGTCTGGTCCCGCTGCGGGACCTGCTCACGATGGGGCCGGTCGGGATCGTCGGCAACCTGCTGATCTTCGCGGCGCTGGGGTTCTTCGCTCCGATACGTTTCGCGGCGCTGGCGTCCGTGCCGCGGATCCTGGCACTCGGGGCAGGCTGCTCGGTCCTGGTCGAAACCGCACAGTACGTCCTGCGGCTGGACCGGGTTTCCTCCGTGGATGACGTTCTGGTCAACGCCGCCGGCGCCGTCCTGGCCGCGCTGGCCTCGCGCCGCTGGTGGCGCACAAGGGCGGAGAGGCCGTCGGACCAGCCTCGCCCCGCGCTGGCACCGGCAGACTGAGTCGCGTGCCCGGTGTGCACACGCCAGCACTATTTTATGCTGATTATAGGCTTCAGGTATGCGGGTGCTGATCGTGGAGGACGAGCCCTACCTGGCCGAAGCCGTCCGTGACGGTCTGCGGCTGGAAGCGATTGCCGCCGACATCGCCGGCGACGGCGACGCCGCCCTGGAACTGCTCAGCGTCAACTCCTACGACCTCGCCGTCCTCGACCGTGACATTCCCGGCCCCTCCGGCGACGAGGTCGCCCGGCGCATCGTCGCCTCCGGCAGCGGCATCCCGATCCTCATGCTCACCGCTGCCGACCGGATCGACGACAAGGCTTCCGGGTTCGAGCTCGGCGCCGACGACTACCTCACCAAACCGTTCGAGCTGAGGGAGCTCGTCCTGCGGCTGAGGGCGCTCGACCGCAGACGCGCGTACGCCCGGCCCCCGGTCCGCGAGATCGCGGGCCTACGGCTCGACCCCTTCCGCCGGGAGGTCTTCCGCGACGGACGCTACGTCGCGCTCACCCGCAAACAGTTCGCCGTGCTGGAAGTCCTCGTCGCCGCCGAGGGCGGGGTCGTCAGCGCCGAAGACCTGCTGGCACGGGCCTGGGACGAGAACGCCGACCCCCTCACCAACGCCGTGCGAATCACCGTCTCCGCACTGCGCAAACGGCTCGGCGAACCATGGATCATCGCCACCGTGCCCGGCGTCGGCTACCGGATCGACAC
>NZ_VSFA01000264.1 GCF_008119785.1 Micromonospora sp. MP36 | reverse complement strand
GCCAAACAGTCCCCGATGACTCTGTCGTGACGCCCGTACGTGCGTGAAAATCGGGGGTGGTCACCCGCTGACGTCGAGAGTGCTTGGTGCTTCGTGCCCGTCAAACAGTCTGACGCTGGGAGCGTGATCTAGGGGCCCTGCATTGTTGCTTCGAGCACGCGAGTCCGCCTCTGTCCTTGCCCCGCAACGCTTCTGCGGGTGACCGCCTGGTCAGGCCCGTGCGGGTGAGAGGTGGTAGCTGTGGAGGAGATCACCGAGGAGCCGGTGCAGGTCGTCGCGCGGGTGTGCGCGATCGATATCGGCAAGGCTGGTCTGGTGGCGTGCGTGCGGGTGCCCCACGCGAGCCGGCGGGACCGGCGGGTGCAGGAGGTCCGGGAGTACACGACTGTGATGCCTGCGTTGTTGGAGTTGGCGGACTGGCTGCGGGTCGAGCGGGTCGAGCTGGTGGCGATGGAGTCCACGTCGGATTACTGGAAGCCGGTGTTCTACCTGCTGGAGGCGGAGGGCTTCGACTGTTGGCTGCTCAACGCCCGGCATGTCAAGAACGTGCCGGGCAGACCCAAGACCGATCGGCTGGACGCGGTATGGCTGGCCAAGGTCGTGGAGCGGGGGATGTGCCAGCCGAGCCTGGTGCACCCCAAGCCGATCCGGCAACTGCGTGACGTGACCCGCTACCGGCGCAGCCTCGTGCGGGAGCAGACCAGGGAGAAGCAGCGGCTGGAAAAGACCCTCGAAGACGCGCAGATCAAACTCACCTCGGTGATCAGTGACCTGCACGGGGTGTCGGGCCGGCAGATGCTGCAGGCGCTCATCGACGGTCAGCGGGACGCGAAGGTCCTCGCCGAAATGGCGAACGGCTCGATGCGCCGCAAGATTCCCCAACTGAGGGAAGCACTGACCGGCCACTTCGGCGATCATCACGCCTTCATCTGCGCCACCATGCTGCGCCGGATCGACGCCATCGCCGCCGACATCGCTGACCTGGACGCCCGGATCGAGGAGATGATCGCCCCTTTCGCACAGACGGTGGAGAAGCTGGATGAGATCACGTGTGTCGGCGTGCGCTCCGCACAGGAGATCATCGCCGAGATCGGTGTGAACATGGCCGTCTTCCCCACCGCCGCGCACCTGGTGTCCTGGGCCAAGTTCTGTCCGATCGACGCCCAGTCAGCCGGCCGCAAGAAAGGCAA
>NZ_VSFA01000263.1 GCF_008119785.1 Micromonospora sp. MP36 | reverse complement strand
CTAGTGCCCCGTCATGCAGCCTTGAACGGGTAATCGGGGTGGCGGATCTTGGATCCGGTGGCGAATCCTGATTTCGGTCTGGCGCGTTGGTTGCGCCAGCGGATGTAGTCGCCGATGGCAGCGTCCTGTTCGGCGTGGCTGCGGTGGTCGGTGCCGTTGAGGGCGAAGTAGCGGACCGCGGCGAACTCGGCCTCGATCCAGTTCAGCCATGACGCGTACGTGGGCAGGAAGACGAGGTCGACCTGGTTGGCGGCGCACCAGGCGCGGACCTCGGGGTGCTTGTGTGGGGAGAAGTTGTCCAGGATCAGGTAGAGCCTGTCGTCTGGCCAGCGGCGGCGCAGGGTCTTGAGGAAGCTGAGGAACTCGCGCCAGCGTTTCCGGTCCCGGATGCGGTAGTGCAGGCGTCCGGTGGTCAGGTCCAGGGCGGCGATCATGTGCCGTACCCCCTGGTCACGGGTGTAGGTGGCCCGCAGCCGCACCGGCTGGCCCTGTGGGCGCCAGGCCCGGCCGGGACGGGGTTGCAGGTTCAGCGGCCCGAACTCGTCCACGCAGAGCACCCGTCCGTCGGTGGGTGGGTGGTCGTAGAGGTCCAGGATCCGACGCATCTTGGTCGTGAAGTCGAGGTCGGTGCTGGCCTTCCATGTCTTGGTGGCCTGCCACGACACGCCACGCTCGTGCAGGATCCGCCGGATCGTCTCGATACTGACCGCCGTGACGTAGCCGGCCTCGATCAGGTAGTCACGCAGCTTGGCAAGCGACCAGCAGGAGAACGGTTTACCGAGGAAACGGGGGTCGCACCGGGCGATGACACAGATCCAGTCACGGGTCTGCTCATCAATCCGTCTCGGCGCGCCCCCGCTCCATTTTGGGTCCAGCGCATCGAACCCCCGCTCGTTGAACGCGTGGATCACGTCCCGCACGTAGTCCTCGCTGGTCTTGAGCAGGTGCGCGATGTCCGGCGCCGGCTGCCCCTGCGCGGACATCAGCACCACAATCGCCCGCCGCAGCTTCACCGGGTCCTTCGCCGTCCGAGTGATCCGCTGCAACCGCTGGCCCTCGGCCATCGACACCTGCCGGACGAACACCTCCGGGCGTCTACCCACCGGCCACCACCTCCCATAAACGTCGGGAGACAGCCTGCCTGACGGGTCCTCGAAACCGGTGGATTACACGATCAACGTTCAAAGACGAGGCACTAGC
>NZ_VSFA01000262.1 GCF_008119785.1 Micromonospora sp. MP36 | reverse complement strand
CTAGTGCCTCGTCATGCAGCCTTGAACGGGTAATCCGGGTGGCGGATCTTGGAGTTGATCGCGAATCCGGATTTCGGTCGGGCGCGTTGGTTGCGCCAGCGGATGTAGTCGCCGATGGCGGCGTCCTGCTCGGCGTGGCTGCGGTGGTCGGTGCCGTTGAGAGCGAAGTACCGCACCGCGGCGAACTCGGCCTCGATCCAGTTCAGCCACGACGCGTAGGTCGGCAGGAAGACGAGGTCGACCTGGTTGGCGGCGCACCAGGCGCGGACCTCGGGGTGCTTGTGTGGGGAGAAGTTGTCCAGGAGCAGGTAGAGGCGTTGGTCGGGCCAGCGGCGGCGCAGGGTCTTGAGGAAGCTGAGGAACTCGCGCCAGCGTTTCCGGTCCCGGATGCGGTAGTGCAGGCGTCCGGTGGCCAGGTCGAGGGCGGCGATCATGTGGCGTACCCCCTGGTCACGGGTGTAGGTGGCCCGCAGCCGCACCGGCTGGCCCTTCGGGCGCCAGGCCCGGCCGGGGCGGGGCTGCAGGTTCAGCGGCCCGAACTCGTCCACGCAGATCACCCGCCCGTCGGTGGGTGGGTGGTCGTAGAGGTCCAGGATCCGGCGCATCTTGGTGGTGAAGTCGGGGTCGTTGCTGGCCTTCCACGTCTTGGTGGCCTGCCAGGACACCCCGCGTTCGTGCAGGATCCGCCGGATCGTCTCGACGCTGATCGCCGCGACGTAGCCGGCCTCGATGAGGTAGTCGCGCAGCTTTGCCAGGGACCAGCAGGAGAAGGGTTTGCCGAGGAAGCGGGGGTCGCACCGGGCGATGACGCAGATCCAGTCACGGGTCTGCTCATCGATCCGTCTCGGTGCGCCCCCGCTCCATTTTGGGTCCAGCGCGTCGAACCCCCGCTCGTTGAACGCGTGGATCACGTCGCGGACATAGTCCTCGCTGGTCTTGAGCAGGTGAGCGATGTCCGGGGCCGGCTGGCCCTGGGCGGACATCAGCACCACAATCGCCCGGCGCAGCTTCACCGGGTCCTTCGCGGTCCGGGTGATCCGCTGCAACCGCTGACCCTCGGCCATCGACACCTGCCGGACGAACACCTCCGGGCGTCTACCCACCCGGCACCACCTCCCACAGCCTCATGCGTTGGGAGACAGCCTGCCCGACACGTACCCAGAACCGACGGATTACACGATCAACGTTCAAAGACGCGGCACTAG
>NZ_VSFA01000261.1 GCF_008119785.1 Micromonospora sp. MP36 | reverse complement strand
TCGCCGTGCAGGCGGCGGTTGTTGTACCAGTCGATGTACTCGACGGTGGCCATCTCCAGGTCGTCGAGTCCGCGCCAGGGGCCTTTGTTGCGGACGAGTTCGGCCTTGTACAGGGAGTTGAAGGCCTCGGCCATCGCATTGTCGTACGAGTCGCCCTTGGAACCGACGGAGGCGACGGCGCCGGCCTCGGCCAGCCGCTGGCTGTAGCGAATCGCTCGATACTGGACTCCGCGGTCGGAATGATGGACGAGTCCGCCCAGGTCAGCGCCTTGATTCTCGCGGCGCCACATCGCCATCTTCAACGCGTCGAGAGCCAAATCTGTGTACAGCGACGTGGACACCTGCCAGCCGACGATCATGCGGGAGAACACGTCGAGGACGAACGCGGCGTACACCCAGCCCACGCTGGTGCGCACGTAGGTCAGGTCGGCGACCCACAGCTGGTTCGGGCCCGCTGCGGTGAAGTCCCGTCTGACCAGGTCAGCAGGGCGGCTGGTCTCGGCTGCCGGGCGGGTCGTGCGCGGCGACTTGTCGCGCAGCAGCCCACGCAGCCCGGACTCACGCATCAGCCGCTCGACCGTGCACCGGGCCACCCGCACGCCGCGTCGGTGCAGCTCGTGCCAGACCTTGCGGGCGCCGTAGACGCCGTAATTCTCCGCGTGGATCCGCTCGATCATCGCGGTCAGCTCCTCGTCGCGCCGACAGCGGGTACTGGCCGGGCGGGTCTTGGCGGCGTAGTAGGTCGACGGTGCGATCTGTGCCGGCGTGTCTTCGAGCGCCCGCAGGACCGGCTGGACACCGTGTTCGGCCTTCTGGGAGTCGACGAAGTCGACCTTCATCGCGACGGACGGTCCAGCTCCGCCGCGAAGAAACTCGCTGCGGACTTCAGGATCTGGTTCGCCCGCCGCAGCTCACGCACCTCCCGTTCGAGGGCGGCGATGCGTTCGGCGTCGCTGCTGGTAGTGCCCGGCCGCTCCCCGGCGTCGGTCTCGGCCTTCTTCACCCACGTGCGCAACGCCTCCGGATGAACCCCGAGCTGACCGGCGATCCGCCGGATCGCTCCCACCGCGGCAGCCGGATCCCGGCGGGCCTCGACCGCCAACCGAGTCGCACGCTCACGCAACTCATCGGGGTACTTCTTCGGTGCAGGCATCGCTGCTGTTCCTCCCAGGTTTCGATATCTCCATCAAACCCGGTGCGGAACA
>NZ_VSFA01000260.1 GCF_008119785.1 Micromonospora sp. MP36 | reverse complement strand
AATGTCCCGCAGGTCGTTGCTGGCTGCCGTCCCGGTCCTGTTCCTGTCGGCCGGGCTGCTGGCCTGCACCGACCGGGCACCCACCCGGGAGGCGCTGACCAGCCCGTCCGCGGGCGCCTCGGCCGGCGGGTCGGTCGGGCCGCTGCTGCCGGGCATGCCGAGCTACCCGGCGGCCGGCAACGTCTACGCCGCCGCCGGGCCCGACCAGGTCGCGGCGCCGGTGCGCGGCGACCGGCCGCTGGTCTACGTGCCGAACACCAAGAGCAACGACGTCTGGGTGATCGACCCGGCGACCTACAAGGTGGTGCAGAAGTTCCCCGGCGGGCCGGAGCCGCAGCACGTGGTGCCCTCCTACGACCTGCGCACGCTCTACGTGGCGTCCAGCCAGATCCCCAACGGTGGGCTGGTGCCGGTCGACGCCCGGACCGGCAAGCCGGGCCAGTTCCGCAAGCTCGAGGACGTCTACAACCTCTACTTCACCCCCGACGGCAAACAGGCCATCGTGGTCGCCGAGGCGTACCAGCGGCTGGACTTCTACGACGTGCACACCTGGCAGCGGGTGCGCTCGGTCCGGTTCCCCGAATGCGGCGGCATCAACCACATGGACTACACCGCCGACGGCAGGACCATGCTGTTCAGTTGCGAGTTCGCCAACCGGATGCTGGTCCTAGACACCGCCAGCCTGCGCAAGCTGCGCGACTTCCGGCTCACCGAGACCTCCGACGGGATGCCCCAGGACACCCGGCTCACCCCCGACGGGCAGCACTTCCTGGTCGCCGACATGCACGCCCACGGCGTGTACGTCTTCGACGGCCAGGCCACCCGGCAGACCGGGTTCATCCGTACCGGCCGGGGCGCCCACGGCATCTACTTCAGCCGCGACGCCCGGCTGGCGTACGTCACCAACCGGGACGAGGGCAGCGTGACCGTCCTCGACCTACCCAGCCTGAAACCCAGGACAACCTGGCGGATCCCCGGCGGCGGAAGCCCCGACATGGGCGGACTCTCCGCCGACGGCAAGCAACTCTGGCTCTCCGGGCGCTACCACGACGAGGTGTACGTGCTGAACACGGACAACGGCAAACTGCTGGCCCGGATCCCGGTCGGCCGAGGCCCGCACGGCCTGACGGTCTGGCCACAACCCGGCCGCTACTCCCTCGGCCACACCGGCAACATCCGATAACCACACTCACACCGGCCGATACTC
>NZ_VSFA01000026.1 GCF_008119785.1 Micromonospora sp. MP36 | reverse complement strand
AGCTAGCTCCCGTCTGGAGTTGTGATCACGGTGGTGTGGGGGCCCGGCGGTCGGCCGCTCCAAATAGGATCTGAGCGACGATCGGCGTCGGGGCCTGGAGTACGAGTTGGCGCAGCGCGGCCAGGCGGCCGGGGAGCGTCGGGACACCGAGGTCCCGGATGAGCGGGCGATCGTGTCGAGGGGGTGAGGGATCGGCCTGGTCGGCTGGAGCCGGGCTGTGTCTGGTTTCATCCCGTGTCGCGCTGACACAGCACGCGGTCGGGCGTGAGGATGTGGGCATGAGTTCATCGCAGCCCGTCGTCGACCCCGGGCCCGAGCCGGACACGACTGCGGGCGGGCCGGTGAATACTGCTGGCGCGCGGTCCAGGCCCCCATCGCCGGACTCCCGCGGATCTTCCCCGGATCACCGCTACCTGCTCGACAACGCCCGGGTGGAGGCGGGCGAGCGGTTCACCTGGCTGGCCGAACTGTTCGACGGTGTCACGCGTGGGCACTTCGACCGGCTCGGAGTGAGGGCGGGCTGGCGCTGCTGGGAAGTTGGTGCCGGAGGCCCCAGCATTCCCGAGGCACTCGCCGCGGCCGTCGGACCAACCGGTTACGTGCTGGCCACGGACATCAATCCGGCCTGGTTGGACCCGCACGGCGGGTACGAGGTGCTCCGGCACGACATCGTCGGGGACCCGCCGCCGCAGCCAGGCACGTTTGACCTGGTACACGCGCGGCTCGTGCTCGTTCACGTGCCCGACCGTGCCCGGGCGTTGGCGACGATGGTGGCGGCGCTGCGGCCCGGCGGTTGGCTATTGGTAGAGGATGCCGACACCGAGCTGCAGCCGCTGGCCTGCCTCGATGAGGTTGGCCCGGCGCAGCGGCGCGCCAACCGGCTGCGGCGCGCCGTCCGGGAGTTGATGACCCGCCGCGGCGCCGATCTGCGCTACGGCCGTACGCTGCCGCGGGCGTTGCGTGCGGCGGGCCTGGTCGATGTCACGGCGGCCGGCTGCTTCCCGGTCGGCGGGGTAGCCTGCGACCGGCTGGAGACCGCGACGGTGCGCATGGTCCGCGCCGAGTTGCTCGCCGCAGGGCTGGCCAACGACATCGAGATCGACGCGCACCTGGCCGCCGTCGGTGCCGGCGAGCTCGACCTCACCCTCGCGCCGCTGATCTCGGCATGGGGACGCCGCCCAGGCTGACCAACTTGATTAGGAATCGTCGGTGATCCTAGGTTAGCCGTGTGGATCGTGGCGTTTCGCTTTTGGGCTGGTTCGGGGGAGATTCCGGTGAGGTGGGCCGGTCGTGATCGCGGGTTCTCCTGGATCGATGGCGGGGCGATGAGCCGGTGACCGGGAAGCTGCCGCTGGCTGAGGGTGAGACTTCCCGTACCGCTTGCGCCCGGGCCGTGCTCCGATCGGGGTGGACGAGGAGAGCGGTGAGGTTCTGTCGCAGGCGGTGCTGGCGCAACGTGTCGGCTGGTGTGCCGATCTGGTGGCGGGCATGGTGTCCGGCCTGTTGGTTGAGCGGTGGAACTGCGCGGATGTGGAGGTGTTGGCCTCCGGACACGACGCGGGTGGCCGGAAGCTTCCGTCGAACGCGTGGATGGCGTTGCGTCGTCTGGGTTGGACGGTTACCGCGGGTGGGTGTGAGGGTCAATGACCGGGTCGTGCGGATGGCGCAGGAGCAGGCGGGGCGGGTACTGGGTGGCAGCATGGAGCGGCCGACCGGCCGGCCGCCACACACCGTGATCGCAACTCCAGGCGGGACCTAGTCGCCGGCGAATCGGAGCCGCAGGTCCGGATCGGCGAGACATCGCTTGGCGAGCCCTCGAACGGCGTCGAGCACCTGCCGCTCACCGATGTCCTCGACGAGCGCGGCGAGAACGTCCAACTCGCCGAGAAACTGGTTCATTTCGGCGGGCGTGAGTTCCAGTGAGCCGTAGGGATCGATGCGGTCCAGCATCGGTGTCCGGCCAGCGTGTTGGGAGCGCTCAAGAAGGGCAGCGAACCGGAAGAGCGGGTCGCCGACCACGGCCACTTCGTGTTCCCGCCGGCGGCGCGGGCTCGTGCCCAGCTGCTCGACCCGGACCAGCTCGACGTCCACGCCCACGTCGGCGAGCGTAGCAACGCCCGCATCGCCGTGGTCGCGGCACTGGCGCCCGCTAGCGAGGCTGAGGCGGGCCGCGCGTGCCCCCACAAGGGGTCAGCGGCCGGAGCCTGGCAGGCTCCGGCCGCTGACCGGAGGATCACATCCGGACTACAGTCGCGCGCACTGGCCCGTGGCCGAGCCCTTCACGACGTTCGGCCGGCTGTCGTTCACCGGGGCCGGGGTGTTGCCCGAGCAGGCCAGCGACCCGCTGATGGTGTTTGCGGCGACGACCACCGGCTGGCTGCCGGTGTTGTCGTTGACGGTGATCGGACCGCTGACCGCGACCGTGTCGATCCGTACCCCACCGGTGCTGCCGGAGATCGACACCGAGCCGCTGACCTTGCCCTTGCTGATGCTCAGCCCGCCGGTCGCGCCGGACACCGTCACCGAGCCGGACACGGTGGCGCCGGAGAGGTCGAACAGCACCGGCCGGGTGGCGGACACCGGTCCGCTGATGGTGCCGCCGGTGACCACCAGCGAGGCGCCCGGGTTGACCGTGACGGAGCCGGAGATCGAGGCGTTCTCCAGGCAGGTCAGGCCCGCGGAGACCACCAGCGCCTTGCTGTACTTGCCGGTGATCGTCGTGGTGCACTGCGGTCCGGCCTGCCCGATCGCCGAGCGCGGCTGGGTGTCCGCGGTGACCGGCGAGTTCGCGGCGAAGTAGCTCACCAGCATGGTGAGGTCGTTGTCACCGGTGGTCGCCGGGTTGGTGCCCTGGCCGAGGGTGGTGAAGTTGTCGCCACCGGCGGCGAGGAACGAGTTCACCGTGACCCGGTACGTGCCCGACGGGTCGAGCGGCGTGCCGTTGAGCTTGATCGAGGTGATCCGGGAGCCCTTGGGCGCCTCGGGGTTGTAGGTGTAGCTGAACCCCTTCGAGACACCCAGCCACAACACCGGACGGGATGCGCCGTCGGGCTGCCACTGCTCCTCCAGCACCTGCTTGATCTGGGCGCCGGTGTAGCTCTTGGTGACCACGTCGTTGGCGAACGGCTGGACCGCGAAGGCGTCGGCGTAGGTCACCGTGCCGTCGGTCCGGTAGAGCAAGTCGGCGCGCAGGCCGCCCGGGTTCATGAACGCGATCTGCGCCCCGCCCCGGCCTGCGTCCTTGGTGCCGGCGAGCTGCACATCGGCGATGAAGTTGCCCAGCGCCGACTCCTTGCCGCGGTCCTCGTTGCCGTTGGTGTAGGCCCGCTTGACGTCCGCGGTGATCGACCCGAGCTGCTGCTTGCCCAGCTCGGTGGCCTTGGCCTTGGCGGCGGCCACGATGTCGGCCACCGCCGCGTCCTGCGGCGCGCCGACCACGTCGACCAGCTGCGCGTCGGCGGCGGTCACCGAACCCGTGTTCGGGTCGAAGGTGAGGGTGACCTTGCCCAGCCGCTTGCCGTAGTCCTCGGCCTGTACCACCGGACGCAGCTTGGCCGACCCCGGCACGGGGAGCTTGAACGCGTACGGCTGGTGGGTGTGGCCGCTGAAGATCGCGTCGATGGTGGCGTTGACCCGGGTGAACTTGCCGAACACCGGGTCGTTGGCCAGCGCGTCGGCGGAGTTGATGTGCTCCGTCGCCGCGCCCTCGTGCGCGAGCAGGACCACCACGTCGGCCTCGCCGTTGTCCGGGTTGCCGTCCTTGAGCTGCCCGGCGACCAGGTTGGCCTCGGCGACCGGGTCGCGGAAGGTCAGGCCGGCGATGCCGTCCGGGCTGACCAGCGACGCGGTCTGCTCGGTGACGACGCCGACGAAGCCGACCCGGACCCCACCCACCGTGCTGACGGAGTACGCCGGCAGCGCCCGGCTGTCGCCGCGGTAGACGTTGGCGCCCAGGTACGGGAAGTCGGCGCGGTCGGACACCCGGCCGGTGAGGTCGGCGATGCCCTTGTCGAACTCGTGGTTGCCGACCGCCGAGGCGGCCAGCCCGGCGGCGTTCAGCGCGTCGATCGTCGGGGTGTCCCCGTCGATCGCCGAGATGAACGTGGACGCGCCGATGTTGTCACCGGCGGAGATGAACGCGGTGTTCGGGTTCTGCGCCCGCAGCTGGCCGACCAGGCCGGCGAGCTGGGCGGCGCCGCCGACCGGCTGACCACCGACGGTGGCCGGAGACTCCAGCCGACCGTGGAAGTCGTTGATGCTCAGCAGCTGCAGGTTGACGGGCTTGGCGCTGGTGCTGATGCCCACCACGACCGGGTTGTGGTCGCTGGCCCGGTACGGGTTCGCCTCGTAGAAGGCGGACAGCCCGTCGTACTGGAAGGCGAACGACTCGACCGCGTTGATCTGCCACACGTCGACCCCGGTCACCCGCGAGGCCAGCGACGGGGAGGCGAGGGCGTGGTCGAGCGAGCCGGACTCGCCGCCGAACACGTAGGTGGCCTTGCCGGTGTCGTTCAGGTCCTGGTACTTGGCCTGGTAGAGGACCTGTATCGGGTCCTCCTGGGTGTAGGCGTTGAAGTCACCCAGCAGCAGCACGTCGTCGGTGCCGCTGTCGGCCTTGACCCGGTCGACGAAGGCGGTCAGCGCGGTGGCCTGCCGGACCCGGTCGCCGTTCCAGCTGCCCTGACCGTCACCGGAGTCGGCGTTGTCGCCGGTCCCGGTGCCGCCCTTGGACTTCAGGTGGTTGACGACCACGGTGAAGGAGATCTTCCCTGCGGTGAAGGTCTGGGCGATCGGCTCGCGGGCGTTGAACCACACGGTCTCGTCGTTGACCGAGCGCGACGGCCCCTTCGGCTGCACCTTCGCCGGCTTGAAGATGATCGCCGTGGTGATGAAGTCCTGCTGGGCCGGGGCGGGCAGCTCGGCCGGGCTGCGGACGTAGTCCCAGGTGCCTGCGCCGTCCTTGGCGTTGAGCGCGTTGACCAGGCGCTTCAGTGCCTGCTGCGGGTCGCCGGCGTTGAACCGTACCGAGTTCTCGATCTCCTCGAGCCCCACCACGTCGGCGCCCAGGGCGCTGATCGCCGCGACGATCTTCGCCTCCTGCTTGGCCAGCTCGGCCTCGTTCGCCGCGCCACGGGCGTCCCCGCCGAAGTGGACGAAGTAATTGAGGACGTTGAAGCTGGCCAGCCGTACGTCCCCGCCGACGTTCGCCGGCGCGGCGGTACGCGGGTTGGTGGCCTTGAAGGTGGTCCGGCCCGCCGACGGGGTGTCCGCGCTGACCGGCGTGGTCGGCTGCAGCCGCCACTCGTTGAAGCCGTACGACAGCACCGACGGCCCGAACGCCTCGACCGAGTCGCCGACCCGCAGCGGGTTCTCCTTGGACAGGTACGGCGGCAGCTGCCCGGCCGTGGCCAGGTTGGTGGTCTTGCCGTCGTCGACCAGGATCCGGCGGAGCTTGTTGTCGGCGATTACCTGCTTGGCGGCGTCCGAGCCCGGGCGGGCGACATCGGTCGCGTTCCGGGCCGGGCGGTCACCGGCGGCGAGCACGACCTCGCCGTACCGGTTGGTGTTGTACACCTCGGAGACGGTGTACTGGCCGACCGGCGCCACCAGCATCGACTCGACCGACTCGCGGGCGTCGTCGGACAGCGGCAGGCTGACCGGGACCGGGGCGGGCAGCGCCGCGCCGTGCTCGCAGATCTGCACGTCGCTCTTGGCCGCGATGCTCAGCTGGGTGAGGCCGTTGAACTCGCTCGGGGTGCCGCTGACCCGTACCCGGTCGCCGATGGCGATCGACGGGTGGTTCGCGGTGTTGGTGGTGAGGTAGACGAAGATGCCGTCGGAGGCGGTGCCGGCGGCGACCGGACGGTCTGCGCCGCTGCCGGCGGTCTGCACGTAGATGCCGTTGTAGCCGCCGGTGCGGTGGTCGGCGGTCACCACGCCCTCGACGGTGACCCGGGTGCCCGCCAGCGGCGTGGTGGTGCCGGCGCCCTGGACCTCCGCGATCGTGCGGTCGACCGGGACGGTGCAGCCCGGAGTCGGGTCGGGGCCCGGGTCGGGGTTGCCGCCGCCGTTCTTGACCCCGAAGGTGTTGGCCGCCGGGGGGTTCCAGGTGCTGTTGATCTTCTGCAGCGACTGGCCGGCGGGGGTGGTGGAGGTCTCCTCGACCCCGATGTCGGTGCCGGTCATCCCGTTGGCCGGGCCGCCGACCGCGGTGAGCGTGCCCTCGTAGGTGAGGAACTCCGCCACCGTTCCGGTGGGGGAGACCAGCGCGATCCCGTCGGGGGAGCCGTTCTGGATACCGTCGGTCGGGTAGTTGGCGACGACCACCCCGGCCGCCGGCACCGGGCCGCTCAGCGTGCGGGTGTTGTACGCCGCACCGTTCGCTCCGTTGTAGAGAACGATCTGCCAGCCGGTCAGGTCGAAGCCGGCCGGCGCCTCGATCTCGATCGCCTCGCCGGTGTCGGTACCGGCGTTGTCGTAGTGAATTTCGCTGATGAAGGGGGTCGCCGTTTCGGCGGCGAGGACTGGAGCGCTGCTGGTCAGGGCGAGCGCACCGCTCGTGACGAGTACGCCCAACACACTGAGGGGTCTGCGCGTGCTTCGGAGCTTCAAAGCTGGGGCCTTCGATAGAGGGATGGACTGGTGCAACCTATCGGCAATCGGCGTCCGAGGAGGAGCCGCCAGATGTATGGAGCAGGTTGGCCTGTCGGCCGGATTGCCAAGAAGATCGGACAACGGTGAGCTATGCGCCGAAGCGGGCATGGGGCGAGGCTGCCGGCGTGACGGGACCTGCGCGTGACCCCATGACGGCCTACCTCGTAACCTGCTGGGGTCCCGTCCCCCGTTCGTCGTCGGAGGCCACCGTGACCGAGCCGACCGGCTCCTTCGGAGGTCTGCGGCTGATCTCCGGGGCGGCCGTCGCGGAGGTCCCGATTCGGGTCGCGGTGGACGCCCTTGCGGCCGCGCTTCGTGAGGGGCTCGACCCGGAACGGGAGACACCCCGCTCGCGGGTGGCCACGCAGGCCGGCGAGCTGCTGGTCATGCCCGCCACGCGGGGCGGGTACACCGGCTGCAAGCTGCTCACCAGCACCCCGGACAACGCCGGACGGGGCCTGCCGCTGATCCAGGGAGCGTTCGTCCTGTTCGAAGGACCGGGGCAGCGGCCGGCGGCCCTCATCGACGGCACCGCGTTGACGAACCTGCGTACCCCCGCGGTGTCCGCGCTCGCGGTTCGGTACCTGCTGCCCGCGACGGCCGGCGCGCCGCTGCGGCTGACGGTGTTCGGCACCGGTCCGCAGGCGCGTGCCCACGTCGCGGCGATGCTCGCGTTGTACGAGATCAGCGAGGTCGCGCTGGTGGGCAGGGACGGCCCGCGGCGCGAACGGCTCGCGGCGTGGTGCGACAGCCGGGGCGTTCCGGCACGCCTGTTCGATCCCGGCTCGTGCACGGAGGCGGTGACCCGGGCGGACCTCATCTGCTGCTGCACCAGCGCCGCCACGCCGCTGTTCGACGGCGCGCTGGTGAAGGCCGACGCCGTCGTCGTGGCGATCGGTTCGCACTCGCCGCACCATCGCGAGGTGGACGACACGCTGGTCGCCCGCTCCCGGGTCGTCGTCGAGTCGCTCGCCGGCACCCGGCGCGAGGCGGGGGACATCGTCAGTCCGCTGTCCGCCGGCGTCGTCCGCGCGGAGGACCTGTATCCGCTGCGGGACCTGGTGACCGGTCGCACGCGGCTGCCGGCCGGCGGTCCACGGCTGTTCAAGGGGGTTGGCATGCCGTGGCAGGATCTCGTGGTCGGCGTCGAGATCTACCGCGCCCACGTGGCCGGGCGGTCCCCGGCCCGGCCCGCCGGGTTGGCCCCTGACGTCACGGAAGCCGATCGCCCGCCGCCCGCATCAGGCGGGATCACCGGGAGTTGGTGATCCCGCCTGGCCGACGAGAGGGCCGACGACCCGTGTTGCGCTTCCGCAGCCGCTAGGCGGGGACGACGGTGAGTCGGGGGCCGGCGGGCCGGGGCGTGCCGGCGAGGCTCAGCAGCGTCTCCCCGGTGGCGTCGTCCACCACGGCGACGCGCACCGCGTCCGGCTCCGGGTCGGCCAGTGGCACGGCGAACACCGCGGTCACCGGACGGCCCTGGTAGTGCGCGGCGTGCCCGACGAAGCGCCCGTCGCCGTCGTCCCAGTGCTCCCGCACGTCGGAGCGGAGCAGCGGCGCCACCCGCCGGTAGGCGTCGCTGAGCTGGATCTGCTGCACGGCGGCGAGCAGGGGTACGCCGGAGCCGCCCCGCAGCGGGCGGGTGAGCCAGGCGCGTAGCCGGCGCAGCGGCAGCAGCCAGGCCGCGTCCAGCTCCGGCGAGAGCGCCACCACCAACGCCAGTTCGGCGAGCAGCACGGCGGCGCCGGCCAGCGGCCGCGCCGCGAGCGCGGTCCACCAGCCGCCGGCGGCCAGGCCGGCGAGGACGCCCGCCGCCACCAGGAGGCCGGCCCGAGCCAGGCTGCGGCCGGAGACGGGGATCGGTTGGGCGCTCAGGCAGCCGCAGGAGGAGGTCGGCGCCACTCGGCGGGCGTACGTGAGGTAGGCGAGGAAGCCGACGGCCAGCCCGGTCGCGGCAATCGCCTCCAGCCGCAGCGCGGGTGGCGCCAGGAGCAGCGCGCCGAGGGTCAGTTCCACGCCGCCGAGCACCCGGTACGCGGGCAGCGCCCGGTCCTGCCCGAGCAGGCGGACGAGCGCCGAGCGGTTGGCGGCCGCGGCGGCGCGCCGGCTGAACAGCTTGACGCGCGCGGACCAGATCAGCACCGCACCGAGGACCAGCGGTTGCAGCGCCGCGAGCACTTCGATCATGGGTTCCTCCAACGGGTTGTCCGGCGGGCGGCACCCGGGCGGTACGCGGCGGCGCACCGCCCGGGGGTAGTGCCGGTCAGGCGGCGGCGTAGACGGTGGCGATGCTGATCTCGTTGGTGTCCGGGTGCCAGGCACCGAGCACCTGGACGTGCCGGCCGACCCGCAGCAGGGACATGTCGCTGACCGCCGGGGTGCCGTTGTAGACCGCGGCGGAGCGACCAGGCACCACGTGCGCCACGATCCGCTGGCCCTTGTGGTCGAGGTGCAGCATGTTGCGGCCGACCGACGCGATGTGTGCGTGCAGGTTGACGATGTTGACCCACACGGAGTCCGCGGCGAGCGTGCCGTCGGGCAGCCGGACGCCGCGGGCGTAGAGCCCGTCGCCGACGGCCACCTGGTCGAACGTGGTCGGGTGCAGCTTCCAGATGCTCGTGCCGTTGGTGATCCGGATCGAATGCAGGACGGTGTCCGAGCCGGTGACCAGCAGCATGTTGCCGGAGACCTTGCTGATCCGGCCCTCGGCGAAGTTCGGGTCCGGGGCGCCGGGTTCGACGGTCACGGCCTCGGCGGCGAAGGCCGCCTCGGGGGCGAGCGAGCCGAGGCCGGTGGCGCCGACGAGGCCACCGAGCGCGGCGGTGGCGAGCAGCCGGCGGCGGTTCAGGGACTGGTTCATGATGCCCTCCCCCTCAGACGATGTCGACCGACACGGGCCGCAGCCCGGTGGAAAGACTGGCGATCGCGCTGTACGCCGCGGGCGTCAGGTCGATGATGCGGTTGGTGCCGCAGGCCGAGCCGCAGCAGCTGCGCTCGCCGCACCAGAGGTCGGTCTGCGGACCGCAGTCGGCGATGGTGGTGCCGACCCGGAGGCCGCTGCAGAGGTTGGTGGTGTAGTGCCGGAAGCCGCAGGTGCGGCGGGACAGTGACATCCCGCACGTGTCCGGGCGGGTGATGGACCAGCATGCGTCCGAGGCGTTGGGCCACGCGTGCTGGTAGTTGCCGGACTTGCAGGTGCCGCAGGCGCCGCCGCCCGTGGTGCCGCACGGGCCCCACGCGCTGCCGCAGCAGAACCACGACATCTCGCCTGTCACAGCTGCCATGGATACCTCCCTCTCGAGGTGCCGATCGACAACGACAGCCGTCGATATTGATGGCGATTGTTGTGTTGAAAATCACCGAAGTCAACGGCTTGAGGGAAGATTTCCTACGTGCGGCAGACGTGACGCGGCCGGAGGCCCGGGGTCAGCGACCCCGGGCCTCCGGCCGGTTCGTTCTCGTGTTGTCGCGCTCACCGCGGGACCGCGACGGCGCCTCCCGTCAGGTCATGCCGCATCGTTGCCCGGCAGCCCGGCTACCGGGGCTCCGGCTGGGGGACCTGCTCGTGCGGGCCCGGGTCCCGCTGGCGGAGTAGTTGCCGATCGCGCTGCTGGGGCGGACGGGACGGCTGGCTCGGCACCGCGAGCGGTTCCGGGCTGCCCGGCCGGATCGGGCGGCCGGACGCCGCCAGCGCGGTGAGGCGCCGGCCCAGCACGGGCGCGCCGAGCAGGTCCACGAGGCTGCGTACCGCCTGCCGCCGCGAGGGCATGAACCAGAGGAAGAACCCGGCCCGCATCAGCCAGCCCAGCCAGCCGGTGACCTGCACCCCGTACAGCTCGACGGCGCCCCGGCCGACGCCCAGGCTCGCCGCCTGCCCGAGGCCCCGGTAGGTGAACCGGCGGGGGGTCCGGCCGCGCAGCGTCGCCGCGATGTTCCCGCCGATCCACCCGCCGTGCTTGATCGCCCACAGCGCATTGGCCGGGCAGGGCTCGCCCTTGACCGGATGCAGCAGGTGGGCGTGGTCGCCACCGGACCACACCCGCCCGTCGCCGCCACGGACCCGCAGGTAGTCGTCGGTGACCAGGCGGCCGTGGCGGGACTCCAGCGACTCCGTGCCGGGCACCGGGGCCACCGCCTGGCCCAACGTCGACACGACCAGGCGGCTGGCGAGCACGGACCCGTCGTCGAGGTGGGCGCCGTCCAGGTCGACCCGCACCACACGGGTGTCCAGGTGCAGCCGTACGCCGGCGCGCACGAGCTGGCGGTGCGCGTACCCGGCCAGCCGGGCGAACCGGGGACGCAGCTGCGGCAGCAGGTCGGGACCGCCGTGCACGAGGTGCACCTGCGGCTCGACCTCGCGCAGCACCCGGTAGCGAGGGCGCAGGCTGCGGAAGAGCTCGGCGACCGTGGCCGACATCTCCACGCCGGTGAAGCCGCCCCCGACGACGACCACGCTGAGCAGTTCCCGTCGGGTCTGCTCGTCGGGGCTCGCGTCGGCCAGCTCCACCTGCGTCAGCAGCCGCTCCCGCACGGCCGCGGAACCGCCCGGGTTCTTCAGCGACCAGCCGTGCTCGGCCAGCCCCGCCACCCGGGCCAGGTCGTCGTGGCTGCCGCAGCCGACGACCAGGTGGTCGTAGCGCAGGGTCAGCGTCTCCCCGGTGGTGCCGGCCAGCGCCACGGCGACCTCGCGGCGCCCCAGGTCGACGTGCTCCGCGGTGCCCCGGACCAGCCGCGCCCGCGGGCAGGTGGTCCGCAGCGGGCTCCGTTCGTGCCCCTCGGCGATGAGGCCGCCGAGCACCTCGGCGGTGAAACCGTGGTACGAGTGGTAGCCGAGCGGGTCCACGAAGACGAGCTCGACGTCGCCCCGGCGCAACTGCCGGCCCAGCCGCCGCCGCAGCGACTTGTACGCCCACACCGACGTGTAACCGGCGCCGAGCAGGACGATCCGGGTCGGATCGGCGGGCCGCGGCGCGGCGGCCGGCGCGGGTCGGGCCGAGCGGGCGGGCGTCGCCCGGTGCCGCCCCGGCCCTCGGCGGCGCTGCACGTTGTCGAGGTACCAGCGGGCGTAGGCGGTGATCTCGGCGTCGGGGAACGGCATCCGCCCCGCGTCGGTCCGACCCAGCGCCCGGTCGCTGTTGACCCGGTCGAAGAGCTTCTCGCCGACCAGGTACGAGCGGTAGAACTCGATGCCCTTGGCGAACGCCCGATCGGTGTCGTCCAGCTCGGACGGGTCGCTGACGTACTCCGGTTCCGGCAGCCCGGCCAGCGCGAAGATCCGCCTGAGCACGTCGCCGGCGGCCGGCGGAGTCGAGTTGGTGAGATGGAAGATCCGTTCCGGGCTGCCCGAGGCGGCGATGCCGACCAGCTGCTCGACCAGCGCGTCGACGGGGATGAAGTTCAGCGGCGTACCCGGATCGACCAGCATCCGCACCGGTCGGTGCAGCCGCTCCGGCGCCCGTACCGACAGGCTCTGCGCGAAGGCGGCGAGCCGGCGCTGGAAGCCGTACATCCCGGTGTAGCTGCCGACGACCGCGCGGGTGGCGCGGTGGCCGACCACGATGCTGGGCCGCAGGATGCGGGTCGCCGTCCCGGCGTGGCCGTGGACCAGCGCCTCGGCGGTGGCCTTGCTGCGCTCGTAGGCGTTGTTGTTGCTGTCGGGTGCGATCAGGCGCTCGCTGATCACCCCGTCCCGGGTACCCGCGACATAGGCGGTGCTGACGTAGTTGAACGACGCGGCGCCGAGCCGGTCGGCGAGGTCGAGCGCATGCCGGGTGCCGTCGACGTTGGTGGCGAAGATGTCCGCCGCGGCGGACTCCTCGTAGCGCAGTGAGGCGGCGCTGTGCCAGAAGTCCGCGATCGGGCCGCGGATCGGCTCCAGCAGCCCGCAGTCCGGCCGGCTGACGTCGCCGGCGACGGCCCGCACCCGCCCGTCGAGGTCGACGCGTCGGTCGTAGGCGCGCGCCGCCGCGGCCAACAGGCCGCGCAGCCGCGCGTCGGGGTCGTGCGCACCGGGCCGCACCAGGCACACCACGTCGTCGTCGGTACGCTGCAGCAGTTCCAGGACGAGCGCCAGTCCGACGAAGCCGGTGCCGCCGGTGACGACATGTGTTCTGTTCACAATGAAGCCCCCACCGCAGAAGGTTGTGAATACCGGCGAAGTTAGGTGCGGGTGCGGGGCCAGTCGCGCTCTTGTCGGACAGCCGCCAGCCGTCCTGGCCGAACGGCTCGATCTCGATCGCCCCGAACGGCCCGGCGTCTCCGCCGAGCCGGCCGGACGCCGGCACCAACGGGTGAGTGCCTGGCCGGATCCGGCCGACAGGGATGGACGTAGACAGATATCGATAGAATCGCTAGCCTCCCTCCCACCCGTTGGTGAAGGAGGACCTATGCCCCGTCTCCGGATCGCGCTCGGTGTCGCCGCCGCGGCACTGCTCGGCGCGAGCATGCTCACCAGTCCCGGCGTCGCCCAGGCGTCGCCATCGGCCGACGTGACCACCGCCGTCACCGCGAAGCTGCTCCAGCAGGCCACGAAGGCGGAGCCGGCGCTGCGCGCCGCCGACGCGTCGGACACCCGGGTGAACGTCACCCGGCGGGCCGGCCAGCGCTGGGCCTTCGGCACCGCCGTCGTGGTCGCGCCGCACCAGGAGGGCGCGTACCCGGCGGGATGGCTGTTCGTGGCCCGGGCGCAGGACCGCGGCTGGCAGATCGCCTTCGACGGCGAACCGGCCTTCGCCGAGCTGGCCGCGGCGGCGCCCGCGGCGGTGGTCTCCGACCGCGAGAAGCAGGTGTTCACCGCGGTGACGCCGATGTACGCCGGTGGCGACTACCGGACCGGCATGCGACTGCCGTTCGGAATCGGCCAGTCCTGGTACCTGACCGGCGGGCCGCACGGCTGGGGCGGCAGCGAGAGCCCGTGGAGCTCCATCGACCTGTCCGGCGGCGACCAGGTCGTCGTCGCGGCGCGCGGCGGCACCGCGTACACGATGTGCCAGGGCTGGATCCGGGTCATCCACGACCGGGGCTACTCCACCGACTACTACCACCTGTGGAGCAACATCAACGTCAATGGCGCGGGTGTGGGCGAGGGCGCCTACCTCGGCTACACCGGCACCGACGTGACGTGCGGGGGTGCCGCCAGCGGCCGGCACGTGCACTTCGGTCTGCGGCAGAACAGCGCGTACGTGCCGATCGCCGGACACAACTTCGGCAAGTGGGTCATCATGAACGGCGGAGCGACCTACCAGGGGTACGCGCTGCACGGCTCGGCCCAGGTGAACGTGGGCGGGGCGCTCTACAACTACGGCGCGCTCGGCTTCACCCAGGGCGTGGTGGACGCCAACGGAGGCGGCTCGGTCAACAAGCGCTCCGGACCCGGCACCGGGTACGCGGTCGTCGGGTCCGTCGGCGACGGGGCGACGGTGAACATCGCCTGCTCGGCGAACGGCACCACGCACAGCGGCCGGTGGGGCACCACCTCGCTGTGGAACAAGCTCACCGACGGCACCTGGGTCTCCGACGCCTACCTCTGGACCGGCGTGAGCGGCACCGTCAACGGGTACTGCTGACCGCCGGCCGTGGCCACGGTCGTCGCCAGGGCGACCGTGGCCCCGGCTCGCCGCGCCGGCGAAAGCCGGACCGGCGCTGGCACGACTCGACCCGACGGTGCGTAGCTTATCGCCCGCACCGTCCGGTCGCAGGCCTCGCAGGCAGTTACCTTCCCGACACAACCTGTCGCTTGCCGCCGCCGACACATAGATTCCGTAGCGGACTGACCACGGGGAGGCGCATGTCGATGGGTGCGATGCTGGAACCAAGTCTGCGGCCGGAGACCCGGCGTGCGGTCACCGGCCCCACCAGCGGGCCGGAGCGCGTTCACTGGAAGGGTTTCCTCCGACTCGCCCGGCTCCGCTTCCTGCTCTACAACCTCCTGCCGGTGGGCCTCGCGGTGGCGGTCGCGGTGCACCAGGGTCACCCGCTCGACGTCACCTGGTACGCGGTCGCCCAACTCTTCGCGTGGACCGTCCACGTGATGACCCACTACTGCAACGAGTACTTCGACCTCGAGGCCGACCGCGCGAACGTCTACTTCACCCCGTGGACCGGCGGCAGCCGGGCACTGGTGGACGGGCTGGTCGCACCCGTGGTGTCGCTCGGCGCCGCGTTCGTACTCTTCAGCGTGTCCACCCTGATGGTGGCGGTCATGCCGTCCGGGCAGGCGCGCCTGCTCGCCACCGCCGCCGTGGTGCTGGCCTGGTTCTACACCGCCCCGCCGGTGCGGCTCAACTACCGGGGCGCGGGAGAGTTGACCGTCGCCGCGATCCTCAACGGACTCTGGCCGGCCGTCGCGGTGGTGCTCCAGACCGGCACCGTACCGATGCTGCTGCTCGCCGTGCTGGCACCCACCGCGGTGCTGCAGGTGGCCCGGATGATGGTGATGAACCTGGGCGACCGCCGGTCGGACGCGATGGTCGGCAAGCGCACCCTGCCGGTCATCGTCGGCTACCAGCCGGCGGTGCGCCTGATCGTCGCCGCGCAGCCGATCGCGTACGCGATGCTCACCGCCTTCGCGCTGCTCGGCTGGGTACCCTGGCTGATCTGGGTCGCCATGGCCGCCACCGCGCCGCTCTCGGTCTGGCTCGTCCGGCAGTTGCGGCGCGGCGCGATGCGCGACCTCGACGCCACGCGGATGACGCCGGTGGTCTTCTGGGCCTCCAACCACGTGTCCCTGATCGTCGCGGCGGCGATGCTCGGCGTGATCCTGGACGCGGCGCGGCACTCCGCCGACACCGGCGCACTGGCCGTGCTCGGCGCCGTCCTCGCCGGCTACCTGGTCCTGTTCGCCCACCGCCTGTGGTTGGCGCGCCGCGCGTCGGCCACCTCGTGAGCAGACAGCGCGCGAACATCCGCCCTGTCATCACGTCTGCCGCGTGGCCGCATCACCCGGACCGATGACGTGGCCTCAGTGGCCCCGGACGGCGGCGGGTGATCGCGGGCTGAACTCAGCCGGCGGGCACACCCGGCCGTCCCGCATCGCCACCGTCCGGTCCGCCAGGTGCAGGTACTGCAGATCGTGGGTGACCATGACGGTGGCCAACGGCTGCTCGTGGGTGATGTCGCGCAGCAGGGTGACCACCGCCTCGCCACGCTCGTGATCAAGAGCGGAAGTGGGTTCGTCGACCAGGAGCAGGGCAGGGTTTCCCATCAACGCGCGGACGATGCCGACCCGTTGGCGTTCCCCGCCGGAAAGCTGGTGGGGACGCTTGTCCGCCTTGCCGCCGAGGCCCACTCGGTCGAGCAGCCCGCGGGCGCGGGCCTCGGCCGAGCGCCGGGATGCGCCGGACAGGTGTGCGACGAGCAGGAGCTGGTCGAGGGCGGTGAGCGAGGCCAGCAGGTTGGCCTGTTGGAAGACGAATCCGATGCGTTCCCGGCGGAGCCGGTCACGACCCTTCTGATCAAGCGCGGTGACGTCGGTGTCCGCGATGCGTACCGTGCCGGATTCGGGCCGGGTCAGGGCGCCGGCGACGGCCAGCAGGCTGGACTTGCCGGACCCGGACGGACCGGTCACCGCCACCAGTTCACCTCCGGTGACCCGCAGGTTGACCGCGTCGAGCGCGACCAGGCGGCGGTCCCCGTCGGGGTAGGTGAGGCGGACGTCGGTGAGGGCTAGAGTCATCGGGCTGCTCCCAGGGCGGTGAGCGGGTCGACGGTGCTGACCCGGCGGACGGAGAAGGCGGCGCCGAGCGCGCCGACGGCGAGCATCGCCGCGAGCGGGACGGCAACCGTGGTGGTGTCCAGGACGAACGGCACGACCCGGGCGGCCACCGCACCCAGGCCGGCGGCGGCGCCGGCGCCGACGGCGGCGCCCACCAGCAGGACGATCCCGGCCTGGGCGAGGGCGTCGCGCAGCAGGTAGCCGCGGCTGCCGCCGAGCGCCCGGACCACGGCCAGATCGGTGCCGCGCTGCATGGTCCAGACGGTGAAGAAGGCGCCGACGACCAGGGCGGAGACCGCCAACAGCAGGCCCCGCATCAGGTTGAGTGAGCCCTGCTCGGAGGCGTAGCCGCCGACGGCGGTGAACGCCTCGTCACGGCTGAGCGTCGTGAGGCCGGCGGGGTCGGCAGCGGCGTTGACCCCGTCGTCACGGGTGGCGGCCACGGCGGTGATGCCCTCCGTTCGCGCCAGGCGCTGCCAGGTGTCGATCGGGGTGTACACGACGGGCAGATGGTTGAACGAGGTGGTGGCCACGATCGCCGTCACCGTGACCTGCTGACCGCCGACGGAGACGGTGTCGCCGACCGACACCGACTGCGTCTCGGCCAGGTCGGCGGTGAGGGCCACCTCGGCCCCGGCTGGTGCCTGACCTTCCCGCAGTGCCGGATACAGCGCGGGATCGCCGCCGAGCAGCGCCACCGTCGCGGCGCGGCCGTCGGCCTGCAGGCGGGTGGTCGACGCGCCGAGCGGCCACGCGGCGGTCACCCCTGGCTGCGCTGCCACGGTGGCGACCGCTTCCGCCGGTAGGCTGCTGGTGGCGAAGGACACCTGCTGACCGTCGGTCGGCCGCTGGAACGAGATGGCGTCGACGGGGAGCTCCGCCACCGCCGACACACTGGCCGCCCCCAGTCCCGCGGTCAGCCCGGTCAGCAGGATCACCATCAGTGTCATCAGCGCGATGACGGTGCCCAGGAGGGCGAACCGGCCCCGGGCGAATCGAAGGTCACGTACTGCGATGAACATGCCGCAAGCCTTCCCGCCAGCACCGGCGGTGCCCTCGCACGAGGGCTGGGACCTGCGGAGACGAACGAGGCACGGCTGAACCCATCGAAAGTTGGAGGCCGAGCCGCCCGGCGGCCACTACGGTCGACAGGGTCATGGATCACCAGCAGCCGCGGGTCGCGGCGGTCACGCTGACCCTGCTCCGTCGGGCCGAACACGTCCTGTTCGTCGCGCTGCTGCTGGTCGGCGCCGTACGCGCCGCACGGTCCGGCCGTCCACCCGTCGGTGTGCTGATCACCGCGGTGGCCGTGGTGGCCCTCTGGTACCTGCTGGGCGTCGTACTGGCCCGGCACGCCCGGCGACCGGCGGTGGCCGGGCTGTGGTTCGCCGGGCTCACCGCCGGCTGGATCGGACTGGCCGCGTTGTCGGTGGACTTCGTGTGGCTGGCGTTCGCCCTGTTCCTGCTGGCCATGCAGCTGCTCCCGAGGGTGGTCGGGCCGGTGGTCGTCGCGGGGTTGGCGGCGGTGGCCGTCGCCGCGTTCTCGCTCCACGAGGGAAGGCTGAGTGTTCCCGCAGTGCTCGGCCCGGTCATCGGCGCCGGGGTGGCCATCGTGATCATGACCGTCTACCGCGACCTCCGAGAGCAGAACGATCTGGCCACGCGGCTGCTGGCCGACCTCACCGCCGCGCAGGGCCAGCTCGCCGCCGCCCAGCGCCGCGCCGGCACGCTCGCCGAGCGGGAACGGCTCGCCGGCGAGATCCACGACACCGTCGCCCAGAGCCTGTCCACGATCATCCTGCTGGTGAAGTCGGCCGCCGGCCGCTGGCCGGACGCCCCGGTGGCCGCCCACCACCACCTGGACGCCGCCGTCGAGGCCGCGCAGTCCGCGCTGGAGGACACCCGGCGGCTCCTCCGCGCCCTCACCCCCGCCCCGCTGGCCGGCCGGCCGCTCACCGAGGCCCTCGGTCACCTGGTCGACGACAGCCGCCGCCTCGGCCTCGACGCCCGCGTCACCGTCGACGGCCTTCCCTACGCACTGCCCACCCCGGTGGAGGTCGCCCTGCTCCGCGCCGGGCAGGAGGCCATCGCCAACGTACGCGCGCACGCCGCCGCCGATCGGGTGAACCTCACCCTCACCTACCTGCCCGGGACGGTCAGCCTCGACGTCGTCGACAACGGGCGCGGGTTCGACCCCGACCAGCCGCTCACCTCGACGACCGGCACAGGCCTGGGCCTGGCCACCATGCGCCGCCGACTCACCGCCGTCGGCGGCACCCTCGTCGTCGAATCCGCTCCCGGACAGGGCACCGCGATCAGCGCCTCCATCCCGACGGAAGGGGAGACACCGTGACCCGCGCGCCCCGTCCTGCCGACCCGATCCGGGTCCTCATCGTCGACGATCACCCCATCGTCCGTCGCGGGCTGCGCGCGGCACTGGACGCCGATCCGGGTATCACCGTCGTCGGGGAGGCCGCCACCGGAGCCGACGCGATCGCACAGGCCGAAGCCGCCACTCCTGACGTGGTCCTGATGGACCTGCACCTGGGTGCGGGGATCAACGGCGCGGAGGCCACCCGGCGGATCCTGGCCCACCCCCGGCCACCACGGGTGTTGGTGCTGACCACCTACGACAGCGACGCCGACATCCTGCCCGCCATCACCGCGGGCGCCACGGGTTACCTGCTCAAGGACACCGAACCCGACGACCTGCTGGCCGCCATCCGCTCCGCCGCGGCGGGCGAGACCGTGCTCGCCCCCGCCATCGCCTCCCGCCTGGTCACCCGCGTACGCACACCCGGGCGGGCACTGACCCCACGCGAGATCCAGATTCTGCAGCTGGTCGCCGAGGGCCACAGCAACCACGGCATCGCCCGGGCCATGTTCATCACCGAGGCCACCGTCAAGTCCCACCTCGTCCAGGTGTTCAGCAAGCTCGATGTCGACAATCGCACCGCCGCGGTCGCCGAGGGCCGCCGCCGCGGCGTCATTCGGTAGCGATGCGGGCCATCGATCACCGGTCGCGCAGGGACGGATCGGTCCGCAGGTAGGTGAGGACCGCCAGCACCCGCCGGTTGGTGTCGTCGCTGGGCGGCAGGTCGAGCTTGGTCAGGATGTTCCCCACGTGTTTGCCGATCGCCGCCTCGGTGACGTGCAGCCGCGCCGCGATGGCCGCGTTGGAGTGGCCCTCGGCGAGCAGCGCGAGCACCTCGCGTTCACGGGCGGACAGGGCGGCGAGCGGGTCGCGAGGGCGGTGCAGCAGATGCCGGACCACGTCCGGGTCGATGGCCGTGCCACCGTCGACGACCCTGCGCAGGGTGCCGGCGAACTCGGCGACGTCGGCCACCCGGTCCTTGAGCAGGTAGCCGACGTGCCGGCCGTCGCCGCTGTCGAGCAGCGCGGAGGCGTACTCGGTCTGCACGTACTGGCTCAGCACCACGACGGCCAGGTGCGGCCGCTCCGCGCGGAGGGCGACGGCCGCGCGCAGGCCGTCGTCGCGGTGGTGGGGCGGCATGCGGATGTCGGTCACGAGCAGGTCCGGCTGGTGCGTGCGGACCGCGTCCAGCAGGTCCGGTGCCGAGCCGACGGCGGCGACCACCTCGAACTGGAACCTGGTCAGCAGGCCGACGAGACCCTCGCGGAGGAGGACCTCGTCCTCGGCGAGCACGACACGGGTCACCGGCGGCATGGCAGCTCCACCCGCACGAGGGTAGGACCGCCGGTCGGGCTGGCGAGCAGCAACCGCCCGTTGACCGCGGCGACCCGGTCGGCGAGCCCGGTCAGGCCGGTGCCGCGGGTCGGGTCGGCGCCGCCGCGGCCGTCGTCCTCGACCTCCACGACGAGGTGGCGGTCGGTCTGGGTCAGCCGTACCTCGGCCCGGGTCGCGTGGGCGTGCCGGGCGACGTTGCCCAGCGATTCCGACACCACGAAGTAGGCGGTGGTCTCCAGCAGTTCCGGTACCGGCTGGGTGAGGTCGGCGCGTACGTCGACGGGGATGGTGGCCTCACCGGCCAGTTCCCGGACGGCGCCGGCCAGGCCGAGCTCGGTCAGGTTCTGCGGGCGGATGCCCTGCACGATCTGCCGGAGCGTGACCATCAGGTCCTTGGCCTGTTCGTGCGCGACCGCGAGGGGCCGGGCGGCGGGTGAGTTCTCGGGCACGTCGAGCCGGGCCAGCCCGAGTTGCAGGGTGAGGCTGGTCAGCCGGGGCTGCGCGCCGTCGTGCACGTCGCGTTCGATGCGGCGGCGTTCCGCCTCGTACGCGTCGACCAGGCGGGCCCGGGAGCGGGTGACCTCCCGCAGCGCCGCCCCGTCGTCGGGCGGCCCGCCGAGCAACCGTCGGGCCAGCGCCGCCTGGACGGCGACGAGCAGCCCGGCCAGATACCACAGCACCGGGATGAGGAGGAGGCCCACGATGGCGTACGGGATCGCCTGGCGGGCGGTGTCGACGGTGCTCCAGACCACGACGACCTGGTCGGTGTCGTCGGCCAGCCAGGGGCTGGCGATCAGCGTGAGGTCCAGCAGGGCGAGCAGCGTGAGCAGCCAGTACGCGATCGGCACGACCCCGCCTAGGAAGAAGGTGTACGCGACCTCCCGCCAGGCCGCGGCGCTGGTGTAGCGGACCGCCAGGCCCCGGATGCGCTGCCCGGGCAGGGGGCGCGGGTCGACGACGCCGAGCCGCCACCGCTCGAATGCGGCCACCGGGACGCTCGCGATCGGGGCGAGCGCCAGCATGGCGAGACCGGCGACGGTGAGGAACACGACGATGGGCAGCCCGACCGGGCGGCCCTGCCGGGCCGCGTTGACCACCGCCAGCAGCGGCGCCCCGACGACGAGCAGCCCGACGGCCAGCACGCCGGCGATCGGCACGGTGGTGACGGCGTACGCCAGGGCGCGCCAGGGCCATGCGGAGAGCAGGTAGTCCCGCCGGCGAAGCGCGTCCGCCAGGTGCGATGGTCTGTCCAAGGTCATGCCGGAGACGCTAGCCAGGCGGAGGGGCATGGCCCAGCCGGCTGGATCCACTCCTCGGGTATGCCCAGCCCTACCCGACATTGACCTACTGAGCCCAGTGCGGCACCCACTCCGGTCCGGTGAAGTGGCCGCATGCTTATCCATCGCCTGGGCTCGTACAGCTGGCTGCTCGCCCCACCGCTGTTCCTGGCCGCGAACGTGATCACCGGGCTGGCGTGGCGGCAGCCGCGGTTCAGCTGGGCCGACAACAACATCAGCGATCTGGGCAATGTGACCTGCGGGGTGTGGGACACCACCCGTCCCCGCCAGGTCTGCTCGCCGTGGCATGCGGCGATGAACAGCGCCATGATCGTCACCGGTCTGCTGCTCGCGCTCGGGGTCCTGCTCACCTGGTCGGCGCTCGGCCGCGGTGCCGCCACCCGGGCGGCGCAGCTGCTGACCCTCGCCGGCGCGAGCGGGTACGTGCTGGCCGGGGCGTATCCGGCGGACGTGGACGAGAACAACCACTTCCTCGCGGCGCTGCTGATCTTCGTACTGGGGAACGGCGGGATGCTGGTGGCCTCGCTGGCCCGGCGGTCCCCGGTCCTCGGCGCGATGCGGGAGGACAGCCTCGCGCTGGGGCTGACCGGCCTGGCCGGCACGGTGCTGTTCCTGGCCCAGGTCGACCTCGGCTTCGGCGTCGGCGGCATGGAACGGGTGGCCGTGTTCCCGCTGCTGGCCTGGACCGTCGTGGTCGCGGTGCGGCTCACGCGCACGTCGGCGGGGGCCGGTCGGCTCCTATGCTGACCGGATGGATCTGGAGTTCAGCGGCGAGCTGTGGTTCTGGCGGGGGCCCGCGCCGTGGCACTTCGTCACCGTCCCCGACGAGCAGTGCGGTGAGCTGGAAGCGGCGTCCCCCTCGGTGACGTACGGCTGGGGGATGATTCCGGTCGCGGCGCGCGTCGGCGCCACCGGCTGGCGGACGTCGCTGTTCCCGAAGGACGGGCGGTACCTCGTGCCGGTGAAGGCGTCGGTACGGAAGGCCGAGGGGATCGAGGTGGGCGAGGTGGTGACCGTCCGCCTCACCGTCGACGTGTGACCGGCGGCGGGTGCGGGCTGCTCAGCTCGCCCGCACTGCGCCGCCGTCGCCGCTGCCCTAGCGGCGGCTATTCCGCCGGGTGGCTCCACCGGCCCCGGTGCACGACCTCGTCGACCGGCCGGCGCCGGTTGCGGAGGTCACGGGGCGGCTCGTCGCTGTAGCCGATCGAGATCGCGCCGATCGGGGTGAACCGCGGCGGCACCCCGAACGCCTCGCGGTACGCCGCGATCCGGTCCACCGGCATGCCGAAGAAACAGGCGCCCAGCCCGGCGTCGACCGCGGTCAGCAGCATCAGCAGGGACGCCATTCCGGTGTCGATGTCCCAGTAGGGGGCGGGCCACCAGGCGTCCGACCGATCGACGAAGCCCTTGTCGGGCTGGGCGTAGCGGTCCAGGTAGGCGTCCTTGTTCGAGTGGGGAACGATCAGCAGTGGCGACTCGACCCGCGCCGCGAACCAGTTCTCGGGCCCGTCGTCGGGCCGTACGGCGTCCCGGAACCGTGCGATGTCGGCCGGGTTGTCGAGCACCAGGAAGCCCCAGCCCTGGGAGAAACCCGCCGACGGCGCCCGCAGCCCGTTGTGGACGATGCGCTCGACGACCTCGGGGGGAACCGGCCGATCCGGGTCATAGCTGCGCACCATGCGTCGCCGCCGGACCACATCCTGAAAGTCCATGACCGCAACCTAGTTGCTCGGCCGGCTTGCCGCGGCCCCGCGCACCGCTGCGAGCGGGTCGCCGACCGGCGCTACCTGCTCATCGTCGTCGTGGGGTTCGCCCTGGCCGGGCTCGGGCCGGTGGACCCACGACCTCCCGGGCCGGGCTTCAGCCTGCTCTCAGGCTGGGCGTGGAAGTTTGCGGCACATGACAATCAACAAACGGTACGAGTCGCCGCAAATGCGGCAGATGCTCAACAAGGTTCCCGAGGTCACGGTCTACTTCTGGGTCATCAAGGTCCTCTCGACCACGGTGGGCGAGACGGCGGCGGACTTTCTCAACGTCGACCTTCATCTCGGCCTGACCGGCACCACGCTCGTCATGACCGTCGCGCTGGTCGCGGTGCTCGTCTGGCAGTTCCGGACCCGGCGCTACGTGGCGGGGGTCTACTGGTTGGCGGTGGTGCTGGTCAGCATCGTCGGCACGCTGATCACGGACAACCTGACCGACGGCCTCGGCGTCCCGCTCGAGGTGAGCACCGCGGTGTTCGCCGTGGCCCTCGGCATCACCTTCACCGTCTGGTACCGCAGCGAGGGCACCCTGTCCATCCACTCGATCGTCACCGCCCGCCGGGAGAGTTTCTACTGGGCGGCGATCCTGTTCACCTTCGCGCTCGGCACCGCAGCCGGCGATCTGCTGTCCGAGGGCTTCGACCTGGGCTACTGGCGGTCCGGGCTGATCTTCGCCGCGCTGATCGCCGTGGTCGGGGCGGCGTACGCTTGGTCGTGGCTGAACCCGATCCTGGCGTTCTGGATCGCCTACGTGCTGACCCGCCCGCTCGGCGCGTCGCTCGGTGACTACCTCTCGCAGGGGCGCGACGACGGGGGCCTCGGGGTCGGCCCCGTGACCACCAGCGGTCTGTTCCTGGCCACGATCGTTGTCCTGGTCAGCTACCTGGGCGTGACGAAGCGGGACGCGCCACTACCGCTTCTCACGCGCGGCGAGAAGGACTTGGCAGCGCGGCGGTGAGCGCCGGCGTCGCCGCCTCCCGCCGTGCCTGGGTCGGCGACGGCGACGCCGACCCAATGGGGAACCGCGGGTCTGCGGAGGGGATGGGAGGGGAACCGGTGCGAGTGCTGGTCGTCGAGGACGAGACCGCCCTGGCGGAGGTGATCCGCGCGGGGCTGGTCGACGAGGGGCTGGCCGTGGATGTGCAGCACACCGGCCCCGGCGGGCTCTGGGCGGCCAGCGAGAACACCTACGACGTCGTCGTACTCGACATCATGCTGCCCGGCCTCAGCGGCTACGAGGTGTGCCGCCAACTGCGCTCTCGCGGGGTGTGGACCCCCGTGCTGATGTTGACCGCGAAGGAGGGCGAGTACGACCAGGCCGACGCCCTCGACCTCGGCGCCGACGACTACCTGACCAAACCGTTCTCCTTCGTGGTGCTGGTGGCCCGGCTCCGCGCCCTGGTCCGCCGGGGCGCCCCCGCGCGCCCGGTCGTCCTGGCCGCCGGTGACCTGACGCTGGATCCCGCGCGGCGGCTGGTCGCCCGGGCGGGACAACCGGTCCGGGTCACCGCCCGCGAGTTCGCGTTGCTGGAGTTCCTCATGCGTCATCGCGGGGACGTGGTGTCCAAGACCCAGATCATCGAGAACGTCTGGGACGCCCACTTCGACGGCGACCCCAACATCGTCGAGGTGTACATCGGCTACCTGCGCCGCAAGATCGACCAGCCGTTCGGCCGGTCGGCCATCCAGACCGAGCGGGGGATGGGGTACCGGTTGGCGTCCGATGGCGGCTGACGGGGGCAGCACTGTCATGGCACGCGGGTCGTTCCGGCGCACGGTTCGGTGGGTGCGCAGCCGCCTGGGGGTACGCCTGCGTTCGGCGTTGGCCGCCGCGGTGGTGGTGGCGTTGGCCTTCGCCGTCGGGGCGGCGGCGTTCGTCTACGTGGCCCGGGCGGACCTCGCCGGCAACGTGGACGCCGCCGCCCGGCAGCGCGCCGCCGAGGTGGCCTCGGCGGTGGCGGCCGGCGACCAGACGGCGATCGCCCAGACCTTGAAGCCCAGCCCAGGGGAGCAGACCCTGGTGCAGATCCTCGGCACCTCCGGTCGGGTTGAGGCCGCGTCGGCCGCGCTCGCCGGCGCCGCGCCGCTGTCCCCGCTGCGCCCCCGCCCCGGCGAGGTGCTGCACGAGCAGCGGATGCTGCCGTTCGCGGACGAGGACCCGTACCGGGTCGTCGCCGAGGGGGTTGCCGTCGGCTCAGGTACGACGATCGTGCTGGTGGCGCAGTCGCTGCGCCCGGTGAACGAGAGCACGGAGGCGGTCGCCGCCATCCTGGCCGCCGGACTGCCACCGATGCTGCTCGTGGTCGGCGCGGCGGTCTTCCTGTTCGTCGGTCGATCGCTGCAGGCGGTCGAGGCGATCCGTCGCCGGGTCGCCGGCATCACCGCCCGCGACCTGCACGCCCGGGTTCCGGTACCGACCGCGCACGACGAGGTGGCGGCGCTCGCCGAGACGATGAACAGCATGCTCGACCGGCTGGACACGGCGGCGGCCAGCCAGCGGCGGTTCGTCGCCGACGCCAGCCACGAGCTGCGCAGCCCGCTGGCCACCCTGCAGGCCGGCCTGGACCGGCTGGCGCTGGCCCCGCTGACCGGCACCACCCCGGAGTTGGTCGGGCTGCTGCGCGACGAGGCCGAACGCCTCGGCCGCCTCGTGTCCGACCTTCTGCTGCTCGCGCGCATCGACGAGCACGGACCCACCCGCCGACACGACGACGTCGACCTGGACGACCTTGCCTACACCGAGCGGAGCCGGATCGCCGCCCGCCGGCCCGACCTGACCGTCCGCGCCCATCTCGCCCCGGTGCGGGTCGCCGGCGATGCCCACGACCTCAGCCGGGCCCTGCGCAACCTGACCGACAACGCCGCCCGACATGCGCGCTCCCAGGTCTCGTTGGAGGTTTCGGTACATGACGGGTGGGGTTGCGTCGAGGTTGGCGACGACGGGCCGGGTGTCCCCGAGGACCAGCGGGAACGCATCTTCGACCGGTTCGTCCGGCTGGACGACAGCCGTGCCCGCGCGGACGGCGGAAGCGGCCTCGGACTGCCGATCACCCGGGAGATCATCGCGGCGCACGGCGGAACGGTGCAGGTGGTGCCGGGGCCGGGCATGACCGTCCGCGTCCTCCTGCCGCTCAGCCGTACCGCGCACTGACCGGCCGTTTCAGGCTCCTCTCAGGGGCCGGCGGGCAGGCTGGCGGCAGCCGGCCGTGCGGGGGAGCCGGGTTGACCAGGAAGCGTTGTGCGATGAACTACCACCTGTTCGAGCTGATCAACGCCGCAGCCGGGCGCAGCGACACGATCGACGACATCTTCGAATGGTCGGCGGTGTGGCTGATCTTCGTCCTCGGCGTCGTGGCGGCGGTGCCCGTGCTGCGCGCCCTTCGGGCCCGACCGGCCGCCGTCGTGCGGGTCGCGGCGGCGCTCGCGGTGGCCTTCGTGGCCGGGCAGGTCGTCGCCGCCGTCAGCACCGAGGTGCGACCGTTCCAGACCCACTCGGTCCACCAGTTGATCCCGCACGCCGCGGGGCCGTCGCTGCCCAGCGACCACGCCACGGCGGCGTTCGCGGCGGCGTTCGCGGTGGGGGCGTTTCTGTCCCGGCGGTGGGGGGTAGCGCTGACAGTGTTGGCCGCCGTCGTCGGATTCGCCCGGATCTGGGCGGGGGTGCACTACCCGGCGGACATTCTCGCCGCGGTGTTCATCGCCGCCGCCGCGGTCGCCGTCGTCCACGCCGGCGGTCGGGCGTACGACCGGTGGGCGCAGCAGCGGCGTCCGCGTCCGACCGTCGGTCAATAGTCGCCCGTTCCCTGCCCCTCATGGAGGTGCCCGTGTCAGTGCCCCAGCCGCTGCTCGCAGCGGGTCCCGCCGTCCTCAACCCGGAGTGGCTGATCTCCAGCTTCGGGCTGATCGGCATCCTGGCGGTGGTCTTCGCCGAGTCCGGCCTGCTGATCGGGTTCTTCCTCCCCGGCGACTCGCTGCTGTTCACCGCCGGGCTGCTCGTCGCCGACGGCCGTTACCTGCACCTGCCGCTGTGGCTGCTCTGCCTGCTGGTGGCGGTCGCCGCCGTCGCCGGCGATCAGGTGGGCTACCTGTTCGGCAGGCGGGTCGGCCCGAGCCTGTTCCGCCGACCCGACTCGCGGCTGTTCCGGCAGGAGAACGTGCAGCGGGCCAACCAGTTCTTCGCCCGGTACGGTGCCCGGTCGATCGTGCTGGCCCGGTTCGTGCCCATCGTGCGTACCTTCACCCCGATCATCGCCGGCGTCTCCCGCATGCACTACCGGACGTTCCTGATCTTCAACCTCCTCGGCGGGGTGCTGTGGGGGGTGGGCGTCACCGTCCTCGGCTACTTCCTCGGCCAGATCACCTTCGTCAAGTCCAACATCGAGGTCATACTCGTCGGCATCGTCGTGGTCTCCGTCCTACCCATCGGCATCCAACTGCTCCGTTCGCGACACAAGGCCGCCGACACCGACCGGGCGGAAGTGGCGCGACGGTGACCTCCTCCACCGTCCAGCAGCGGCGTCTGCTCGTGGCGGAGTAACGCCCTGGCGCGACTCCGCCAGCGACAACTATTCACCGGGCTGCGACGGCAGCGATAGAAACTTTCGCATGTCATCTCCCTTACAGCCCGCTGGTTCCGGCCGGGCCCGGCGTCGGTTGCTCGCCGCGGCGACAGCGGCCGGACTGATCGCCGGCGGCCTCGCCGCGATCCCGGCGCACGCCACCGCGGCAAGCCCCGGTACGGCCCCCAAGACCGCCACCAGGTCCACGCACACCATCACCCTGATCACCGGCGATGTGGTCACGGTGACCACCTCCGTCGGCGGCGCGGAGACGGTCGATGTCGACCGGCCCGACAACGCCACCGGCGGCGTTCACCTCCAGCAGAGCGGCGGTGACCTGTTCGTCCTGCCCGACGAGGCACTGCCCCTGCTGACCAGCAACAAACTGGACCGGCGGCTGTTCAACGTCACCGACCTCATCGAGATGGGGTACGACGACGCGAACACCGCGAGCGTCCCACTCATCGCCACCTACGGGCCGGCAACGGCGCGCGCGGCCAAGCCGGCCGTCCCGCCGGGCACGAAGCTGGTCCGCGACCTGCGGCAGGTCGGTGCCGCGGCGCTGGCGACGGACAAGAAGCAGGCCCGTACCTTCTGGACCACCGTCGCGCCGGTCGCCTCCGGGTCCAGGCCGGCGCTCGGCGCCGGGATGGCGAAGCTCTGGCTGGATGGTCGGGTCACCGCCAGCCTCAAGGAGAGCGTGCCGCAGATCGGTGCCCCGGAGGCGTGGGCCGCCGGGTACGACGGCCGCGGGGTCAAGGTAGCGGTGCTGGACACCGGGATCGACGCCAGCCACCCCGACCTGGTCGACCAGATCGACGGCAAGGTCAGCTTCGTGCCGGGCGAGGACACCTCCGACGTCAACGGGCACGGCACCCACGTCGCCTCGACGATCGTGGGGACCGGCGCGGCCTCCGGCGGCTCGTACAAGGGTGTCGCGCCCGGCGCGGACCTCATCGTCGGCAAGGTGCTCAGCAACGACGGTTTCGGCCAGGATTCCTGGGTGCTCGCGGGCATGCAGTGGGCGGCCGAGTCCGGGGCGGACGTGGTCAGCATGAGCCTGAGCGACTCGACGCTGTCCGATGGGACCGACCCGATGGCGGTCGCCGTCGACACGCTGTCCGCGCAGTACGGCACGCTGTTCGTCATCGCCGCCGGTAACGCCGGGCCGCAGAGCATCGGTACGCCCAGCTCCGCCGCCAGCGCGCTGACCGTCGGCGCGGTCGACAAGCAGGACCGGTTGGCGTACTTCTCCAGCACCGGTCCGCTGGTGCGCAGCGGCGGGCTCAAGCCGGACATCACCGCCCCCGGCGTCGACATCACCGCCGCCCGTTCGCAGCAGATGACCACCGGCTCCGGCCCGTACCGGACGATCAGCGGCACCTCCATGGCCACCCCGCACGTGTCGGGCGCCGCGGCGATCCTGGCCCAGTGGCACCCCGACTGGTCCGGCGCGCAGCTCAAGGAGGCGCTGATGAGCAGCGCTAAGGGGCTGGCCGCGGGATACACGCCGTACGAGGTGGGCACCGGCCGGCTCGACGTCGCCGCCGCCGTACGTACCGGCGTCCGGTCCAGCGGCTCGGTCTTCTTCGGCAACTTCGACTGGCCGCACGAGCCCACCGACGCCCCGGTGACCAAGCAGGTGACGTTCACCAACTCGGGCAGCACCGGGGTGACCCTCAACCTTGCCATCACCGGTGCGGATCGGTTCACGCTGGGCGCCTCCTCGGTGACGGTGCCCGCGGGCGGGAGCGCGACCGTGCCGGTCACCGGGGACCCGACCAAGCCCGGGACCGGCCAGTTCACCGGCTACCTCGTCGGCACCGACGCCGCCACCGGCACCGCCGTCACGCGTACCTCGCTGGGGCTGCTCAAGGAGGACGAGCGCTACGACCTGAAGGTCAAGCTGATCGGCCGGGACGGCAAGCCCGCCGCCTCGACCGTCGTGATCAAGAAGGCCGGCGAGTTCTACCCGTGGGTGCTCAACGTCGACGGTGAGATGACGTTGCGGATGCCGCCGGGCACCTACACGGTCGAGTCGACGCTGGACGTGCCCGGGGAGCAGGCCGACTCGCTCGGCCTCGCCCTGCTGGTGGACCCGGAGACCGTGCTCGACGGCTCCGGAGCCGAGGTGGTGCTGGACGCGAGCAAGGCCCGCCTGCTGAACACCGTCGCACCGCAGCGGAGCCAGGACCGACAGCGCAAGCTCGACTACACCGTGAAGTACGCCAACGGCGACAGCTTCCGCGACGGGTTCATCGTGCCGATCAAGTACGACGACCTCTACGTCACGCCGACCGAGAAGGTCACCCAGGGGTCGTTCACGATGGCCACCCGGTGGCGCAAGGGCGAGCCGCAGCTGAGCGTGGACGTCCCGGGCCTGCCGCCCGTGGACGTCACGGTCCAGCCGGGCAGCACGGTCACCGCCGGCCGGGAAACCCTGCCCGCGGTCTACGCGGGCACCGGTGCGGCGAGCGAGTACGCCAAGCTCGACGCGAAGGGCAAGGCCGTGGTGGTCACGCGCAGCGACGCGGTCAGCGCCAAGGACCGTACCGCCGCCGCCGTGGCGGCCGGGGCGAAGCTGCTGCTGGTCGTCAACGACGGCGTCGGCGTGCTCAACGAAGTTGTGGGCCCGTCGCCGATCCCGGTCGCCACCGTGCACCGCGACGCCGGAGCGCGACTGATCGCCCTGGCCAAGACCGGCACGCTGCCCCTGATCACTAACCAGGTGCCGTACGCGAGCTATGTCTACGACCTGACCCGAAACTACACCGGGCAGGTGCCGGACAAGGCGCTCACCTATCACCCGAGCCAGCAGGACCTCGCCCGGATCGATGCGCACTACTACAACATCACGAAGGGCATGGAGGGCGGCGGCTACCGGTACGACGTCACCTTCACCCCGTCCCTCGGCTTCGCGGAGCGGGAGTGGCACCCCGCCACCCGTACCGAGTGGGTCACCCCGGGCCAGGTCTGGCACGAGTCGCACGTTCAGGGCACCTGGACGGACACGGCCAACCGCAACACGTACGCCAAGGGCAGCACCACCCGGCAGGACTGGTTCGCCCCGGCGATCCGTCCGGCGTTCAACCGGGCGTTCGCGGTGCAGAACAGCCGCTACCGCGACTACATGACCATCAACGTGCAGGCCTGGAGCCCGTCCGGTGATGGCCTGGAGCACGGCGGCAACCTGGAGTGGGGCTCGGTGCCGACCAACCTGAAGCTCTACCAGGGCGACCAGAAGCTGTACGAGAACAAGTACTCGTCGAGCATGCAGTGGCAGTCGGTGCCGGCCGGGACCCTGCCCTACCGCATGGTGCTGGACGCGTCGCGCCCGGCCGAGCAGTGGCGGCTGTCGACCCGTACGCACACCGAGTGGGACTTCGTCTCCAGCTCCAACGAGTCGGACAAGTTCGAACCGTTCGCCCTGCTGCAGATGGAGTACCGCCTCGACACCGACCTGCACGGTGACGTGCAGGCCGGCACCACCGAGCAGATCCGCCTCAAGCCGATCCCCCAGGCGGGCGGCGGCCCCAGCACCGGCAACGTCACCTCGGTAACCCTCGAGGTGTCGTACGACGACGGCGCCACCTGGCAGCAGGTGACACTCAGCAAGGACGCCGGCTGGTGGAACGGTGCACTCAAGCTGGCGAAGCAGCCTGGCGGCTTCGTCTCGGTGCGGGCCAGCGCCACGACCGACGCCGGCTTCAGCATCAAGCAGGAAATCATCCGGGCGTACGGCCTGCGGTGAGACCGTTCGAGGGGCCCCGGGACGGCAACGTCCCGGGGCCCACCCCAGCTGGCCGCCCGACGCCCGGAGCTGTTCAAGATCTATCACGGTGGCGCATACTCATACACCAGCAACGGGTGGAGGGGAGGCGTCCGCCGATGCTGGGTGCGTTGGGGCTGACCAGTGATGAGGAGTCCGTCTACCGCCAACTGGTCGGGCGGGCATCCGCCAGCTCGGTCGACCTCGCGGATGCCACCCGCCTGACCGAAGCGGCGGTCGAAGCGGCGTTGTCGCAACTGATGGCGGACGGGCTGGTGAAGCGCACGCCCGACGGCGAATTCTCGGCCGCGCCGCCCGCGGTGGCGCTCGGCGCGCTGATCAGCGAACGGCGGGACGGCCTGCACACCGCCGAGCTGGCGCTGGTCACCCTCGCCGAGGAACACCGCGTGGCGATGGCTGGCCGGAGCATCAGCGAACTGATCGAGGTCGTCACCGGAGTCGACGGCATCCGACACCGGTTCGCGCAGGTGCAGCACGCGGCCCGGGCTCAGGTACGAAACTTCGTCACCGCGCCGTTCGTCGCCGTGCCCCCGGGCACCAACAACCTGGAAACCGTGATGATGGACCGCGGGGTGGAGTATCGGGTCGTGCTGGAACGGGCGGCGCTCGCCGAACCCGGCATGATCACCGAGACCGTCACATCGCTGCGCAAAGGCGTCCAGGTACGGGTGGCCGAGTCACTGCCGATCAAGCTCGTGCTGGCCGACGAGGAACTGGGCCTGGTGCCGCTGACCGTCGAGTCGGGCGGCGAGCCCGGCGCCGTGCTCCTGCACCGCAGCGGCCTGCTGTCCGCCATGGACGCGTTGTTCGAGATCGTGTGGCGTCACGCCCACCCGCTCGACGTGTCGGCACTGGGCGGGCTGACCGATGGGGATGTCACCTCAGTGGACCCGAACGGTCCGACGGAGCTGGACCGGAAGATCCTGGCGCTGCTGCTGGCCGGGCTCACGGATCAGGTCGTCGCCAGCCAGCTCGACGTCTCCTTGCGGACCCTGCAGCGTCGGCTGCGCCACCTGATGGACCTTGCCGGGGTGAAGACCCGGATGGAGCTGGGCTGGTACGCCGCCCGCCACGACTGGGCGTAACTCCCGCAGCCGGGGAAGGACAGCTGTCCGCCGTCCCGCAGGTCTGACGAGGCCAGCCATTGATCCCTTCGCTAAACCGGTCTAGCATCTCCCAAACCGGTTTAGCGACCAGCGTGGTCGCCCGGGCGGGCACGGGAGGGGGATCGAGCTGGTGACCCAACGCCGACCGACGATCACCGACGTCGCCCGTGCCGCCGGAGTCTCCAAGGGCGCGGTCTCCTTCGCCCTCAACGGACGGCCCGGGGTGGCCGAGGAGACCCGCCGGCGGATCCTGGCGGTGGCGAAGGAGCTGGGCTGGACCCCGAGCCACCGCGCCCGGGCCCTGTCCGCCTCGCGGGCGTTCGCCGTCGGGTTGGTGCTCGCCCGCCCGCCGGAGCTGCTCGGCGCCGACCCGTTCTTCCCCGCCTTCATCGCCGGCGTGGAACGCGTCCTCGCCGAGCGGAACCAGGCGCTGGTCCTCCAGGTCGTCACCAACCGGCGGGCCGAGAACGACGGCTACCGGCGGCTGGCCGCCGACGGGCGGGTGGACGGCGTGTTCCTGCTGGACCTGCGGGTCGCCGATCCACGGATCGCCCTGCTGGAGGAGCTGCGGCTACCCGCCGTCACCCTCGGCCGTCCCGACATGGCCAGCCCGTTCCCGGCGGTGCTCGTCGACGACCGGCCGGGGATCACCGCCGCCGTACGGCATCTGGTGGGGCTGGGGCACCGGCACGTCGCGCACGTGGCCGGGCCGGAGCACTTCCTGCACGGCGCGGCGCGGCGGGACGCCTGGGAGAACGCGCTTCGGGACGCCGGACTGCCGCCCGGCCCCTGTGTGCCCTCCGACTTCTCGGCGGCTGGGGGAGCCCGCGCCACCCACCAGCTGCTGGACCTGGCCGACCCGCCGACCGCGGTCATCTACGCCAACGACGTGATGGCGATGGCCGGCATGGCCGTGGCCCGGGAACGCGGCCTCGACGTCCCCGGCCAGCTCTCGGTCACCGGCTTCGACGACACCGAGCTGGCCGCCCACATCAGCCCGGCACTGACCAGCGTCCGGACCGACCCGTCCGGCTGGGGCGGCGTCGCCGCCCGTACGTTGCTCGACCTCATCGACGGCACCGGCGGCCCGGACGTCGAGATGCCTCCCGCGCAGCTCGTCGTCCGCGCCTCCACCGCTGCACCACCACCACCCACACCACACCAGTCGCCGTGACCCGCCGCCCGGGCATCGCCCAGGCCTGGTCGCTGCAGCGTCACGGCAGTCGAGATCGGAGACCGATATGAGACGTACCGTCCCCGCCGCGTTCCTGGTCCTCTCCCTCGGCCTCACCGCAGCCTGCGGCGACGGCGACTCCGGCACCAAGGCCGACTCCTCGGCCAAGGGGCCGATCACCATCTGGCTGTCGAACAACAAGGAGGAGTTGGCCTGGGGCAAGGCCATGGTCGAGGCGTGGAACGGCCAGCACGCCGACCAGAAGATCACCGCCCAGGAGCTCCCGGCCGGAAAGTCCTCCGAGGAGGTCATCGGCGCGGCGATCACCGCCGGCAACGCGCCGTGCCTGATCTTCAACACCGCGCCGGCCGCCGTGCCGCAGTTCGAGAAGCAGGGCGGGCTGGTCGCGCTGGACGACTTCGACGGCGCCGCCGACTACATCAAGCAGCGCACCGGTGCCGCCGCCGACCAGTACAAGTCCCCCGACGGCAAGTTCTACCAGCTGCCCTGGAAGTCCAACCCGGTGATGATCTTCTACAACAAGGAGATCCTCGCCAAGGCCGGCGTGGACTCGGAGAACCCGCCGCTGTCCACGTACGACGACTTCCTCGCCACCGCTCGTAAGATCAAGTCGTCCGGCGTCGCGCCCGCCGCGATCTACCCGGCCCCGAGCAGCGAGTTCTTCCAGTCGTGGTTCGACTACTACCCGCTGTTCGCCGCGGAGACCGGCGGCAAGCAACTGGTCGAGAACGGCAAGGCCCAGTTCGGCTCGCCCGAAGGGCTGCGGGTCGCGGAGTTCTGGAAGAAGCTCTACGACGAGGGCCTCGCGCCGAAGGAGAAGTACAACGGCGACTCGTTCGCCGACGGCAAGGCCGCGATGGCCATCGTCGGCCCGTGGGCGATCGCGGTGTACGGCCAGAAGGTGAAGTGGGGGGCGGCCCCCGTGCCGACCTCCGCGGGCAAGCCCGCGGCCGAGGTCAAGACCTTCAGCGACGCCAAGAACGTCGCCATGTACTCGGCCTGCAAGAACCGCGCCACCGCGTGGGAGGTGCTGAAGTTCGCCACCAGCAAGGAGCAGGACGGCGCCCTGCTGGACGCCACCGGCCAGATGCCGCTGCGGGCCGACCTGCCCTCGACCTACCCGGACTACTTCGCGAAGAACCCGGCCTACCAGACCTTCGCCGAGCAGGCCGGGCGCACCGTCGAGGTGCCGAACGTGCCGAACTCCATCACCATCTGGCAGACGTTCCGGGACGCGTACTCGGAGTCGGTGATCTTCGGCAAGCGGCCGGTGGCCGACGCGCTCGGCGACGCCGCGAAGAAGGTCGACGGGCTCGCCGGCCAGCGATGACCGTCCACCTCACCCGGGGTACGCAGCCGCGCCCCGGCCACCGACGGGTGACGGCCCTGCTCGGCCGTCACCCGGTCGGGCTGGCCCTGATGGCCCCGTACGCGGCCTACCTCCTGCTGGTCTTCGCGTACCCGTTCGGGTTCGCCGTCTGGATGAGCTTCCACGACTACTTCTTCGCCGCGCCCGGAGCCCAGGTCGAGCGTCCCTTCGTCGGCCTGGAGAACTACCGCACCGTGCTCGGCGATCCCGGGGTCCGGCAGGCGTTCGGCAACATCCTGGTCTTCCTGCTGATCAACGTCCCGCTCACCGCGGCGCTGGCGCTCACCCTCGCCGTGGCGCTCAACCAGGCCATCCGGGGGCGCACCTTCCTGCGGGTCGCCTACTACGTGCCCTACGTGACGGCCAGCGTCGCCGTGGTCGGGGTGTGGCTGTTCCTGTTCAGCTCGGACGGCCTGGTCAACACGCTCCTCGGCCCGCTCGCCCCGGACCCGTCCTGGCTGGTGAACGAGACGCTGGCGATGCCGCTCATCGCGGTGTTCGTGGCCTGGAAGCAGTTGGGCTTCTTCATCCTGCTCTACCTCGCCGCGCTGCAGAACGTCCCGAAGGAGCTGTACGAGTCGGCCGCGGTGGACGGGGCGGGCGCCTGGCAGCGGTTCCGGTCGGTGACCGTACCGGCGGTCCGCCCGGCCACCACCCTGGTGGTGATCGTGGCGACCGTCACCGGCGCGAACCTCTTCACCGAGCCCTACCTGCTGACCGGGGGCGGCGGTCCCAACGGGGCCTCCACCTCGCCGGTGCTGCTGATGTACCAGCGTGGCCTCGAGCAGGGCGCGCCGGACGTGGCGGCGGCGATCGGGGTGCTGCTCGTCGTCGGCGTCGTCGCCCTATCGATGATCAACCGTCGGCTGCTGGAAAGGTCCTGACATGTCGACCCGGACCCTCGGCGCACCCGAGACCGCGCCCGCCGTCGAGCCCGTGGCCCGCCGCCGCACCGGCACCCTCGGGCGGGTGCTGCGGGCCGCGGCGCTGACCGCCTTCGCGTTGGCCTTCCTCTTCCCCTTCTACTACATGTTCATCGGGTCGTTGCAGGCCGAACCGGACACCTCGCCGGCCGGAGCGTTCCCCACCGGCGGCCTCACCCTGGGCAACTACCGGGAGATCAACGCCGAGATCCACCTGCTCCGGTCGCTGGTCAACTCCGGCATCTTCACCGGCGGGGTCATTCTCGGCACGGTCGTGTTCGGCCTGCTCGCCGGCTACGCGCTGGCACAGCTCAGCTTCCGGGGCCGCGGCGCGCTGTTCAACCTGGTCCTGCTGGTCCAGGTGGTGCCGTTCCAGCTCCTCCTGATCCCGCTGTACGTGCTGATCGTGCGCGGCTACGGGCTGGCCGACTCGTATCTCGGCATGATCCTGCCGTTCCTCATCAACACCACGGCGGTCTTCGTCTTCCGGCAGTTCTTCCTGCAACTGCCGCCGGATCTCTTCGCTGCCGCCCGGGTGGACGGCGCGAGCGAACTGCGCATCCTGTGGTCGGTCGCGCTGCCCCTGGTCCGTCCGGCCCTGCTGACCGTGGTGCTGCTGACCTTCATCGGCCCGTGGAACGAGTTCCTCTGGCCGTTCCTGATCACCAAACAGACCGACATGCAGCCGCTGGCGGTCTCGCTCGCCAACTACCTGAGCAACGTCGCCGCGCGGGCCGCCAACCCGTACGGGGCGGTCCTGGCCGGCGCCTGCGTCCTCGCCGCCCCGGCGGTGGCGCTGTTCGTCGCCTTCCAGAAGCACTTCACCTCGACCAACATCGGATCTGGCGTAAAGGGTTGAATCGTTGACTGTCTCCACCGCCGTCCCGTACACCCTCACCCGACTGGGCGTCGTCATGGCGCCCGAAGCGGGGGAGCCGCTGGAAGCCGAGGGGGTGCTCAACCCGGCCAGCGGACGTACCCCGGACGGGACGCTGCACCTGCTGCCACGGCTGGTCGCCGCGGGGAACGTGTCCCGGGTCGGGCTCGCCGAGGTCGAGTTCCACGACGGCGTACCGGCCGGGGTGGCCCGACGTGGCGTGGTCCTCGCCCCCGACGAGGGCTGGGAGCGGGGCTTGAACAACGCCGGGGTCGAGGATCCGCGTACCACCTGGGTGCCGGGCCTCGGCCGGCACCTGATGACGTACGTCGCCTACGGCCCGCTGGGCCCGCGCCTGGCCCTGGCCGTCTCCGCCGACCTGCGCCACTGGCGGCGGCTCGGCCCGGTGCAGTTCGCGTACCAGCCGGGTCTGGACACCGACCTGAACCTGTTTCCGAACAAGGACGCGGTGTTCTTCCCCGAGCCGGTGCCCGGCCCGGACGGCCGCCCCTGCTACGCGATGCTGCACCGACCGATGTGGGACCTCGGCTGGTTCCGTCCCGGCGAGGGGGTGCACCTGCCGGCCGGGATCACCGACGAGCGCCCCGGCATCTGGATCTCCTACGTCCCCGCCGAGGAGGTGCATGCCGACATCAGGGCGCTGGTGGGGCTGCGTGACCACCGTTGCGTCGCCCTGTCCGAGTTCCCCTACGAGGAGCTGAAGATCGGCGCCGGCCCGCCGCCGGTCCGGGTGGCGGAGGGCTGGCTGCTCATCCACCACGGGGTGACTGGCCACATCCCCGACACCTTCGACCCCAGCACCCAGCAGGTCGAGTACGGGGCCGGCGCGATGCTGCTCGACCCGGCCGATCCGGGCCGGGTGCTGGCCCGTACCGCCGAGCCGATCCTGGTGCCCGAGACCGAGGACGAGCGCTCCGGCACCGTCCCGAACGTGGTCTTCCCGACCGCGATCGAGGAGGTGGACGGGGTCCGCTACGTCTTCTACGGCATGGCCGATGCCAAGATCGGCGTCGCCCGGCTCGACCGTGTCCGGTGAGCCGGGCCCGGCCGCCCCGCGTGACCGGGTCGCCGGGGCGGCTCCGGTGACCGGCCCCGCCCCGCTGCGCCTCGGCGTCGTCGGGGCCGGCGGGTTCGCCACCTTCCTCACCGGCGCATTGCGGGACCTGCCGGAGGTGACGGTGACCGTGGTCGCCGACCCGGACACCGACCGGGCCGCGCGGCTGTCCGGGATCCTGGCCGCACGGCCGGTGCCCGACTGGCGGGCGCTGGTCACCGCCGACGACGTGGACGTCGTGGTGGTGGCCACCCCGCCGGCCGGGCACGCGGAGACCACCCTCGCGGCGCTGCGCGCCGGCCGGCACGTGTTCTGCGAGAAACCCCTGGCCATCACCGCGGACGAGGCCGTCGCCATCCGCGACGCGGTCGCCGCCACCGGCCGCGTCCTCGTGGTCGACCACGTGCTGCGCTACAACCCCGTGCTGCGGGCGCTGGCCCGGCTGCGCGACCGCCGGTTCGCCGTGCCGCCCGGGTCCGACCCGCTGCTCGGCCCGGTCCGGCGGCTCGCCTTCGAGAACGACGCCAGCGACGAGGACCTCGGCCCGGAGCACTGGTTCTGGGACGAGCGGGTCAGCGGCGGGATCTTCGTCGAGCACGGCGTGCACTTCTTCGACGCCGCCGACGCCCTCGTCGGCGCGACCCCCGAGTCGGTGCAGGGCATCCTCGGCCACCGCACCGGCGCCGACCTGGTCGACCTGGCGGTCGCCACCACCCGCTACCCGGACGGTGCCGTGGCGACCTTCGCCCACGGCTTCAGCCACGCCCACCGCTGCGAGCGGCAACTGATGCGGATCGACTTCGGCACCGCCGAGGCGCGGGTGACCGGCTGGATCCCCGTTCACGCCACCCTCGACCTCTGGACCGACGACGCCGGGGCGGCGCTGGTCGAGCACCTGCCCGCCCGGGCCGCGGACCTGCTCGCCGTCGAGGGGCACCGGTTGCGGGACGCGGCCGTCACGGTGACGGTGCACCGGCACGCCGGCCCGGCGGACGCCCGGGAACGGGGCCGGCCGCGGCAGCTGCCGCACCACTGCCGGATCACCCTCGACCTCGGCGGCGAGGCCGCCAAACCGTACGTCTACGCCGAGAGCGTGCGGGCCGCCATGCACGACCTGGTGCGTTGCGTCCGCACCGGTGACCGGCCCGCCGCCGGAGTCACCGAGGGTGCCACCGCGGTCACCGTCGCCGCCGCGGCCGCCCGCTCCGCCCGCGAGGGCCGCACCGTCCACCTCGGACGCTCCGCGTAGCACACGCCCCACCACCGACCGCCCGTCCCTGACCGAGGAGGTTCTGTGAAACGCCGATCGCTGCTGCTGGGCGGCCTCGCCGTCACCAACCCGCTGCTGACCGCCACCCCGGCCGGCGCCGCCGATCCCGACCGCGCCCCGAGCACCAGCCCGGTGACCAACCTCGCCCACCTGGGCTTCCTCCGGCAGGACGTCACGCCGCCGCAGCAGCCCGGGCACACCACCTACCGGCTCGCCGACACCCCGGCGATCGGGGCGCTGTGGACCTACGCCGAACCCGGGCCGGACGGCGGGTTCCGCCGCGTCGGCGGTGGCGCGTACGACCCGGGCACCGACACCTGGGGGCAGGGCGCCTACAACGCCGACGACATCTCCCGAGCCGCCGTGGTCTACCTGCGGCACTGGCGGCTGACCGGGGCCGCCGCCAGCCGGGACGCCGCCTACCAGCTCCTGCGCGGCCTGACCTACCTGCAGACGGCCGACGGCCCGTACGCCGGCAACGTGGTGCTGTGGATGCAGCCGGACGGCGCGCTCAACCCGAGCGCCGAGCCGAAGGATCTGCCCGACCCGTCCGACAGCGACGCGTCGTACTGGCTGGCCCGGACCATCTGGGCGCTCGGCGAGGGGTACGCGGCGTTCCGCGACAGCGACCCGGGGTTCGCCGGGTTCCTGCGTACCCGCCTCGACCTGGCTGTCGGCGCCGTGCAGCGCCAGGTGCTCGTCCGCTACCAGCGGTGGCAGCTCATCGACGGGGAACGTACCCCGGCCTGGCTGATCGTCGACGGCGCGGACGCCACCGCAGAAGCGGTCCTCGGACTCGCCGCCTACGTCGAGGCCGGCGGCGGCGCCACCGCCTGTCGGGCGCTGCGGCAACTCGCCGAGGGCATCGCCGCGCTGGCCGACGGTGACGTGCGGGAGTGGCCGTTCGGCGCGGTGCGCCCCTGGGCGCTGTCCCGCTCGGTCTGGCACGGCTGGGGTGCCCAGATGCCCGCCGCGCTCGCCCGGGCCGCGCAGGCCCTCGACGACCGGACCCTGCTCGGTCCCGCCGTCACCGACGCCGCCGTCTTCACCCCGTGGCTGCTCACCTCCGGCGGCCCGGACAACGGCCGGCTGCCCACCCGCACCGACCGGACCCAGATCGCCTACGGCGTCGACTCGCGGGTGCAGTCGCTGCTCGCCGTCGCCGACGCCACCGGACGGTCCGGGTTCGCGCAGCTCGCCGCGCTGACCGCCGCCTGGTGGTTCGGCGCCAACCCGGCCGGGACGCCCGGCTACGACCCGCACACCGGCCGGGCGATCGACGGCATCAACGGCGACGGGCAGGTCAACCGGAACTCCGGCGCCGAGTCGACCATCCACACCCTGCTCAGCATGCTCGCCCTGGACGCCCGGCCGGGCCTGGCCGCGCTCGCCCGCCGCACCGAGATCGTCGAACGGGTCGGCACGCTGACGCTGGAGGCCGAGGACGCCGCCCGCCAGGGCGGCGCCACCGTGGTCACCCCGCCGTCGGCGTGGACCGGCGAATCGTTGATCAGCGGCAGCTACGTCGAGCTGCCCGCCGGGGCCGGGCTGCGCTGGCAGCTCCCGCCGGCCGACCAGCCGCGGCTGGTGCTGCCGGTGGTGGACCTGCGCCCCGGCGCACCGGCCCGGACCGTCTGGCGCTGCGACGCCGGGCCGCTCGGCGAGGTCGACCACGCCCGGGTCGGCGCCCAGGGCAGCTCCCCGGCGCCGGGTGCGTTGCTCCCGGTCACCCTGCCCCGCGAGCTCGCCGCCCACGCCACCGAACTGACCGCCGTGGCCTCCGCCGGAGACCCGGCCAGCGTCGACGCGGTCCTGCTGGAACCGCTGGTCTCGCGGCTCACCCTGGCCGGCGACGGGCAGCGAACGACGCTGCTGCGCAGCGCCGCCCGGACCGCCCGGACGGTGGCGGTCACCGCCGGCGGCACCGGGCCCGCCACCGTCGAGGCGTACGACGCGGCGGGGGTGCTCCGCTCCCGGCACACCAGCCCGGACGCCCAGCTGCGGGTCACCGTGCTGCCCGGCGGCTTCACCCTAGTCCGCCAGTGACCCGGTCCGCGCCGGGGCAGCCGTGGTGGCGCGGCGGCGTCTGCTACCAGGTGTACGTCCGCAGCTTCGCCGACTCCGACGGCGACGGCACCGGGGACCTGCCCGGGGTGACCGCCCGCCTGCCCCACCTGGCCGCCCTCGGCGTGGACGCCGTCTGGCTGACCCCGTTCTACCCGTCCCCGATGGTCGACGGTGGATACGACATCGTGGACCATCGGGGTGTCGACCCGCTCTTCGGCACCCTCGCCGACGTCGACGCGCTCGTCGCCGAGGCGCACCGGCTCGGCCTGCGGGTCGTCTGCGACCTGGTGCCCAACCACACCTCCGACCGGCACCCCTGGTTCCGGGCGGCGCTGGCCGCACCGCCGGGCAGCGCCGCCCGCCGCCGGTACGTCTTCCGTCCCGTCGACGACGACCATCCGGACCGGCCGCCCAACGACTGGCGGTCGGCGTTCGGCGGGAGCGCATGGCGGCGGGTGCCGAGCCCGGACGGCGGGCCCGACGAGTGGTACCTGGTACCTGCACCTGTTCAGCCCCGAGCAGCCCGGCCTGAACTGGGCCGCCCCGCGGGTGCCGGCGGCATACGCGCAGATCGTCCGGTGGTGGCTCGACCGGGGTGTGGACGGGCTGCGCATCGACATGGCGCACGCCCTGTTCAAGCACCCCGACCTGGTCGACGCCGGCTTCGGACAGCACACCGAGTTCCGCCGTAACCACCTGATGCCCTTCTTCGACCAGGCGCCGCTGCACGCGTTGTACCGGCAGTGGCGGGCGATGGTCGACGCGGTGCCGGGAGAGCGGGCGCTGATCGGCGAGGTGTGCCTGTTCGACGCCGACCGGCAGGCCCGCTACGTCCGCCCCGACGAGCTGCACCAGGCGTTCACCTTCGAGCTGCTGGAGTGCGACTGGTCCGCCCCGGCGCTGCGCGAGACCATCGGGCGCACGCTCGACGCGTACCGCCGGGTCGGTGCCCTCCCGGCGTGGGTGCTGAACAGCCACGACGCGGTCCGGACCGTGACCCGCTACGGCGGCGGGGAGCGCGGGCTGCGGCGGGCCCGGGCCGCCGCCCTGCTGATGCTGGCGTTGCCCGGTGCCGCCTACGTCTATCAGGGTGAGGAGCTGGGACTGCCCCAGGTGGACCTGCCCGACGAGGCGTTGCGCGACCCGCTCTGGGAACGCTCCGGGCGGACCATGCGCGGGCGGGACGGATCCCGGGTGCCGATCCCGTGGACGGCGGACGGTGGCACGTACGGCTTCTCGCCCGAGGGCGCCGACCCGCCGTGGCTGCCGCAGCCCGACGGCTGGGGCGCCTGGAGCGTGCAGCGGCAGACGGCCGACCCCGCCTCCACCCTGGCGCTCTACCGGACGGCGATCCGGCTGCGCCGAGCGCTGAGCAACGGCGCGACCGACGAGCTGACCTGGTGGGACACCGGGCCGGACGTGGTGGCGTTCCGCCGCGGCGACGGGTTCGGCTGCGCGGTCAACGTCGGCGACCGGGCGGCCCGGTTGACCGGTGTCGGCCGGGTGCTGCTGACCAGCGGACCGGTCCCACCGGCCGAGCGGTCCTTCCTGCTGCCGCCGGACGCCACGGTCTGGTTCGTGCCGGATTGACCCGGGCCGGGTGGGGCGGCGTCGACCAGGCGTGACGCTTACTGGTTGGCGGCGGCGCGCCGGACCAGACGGCGGGCCTCGTCCTGAGGGACTCCGGTGGCGCGGAGCAGGTCGTTGGCGGCGGTTCGCAGCTGGGAGACGACGATCGTCCCGGAGAAGCCGATGTCCTGCCGGCAGGCGGCGCCGGCGTGGCGGACCGCCGCCAGCACCCGTTCCCGGGCCTGTACGGGTTCCCGCGCGTCGAGGAATTCCCGGTGCAGCAGCCGGATCGCTTCCCCGAACCGCTCGACGGCGGCGGGTAGGTCGGGTGGCACGGGTTCCCGGCTGCGTAACGTGGTGCCGATCCGGCGGACCAGGGCTCGGCTGTTACGGAACGCCCGGTCCATATGCTCGGCGCCCCGGCGGTAGGCGTCCAGCGTCCGCCGGCGGCGCCAGCGGACGGGGGAGAGCCGGACCACCTCGTGAGCGGCGCTGATCGCTTCGTCGAGCCGGTCAAGTTCCGACTCGGCGTCGCGCATCCGGTCCAGCACCTCCTCGGCGCGGGGGGCGTCGCCGCAGGCGAGTGCTTCGGCCGAGGCGGTGATCTGCCGGGCGAAGAGGTCAAGCGTCGGGTCCGCCACCCGGCGGACGGTGCGCAGCGGGTTGAGCGGGGCCAGCACCAGCACCACGAACATGCCCACCAGGCCGCCGACCAGCGCGTTGATCGTCCTGGGCAGCTCCAGGTCCGGCGTGGCCGGGGTCAGCGTGGCGATCAGGACGGCGGTGCCGCCGGCCTGGGTCATCAGCGCGCCGGTGCCGCGGAACGTCTGCGCCGAGAAGCTGCTGGTCCGCCGGGTGACGGCCGAGCGGGGCACGGTGCGGCTGGCGGTCCGGGTGCGGCCGCGACCCGACTACGGCGCGGCCGCCGCCGAGTGGGCGGCCGCCGACGGCCGCTGGCAGGCGCGAGGCGTCCCGCTCGCCGTGCGGGCCTCCCTGCCCCTCGCCGCCGACGGTGGCACCCTGCGCGGCGAGATCGAGCTGACCGAGGGGGCGACGGCCACCGTGGTGATCGGCTACGGCGAGCTGTCCGGCTCGGCCGCGCCGGAGGAGCTGCTCGACCGGACCTGCCGCACCTGGCGGGACTGGTCGGCGCGCAGCGACTACGCCGGCTTCGGTGCCGATGTGGTGCGGCACAGCGCGCTGGTCCTGCGGGGCCTGTCCTTCGACGAGACCGGTGCGCTGCTCGCCGCGCCGACCACCTCGCTGCCCGAGGAGATCGGCGGGGTACGGAACTGGGACTACCGCTACACCTGGCACCGGGACGCCGCGTTGTTGCTGCTGGCGCTGTTCCGGCTCGGCCACGCCGAGGAGGGGCGGCGCTACCTCCACTTCCTGCTCCACGTGTGTTCCGGAGCCAAGGACACCCTGGCACCGCTGGTCGGCATCCGCGGCGTGACCACCGGCGAGCAGGTGCTGCCGCACCTGTCCGGGTACGCCGGTTCGGCCCCGGTGCGGATCGGCAACGGGGCCGCCGATCAGGTCCAGTTCGACACGTACGGGCACGTCCTGGACGCCGCGTTGGCGTACCAGCAGCTCACCGGCGAGCTGACCGCCGACCAGTGGCGGCTGCTGCGCCGGCACGTCGACGCCATGGCGGACCGGTGGCGGGAGCCGGATCACGGCGTCTGGGAGATCCGGGGGCCGCGCCGGCACTACGTCAACGGGAAGGTGATGACCTGGGTCTGCCTCGACCGCGGCATCCGCCTCGCAGAGCTTTTCGGCGACCGTGGTGCGCCGGTGCGGCGGTGGCAGACCGTGCGGGAGGCGCTGCACGCAGAGGTCTGCGAGCGAGGATACGACCGCGAGCTGGGCAGCTTCGTCATGGCGTACGGGTCGCGTGAGGTGGACGCCGCGCTGCTGCGTATCCCGGTGGTCGGGTTCCTGCCCGGCGACGATCCGCGGGTGATCGGTACGCTCGACCGGATCCAGGTGCAGCTGGCCGTCGCGCCGGCGCTGGTCCGCCGGTACACGGTGGACGACGGGCTGCCGGGCGAGGAGGGCGGTTTCCTGCTCTGCTGCTTCGAGCTGGTCTCGGCGCTGGTGCTCGCCGGCCGGCGGGACGAGGCCCGGCGAGTCTTCGACCGGCTCCGCGGGTACGCCGGACCGCTCGGCCTCTACGCCGAGCAGCTCGCCGCCGACGGCACGGCGCTCGGCAACTACCCACAGGCGTTCACCCATCTTGCGCTGATCGAGGCGGCCCTCAACCTGGACGGCGCAGCCGATCGGGACGCCCTGCACTCCTGGGCCGACCGGGGGCGACCGTAGCCGCTGGCGGCAGCGACAAACTCATCGATCTCGACCGTTTGTGGCACTGTCGACAATCCGACAGGCAGTGTGGTGAGCGCTGTGGTGATCGTCCCGCCCGTCTCGACCGCCCATAGGCCTCTGACCTGGGCATATGTTTGATTGTGTGGCAGGGAGCGGCAGCGCGGTGGAGGGCCTCTGCCGCCATGCGCGACCGCAGGCAGGGTCGCTCCGATGTCCGCACCGTGGCCGCCGGGCCAGCCCTCGGCGGCATCCCGGCTTCGTGTGCCTCGCGCCGACGGCGTCGTGAGGGCCGGTCGGATACGACGGTCATCTGCTGTCCGTGGGTCGCAACCGACGCGCCGGCGGGAGAGGAGCACATCGTGGGGAACATCCATGAACGGACCAGCCAGCGGGTCTTCGAGTTCGCCGTCCTCGTCACCGCGCCGGTGTGTGGCGTCCTGCTGATCGTGTTGCGCGTCCGGCCGCAGTCGGTGGAGGTGGTGATGCCCGACGCCATCCGGGTCTGCTGGGAGTTCGGCCTGATCGTGGTCGGCGTCGCGGGCCTACTCGGCATGTTCTGGCCGGGGCAACTCGGCACCGGGCTTGGCATCGAACTCGCCGCGGTGCTGATGCTGGGCGCGATCGCCGCGATGTACGTCGTCTCCTTACTGGTGGTCGCCGGCCAGCAGGCGGTGGTGGCGGCCTCGTTCGTCGGTGCAGTGGCAATCGGCTCCTGGCTGCGTTCGGCGGAGATCGTGCGGTCACTGCGGTGGATCATCCGCATGCATCACGCCGGCCTCGACCTGTGCCCGAAGGCGAAGACATGATCATCGGGCAGACTCCCGGCTCTCCTTACTGGGCGCAGGTCCTGATCTCCACGCTCGGGTTGTTCGGCGGCGCCAGTGGCCTCGGCGTGCTCGCCACGGTCGCCGTGCAGCGGCGGAAGTTGAAGGCCGACACCGCCGGAGCGCTGACCGACGCCGCGCTGGCCCTGGTGCAGCCGCTGCGGACCCGGGTCGCCGAGCTGGAGAACGAGGCGCTGGCCGTCCGGGAAGAGCTGGCGGCGTCTCAGCGGGAACTGCAGGAGCTGCGGGCGACGGTGTGGGACCTGTCCAGGACGCTGGACCGATGGCGGGAGGCGATTCTGGCGCCGGGCGCGACCATGCGCCGAATCCAGGCCCTCGTGGCGGAGGAGGAGCGCCGCCCACGGAGTCAGCGCCGCCGGGTCCCTCCGGACCGGCCGTAGGACTGTCGCCCGCCAGCCTGGGCGCCCATCTGAATAGGCGCCGACCGCGACAGGCCAGGCCACGTCCACGCCGCGCTCTCGTTGAACTCCGACGAATGCGGGTGGAAGGGTGGCGACATGCGACTGACCGATCGGGTGCTGATTCACCAGGTGCACCCGGTCAAGATCTCGGCGGACGTCGCGGTGGCGGCGGTGTCGAACTACCTGTTGTGGCGGAGGCGACCGAAGGCGGCTGTCGCGGTCCGTGTCGCACTGCCGGTGGCCGGTTCCGTGGCCGTGCTCAGCCTGGCGGATCTCGACGCACTCGCCCGGACCCGGCGAGGACGCTGGATGCGGGAGCACATGCCACCGTCCGCGCAACTGTTGCGACTCGCGGGCGACGCAGTAACTGCTCTCGGCGCGCGCCGGCGCAGACCGGCGCTCCTCGCCGTCGGTGCACTGATGATCGCGGCCGGCTGGTCACACCCATGGTGGCCGGGTAAGAACGCACGCGTGTGACCTGCCGGGCCGGTTCATGAACGGCATGTCCTTCGTGGACATGCCGTTCATGGGGTGCGGCGTGGTGGATCAGGCCGTCTTTCTAGGCGCAGGTGCCGCCGACGGTGAACCAGCAGGTCGTGTGGGGTGAGGTCTTGAAGAAGCGGAGCAGCAGGCTGGCCACCTTCTGCCGCCCTGACGTGGACGGATGCGTCCCGTCGGAGCCGAAGTCCGACCGTTCCCAGACGAGCCCGTCCGACCGGGGCTGAAGGCCGTTGGCCCAGAGGTACGGGCCCCAGGCCGCCCACGCCGTGGTGCTGTTGTAGTCCAGGTTGCCGGCGCGAGGATCGGTGCCGCCTCCCGACATTTGGGTGATCTGTGCCTGGATCACCCACTTGACGCCGAAGCCGGTTTCGTACGCGTACGGCTCGGGGTTCAGGGTGGTGGTGGCGTAGCCGCCGTAGATTCGGCTGGAGAAGAAGACCTGCTGCAGGTTGGGGTAGCGCCTCTTCAACGCCCGGAGGATGTTGCCCTGCTGGGCCACGAGCTGGTAGGCGTCGGCGTTGGTCGCGGGCAGGGAGACCGACGGGTTGGCGTTGGCGACCTTGACCCAGGCGATCTGGACCTGCCGCTCGGTCAGGCCGAGGGGTGCCAGCCTGGTGTCCCGGACGCGGTCGTAGTTCGCGTCGGTCGGCGCGTCCCAGGTGCCGGCGGTCTGGCCGCCCGCGGCGCCGTCGACGATGGCCAGCTTGTCGTGGTTGACCTGCGGGTCCGCGGCGGCCTGACCGATGAAGGAGTACGGCGCGCACCTGCCGTTGGCATCCCCTGAGCAGAACTCCTGGGTGGTGTTGGACATGCCGATGGAGAGCAGCACGTACTTGCCGTTGGCGCTCGGCGTGCCGCTGGTGTCGAGCGGGCGTACGCGCAGGGCTCGGGTGACCCCGGCGGCGCGGTGGCTGTCCGGCATGGTGTTCCGGCCGGCCGGATACAGCCCGCCCTGGAAGCCGAGGTAGCTGCCGGTGCCGAGGTCGTTGATGGGCAGGACGGCTGCGGCGACCGCGTCGGGCATGCCGACGACGGTGACCGTCACGAAGGCGGCCAGCATCGCCGCCAGTCGCCGAACATTGATAATCATGACAGCGAACGTAGAGAAACAAGCGATAAGCGTCAATGTCATCGGGCCGCTGTCTGGACGACCAAGGCCGGCGTGCCTCCGCTGACTGCATCAATGTCTGATTGCTTCCGAATCAATCGGAGCATCAGGATGAGGCAGTCGTTGCGGCCCAGGGCCTGCTGAGGGCGGATGGTCGTCGGTCGGCGGCTTGCGGGACGCGATGGTGAGCCCGGCGGCGACGACGCCGAGGGCGATGGTCGCCGCGGCACACAGGAGCAGTGTCTGGCGGGCGCCGATGGTGGCCGTCAGCGGGCCGCCGAGCATGGTGCCCAGCGGCACCGCCAGAACGGTGACGGCGCCTCTGGCCGCAAGGACCTGAGGGAGTCTCGTCGCGGTGGTGCTGCGCTGGAACAGCGCCATCGACGTGGACAGGTACGGCGCCCAGATGAGGCCGGCCAGGGCGAAGGCCGGCAGCGACAGGGCGATGGGCGCGTTCAGGCCCAGAGGCAGCATGGCGGCGCCGAAGCCGATGACGATCCTGATGGTGGTCGACCACAGCGACCAGCGGCGCAAGTAGCCGGTGGCGAGACCGCCGACGAGGGCGCCGACACCGAACGCGGTGTAGTAGAGCCCGAGCGCCGGTGCGGCGGCATGCAGATCCTCCACGACGTGAATCGGCATGGCCACGTAGAACGGCCCGAAGAGGAAGAAGAAGCCGAAGGTCAGGGCCAGCAGGCCGAGCAGCGTCCGGTCGTGGCGGATGACAGCGAACCCGGCGGTACGGGAGAAGCCCTCGCCTGCCTGCTCGGTTCGGCCGGTGGCCGGAATCGCGAGGCGGTAGGTGACGGCCAGGACAGCGAAGGTGACCGCGTCGACGGCGATCACCCACACCGGCCCGACCCAGCTGATCAGGATGCCCGCCAGTGGTGGCCCGGCGATGGTTGCGACCTGGCCGATGATGGCGAGCACCGCGTTGGCGGGCAGGTGGTGCCGCTGGGGGAGGAGCTCCGCGATCAGGGTGAAGCGCCCGGCGGCGCCCCACGAGTGCAGCAGCGAGGACGCGGCGAGCAGCACCACGTACCAGCCGATGGTGAGCACCCCGAAGAGGTGGGCAGTCGGGATGGCCGCGAGAGCGGCGGCGCGCAGGACCGCGTCCCAGCCGGCGAGCTGGGCACCGCTGCGGCCGCTCAGCAGCCGGCCGAAGAGCACGGTGCCGGCCGCGCTGGGCAGGGTGTATGCCGCCACCGCGACGGCTACCCAGGTTCCGCGCTGGGGCGGCGGTGCGAGTTGGATCGCCAGCCAGGTCACCGCGATCAACGCCATGCCGTCGCCGAGGGCGGACACGGCCAGTCCGGGCAGGACGCGGCGCAGCAGCGGATGGCTGACCACGGGCCAGTAGGGCGAGGAACGGGGCGTCAGGGCGTCGGGCGGCATATCAACCACCTGACCCGACGCGGGTCCCTCGTACCAAGGAAATCGCCCGTGGGCAGAAGGCCGGGATGCCCGGAAGCCGGTCAGCCGGCCACCGGGTGGGTTGCTCACGTGCTGGCGAGCTCTGCGCTGACCTCGGTCAGCAGGGCCGTGAAGTGCGCCGCGAGCGGGGTCCGGGTCGTGTCGGCCGCGGCACCCATAACTCGCGGATACGACCCAGAGGGTATGTCGCTTCCCATCCATTGATCTCAATATGATGTCCGCAGTCTCGAATCAGGTGCGCTCACGAGGCGTGCCGGTCCTGATGCGGAGGAACACATGGTTCGCTGGCGCACCCTCACTGGCCTGTTGGCCGCCGCGCTCGCCGCGGTGACCGCGGGCAGTCTTACCCTGGCGGCACCCGCCGCCGCGTCCGACAGCACCGTCTCGCCGTACGTCGTCGGCGGCACCCGTGCCGCCCAGGGCGAGTTCCCGTTCATGGTGCGGCTCTCGATGGGCTGCGGCGGTGCCCTGTACAGCGCGCGGCTGGTGCTCACCGCCGCGCACTGCGTGGGTGCCACGGGCACCAACACCAGCATCACGGCGACCCTCGGCGTGGTCGACCTCCAATCGTCCAGCCGGATCACCGTCAGGTCGAACTACGTCTACCGCGCCCCGGGATACAACGGCAACGGTAAGGACTGGGCCCTGATCCGGCTGGCCACGCCGGTCACCGGGCTGAGCACGTTGAAGATCGCCAACACCACGGCGTACGACAACGGCACCTTCACCGTCGCCGGCTGGGGCGCCACCTACGAGGGCGGCCCGCAGCAGCGCTACCTGATGAAGGCGACCGTGCCGTTCGTCAGCGACTCCACCTGCAACTCCTACTACGGCGGCCAGATCATCACGGCTGAGGAGATCTGCGCCGGCTACACCAGCGGCGGTGTGGACACCTGCCAGGGCGACTCGGGCGGCCCGATGTTCCGCCGCGACGCCAGCAACGCCTGGATCCAGGTCGGCATCGTCAGCTGGGGCAACGGCTGCGCCCGGCCCTACTATCCGGGCGTCTACACCCAGGTGAGCTACTTCGCCTCGGCGATCGCCTCGGCCGCCGCGAGTCTGGGCGGCTGACCGGACGACTGATCGGGCGGCCCGGCTGGCGACCAGCCGGGCCGCCTCCGTGCGAGATCAGGACGGGTGGAGCGCGTCGGTCGCTCCGTCGCCGCCGAGGGCGGCCCGCAGCTTGGCGCACGCCTCCCGGTCCAGGCCGTCGAGCCGGGCGAGGGCCTCCCGCCAGTGCCGGCGCGCCTCCGCCGCACGCCCGAGACTCGCGTACGCGTCGCCGAGCACCCGGAGGGCGAGGCCGATGCCCCGCTGGTGCCGGTAGCGTCGGCAGATCTCCAGCGACTCGGTGGCCCGCCCGACCGCCGCCTCGTGCCCGCCGGCCAGCTGCAGCGTTTCCGCGAAGTTGACCAACGCCTGCGCCTCCCAGAGCGGATCCGTACCCTCGGCGGCGATCGCCAGCCCGGCCTGGTGGTGGTCGACGGCCTGCTGGAACTCGCCTCGGCGCTGGTGGACCAGGGCGAGGTTGTCGAGGACGCTGCCCTCTTTGTGTCGGTCGCCGAGTTCGCGCCGGATGGCGAGGGCGGCCCGCAGCTGCCGCAGCGCGCCGTCGAGGTCACCCTTGTCGCGCAGCGCGTTGCCGAGGTTGTTGAGGCAGGCCGCCTCCCGCGCCCGGTCGCCGAGCTCGCGCTGTACGGCGAGGTTTCGGGCCAGCAGGGGGATCGCCTCGTCGTGCCGGCCCTGCCGGAGCAGCGCCACGGCCACGATGTTCAACGCCATCGCCGTGCCCGAGCGGTCACCCAGCCGCTGTGCCGCCTCGACGGCGAGATGGCCGAACTGCTGCTGCTCGGCGGTGTATCCGGAGTAGTCGATGAACTTGACGACCACGAGCGCGAGGTCGCGTACCTCGGTCAGGGTCTGGCCGGCCGACACCTGCTGCCGGGCGATCATCAACAGGTTCGTGTGCTCGCGCTCGAACCAGGCCCAGGCGTCCGCGGTGTCGGCCAACGGTTGGCCCGGGCCGCTCGGGGCCGACGGCAGCTTCTCCTGTGGGTAGAGCAGCCGCGCCGCGGTGGCCGTGGTGGCGAACAGCCACCCGGTCAGCCGGCTCAGCGCCGCCTCCCGATCGGCGGGGTCGTCGGTGTGCTGGGCGCGTTCCCGGGCGTAGAGCCGGACGATGTCGTGGAACCGGTAGCGGCCGTCGCCGGCGGATTCGATCAGGTGCGCGTCCACCAGCGCCTCGAGTGCCCGCTCGGCGACCGGGACCGGCAGGTCCGCGAGCGCCGCGCAGCCGTACGCGGTGGCGTCGGCCCAGTCGGGCAGCGCCGCAAGCCGGAACAGGCGGCCGATGCGGCGGCGCTCGTCCTGGGGCGCGTCGGCGAACGCCTGGTACCCGAGGTGCAGGCTGGCCCGCATGGACAGATCGCCGACCTCCAGCAGGTCGAGGCGGCGTCCCTCGTCGTCCATCCGTTCGGCCAGACCGCCGAGCGGCGCGTCGGGTCGGGCCGCGACGCGCGCGCCGATGATCCGCAACGCCAGGGGAAGCCCGGCACAGTGCCGGACGACCTGGGCCGCGGCGTCCGGTTCCGCGGCGACGCGCGCCGCGCCGCCGAGCCGGCCGAGCAGGGCGAGCGCCGCGTCGTCGGGCAGCGGCGCGAGCCGGATCCGGGCGGTCGCGTCGAGGTCGGCGAGGGTCCACCGGCTGGTGACCACGGTGGCGCAGCCGGGGCCGCTGATCAGCAGCGGGCGGATCTGCGCTGCGGAGGCGGCGTCGTCCAGGACGACGAGCATGCCGCGGTCGGCGGCCCAGGTGCGCAACAGGGCGCTCGCTTCCTCCACGGAGCTGGGCACGGTCGGCGCGCCCAGCGCGCGCAGGAATCGGGCCAGCACGTCAGCGGGTTCGGCCGGGGCGATTCCGGCGCTGGCGCCGTGCAGGTCGGCGTAGAGGCAGCCGCCGTCGTAGCGCGCCGCGATCTGGTGCGCGACGTGCAGCGCGAGCGCGGACTTGCCGACCCCGCCGGCGCCGTCGACGACGCAGACGGCGCCGTCCTGGGCGGTCGCGGCGTGCAGTTGCCCGGTTTCCTCGCCCCGTCCCACGATCAGGGGTGGTGCCGGTGGCAGCTGGAACGGTACGGGTGGCCGGGTGCCGCCGGCCGCCTGATCGGGAGACGGCCACGGCTGCGCGCGTGGCACGGCCCGCTCCGCGTCGGGTCCGCCCGCTCCGGTGACCCGTGACCGGCCGGGCCGGGCCGGTTCGCTGCGGGGCACGCCGGTGCCCGGTACGAGCCGCAGCACCGGTGACCCGTGGTGGGGGTCGGTGACCGGGTTCCCGGGGTCGGGTGGCGGGGTGGCGCTGCGCGGCGTCGGGGCGCCGGTGCCCGGTGCGATGGTCCGCTCGCCCGGGGCGGCGCCGCGGCCCGCCGGTCGTGCGGCGGCCAGCCGCGCCCACGTCGTCAACCAGGCCGACGCCCGCTCGTCCGGCACGTCGCAGGCCCGTAGCAGTGCCACCACCAGGTCCCGGCGGGGGAGCGTCGGTCGGCCCAGCATGGTCGCCAGGGTGCTCGCGGGGAGCACCTGTCCGTTGCGCTGGGCGCGACGGGCGATCGCCCGGTAGGCGAGGCCGGACTGGTCGCGGACACGGCGCAACAGCGCCACGTACTGCGCGGGGCAGGACGCGGTGGTGGGGTCGACGCCGAAGTCGGAGGCGGTCATGCGCCCTTCACGTCAAGGAGTCACGTAGCCGTTGCCGGTGCACCAGAGGCAAGTATGTCAGTGCCGGACAAGACTACCGACCACAGTGGAGCGCACGGCCACCCGGCACATGACGGGGCCCCGCCCACCGGCAGGTGGACGGGGCCTGACGTACCTGAGGCCGGAGGCGATCAGGTCCAGCTGACACCACGCTTGCAGACGCCGCGCATGAGCTTCTCCTCTCCGCTGGCCGGGGCCGGCCCCGTGCCCGCCCGGTCACCTCAGGTTGGCCGCTTGGGCGGGGGCGGTGGAACCCTCCGGGGCGGTCGAGGTCATTCGAAGGTGTTCGAGCGGCGGTGCGGAGCGCCGGCGTGGCCAGAGCGGTGCCAGGGCGAGCACCGCCACCGCCCCCAGCAGACCGCTCGCCCCCACCACCGACGTCGGCGTCCAGTGGTCGGCGGCCAGGCCCGCCACGACCATCGCAGCGCCCTGCAGTCCGCTCAGGCCGGTGATGGCGATGCCGAACGCGCGCCCCCGGTATTCGGCCGGTACGGCCCGCCCGAACAGGGCGTTCAGCGGGATGGCCCAGGCGCTGCCGGCACCCACCAACACCAGCAGGCTCAGCACCATCCACAGGGGAGGGATGAGCGCGACCAGGGTCAGCGTCGCCGCGGAGAGCACCGCCAGCGGCAGGATGAGCCGGGGGCGGGTGCCTGGCGGGCAGAAGCGGGTGAGGGCCACCGCGCCGGCCGCCGTTCCCAGCGGCGCCGCCGCCAGCAGCAGTCCGACCGTTCCCGGCCCTCCACCGTACTGGCGGGCCAGCGGGGCCATCAGTCCCTCGGCCGCGTAGGTGAAGGCGCTGGCCACCCAGAGGACGAGGACGTACGCCCGCAGCCGCCGGTCGGTGAAGACGACCCGCAACCCGACCCAGGGGCCGCCCCGTGTCGGCCCCTCGGGTCGGGTCGGGACGCCGCGGGGGCGCACGCCGATCCAGATGAGCGCCGCCGAGAGCAGGAAGGTCGCGGCGTCGACCAGCAGCGCGCCCCGCAGCGACAGCACCGCCACCAGGCCGCCGCCGGCGGCGAACCCGACCACCTGGACGATCTGCGCGGCGCTGTTGTCCACGCCGTTGGCCACCGGGTACCGGTCACCGTCGAGCACCTCGGGCAGCAGGGCCGCCCGCGCGGCCACGAACGGCGGGCGCAGCAGGTTTACCACGAACAGCAGCGCCACCAGGGCGGCAGCGGGGACGCCGGGCAGCGCGGCCAGGGGAATGAGCAGCGCGCGGGCCAGGTCGCACCCGATCAGCACCCGCCGCCGCGGGAACCGGTCGGCCAGGCCGGACAGCAGCGGCCCGCCGGTCAGCCAGGCCAGGTATGAGCTGGCGTAGCCGGCGGCCGCCAGCACCGCCGAGCCGGTGCCGGTGTAGACGAGATACGCCACCGTGACGGCCGTGAGCTGGTCGCCGACCAGGGACAACAGGTACGCCGTGAAGAGGTGGCGGTATTCGCGGACCGCGAACACCTCGGCGTACGTGGCGGCACGTTCGGTCACCAGGTTCTCCTCGATCTGCCGACACCGAACCGTATCGGCGCGGGTGGCGGCGAAGGCCGGTCCCGCCGTTCGGGTCCGTTCGGGTCCGTTCGAGGCCGCTCGATCTCCTGTCCCCGGGCCGGATCGGTCACCAGACTGACCCGCACACCGGTCGCCGCGGGCTGCTCGGCCGGCTCGCCGACGCGCGACACCCACCCGGAGGCTTCGTTGGTCACGTCCGCACCGCTGACGTTCGGTCAGCTCGCCATCTGGCGCGACGTCGAGTCCGTGCCGAGGGACCGGTGGCACGAGCCCAACATCGTCCAGGCGTGGGAGCTGCCCGCCGGAACCGGGACCGCCGACGTCCGGGCGGCCCTCGCTGCCCTGGTCCGCCGGCACGAGTCGCTGCGCACCACGTACGACCTCAGCGATCCGGCCGCGCCCCGGCAGGTCCCGCATCCGCCCCGGACACCCGACGTGGCGGTGCAGCGGGCCGCCGACCCGCGGGTCGACCTCGACACGGTCCGCGAGCAGCTGGCCCGGCAACCGTTTAGCCTGGTCCGCGAGCCGGCCTGGCGGGCCACGGTCGTCGCCGCCGGGGACGCTCCCACGCACCTGGTGCTGGTGCACCACCACATGGTCGCCGACGGCCTGGCGACGTGGGTCCTCAGGCGGGACTTCCTCGCGGCGCTCGCCGGCACGTTGGACGACGCCGTGTCCGGGCCCCGGACGATCGTGGCGCACGAGCAGTCACCGGCCGGCCAGCGCCGTGGCGCGGCGGCCATGGACTACTGGGCGAAGCTGCTCACCGAGGTGCCTCCCCCGGCCGTCGGGCAGCCGCCGTTCGTGGAGGCCAGGCTGGTCTCCCGGGCGCTTGCCGGGGCGGCGCGGCGGGTGGCGGCGCGGCTGCGCGTGTCCGTCGCCAACGTGGTGCTGTCCGCGTTCTGCGCCGGGCTGTTCGCGGTCGGCGGCGACGACCGGCTGCTGGTCCGGGTGCTCTCGTCGAACCGGTTCGACCCCTACCGGCGGGACGTCGTGACGTCGATGAACCAGTGGATTCCCGTCCTGTTCGACCGGCCGTCCGGGCCGGGCCTGGCCGACCTGGTCCGGGAGGTCGTCACGCGAACCCGGGTCGCGTACGCCCACGGCGTCTATGACGTGGACCGGGCGTTCCGGCTGCTGGACGAGGCCGGCTACCGTAGGGGGCAGTACGACAGCACCTGGTCGGTCAACTTCATCGCCCGCCGCGCGGACGAGCCGGAGCCGTCGGACCCGGATCTCGACGCCGCCGAGGACGCGACGGTCAGCTGGGCGGCCCCGTTCTCGTCGGTCGGGCCCCGCCGCTACCTGCGCGTCATCGAGGGAACCGACCTCACGTGCGAACTCCGGGTCCCGGTCGGGCGGTCGGCCGTCGCCGCGGAGCTGCTCCGCCGGATGCGCCAGGCGCTCCTCGACGCGGACCGGGCCGGCTGAGCGGCCGATGAGGTACCGGCGCGGGGAACTGTGGCACCACTCCGACTTCCGCAAGCTGTGGTTCGGCGAGAGCGTGTCGCTGATCGGCACCTACGCGACCCAGCTGGTGTTTCCGCTGGTGGCGGTGACCTACCTGAGCGCGTCACCGACCGAGCTCGGGGTGGTGTCGGCCGCCCAGTTCGCGCCCGTCCTGTTGCTGACGCTCGTCGCCGGCCACTGGGTGGACCGGGTGGGCCGGCGTCCGGTCCTGGTCGGGTCCAACCTGGCCCGGATGGCCACGCTCGCCGCCGCCATCGCCCTGCTGCAGACCGGGACGCTGCAGGTCTGGAGCTGGTGCGTCATCGCCTTCGTGCTGGGCACGTTCACCGCGGCGTTCGACGTGGCGTGGCACTCCTATCTGCCAGCGGTGGTGGAGCGCCGGCATCTGGTCGAGGGCAACGCGAAGATGCAGACCTCCTACTCGGTCGCGCAGCTCGCGGGCACCGGCCTGGGCGGATGGCTGCTCAAGGTGCTCAGCCCGACGATCGCGTTCCTCATCGACATCGCCTCGTACGCGGTCTCTGTCGTCGCCCTGCTCGCGATCCGCAAGCGGGAGCCCCGCCGGGCGCGGCCGGCCGGGAACGACGAGTCGATGTCGCGGCGCCTCACGCACGGGGTCCGGCTTCTCTGGCGCGACCGGGTGCTACGCGCGCTGATGCTGGAAGGGGCCTGGTTCAACCTCTGCGAGCAGGCGCTGCTGACCTTGTTCATGATCTACGCGGTCCGGCAGCTCGATCTGGACGCCGGTCAGGTCGGCCTGTGCATCGCGCTGGGCAGCGTCGGCGCGGTCGTCGGATCGGTCGTCGCCGGCAGGATGGAGCGTCGCTGGGGGACGGCCAGGACCCTCGTGGTCGCCATCGGGTTCGCCTCGTGCAGCCCGGTCCTGGTACCGCTGGCAAGCGGTCCGCAGCTCGTGGCCGTCGCGCTCATCGTGCTGTCGTTCAACGCGTACGGCCTCGGCCTGACGGTCTTCAACGTCCACAACATCAGTCAGCGGCAGGCGCGTACCGACCCGTCCGCGCTCGGCCGGGTGACGGCGGCGTTCAGCACCATCGCCCTGGGCGCGCTGCCGGTCGGCGCCGTCGTCGGCGGCCTGCTCGGTGACCTGCTCGGGGTACGGCCGGCCCTCGCCGTGGTGGCGGCGGCGTTCATCGCCGGCTGGCTGGTGTTCGCGCTCGCCCTGCCCCGGCTGTTCGGTGAGCCACCGGCACCCGACCCGGCGCCCGCGGCCGCCACCGGCGCGGCGGCCGTCGCGCCGCCGTCCTGACCCGTCCGTTGATCGAGGAGAAGCCATGCACGAACAGCTCACCGTTCCGCTGTCCCCGGCGCAGCGGCTCCTGGCCTGGGTGGATGAGGTCGCCCCGGGCATGGTCTTCGGGCCACGCTTCGTCTGCCTCGGCGGCTACCGACTCGCCGGCCCGCTCGACGTGCCGGCGCTGCGGGACGCGCTGGACCGGCTCGTCGTGCGGCACGAGGCGCTGCGAACCGTGCTCGTGCCCGACGCGCCCGGCCCCCGGGTGGCGCCACCGGCACCGGTGCCACTGGTGGAGGTGGCCCCGGACCGCCTGATCGACACGATCGTCGCCGGCAGCTACCCGCCCGGATCCGTGCCGCTGCTCTGGGCGTTCCTGGCCCGGCACGACGCCACGGACGCCACGCTCGTGCTGGTGGCCCAGCACGCCGCCGCGGACCCCTGGTCGATGCGGATCCTCATCGCCGACCTGCTGCGCAGCTACGCCGACCGGCTCGGCGAGCGCGACGACGACCCGGTGCAGGCGCCGCCGGACCGGGTGCCGGTGCCACGCGGCCTGACCGACGAGCAGCGCATCCGGCTGGCGGATCACTGGCGGCAGGCGCTGACCGACGTGCCCGGCCTGCCGCTCGGCGCCGACGAGCCCGGCGGGCCGCCCCGCACGTCCGAGATCCGCTTCCCGGTCGCCGTCGCCGACCAGCGGCTGCGGGCCGCCGCCCGTGCGCTGCGTACCTCGCCGTTCGTCCTGCTGCTCAGCGGTTTCGTCGGCGCGCTCGGCGCGGTCACCGGCGCCACCGACCTGACCGTGCCGGTGCTGACCTACGGCCGCAGCCGGTCCGACTGGGACACCGTCGGACTGTTCATGAACGCGTTGCCGGTGCGGGTGGACGCGAGCGGCGACCCGGCACCGGGGGAGACGCTGCGCCGGGTGCACCGCGCCTTCGCCACCGCGTTCACCCGGGAGATGCCGCTGGCGGACCTGGTGTCGAGCCTGCCCGAGGCGGCCCGCTACTTCGCTCCGGGCGGGCCGGTCAGCGCCCAGTTCGAGGTCATCCAGGTGCCGCCGATACCGGCGGTCGGGCCGCTGGCGTACCGGCCGGTCCGGCTGCCCGCCGGGCTGCCGCTCGGCGGCCCGGTGATCCCGGTCAACGGTCTCGTGGCGTGGCTGGAGCAGGACGCCGACGGCGGCTACACCGGGACCATGCGCTACCGGGCCGACCTGTTCTCCCGGCACACGATCGAGCACCTCGTGAGCTGCTACGCGGACCGACTCGACCGGCTGGTGCGGTCGTGACGGCCAGCACCCCCGCAGCGTTCGCGTACCCGGACCACATCCTCGACCTGCTGGAGCCGCATCTGCGGTCCGGATCGGCGGCGCCCGCCGTGGTCGATCCGGCGGGCACGCTGACCTACCGCGAACTCGACGGGTTGACCCGCCGGATCGCCGCCGACCTGCGCGGCCAGGGTCTGTCGGAAGGCGAGCCGGTCCTCGTCCACGCCCGGCTCTCCGGCTGGGCCGTCGCCGCCCTGCTCGCCGTGCTGCGGGCCGGCGGGCGCTACGTCCCGGTCGACGCGGCGTTTCCGCCCGAGCGGCAGCGGCGCACGTTCCGGCTGAGCGGGGCGAAGCTGGTGCTCGCCGAGCCGGGCGTCCCGTCGCCGCCCGGGCCGTGGCGGACCGTGCCGGTCGGCCCGGCCATCGACGCGGCCGGGCCGCTGGGCGATCCCGTCCGCGGGCCCGCCGCGTACACCTACTTCACCAGCGGTACGACCGGGGAGGCCAAGCCGGTGACGGTGCCGGCGGTCGCGCTGGCCTACTCGACGGCGGCCCGCCTGGCGTACTACCCGGACCCGGTCGACGGCTTCCTGCTCTGCTCGTCGATCGCGTTCGACAGTTCGGTGGCGGGTATCTTCTGGACCCTGGCCAGCGGGGGCCGTCTGATCATTCCAAGCGATCGGCCGGCGAACCTGGTCGCGGTCCAGCGCGCGGCGGCCCGGCACCGGCCGTCGCACCTGCTGATGGTGCCCTCGCTCTACGCGCTGCTGCTCAGGTCGGCCGACCCGGCGCGGCTGGCCAGCCTCACCACCGTGGTCGTCGCGGGTGAGGCGTGCCCGCCCGCCCTGGTCGCCCGGCACTTCGCCGTGCTGCCCGACACCGCGCTGCACAACGAGTACGGGCCGACCGAGTGCACGGTCTGGAGCACCGTGCACCGGTGCACCCCGGCCGACGGGGCGGCGGCCACGGTGCCGATCGGCGTCCCGATCCCGGGGGCGACCGTGACGCTGCGGACGCCCGGAGGTGGGGGACCGGTGCGGCCGGGGACGATCGGCGAGATCTGGATCGACGGACCCGGCGTGGCGAGCGGCGCCGGACCGCACCGCTCGGGGGATCTGGCCAGCGTGGGCCCCGACGGCCTGCTGCGCTTCCACGGCCGGTTCGACGACCAGCTCAAGCTCGGCGGTGTCCGAATCGAGCTGGCCGAGATCGAGCAGGCGATCAGCGGCCACCCCGGCATCACGGCCGCCGCCGTCGGCCGGTCCGGCGACGACCCGGCGCGGCTGGTCGCCTTCCTGGTGGCGGAGCAGCCGGTGGACACCCGGGCGTTGCGGGCGTACGTGCTGGACCGGCTGCCGGCGGTGGCCGTCCCGGCCCGCTGGGTCGTCCTGGACCGGCTGCCCACCCAGCCCAGCGGCAAACTCGACCGCGGGACGTTGAACCGGTGGGCAGCCGGGGCCCGAGGCCCGGCGTAGCGATCAGGAGACGTGTTGGGGAAGGTGCACGAGTACCACGGCGGCGTCCCGACGAGGTCAGCTGAGGACCGACCGCACGACAGGTTCTAACGCGGGGTGGCGACCAGGGGCAGCCGCCGGATGCCCGCCAGCCACGCCGACTGGACGTACTCGACGTCGCCGGCCGGTTCGAACGACGAGAATCGGCGGAACAGTTCGGTGAAGAAGGTGCGCAGGGTCAGCCGCGCGAGCGGTGCCCCGATGCAGTAGTGGTGGCCGTCGCCGAAGCTGAGGTGCCGGTTGGGCGTGCGCCGGACGTCGAACCGGTGCGGATTGGCGAACACCCGCTCGTCGCGGTTGGCGGAGCTGATCCAGACGACCACCGCGTCACCGGCTGCGACGGTCACGTCCCCCAGTTGCGTGTCCCGGGTCGCGCAGCGCAGGAAGTGCCGGGCCGGGGTGGCCCAGCGCACCGCCTCCTCGATGCCGGAGTCCAGCAGCTCCGGCTGCCGGGCCCACTCGGCGTAGCCGCCGGTGCGGGACAGCTCGAGCAGCGCCGCATTCGGCACGTGCGGCATCGCCGCGCTGGCGCCGAGCAGCAGGCTGTAGCAGTTCGCCACGACCGCGCCCGGGCTCAACGGCCGGCCGTCCACCGTCATCGACGCCAGTACGTCGACCAGGTCGCCGCGCGGGCGGCGCCGGTGCGCCAGGACCAGGTTGAGCAGGTAGCCGAACAGCTCCCGGTGCGCCCGCTGCAGGGTTTCCTCGACGCCCTCCGGCAACCGGTAGTCCGGGTCGTCCTCGGCCACCGACATTCCGACCAACCGGGCCAGCCGTGGCCAGTCCGCGGCGGGGATGCCGAACAGCGGACCGAGTATCGCGGTCGGCAGCGCGCTGGTGATCGAGGCGAAGTCGACCGGTCCACCGTCGAGGGCGGGGGTGAGCAGGCGGACGATGTCCGCCCGCAACGACTCGGTGTGGTGCCGTACCGCCCGGACCGTCATCTCGCGCTGCACCGGCCGGCGCAGGTCGCCGTGCCGGGGTGGGTCGCTGGCGGAGAACTGCAGCTCGCTGGCGGGTTCCCCCCGACCCAGCACGTTGAGGAACACCCCACGGGTGGAGGTGAAGCCGGCGTGGTCGGTCAGCACCCGTTCCGCGTCCGCGTAGCCGGTGACCGCCCAGAACCCGGTCCGGCCCGCGACGGGTTGCCAGCGGACGGGTCGGCGCGCGCGCAGCGCCCGCCACAGCTCGTGCGGCTCGCCGTGCGCGAACAGCCGGGCATCGGAGAGGTCCACCAGATCCGGGTCGACGGAGGCCGTCACCGGGGGATCGCCTCGGGCTCGGCCGCCGGCATCGCCTCGACCAGGTCGGCGATGGTCGGCGTCAGGAACAGCACCGACGCGTCGATCTCGACGCCGAGGTCGTGGTAGATGTCCATCAGCAGGTCCGCGGCGAGCAGCGAGTCGCCGCCGAGTTCGAAGAAGTCGTCCTGCACCCCGATCGGGGATACCCCCAGCTTGCTGCTCCACAGCTCCGCCAGCCGGCTCTCGACGGTGGACCGGGGTGCCACGTACGTCGAGGCGACCGCCAGCTCGTCCCGGGAAACGCCGCTCATTCCGTCGTTACCTCCCTGCTCGGGTGCGCCGATCCCAGCCTCGGCTCGACGCGGGTGACCGATCAAGGCGACCGCCGTTCGGGTCCGTTCGGGCTTGTTCAGGCCGGTCGCGGCTGTCGTACGCGTAGTCCGGCCGCAACACGTCGCGCCTGGCCGGTCCCGGCCGCTGACCCCCGGTTCATCCCGGCGTACCCGCAGATCCCCCGCACCCCGGCGAGGCGCGACCCTTGATCGGCCCCTTGTGGACCGGCATCGGTCGTTCGGGTGACTCGGCCATCCACCGGCCCGTGCGTGACGGGGGGTGTAGCCGTTTCGTGACCTGGTGAGGGCGGCGGACATGAGGCACTATGGCGTTCACTGACGCGCAGCTCAAGCCCGGATTGGTACGTGAGTCATGCCCCTGTCTCGTCGCGTGGTCATTTCCGCCGTGGCCGCTACGGTCGTCGTCGGCTCGGGGGTGGGCGTCGCCCTCTGGGCGAACCGTGACGACCCGTCGTATCGCCCGCCGAGCGCGCACGTGGTGCAGCCGGGAGCGCCGGGCCAACCGGGCAGGTCGCTGTCCGGCAACGACCTGTCGCAGGTCTCGCCGCCCGGGTTCACCGCGGCGGACAGCCTGTTCATCCAGGGGATGATCCCGCACCACGCGCAGGCTCTGGAGATGACGGCGCTCCTGGAGGGGCGGACGACCAACCCGGACGTGACCCTGCTCGCGAAGCGGATCGACGTGTCGCAGCGGGACGAGATCGCGCGGATGCAGCGGTGGCTCGCGGAGCGGAACGTGCCGAGCAGCGGACCGAACGCGCACGCCAGCCACGACAAGCTCATGCCGGGGATGCTCACCGCCGAGCAGTTCGACCAGCTCAAGCAGGCGCGCGGCGCGGAGTTCGACCGGCTGTTCCTCACCTTCATGATCCGTCACCATCAGGGCGCGCTGGCCATGGTGGAGGAACTCTACGCCACCGGCGGTGGACTCGAGCCGGCGAGCGACCAGTTCGCTCGTGAGGTCAACGCCGACCAGGGCATCGAGATCCAGCGGATGCAGGAGATGCTGGCCAAGATGGGCTGACCCCGCCCGGCTTAGGCAGAAACGGTGAAGGGCACCTCGGCTCGGGAGGTTCGAGCCGAGGTGCCCTTCGATCAGGGACGGATTACAGCGATCCGGCCAGGTCCAGGATCGCCTGCTTCAGCTTCTGCTGCTCCGAAGCGGTCAGCTTGCCGGCGATCTCCTGCAACTGGGACACCGCGGCGTCCCGCTGACCGTTGGCGGAGAACCGCTCGGCCCGCTGCAGGAACATGTCGACCTGGGACTTCAGCGGGTGACCGAGGGCGTCGGCGCGGACGAGCTGGTCGTAGTGGGCACGCGCCACCGCGAAGCTCGGCGTCCAGTTGACCTTCGGCTGGCCCTGGGCGTTGAACTGGCCGAGCTGCACCTCGGAGGCAGCCTGGATCTCCGCCTTCGACAGGTGCTCGCTGGGCGTCAGCTTGAACGTGTCGAAGCCGCGGGCGATCTCGTTGCCGAAGAGGTTGCCGTTGTACCAGTACGCCGACCAGAACCCGCCGAGCACGAGCCGGTCCGGGCTGACCGGACCCCGGTCGAAGAACGCGATCTCGTGCGGGTTCTTCGAGTCGGTGAAGTCGAACACCGAGATGCCGCCCTGGTACCAGGCCTGCATCATGATGTCGCGACCCGGCACCGGGATCAGCGACCCGTTGTGCGCCACGCAGTTCTCCTGCAGCGTCTGCGGAACCGGCAGCTTGTAGTAGCTGGCGAACTTCATCTTCCGGTCGACGATGTCGAAGATGGCGTTGGCGCCCCACTCCGGCTGGTCGGTGTCCCGGCAGCGGGCACCGCTACCGCCGCCCCACTCGTCGGTGAAGATCACCTTGGTGCCGTCGTTGTTGAACGTGGCCGAGTGCCAGTACGCGAAGTTCGGGTCGGCGACCTCGTCGATCCGGCGCGGGTTGGCCGGGTCCGAGATGTCGATGAGGATTCCGTTGCCCTGGCAGGCACCGGCGGCCAGCCCGATCTCCGGGTACGCGGTGATGTCGTGGCAGGCGTTGGTGTTCGGCGTCGGCGACCAGGTGCTGCCGGACGGGTGCCGGGGGGTCTGCGGCCCGTTCTGCAGTCCGTCGATCCGGCCCGTCTCCGGGTCCTGGAACAGCCGCGGCTGGTTCACGACGGCGGCCTGCTCGGGCGCCGCCAGCGGCACCTTGATGACGTCGATCCGCCACCGCGACGGGTTCTCACCGTCCGCGGCGTTGTTGTTGCAACCCTCCATCGTCGTCGCCGGCCGCACCGAGGTGGTGCCGGAGACGTAGATGTAGATGTTGTTGGGGTCCTTGGGGTCGGTCACCACGGTGTGCGTGTGCGAGCCGCGGCAGAGCTGAACGCCCGCGACCTGCACCGGGTTGCGCACGTCGCTGATGTCGAAGATCCGGACGCCCTGGAACCGGGTGCCGACGCTGGCGTTGGTGCCACAGTCGACCCGCCCGCGCGACTCCTCCACCGACATGAAGACCAGGTTGCCGTAGGCGGAGAGGTCGCCCTGCCCGCCGGGGCACACCACGCTGGTGACCACGGTCGGGTCGGTGGGCTTGGAGACGTCGATGATGTTGAACCCGTTGTAGTTGCCCGACAACGCGTACTTGCCGCTGAAGGCGAGGTCCGAGTTGTAGAACCCGCCGTTACCCGGGTTCGTCGGGTCGACGAAACCCGCCGGCTTGTCGCTGTGCGACACGTGCTCGAGGTTGCTGATCGCCGACTGCGCGTCGAGCCAGCCGGCGCCGAGTCCGATGCGTGGATCGGGTTCCGCCGCCGACGCCGTGCCGGGCACGGCGGCGGCCATGAGCAGCCCCGCGGCCATCAGGCCGAGTGCCTGCCGGCCTCTGCGTGATCTAGTAGTTGGTTGGTGTGTCATGTGCCGCCTTCCGATCGAAGGACTGACGCGAGGTCCGAATGGTGGAAGGACGCGTCGTGTGAGTAAGGACCGTACCGGCGATCGGTCGTTGGTCAAGAAGGCCGCGCGAGGTATGCACATATTTGCGAAGGCAACTTGGACTCTTTATCTCCGCGTGATCCTGCAGGTCACGACAGGCGTAGGACCTGCCGGTCCAATCTTTCGCCAGTCGTCGGATGATCGGCCTGTGGAGGGCACCGTAGCGTCGATGCGATTCACCTCGCACGGGTTTGGTTACTGAACGTGACTGTCGGGCGGGTGCCGTGGATGGGCGCGGCGGGCCGCCCGGGTGGCGGTGGTGGATCGGTGCTCCGTGCTGTCTTTTCCAACCCCCGAAAGGAGCTACGGTGCCTGTGCATTCGCGTCCGTCCCGTGGTCGTCGCAGCGCTGCGTTGTTGCTGTCCACGACTCTGGTCGCGTCGGTGACGACGTTGGCTTCGGGACCGGCTTGGGCTGAGCCTGATGGGGCCGGTCCGAGGAATCCGATCTTCCTGACCGGCCCGAACGAGGGCGCACCGAACGACATCGCGCTGTCCTATCTGCGGGCGCATCCGGGCGACTACGGTGTGGCCGCCGCCGATCTGTCCGATCTGGCGGTGGCGTCGAGTTACACGAGTCGCCACAACGGGGTCACGCATGTGAACCTGGCGCAGCGGTACCAGGATTTGGACGTGTTCGGGGCGACGGCGACGGTGAGCGTCGCCCGGGACGGCAGTGTCGTCTTCGTCGGTGACAGTCTGGTGTCCGGCCTGTCGGACAAGGCCGCCGGCGCGGCGTCGTTGGACGCGGTGGAGGCGGTGCAGGCCGCCGCGGACGCGTTGGAGTTGGCGGAGCCGGCCAGTCCGAAGGTGATGAGCCGCAGCGCCGGCGCGGCGCAGCGCACGGTGGTGTCCGGTAGTGGGATCTCGGATCAGCCGATCCCGGCGAAGCTGGGTTGGCAGCCCACCGATGACGGGCTGCGCCTGGCGTGGCAGTTGGTCATCGACGACTCCTCCGACACCCACCTGTGGAACGCCAGCATCGACGCCCAGACCGGCAAACTGCTCAACGCCGACGACTGGACCACCCACGAGAACGCGGAAGAGATCGCCAGCAACCTCGGCCGCACCGCGACCTCGAAGCCCCAGCTCCAGGACGCGAACCCCAGCACGCCGAACCCGGTCCAGGACGGGTCGAGCTACCGGGTGTTCAACGCCCCCAAGGAGAGCCCGAACGACGGCCCCCGGACCCTGGTCACCAACCCGGCGGATGGAACCGCGTCGCCGCACGGCTGGCACGACACCGACGGCGCCCCGGGCGCCGAGCACACCATCACCCAGGGCAACAACGTCCACGCCTACCAGGACCAGGACAACAACAACGCCGCCGACCTCGGCAGCAGCCCGGACGGCGGAGCGAACCTGAACTTCGACTTCCCGCTGGACCTGGGCGAGCACGCGCAGAACTACCGGGACGCGGCGACCGCCAACCTCTTCTACTGGAACAACATTATCCACGACGTCACCTACCAGTACGGCTTCGACGAGGCGTCCGGCAACTTCCAGGCCAACAACTACGGCCGGGGCGGTGCGGGCACCGACTACGTCCGCGCCGAGGCGGCCGACGGCGGCGGCACCAACAACGCGAACTTCTCCACGCCGGCGGTTGACGGCGTGGGCACGCCGCGGATGCAGATGTACCTGTGGCCGGGCACCCAGTTCGGCAGCCCCAACCAGGTCGTCGTGGACGGTGTCGGCTCGTTCGACGCGTCGTGGTCGCGGTTCACCCCGGCGCCCACCGCGGCCGGCCTGGCCGGACACCAGTTCGTCTACGCCGGCACCGGCTGCACCGCGGCCGCGTACCCCGCCACGCTGCCCTCCGGCGGCTGGATCAGCGTGGTCGACGGTGGCACCACCGCCTGCACCTACCTGCAGCGCGCCCAGGTCGCCCAGGCCGCCGGCGCCAAGGCCCTCGTCGTCGCCCACAACGCGACCGGCTCCGCGCCGGTGCTCACCGGGTCCATGACCACGGCGCCGGTCACCATCCCGGCGGTCGCCGTGACCCAGACCGACGGGGCCACCATCAAGGCCGCCATCGCCGGCGGCACCGCCACCGGCTCGGTGCGTAAACACCCGAACCACCCCGGCATCCGGGACGGCGACCTCGACGCCGGTGTCATCATCCACGAGTACACCCACGGCATCTCGAACCGGCTCACCGGCGGCCCGACCGTCAACTGCCTCACCGGGCAGGAGCAGATGGGTGAGGGCTGGAGCGACTACGTCGCGCTCACCCTGCTGCTCGACCCCAAGTTCGACACCGCCGACGGGCAGCGCGGCATGGGCCCGTACGTGCTGTTCCAGGACGACCGGCACGGCGGCGGCATCCGCCCGCGCCCGTACTCGCGGAACATGGACATCCAGCCGTTCACCTACGACAGCATCAAGACCGGCGGCTGGCTCAACGGCACCTCCCTCGCCGCCCCGCACGGCATCGGCCACGGCTGGACCTCCGTGCTGTGGGACATGATGTGGAACCTGATCGACCGGCACGGGTTCAACCCGAACATCTACGAATCGTGGAACACCGGCGGCAACAACCTCGCCCTGCAGCTGGTCATCGACGGGCTGAAGCTACAGGGTTGCGGCCCGGGCTTCGTGACCGCCCGCAACGCGATCATCGCCGCCGACGCCGCCCTCACCGGCGGGGAGAACGCCTGCATCATCTGGGGTTCGTTCGCCCGTCGTGGTCTGGGCTACAGCGCCGTGCAGGGCACGACCGCCCGGGACGACAACACCGAGGCGTTCGACACCCACCCGTCCTGCCGGGGTGACTTCGTCGGCCGCTCGGCGCAGCCGGCGCTGAACACCGTGATCGCCGGTGACGCGGTGCCGATGAAGTTCAAGCTCGCCGCCGACCGCGGGCTGGACATCCTCGCCTCCGGGTCGCCGTACTCGCGGCTGGTCGACTGCGACACCCTCAAGACCGTCAACCCCGGCGGGGCGACCACCCCGCGGCCGACCCCGGTCGCGGCCCGCAACCCCGGCGGATCCTCGATGTCGGTCAGCACGCCCGGTCAGTACAACTACCCGTGGAAGACCGACCCCGCCTGGGCCGGCACGTGCCGCGAGTTCGTCCTGACCCTCGACAACGGATTCCAGTACCGCGCCTACTTCAAGTTCACCAGCTGAACCGGTAGCACCCCCGAAACCGGAGGGAGCGTCCCTGGTCGGGACGCTCCCTCCGGCCTGTGCACCGACCTCAGGGGCGCTCGAAGGCGTGGGTCGCCACGCCGCGCCCCGTCTCCAGCGCGTCGAGCAGCATCGGAAGCGACCGGTGCAGCTCCCGCTGCCAGTACGGCCAGCTGTGGCTGCCCGGGCCGTAGAAGTCGGTCGTCACGGAGACACCCTGCTCGCGTAGCTGCTCGACGAAGTCGACGTTCTCCTGGTGGATCAGCGCCTCCAGGCTGTCGGTCCGGCCCGGCGCGTCGAACGGCCCGCCCGCGGTGCCGTCACCGGTGGCCACGAACAGCGCCGTGTGCCGCAGCCGCTTGACCAGGTAGTACGGGTCGTGGTCCTGCCAGACGTCCCGCTGCGCCACCGGATCGCCCCAGAGCGCGTACGGGTCCAACCCGGTGCGCCCGAAGAACGGCAACCAGTACGACGCGTCCCGCAGCGGATGCACCACCCCGCTGAAGGACGCCGCCGCCCGGAACATCCCCGGGTTACGGGCCGCGTACGACATCGCCCCGAAGCCGCCCATCGACAGGCCCGCCACCACCCGCTTCGGGCCCGCGCCGTAGCCGCGCTCGATGATCTGGCGTACCTCGCTCAGGTGGAACGTCTCCCAGGCCGGGGCGCCGCCGCGGCCGCCGTTCCACCAGTCGCTGTACCAGCCGGCGGCGCCGGCTTCCGGCATGACGACCAGCACGTCCCTGAGCTCCGGGATGCTGGCGACGTCGGTGGAGCGGGTCCAGCTGACGTACGAGTCGCAGCAGCCGTGCAGCAGGTAGAGCACGGGCCAGTGGTCCCCGCGCGCCCGCTGCTCCCACCCGTCCGGCGTCAGCAGGCGTACGTTGGCGGCCCGGCCGAGCGCCGGCGACTGGATCGTGAGATCGACCAGGCGCGGGCCGGCGATCGTCTCCTGTGACACGTACGCGCCGTCAGAGGCCTGGGCGGGTGCGGATGCGGCGGCCGGGGTCGCCGGCGCGGACAGTCCGGCCAACGCGAGCCCGGCCGCGACGGCGATGCCGAGGGCGAATGGTCTACTCATCACTCCTCCTCCTGACCGTGACAGGTCGAACCCGATCGTTCCCTGTCGATGACACGGGGCGAAGCGATTCGCTGCGGACGAGCGGTCGGCGAGCAGGCGGGAGCGGTGACCGGCCGCTGTCGCGCGACGAGTGGCTTCGGCGCGGCGGGGCAGAGCGCACCGCACCGGCTCCTTCCTGGGCGACTCGTCAGGCGCGAGCGGGGCGGCCGGGGCCGGGCTGTGCGGCCGGGACGGCGACCCGCGCCGCCAGTTTCTTGGGCGCCAGCAGGCAGTAGCTCTCGGTGAGCAGCTCGCCGACCTCGTCCCAGTCGGTCTCTCCGTCGACGACCATGCCGAGAACGTCAGCGCCCCAGTCGGGCTTGAAGAACGGATCGCCGTGGGCGACGAGCGCGTGCACCTCGTCCACCGGCGACCGGAAGATCAGGACGCAGACGGGCTCGTCGGTGCCGGCCGCGCGGGCGTACGCCATCTGATGGTCGGGGTCGACGGTGAGCACGTGGGCGAAGGTCCGCGTGCGGATGCGCCAGCGGACGCCGACCCAGGCCGGCTCCTCGTAGGTCTCCGGCAGCCCGAGGCAGATGGGCCGCAGCCGGTCGAGAAGTTCGGGCGGTACGTCTCCAGGGCTGGTCACGGACGACACGCTAGCCCGACCCTCCGACATTTCCGCCGGCTGTCGCCGCGCTGACTCGCCGGGGACTCAGGCTGGCGCCTGGCCGGGTGCGGGTCGGCCTTGCTGAATGCCGGTGAGAAGCCAGCCCAGGCCGTGGTTGAAGTTGTCGAGCATCTCCGCGGCGCTCGGCTGGTGCTCGGTGCCGGTTCCCGGTGGCAGGCGACTCGTGAACGCGGCGAAGCCGATCGTGTAGACGATCAGAACTCGAAGTGCCTCGGATGCGGCCGGTTCGGAGACGTCCGCCCGACGCAGGAGTGCGGTCGTGATGTCCCCGAGGCGATGTGCGTTGGGGCCGTGAGCGCCCTGACAGCTCAGGTAGTGCGGCACGAGGTCGGGGTGGGTCAGGAGCACGGTGTAGGTCGAGGCCATGAGCTGGTGCAGACCGGCGACCGGGTCGTCGATGTCGGCTGCGGGCACCTCGACGTCAGCGAGCACGTCGTCGAGCAGGTAGTCGATCAAGGCGGTCTTGTTCGCCACGTGGCTGTAGAGGGCGTTCGGGGCGACGTCGAGCCGGCTGGCCAACGTGCGCATCGTCAAGGCCGCCAAGCCGCGTTCGGTCACCAGCTCGCGGGCCGCGCCGAGCACCGCCGTACGGGTGAGACCGGCTCGGTGGCCAGGAGTGCGTCCACGTTCCACGACCACTACTGTACGGTGTCCAATACGAATTGGACGCCGTACAGCTGAAGGGCGGGCAATGAGCATCCCTGGTCTGATCGAGCAGACGGTGCCGGTGAACGGGGCGGGTGTGCACGTCGTGCATGGCGGTGCCGGGCATCCGGTGCTGCTGCTCCACGGCTTTCCGCAGACCCATCTGGCATGGCGGCAGGTGGCCGCGTCGCTGGCGGAGGACTTCCGGGTGGTCTGCGCCGACCTGCCCGGCTACGGTGCCAGCGACCCGCCCGCCGGAGGCGACAGCCCCGCCGACTACGCCAAGCGGGCCACGGCCGAGACGATGGTCGCGATGATGCGCTCCCTCGGTCACGAACAGTTCAGCGTCGTCGGCCACGACCGGGGAGCCCTGGTCGCCTTCCGGGCGGCACTCGACCACCCCGAGGTCATCAAGCATCTCGCGGTGTTGGACGTGATCCCCACGGTCGACAACTGGGCCGCGCTCCATGGCGCCGGCGGGGTGTTCGCGTTCCACCTGTACCTCCTCGCCCAGCCATCCGACCTGCCCGAGCGGATGATCACCGCCGACCCGGACACGTTCTTCGGGCACTTCCTGGACACCTGGACGGCCACGCCGGACGCGTTCCCCGCCGACATCCGGTCCGCCTACCTGGCCGCGGCCCGCACGCCACGAGCGATCCACGCCATCTGTCAGGACTACCGCGCCAGCGCGTTCGTCGACACCGAGCACGACCGGACCGACCGCGACGCGGGCCGCCGGCTGACGATGCCGGTCCTGGCGATGTGGCAGGATCCCGGCGACACCGTGCTGCCGTTCGACCCCCAGCAGGTGTGGGCACGTTGGGCGTCCGACCTGCGCACCCACGTCCTGCCCTGCGGGCACTTTCTCCCGGAAGAGCGTCCCGATGAGGTCACCGCCGCTGTTCGCGCCCTCATCGCCGGGTGAACCCCGGCAGGCACATGTCGCGTCCGGGCCGCGCTGACGTGGCGCGCCCGGGCTAGCGCGTCGACGGGCGGCTGTCCAGTTCGGCGAGCAGCCGCTTGGGCGCTACCGCCCGGTACGCCTCCTCGCACGCCTCCGCCACCTCGGCCCGGTCCAGGTCCTGGTCCAGCCGCACCCCGATCCAGCCACGGTGCCCCACGTAGGGCGGCCGGAAATAGACCCGCGGGTTGGCGGCCATGAGTTCCTGCTGGGCGCCGGGTGGCGCGGCGCACCACAGGTGGGGGAAGTCGTTGTCATGGTGCCCGTCGGGCCACAGCATGACGAAGGACTTCTTGTCGCGGATGAACCAGGTCGGCGCGCCGTGGCTGGGGCGTTCGGTCACCTCCGGGAAGGCCGAGCAGATCTGGCGGATCTCGTCCAGCAGGCGTTCGTCATCCATGGCCACGTCGCCTCCCGGACGGTCGGATCGGGTGCTTCAGCCTACGAGACTATGGTTAGCGCCATGATCCTTCGCCATGTCACCGTCGACTGCGCGGAGCCGTACGCGCTTGCGACGTTCTGGAGCGAGGTCACCGGATGGCCGGTGTCGGATCTGGACGAGCCGGGCGACGCCGAGGTCCTCATCGAAGCGCCCTCACCCGTCCCCGGCCTCCTGTTCATCCGGGTGCCCGAGGGCAAGACGGCGAAAAATCGGATTCACTTCGACTGGATGCCGACCGAGCGGACCCGCGACGACGAGGTGGAGCGCATCGTCGCCCTCGGTGCGAAGATCTACGAGGACCACCGCACCGCCGACGGGCGCGGCTGGGTCACTCTGCTCGATCCCGAGGGCAACGAGTTCTGCATCGAGCGGGGCGAGGCCGAGCGCGGCAGCTAGTTGCTGACCGGCCGGCAGCATGCCGGCTGCCCGCCGTTCCTGGCAATGATCATCCGGCGTCGCTCCTCACATCGCCTGGCACGGCGCTCGGTGGGTCACACCGTCCCGACGGGGCGCTGGTGGGCTCCGGTGATGTCGGTACCGGTGAGGTAGGGCGTGGAGCCGGTGACGAACAGTCGGTAGCCGTCGTGGTAGCCGACGTACGAGCCGCGCTGGTAGTAGGTGACGCGCAGCGTGAGCCGGGTGCCGGCGGCGACCTGGACCTGGATCGTGTCGGCCAGTTCGACGGAATCGGACGTGGCGAGCACCCGCCCGGTGTCGTCGGTCAACTGGAGGTCGAAGTCGTCGACCAGGGCGCTGCCACGGGCCGCGCCGGTCGGGTAGTTCAGCTGGTTGCTCGCGGCGGTGGCCACGTAGCCGGACAGCGTCGCGAGGTCGTAGCGCATCCACATCGGGACGATGTTGACAGTGACCCACTGGGTGCTGGTGGAGGTGAACCGGTATTCGACGCTGCCGCCCGGCGCCAGGTAGCTCCGCTCGACCAAGAACGAGGTGTCGTTGCCGTACCCGAGGGTCCGGGCGTACTCGTCGCGGTAGAGCTCGTACAGCTCGTAGCGGCGGGTGGCGGAGCCGTACGGCACATCCACGGCGCGGCGTACGTTCCCGCCGCTGTCGACGTACGCCCCGTCGGAGGTCCGGCGGAACCCGTGCGCGCCGGTCGGGCCGAGCGGGCCCAACGGGCCGAGCGGGCCCAGCGGTCCGACGGGCCCCAGCACACCCCAGACACCCCCGGCCTGAAGTTGCTTGCTGAAGTCGCCGAGGGCGGGCAGCGTCTCAGCGTATGCGTGCGGGGAGAGCGGGCCGGTGGGGCCGAGCGGTCCCCAGTCGCTCATCGGCCCGTTGTGCCAGCCGAGCATGCTGGCCCAGTCGTCCCAGCACGTGCCGGTGATCCACGTGGACGGATTCCAGACGGTGTTGCCGACGGGACCGGCGACTCCGAGTGGCCCCCAGGGGCCGACCAGCCCGTAGTGGCCGAGCGGGCCCATCGGTTTGAGGTAGTCGGCGGCTTGCAACGGGTCGCCCGGGTAGGTGGTGCGCACCGCGGGGCTGACCGTGGACAGGTCGCCGTGCAGCGCCTCCACCGGGGCCGCCGCCACGTATCTGGGAGCGTCGGCTTGGGCGGGCGCAGCCGCCGTCACGACAGCTGTCGCGGCCGCGAGCGCGGCGGTCAGGTAGCGCCATCGGGGGGTCCTCGCCGCGAGTGCTGATCGCATGGACGTCGTACTCCTCTTCCGGTGCGGATGTCGACGACCCATTGTGGAGAGTGCCGCGGACACGGCTACGGCGGACCCGACGTAGTGTGAGCTATCCGCCACCGGGCGTGGCAGGGGTCAATCGCCGAAGCGGCGCCACGCGTCGTCGGCCACCGCGTTGACACTGCCGCCGGCGGTGACGAGGTCTGCGGCGGTGAACCGTTCCGTTTCGCCCGCGCGCCAGCGGACGGCTCGGTGGGCGAGATCGGCGTATTCGGGGAGCAGTTGCGCGAGGTAGTCGCCCGCCGCGGCCTTCGAGATGATGTCACCGTGGGCGAGGGTGTAGTGCAGCCGTGCGGGTCCGAGCGCGAACCAGGCGACGATTCCGGCGTCCACGACCGCGTCAGGGCCTACCCCGGCCAGCTTCGCCGGGAACGTCGCGACGAGCGACTGCCAGTACTCGCGCAGGTTGTCGAGGTTGTAGCGGCGCAGCTGCTCCGGGTCGACTCGTACGCCCAACTCGGCGACGGCCGGGCCGCGAACCGGGATGCCGTACCGCTGCAGGGTCAGCCACAGCACCGGCGTGAGCTCACCGCAGGGTTTGTCGGTGGTGAACTCGCCGTTGACGACGAACGGCACGGCGCGCCGGTCGGCCGGCCAGGACTGCGCCAACGCGGGCTCCAGGTAGACGCCGTCGAAATGGGGTGACCGGGGCAGGTCGGCGTGGATCGCCGCGAGCTGGGCGAGGTCGGCGCCGCTGGCTGGCCGCGCGGTCATGATCACCACGTCGACGTCACTGGCACCGGCCTGCCAGGCACCGAGCGCGGCGGAGCCGACGACGTAGAGGCTCCGCACGTAGCCGGGCAGCGCCCGGTCGACCGCCTGAAGGTAGCTCCGCGTCAGCTCCTCGATCACACACGTGACCGTAGCGGTGCCGCACGGGCCGGTGGTGCGCGCACCGCGACGCGGGGAAGGTCGCGGCCCGCTATCCGAGCGGCAGGTACGCGTCGCCGAGCGAGGCGTTGGGCGCCGCGCTCACCGACGCCGTCTGGGTCCGATCCACCCTGGGCACCGCTGCCGCGTTGGCCCGCCACGCCCCGACGTACGTGTCTGAGTTCGGCGAGGGGCGGGCACCGTTCTTCGTCGGGGCGAACCCGCCCAGCTTTCCGCTCGGCGCCTTCCACACCGCGGAACTGCCGTACCTGTCCACCGTCGGCTACGCCGAGCCGCTGTCCGGCCCCCAGCAGGCGCTCGGCGAGCAGATGATCGCCTACTGGGCGCGGTTCGCGTACACCGGCGACCCGACGGCTCCCGGCGCGCCGAGCTGGGCTCGGTACGACGGCCGGCACGTGCTGTCCCTGACCCCGGAGGCCGTCCGGCCCCTCGACGCCAAGGCCGCCCACACTACGACTTCTGGCAGTCGCTGGACGGCTGATGATCGCGGGGTCGGCGCCGATCGCGCCGGCCCCGCGCCACCCGCGCGACGGCGCCGCGCTGCGGCGGCTCAGCGCAGCAGCACCGGTCCGGCGTCGATCGGGATGCGGAACAGGGCGTACGGCTTGCGCCGCAGGTCCTGTCCGCGCTGGTACTTCGCCTGCCGGTGCAGCTGGTTCGCGGTGACGTACAGGTGGCGGTCGGTGGCCACGGACATCGTGTCGGGCCAGAGCAGCCGCGGGTCGTGCGCCACGGTCTCGAACTCGCCGTCCGGCCGGCGGCGCAGCACCGCGTTGTGCTCGTACGAGGTCAGGTACAACCGCCCGGCGTCGTCGGTCTCCAGGCCGTCGGCGCCGCCGCCCTTGTCGCCCTCGTCCACCACGGTCGCAGCGACGTCGGCGTCGGTGCGGGACCGGTCGGTCAGGGCGTCGGTGGCCACGCTGTACCAGCGGCGGGAGGCGAGCGGGCAGTAGTGCAGGCGGGAACCGTCGGCGGAGATGGCGATGCCGTCGGAACCCATGGCGACCGGCTTGGGGGCTCCGTCGGCGGGCCGCTCCACGAACGGCCGTCCCTCCACGATCGGCCGGAAGGTGTGCAGCGGTTCGGCCTTGGTGGTCGGGTGGTCGTGCAGGCGCCGCCAGGAGGCGCCGCTGGCGAGGTCGACGACGATGATCCCGTTGGGGCCGGAGTCGGAGGAGTCGGTGATGTAGGCGACGCCGGCGTCGCCGCGGCGCAGGTCGAAGCGGACGTCGTTGAGGTACGTCGAGGGCAGTGCCACGTCGGTCGGGAAGGTGATCACCTGCGCGACCGTGTCGGTGTCCAGGTCGATCCGGACCAGCTTGGGCCCGCCGGGGCTGGTGGGCTGGAACATGGGGCTGCCGGTGTCGAGCACCCAGAGCCGGTCGGCCGGGTCCACGACGATGCTCTGCACCGACACGAACGCGTTCGCGTCGTCGTTGCCCGACGGGTTGTTCCACGCCTGGTCGGGGAAGGGCACCTCCTGGCCGTCGCGCAGCTCCACCAGGGTGGCCGGCACCTCGTCGCCCCACTTCGGGAAGTTGACGAAGATGCGCCCGGTGTGCGAGACGCTGATCCCGGTGGGCATGGGTCCGGTGAAGGAGTGCACCAGTTCCAGCTCACCGAGCGGCTCGTCACCCGGCAGCGTCATGCCCCGTCACCCCGCCGGACCGTTGGATGATGCGTCGGTCCCATGCTCCGCCTCCTGATCATCGCTCGCGGGCGGTCGGCGGTGGTCGGCTAAGTCCTTCTCCCCGCTGCCGGCGGTCGCCCTGCGATTTGTCGGCCGGCTGAACAGTAAAGCGGCAGGTGCGGCCCTCGCGGGAGTTTCGGATTTTGCCCGGGGCGCCGGTCCCGAGGACGCCCGCAACCGGGCGAGACGGACCTGGGGTCGCGTCTCAGGTCCGTGCGAACCTGCCCTCCGGACGTCACACTGGCCGGGTGCGGAGTGAAAGATGGTCAGGTACGCCGCGTTGGGTTCGAGCCGTCGTCACCGCTGCCGCCTGCGTTTTCGCGTACGGCGGAGTCGTCCACCTGATCGACCTTTTCGGCGGCAGGGGAGATCCACTCGCGTCAACCCCCACTTGGCTGGCGCTCTACTTCACGTCCCTCACGGTGTTGGATCCGCTTGCGTCGCTTCTGCTGGTGCTGCGTCGTGTCGAAGGGCTGCTGCTCGGCTGCGTCGTCCTCGCGACCGACGCCGTCGCGAACTGGTATGCCAACTACCTGCTGGACCCCACAGAAGGAATCACCGCAGGGAGGTTCGGGCAGGCGCTCATCGCCGTGCTCGCGCTCACACTGATCGCGACAGCCCCACGCGTCGCCCCGTGGCTCCGAACCGCGCCACAATCTATGTAGAGCAGCTCATCATCGACTTCGCTTGCCAGTGGCTGCACCACGTCATCGCGCGGCGACATCCATTGCGGTTGCTCTGCTGCCGCGTAGGGACCTGTCCTCCGTCGATCGACACGGGGCGCCGACCGTGACCGGCTCGATCAGTAGAGCAGGTAGGGCCGGCGCTGCCGGTCGAAGGCGGCCAGCTCGTCGGCCCAGGCGCCGACCACGTCGTCCACGTCGGCGCCCGCGTCGATCATCGTGCGCAGCCGGGGCGACCCGGTGAGCTTGTCGATCCAGTACGGCCGCTGCGCGTCCCACGCGTCCTGCCGCCAGGCAAACGCCGGATACTTGCGTGCCTCCACCAGCAGCGCCACCCCGGTGCGGATCGGGTCGTAGGCGCTTCGGTCCACGACCTTCACCTCAACGCCGGCGCAGAGCTTGTTGAGCAGCGCCGGCTTCTGGCCGGCCGCGGTCGGCGAGAAGTACGCCTCCCGGAACTGCACTCCCGGCAGGTCACGGGCGTTGAGGCGATCACCCCAGTGGTAGTCGAAGTCGGTGGCGAGCCCGCCGATCAGCTCGAACGGACGGCAGGTGCCCCGGCCTTCGGTGATCGACGCGACGCCTTCGAAGAGGCAGGTGCCGGGGTAGACGAGCGCCGTGTCGGTAGTGGGCATGTTGGGGCTGGGCATGACCCAGGGCAGGTTGGTGTCGGCCGCCACCAGGTCCCGCTTCCAGTGCCGGCACTGCACCACCTGCAGCTCGACCGGCCCTCCCACCTCGGCGGGCAGGAACTCGGCGTTGAAGAAGCGAGCCAGTTCACCGACGGTCATGCCGTGCTGTTGAACGATCTCCTTGAGCCCGACACCGGAGGTGTAGCCGGCGGTCATCATCGGGCCGTACGCCCGGCCGCCGATCGGGTTGGGCCGGTCGAGCACGACGTACCGCTTGCCGACCCGAGCCGCGGCGAGCATCGACGTGTACATCGTCCAGATGTAGGTGTAGAAGCGCGCGCCCACGTCCTGGATGTCGAACACCACGGTGTCCATCCCGGACTGGGTGAACATCGTCTCCCACTTGGCCTGGGAGGCGCCGTACGCGTCATAGACCGTGATGCCGGTCCGCGCGTCGGTGCCGGTGCCCTCGCTGCCGCCGGCCTGGGCCGAGCCGCGGAATCCGTGCTCGGGGCCGAACGCGGCGACCACGTCGACCTGGCCCGAGGCGTGCATCAGGTCGACCAGGTGCCGGTAGGCGGAGTCGACGCCGGTCGGGTTGGAGATCACTGCCACCCGCTGCCCGCGCAGCTCGGCGAAGCCGGAGCGCACCAGCACGTCCAGGCCGGTCTCGATCCGACGAATCCCCGGGTCGGCGCTGCCGGGGGAGCTGGCCAGGGTGCCGGCGAGGGTGCCCCCGGCGACCGCCCCGGCTCCGGTGAGGAAGGTCCTGCGCTCCATCGCGTGCCTCCAAGCAGCTGAGTTCATCGAAACTTAGCTACAGCCCGATGGTCAGTCAAGGAAGGATACCTACGAGCCTTCGCCGCGCTGGCCTGCCTCGGCGGCTGCGGGTGTGCACCTGACACCGGCGGAGGTGGCTCGACGACCTAACATGCCGGGCAATGATGTTCATGTTTCGCTCCCTGCGGCTACGCCGCGCCGCCCGAAGGCACTTCGGCTGGCAGCAGCTGCGCCCGGCGCAACTACGCGCGATGCGGGCGCTCCTGGCCGGCCGTGACGCGCTCGTCGTCCTGCCCACCGGCGGCGGAAAGTCGGCCGTATACCAGGTTCCGGCCACGCTGCTGCGCGGTCCCACGGTGGTGATCTCACCGCTGCTGGCACTGCAGCAGGACCAGATCGGCAACCTCAACGAGCGCGGCGATCCGGCGTTGCGTGCGGTTCGGATCAGCTCCGCGGAGAGCCCGCGCAAGCAGGCCGCCGCGATGGCCGAGCTGCGCTCGGGTGCCGCGACGTTCCTGTTCATCACACCGGAGCAGCTCAGCTCGCCGGAGCGGCTGGCCGAGGTCCGCGCGCTGCGTCCGGCGCTGGTGGCGGTGGACGAGGCGCACTGCATCTCGTCGTGGGGGCACGACTTCCGCCCCGACTACCTGACCATCGGTCACCTCATCCGAGAGTTGGGGCGACCGCCGGTGGTGGCGTTGACCGCCACCGCGTCGCCCCCGGTGCGCGACGACATCACCGCACGGCTCGGCATGCGCAAGCCGCGGCTGGTTCTGGGCGGGTTGGACCGGCTGAACCTCTTCGTGGCCGCCACGCACTGTCCCAGCGAGGACCACCGCTGGCGTAAGCTGCTCGGCTTCCTCAAGGAGGCCGACCGACCTGGCATCGTGTACGTGCCGACCCGGCGTGCCGCCGAGGAACTCGCCGAACGGCTGTCCGACGTCGGTTTCCCCGCCGAGGCGTACCACGGGGGCATGGCGGCGGGAGTGCGGCACCGCCGCCACGAGGACTTCCTCGCCGACCGGGTCTCGATCATGGTCGCCACGTCGGCGTTCGGCATGGGCATCGACAAGCCCAACATCCGCTGGGTGGCACACGTGGCGCTGCCCGACTCACCCGACAGCTACCTGCAGGAAATCGGCCGGGCGGGGCGGGACGGGATGCCGGCCCGGGCGCTGCTGCTCCACCGGCCCGAGGACGTCGCCCTGCAACGCTTCTTCACCGGCGGCGCGCCCGACCTGGGAGAGTTGCGCGCGGTCGCGGCCGCCCTGCACCGGGGCCCACTGACGCGCACCGCGCTGGCCAAGGAGACCGGCCTGGGCCCGCGGAAGGTGGCCAGTCACCTCAGTCTGTTGGAGCAGGTCGGCGCGGTGGCAACCGGACCCAGGGGAGAGCTGACTGTCGCTCGGTATGCGCCCCTGCCGGATGAGGCGGCGCGGCAGGCGCTGGCCGAGTACGCCCGCTACCAGGCCGGGCAGCGGTCCCGCACCGACATGATGCGCCGCTTCGCGGAGAGCGCCGGCTGCCGGATGCAGTCGTTGCTGGGCTACTTCGGCGAGCAGTTGAGCCTGCCCTGCGGGCATTGCGACAACTGCGACGGCGGCACGTCCGAGGTGATCCCGGACGACGGCCCGTACCCGCTGCACAGCACGGTGCGGCACGCCAAGTGGGGACCAGGCGTGGTCCTCGGCTACGAGAACGACCGGATGACCGTGCTCTTCGACGACGTCGGCTACAAGACCCTGTCGGTTGCCGTCGTGCAGACCCAGGGCCTGCTGGCGCTCGAGGCGAACCGCCGCTGAGGGGAACGAGCCGTCCACGCCGCTGGGCGGGCGGAAACGGTCGCTTGGCCGACAGTATTGCCGGCGGTTGATGACGTCCGTCCACTTGCCAGTCAGTACCACCTTCGATACACAATGGGCAGTGGGCTGAGCGCGCCGGAGCGACGACCAGAGTGATCCGCCGACACCGATGGAGGGCCATCCATGGCGTTGACGCCGGCAGCTGGCAGCGGCTGCGGCGCGTCGTCTACCCCACCGCCACCGACCCGGTCCGACAGGCCGGCAAACTCCCAGGTCGAGTGGGACAGCTTCGATCCCCAGGCGTACGTCCGGCACAACTACTCGGCACTGCGTGACGACGACCGGGAAATTCTCGGCCGTACCAGAGACTTCTTCGCCGACGCGGAACTGTCCGACGTGCGCTGCGTCGACGTGGGGTCGGGGGCAAATCTCTATCCGGCGCTGTCGCTCCTGCCGTTCGCGCACAGCATGGACCTGTGTGAGTGGTCGACGCCGAACGTCAGCTGGCTGCGCACGCAGATCGACCACTACGACGAGCTCTGGGACCCGTACTGGCGGGTGTGCGCGGAGCACCCGACGTACGCGGCGCTGGCCGATCCGCGGATCCGGCTGGCGCAGGTGGGCCGGGTACGCCAGACCAGCGTCTTCGACCTGCCGAAGCATGCCTGGGACGCGGGCACCATGTTCTTCGTGGCCTGCTCGATCTCGGCCGACCCGGCGGAGTCCCAGCACGCCATCGGCCGGTTTCTCGGCGCCCTGCGGCCGGGGGCGCCCTTTGCCGTGGCGTTCATGCTCGGTTCCCGCGGCTACCACGTCGGCCAGCGCTGGTTCCCCGCCGTGGCACTGCAGCGCGCCGACGTGGTGGCGAGCATCGCGGCCGGCGCCTACGACCTGGACCTCCACGAGGTGCGGCCCACGCCGCCACTGCGGGACGGGTACCTGAGCATGCTGCTGGCCACCGGCCGTACCCGTGCCTAGCGACCAAAGCTAGGGCGACGGGCCCTGCCAGATTGTTGCGTGACGGCGGCGACCGGCTGGCGAGGCACTTCGTCACGGCGTCGGCACCTCGAACTGCCGACGCCGTGACGGCATACCGACCGGGCGGATTCACTGCCGGCGGCACGGACCCACCTGGCGCGGGGCGGTTTCAGCCGTCGCGCCCGGCACCGCGATCGGGTGCGCTCATGTCCCCCGTCCCGGGCGTGCCGTCGGCGAGCCCGTAGCGCAGGTACACGGTGCCCTTCGGATTGGCCACCGGCGGTTCGAGGAGTGTGACGTTCGTGGGCACCGCGCCACCGTCGAACACCTTCTTCCCGACGCCGAGCACGATCGGGTGCACCCAGAGGTCGAGACGGTCGAAGAGCTTCTCGCGCAGGAGGGTCTGCACCAGGTTCAGGCTCCCGACGACCTTCACGTGCTCGTGCCGGTCACGGATCTCGCGCACCGCGCCGGCCAGATCCGGGCCGAGCTGCGTGGACCCGGCCCACGAGAGGTCGGGCCTGCCGCGGGAGGCCACGTACTTCGGGACGCTGTTGAAGAGCGTGGCGATCTCGTTGTCCTGGCCGCCCTCCTGATGCGGCCAGTAGGCGGCGAAGATGTCATACGTCCGCCGGCCGAGCAGGAGGGCGTCCGTGCCCTCGTACGCGGCACCGACCTGCGCCGCTGCCACCTCGTCCAGCAGGGGCGCCTGCCAGCCGCCGAACGGGAACCCCACCGGGTCCTCGTCGGGGCCGCCGGGTGCCTGCCCGACGAGGTCGAGGGTTGCGAACAGCTCGATGTGGATGAGGCCCATGCCCTACTCCCGATGAGTTGGTTGTCTCGGTCGGGAGGTAGACCTATGGGCGCCGGCAGACTCATCGCCGCGACGGCACCCAGCTTCCTACTCGTCGACCGATCTACGGCGGTGGCAGCAGGGGCCGGACATCACCGTTGCGCCGCGCCGGACTCGAGGTCGAGCAGTGCGAGTTCGGCGCGGGTCGGCAGACCTTCCCAGTCACCGGCGGCCGCTACGGCGAACGCTCCGCAGGCGACCGCGCGCTCGAGGCGGGCGGCGGCGGGGGGGTTTTCGCGCGGCGCCGCCAGCAGCCCCCCCCCCCAAGCGGCCCCCGCGCCCGGCGGGGCGGGGCCCCCCCCCGGGGGCGCCGGGCC
>NZ_VSFA01000259.1 GCF_008119785.1 Micromonospora sp. MP36 | reverse complement strand
TGGGCGGCGGGGGTCACGCCGGGACTGGCCGGCACCGGGGAGGTGTCGGCCGGCTCGACGGTGCGTGACCACCTCGGGCAGCAGAACAGCTGCTGTGGGGGTGGTGGGTCCGCCGCCCGGGGTGCGGGTGGCGATGATGGCGGCCGCGATCAGGTCGCGGTGCCCAGTGAACTCACAGTGCGGGCAGGACAAGGTCCGGCCACGGGGTTTCGGTATCCGCCGCAGGCAGGCGGGGCAGGTGGAGGAGGTGCCCCGTTCGTTGACGGGGTCGACGGTGATGCCGGCCTGGACAGCTTTGTCGGTGAGGACCTGCATGAGACGGCCGATCTGCCATTGCCGCAGCCGCAGGTTGTGCCGCCGCCCCGCGTCGATGTCCAACACACCGCGCGGGTCACCCACCCGGAGCACACCGACCCCCTGCTGCACCGCCCACGACACCACCGTTCTGGCGGCTTCGTGCTGGGCCTGCCGGACCCGCCGCTTGTGCCGGCCCTCCACCAACCGCGCCCGCCGCCGGTATTTCCGCCACCGCCGAGACCCTCGCTGGCCCGGCTTCGGCGCCCGCTGCGAGACAGAGCGGCGGCGGGTTTTCGTGTCGGCCAGGTGCATGCGGTGCTCGGCGCGGATCGCCCGCCCTGACACCAACAACCCTTCCCCGTCACGGCTGGCCACCGCGTAGGGGTGGATGATGCCCAGGTCGACTCCGGCCACCCGGCCGGGGTCCGGGCCCTCGCCCGGCGGGTAGGTCGCCACCGGCACCTCGGCCGTCACGTCGAAGAAGAGGCGGCCACCCTCGCACAGCAGGGTGACCGAGCGGACCTGCTCGACCGGATACGGCACCTCCCGCGCCAACCTGACCCACAACGGCGACATGCCCTTGGCCACCGGGATACGCACCCGCAGCCCGTCGAGGGTGAAGGTGCCGTGATGCCAGCGCACCGGCATCAACGCCCGCCGACGACGCGGGAACCGCGCCGACGAGTCACCGTCCTGGCGGGCTTTCGCCGCCGCGAACCACGCATCGGAGAACCGGCGCAACACCGACCGGGCACCCACCGAATCCAGCTCACCGAAGGTGCCCGGCCCCGAGTCGGCCAACTCCCGACACAACGCCTGATAGCCGACCAGCGGCGCGTCCTGGCGGCGGCGTCGCCACCCGTTGATCTCCAGGACACACGCCCACACGTCACCAGCCGAACGCAGTAGGCCGAAGCATCGCCGCCGCTGCCCAGCCGTCGCCCGCACCGCAACACGAGC
>NZ_VSFA01000258.1 GCF_008119785.1 Micromonospora sp. MP36 | reverse complement strand
TGTCAATCCCCTGGAATCGTGGAGGGCTCCGTTATGCGGCTTGGGCCTCCAGAGCCTGCACCGCTGATCGTTCGTAGTCGATAGGTGATCGCCCGTCGCAGACGGAGTGGCGTCGGCGCCGGTTGTAGAAGTCGGTGATCCAGGTGGCGATCTTTAGGCGAGCTTCGGTGCGGGTGCGGAACTGCCGGCGGTGGACGTACTCGACCTTGATGGTGGAGAAGGTGGCCTCAGCGACGGCGTTGTCGAAGCACGACCCCACCCGGCCCATCGACTGGCGTACCTTCCACCGGGCACACGCGCGGGCGAACTCGGCCGAGGTGTACTCGCTGCCACGATCGCTGTGAAAGATCACGTCGGCGACGTCGCCGCCGCGGGTGACCGCGGCCATGTTCAACGCCGCGACGACCAGACCGGCGTCGTGCTGGGCGCCCATCGCGTAGCCCAGGATGCGCCGGGAGTACAGGTCGATGACGGTGGCCAGGTAGAGCTTGCCCTCGTCGGTGGCGATCTCGGTCATGTCACCGCACCAGGCGACATCCGGCGCCGGCGCGGTAAACCTGCGCTTGATCAGGTCCGGGGCGGCCGGCCGCCTACCTTGACGGGTCAGGCTCCGGCGGCGGCGCTTGGCCCGCCCGACGAGCCCCAACTCGGCCATGACCTGGGCGACCGTGTTGTCGGAGACCTGCCAACCCTGCTCCCGCAGCTCATCACCGACGCGCGGGCTGCCGTAGGTGCCGCCGGAATCGTCGAACACCTTCCGCACCGCGTCGGCCAGCCGGACCCGGCGGTCCTGCCGCGGCGTGGGTGGCCGGTCACGCCACTTGTAGAACCAGGACTGCGAGACACCCAAGGCTCGGCAGGCCAGCGCGTGCGGCACGTCGTGCTCGGTCCTCTGGGAAGCGATGAAGGCGGCCACGCTCACCGGCCCGTCGCTTCCTTCACCCACAGGACCACGGATCGCTTGAGGACATCACGCTCCATCGCCAGCTCGGCGTTCTCCCGCCGCAACCGCGCCAACTCGGCCCGCTCGTCCTCCGACAGCCCACCCGCGGCGGCCTCGCCCCGGGCCTCGCGGTCCTTCTTCACCCAGTTCGCCAGGGTGCCGTCATTGATGCCCAGGTCACGCGCGACCTGCGCGATCGACTTCCCGGTCTCCCGCACGATCCGCACCGCACCCGCACGGAACTCCGGATCGAACTGACGCCTCGTCTCAGCCATGAACCTCTATCCCTCAAGTCCAGGCCTCCACGCTACGAGGGGAAGCGC
>NZ_VSFA01000257.1 GCF_008119785.1 Micromonospora sp. MP36 | reverse complement strand
TGAGCCGCCACGGGTTTTCCGGACAGGTGGACCAAGTAGAATTGGTCGATCTGGAGAGGAAAACAGTTGCCACGCGCGAAGAGGACTTTCTCCCCGCAGTTCCGGGAAGAAGCGGTGAAACTGGTGATCGAGACGTCGCGTCCGATCGCCGCGGTCGCCCGTGAGCTCGGCATCGGGGAAGGCACGCTCGGAAATTGGGTCGCCGCGTATCGGCGCGAGCATGCTGGCGACGAGCCGCCGCTGAACGTCAGTGAACGGGAACGGCTGCGGCAACTGGAACGCGAGGCGCGGGAACTACGGATGGAGAACGAGTTCCTGAAAAAAGCCGCAGCGTACTTCGCCAAGGATCATCGGTGAGTGACACGTTCGAGTTCATCGACGCCGAGTACGCCGCCTCATTGTCCACGAACGACCACAGTGGTGCTCCGTCGATCATGCAGATGTGCCGGTGGCTGGACGTGTCCCGGTCCGGTTACTACGAATGGCGTGACCGGCCGGCGTCGGCGACCGCGCGCCGCCGCGACGAGTTGAAGCAGCTGATCCAGCACTCGTTCGACGCCTCCGACGGCACCTACGGCCACCGGCGGGTGCACGCCGACCTGGCCGACTGGGGCGTCGCCTGCGGACCCGAGCTGGTCCGGGCCCTGATGAAGGAGCTTGGCCTGCAGCCCTGCCAGCCCCGGCCGTGGCGGCACAGCCTCACCGTGGCCAGCGACGAGCCGCGCACCATCGGGGACCTGGTGCGCCGCGACTTCACCGCCGACGTGCCCGGGCGGAAGCTTGTCGGTGACGTCACCTACATTCCCACCTGGCAGGGCTGGCTGTTCTTGGCGACGGTGATCGACTGCCACACACGGGAAGTCATCGGCTGGGCAATGGACGACAACTACCGCACCCCGCTCGTCGAATCCGCGATCCAGATGGCCGCCACCAACCACCGGCTCGCCGACGACGTCATATTCCATTCCGACCGGGGCAGCAACTACACCTCCACCGACTTCGGGAAGACGTTGAAGCGGCTGAAGATACGGCAATCGGTTGGCCGGACCGGTATCTGCTACGACAATGCCCTGGCCGAATCGTTCTTCGCGACGCTGAAGAACGAACGCATCCACCGCACCCAGTACCCGACGCGGGAACACGCCCGCAACGACATTGCCAGATACATCGAGCTCCACTATAATTCCCGCAGACGCCACTCAGAACTCGGCTACAAAACCCCACGACAAGTTCGAGACGAGTTCGAGAACCGGCAGCTCGCCGCATGAATTAGCCACAAACGAGCCTGTCCGGAAAACGCGGGGCGGCCCA
>NZ_VSFA01000256.1 GCF_008119785.1 Micromonospora sp. MP36 | reverse complement strand
GGGTGTGTACAACTAACGGCTGATCGACCGATCAAGGGAGAGACGCCAGATGACGACCGAGACCACCGAGGGACAGCCGGCCATGGAGCCGGTGGGTGCGGTCACGGATGAGCAGTTGATCGCGATGTTGGTCGATCGGGCTCGTGGAGACGGGCTGAAGCTGACCGGTGAGGGTGGGCTGCTGCAGCAGCTGACCAAGCGGGTCCTGGAGTCGGCCCTGGACGGGGAGATCACCGACCACGTCGGCTACGAGAAGCACGACTCGGCGGGTCGGGGTAGCGGGAACACCCGTAACGGCAGCCGGACCAAGACCGTGCTGACCGATGTCGGTCCGGTCGAGGTCCGCGTTCCGCGGGACGCTGCGGGCACGTTCGAACCGCAGATCGTGCGCAAACGGCAGCGACGCCTGTCCGGGGTCGACGACATGGTCCTGTCGTTGTCGGCCAAGGGCCTCACGCATGGTGAGATCAGCGCCCATCTGGCCGAGGTGTACGGCACCGAGGTGTCCAAGCAGACCATCTCCACCATCACCGACAAGGTCATGGACGGCATGGCCGAGTGGCAGAACCGGCCTCTCGACCCGGTCTATCCAGTTGTGTTCATCGATGCAATTAACGTGAAGATCAGGGATGGGCAGGTCGCGAACCGGCCGATCTACGTGGTCATGGCGGTCACCGTCGACGGCCATCGTGACATCCTCGGGATCTGGGCCGGTGACGGCGGCGAGGGCGCCAAGCACTGGCTGCACGTGCTGACCGAGCTGAAGAACCGCGGCGTCCAGGACGTCTTGATGCTCGTGTGCGACGGGCTCAAGGGCCTACCGGACGCAGTCGCGGCGGTGTGGCCACGCACGATCGTCCAAACCTGTGTGGTTCACCTCCTGCGCAACTCGTTCAGGTACGCGGCCCGCCAGGATTGGGACAAGATCGCCAAGGCGCTCAAGCCTGTCTACACCGCACCCACCGAGGACGCCGCGACCGAGCGGTTCCTCGAGTTCGCCGAGACCTGGGGAAAGAAGTACCCGGCGATCGTCAAGCTGTGGGAGAACGCCTGGGCCGAGTTCGTGCCGTTCCTGGCCTTCGACGTCGAGATCCGAAAGGTCATCTGCAGCACGAACGCGATCGAGTCGGTGAACGCCCGCATCCGCAAGGCCGTCCGCGCCCGCGGACACTTCCCGAACGAGGCCGCCGCACTCAAGTGCGTGTACATGGCGTTGATGAGCCTCGACCCGACCGGCGCCGGCCGCCGCCGCTGGACCATGCGCTGGAAAGCACCACTGAACGCCTTCCAGATCGCCTTCGAAGGCCGGCTCACCCCGGCCAACCACTGAC
>NZ_VSFA01000255.1 GCF_008119785.1 Micromonospora sp. MP36 | reverse complement strand
GCGAAGTGGTCCACAAGTTCAACGAGAAGGGGCTGGCCTGTCTGGACCCTAATGGGCGGGAGGCCGTCCCCGTTTGCTCGACCGTGACGACGAGGACTTCGTCATCCAGGCGACCACCACCCGCCCCAGCCTGCTCGGCCTGCCGTTCACGCGCTGGACGGTGCGGAAACTCGCCGCCTACCTGCGCAGAGCCCCCGGGGAGGTGCATACGCATCGGCCGGGAGACCCTGCGGTGCCTGCTCATCCGACACCAGATCACCTTTCAACGGACCAAGACGTGGAAGGAGTCCACCGACCCGGACAAGGACGCCAAGCTGGACCGGATCGAGTACGCCCTCCACGAGTGCCCCGACCGCACCTTCGCCTTCGACGAGTTCGGCCCGCTCAGCACCCGCCCGACTGCCGGGCCTGCTGGGCCAGGCAGGGCGGGCCTGACCGGCTCCCGGCCACCTTCCACCGCACCCACGGAGTGCGCTACTTCCACGGCTGCTACTCCGTCGGCAACGACACGCTCTGAGGTGTCAACCGGCGTGGTGGCCGATAGCCATTTGGACCTCTGCCGGCGCAAGCTATGTCGGGCTCGCGCCGGCAGAGGGTGGCCGGCGACGCCCATCTACGTGCCCAGTCGCAGTTCTTCCCTAACGGCGATCGTGGATACCTGGTCGACATCGGGCCGGGTTTGTACCTGATGCAAATGATCGAGTGCCGTCGGAGGATGGCTACCACGTGGGCTTGCCGTTGCAGCTGCCCGGCGGCCCGCGACTGTGGCTGCCGACGCGGGCCGGTCGACCTCTCCGCAGCCGCACCGGCTGGATGTTGCTCCGGGTGAAGGCCTTGCCGCTGTCTTCCAGCGGCAGAGCATCGGGCCCGGAAGGTGTGACGGGAGGTCCGCAGGGGAGCGGACCGGCAGCCGAGTCCACTCCTTGGGAGCCTTGGGTCTGGCGAGCCCTCGATCACAAGTGGGCACAGGAGACCGTGCCCGTTCGTCCCGCCGATAATAGGTCGGGGAGTTGCTGCAGAGTTGGCAGGCGAGAACCAGCGGCTGACCGGCCCGCCCGGGCGGCTTCTCGCCGCAGCACAAGGGTAGGCTCTCCACCTCGGGCGCTTCGGCCTGCGCGATGACCGCACCGTATCGCCGCTCGCAGGCTCTTTGCGCCGGCGACCCGCTTCGCGATCTCGCGGCCTCGTGGACCACCGCTTGGGCGGCGTAGGCCCGAGGTGCTCTTACGGCTTCCGACCGGCGGCAGAGGTCCTCCTGCTGGCTCCGCCTGAACACCGACCATTGAGCCGTTTTCATCCTGCGTAGCGGTTGGTCTCGACGTGGTGCAGGACGAGGATGGCCTGCACGATCGT
>NZ_VSFA01000254.1 GCF_008119785.1 Micromonospora sp. MP36 | reverse complement strand
GGGCCACGCGGTGGTCGTCCGCCCACGTTCCGCCCGCACCGCTACCGGCAGCGCAACACCATCGAACGGCTGATGAACCGGCGCAAGCAGTTCCGCGCCGTGGCCACCAGGTACGACAAGCTCGCCTGCCGCTACCGGGCCACCGTGCAGATCGCCGACATCCTCATCTGGCTACGCGCAAAACCGGACCGCCCCAAGCCATGATCCGGGAGACACGGCCTAGTGCCCTCGGGGCAGTTTGACGACCCGGGGCCAGCTGATTGCAGCCAGCGATGAAGGCGCTCAGGGCCGTGTGTGTGGTGTGGGTGCGTGGTTCACGAGGTGGGTGATGATCTTGATGGGCGCAACGACCCGTCGGGGTGGGAGCTTCCGCTCACCGGTGTGGGCGAGGCGTTCGCGTAGCAGATGGGCAGCGTGGTGCCGGAGTTCGTCGGGGCCGTACGACGACCAAGACACGCACGCCGGTCGGTGAAATCCGCCTTGCGTCGCGCTCCACGGCGCCTTCCGCCCGACGACATCGCCTGGCGACCGGCCCGGGTGGGGGCCACCGAGGGAGAATTCCGGTGCACAGCGATTACCGTCATGATGCGATGACCTCAATGAAAGACGCCAAGTACCCCGACTGCTCTGTTTCCGATCTGCTGGCCGAGATGGAACGGAACCTTGCCGAGCACGCGTGTCACCTGCACCGTCACATGCCGGGCCCGACCGTCACGGAGACGGACGACCTCCTGATCGCCGACAGCGGGCTGGCCGACGACACGTTCAACATCGTCGCGGCGGCGAGGCTGCGTACGGACACCGCCCACACCCGGGTCAGGGAGACGGTCCAGGCCCTTGCCGCCACGGGCCGGCCCTTTTCCTGGTGGGTAGGCCCTGCCTCCGCACCGGCACAACTGGCCTCATTGCTCGAGGAAGCCGGTCTCACGGCGTCGGAGACCGAGACGGGCATGTGGACGGAACTGAACGCGGCACCACCCCGACCGCATCTTCAAGGCCTGGACATCCATCCTGTGACGAACCCCAGGCAGCTCTCCGATTACGCGACCGTCCTCGCCGCCAACTGGGATCCGCCAGCCGCCACTGTGCGCCGCTTCTTCGCCGATGCCGCCGAGTGGGCACTCGCCCCCGGCTGCCCCGCCCGTTACCTGGTCGGCTACGTTGACGGCCACCCGGTCAGCTCGGCCGAGGTCTTCCTGCACGGGAAGGTCGCCGGGATCTACAACATCGCGACCCTGGCGGCTCACCGCCGACGCGGCTACGGCGGCGCCATGACACTGGCGACCCTTCGCACCGCCTACGACGCGGGTTATCGCACGCTGGTCCTGCAGGCGTCCTCGGACGGTGAACCCGTTTACCGCCGCCTCGGTTTCAAGCCGTGCGGC
>NZ_VSFA01000253.1 GCF_008119785.1 Micromonospora sp. MP36 | reverse complement strand
GATGGTTTGTGTAATTGATCGGCTTCCATGTCGAGGAGTACACAAGTGACCATGACTGAGGATCAGTTGGCCGGGCCGTTGGGCTCGGCGGTGGCCGGGCCGGGCGGAGCAGCCCGGGACACGGTGAACGGCATGATCGAGGCCGGCCTGCTCGATGACCTGATGGATCGAGTCGACGCGGGCGGGCTGGCGCTGACCGGTGAGGGCGGCCTGCTGCCGGAGCTGGTCAAGGCGGTCCTGGAACGGGGACTGGCGGCGGAGCTGACCGGCCATTTGGGCTACGAGAAGAACGATCCTGCGGGTCGGGGCAGCCCGAACTCGCGTAACGGCCACAGCGCCAAGACGATCGCGACCGAGGTCGGGGACGTGTCCCTGGCCGTGCCGCGGGACCGGGCCGGGACGTTCGAGCCTCGGCTGGTCCCGAAGGGATCACGTCGGGCGGGCGGGCTCGACGACATGATCATCTCGTTGTATGCGGGTGGGATGACGATCCGTGACATCGGCCATCACCTGCAGCGCACTCTCGGCACCGAACTGTCGCACGACACCATCTCGAAGATCACCGACGCTGTGCTCGACGAGGTGAAGGCCTGGCAGACCCGCCCACTGGAGGAGATCTACCCGATCATCTACCTCGATGCGCTGGTCGTGAAGGTCCGCGACGGGCACACGGTGCGCAACCGGGCCGCGCACATCGCCGTCGGCGTCGACTTGGACGGGGTCAAGCACGTGCTCGGGATCTGGGTCCAGGCCACCGAGGGCGCGAAGTTCTGGGCCGGGGTCTGCGCAGAACTGCGCAACCGCGGGATCCGCGACACGCTGATCGTGTGCTGCGACGGGCTGACCGGCTTCCCCGAGGCGATCGAGGCCACCTGGCCGCAGTCGACGGTCCAGACCTGCACGGTCCACCTGATCCGGGCCGCGATGCGGTTCGTCTCCTACCAGGACCGCAAGAAGGTCGCCGCCGCGCTCAAACCGATCTACACCGCGCCGACCGTCGAGGCCGCCGAGAGCGAGTTGCTCGCCTTCGCCGAGTCCGACCTCGGCAAACGGTATCCGGCCGCGGTGGCGACCTGGGAGAACGCGTGGGAACGGTTCATCCCGTTCCTGGCCTTCCCGCCCGAACTGAGGAAGATCATCTACACGACCAACGCGATCGAGTCGCTGAACTACCAGCTCCGCAAAGTCATCAAGAACCGCGGCCACTTCCCGTCCGACGACGCCGCGATCAAGCTGCTCTGGCTCGCCATCCGCGACATCGAGGACAAACGCGCCCGGGCCCGCGCCAAGGAGAAGGGCCTGCCCGCCGGACAGCGACGGGCCCAGGGCCGGCTCGTCGAAGGCGCCGCCGTCCAGGGCTGGAAACAAGCCCTCGGCGCTCTCGCCCTGCACTACCCCGACCGCATCGGCCCCTACATCAACTAACCGAGATCCGAAGATCACTTACACAAAAATCT
>NZ_VSFA01000252.1 GCF_008119785.1 Micromonospora sp. MP36 | reverse complement strand
GCTGCGAAAAACGCGATTCGATACGAACCCATCGGCAAGATCAACCTGGCCCGACTCCCTAATGCTTCTTAGGGATCCCCAGGGGTTCTTACGCCGAGTACTGCACGATGGAGACCTCGACTACCTGGCGAGGCACCCCCGGAAATTGCCTCCGCCCGACTGGGGATTTGCTGGTTCAGGCGATGGCGGCCAGCGCGGCCCTCCCCGCCGAGCGGCTGGCGATATCGCCAAAGCGGGACATGGGGAGGCGGTGTGTCCGGGCGGACCCTGCTGAACGGCCGCTACGAGCTGGAGCCGTTGCCGATCCCCGGTGGAGCCATGGGGCAGGTCTGGTTCGGCCGGGACACCACACGTGACCCGGAGATCGCCGTCAAGTTCATCCAGTTGCACGAGGGCAGCCATGACGATGCCCTCGTACGGCGATTCCGGCGAGAGTCCCGCATCATGGCGCGCTTGGAGCATCCGGGCGGGCCAGCGGTCTACGACTGGGGCGAGCAGGACGGGCAGCCGTACCTCCCATGCAGCGAATTCATGGCACCAACCTCTCCGCCCCGATCGCGGAACAGGGCCCACTGCCGATCGGCTGGGCTGTGGCGATCGTTGCCCAGATCTGCTCCGTGCTCACCGCCGCCGACGAGGCCTGCTTGATGCATCGCGATCCGAAGCCGGGCAACCTGATGCTGTGAGGGCGGCGACGTCTCGGCGTCCGTTAAGTGGCGCTCGTGGCGCAGGAGCGCGGGCTGTGCGGGTGCCGACGCCCGCTGCCAAGGTTGCGCCCTATCCGCGACATGGGATTCGCCGGACCAGGTCAACCCATGTCGCCAATGGAGCCGGGTTCGCGGCGAGCTTGCATCGTGTCGGCAATGTGGCGGTGTCGGCCAGGGAGGGGCAGCCCCAGATCCGCGAGTGGCGGGGTTTTCGACAGCGTTTACCGCCTCATTGGCGAGGTGACTGCTCGACCGGCGGTGCGACGTCGATGTTGAACCGCACCTCCGACCAGGCGGAGGGGATCCTGGTCGTCGACGCACTGAAGGGCGCATTGCGTGTGGTGTCCGGTTTGATGTGGAACCGGCGCGCCCGGTTGCCCGGTTTGCAAACGATTGCACCGATGACCCGGGACCTCGGGCGGAATGATGGCCGGGTCGGGGGCGTTGTACCGCGCGGGATCCCCAGCCCGCCAGCCCACGGGCCCCGCCGCGGAATGACCGGCCGCCGGCCGTCGTTACATCTCCCGGCCGCCCGAGCAGCACCCGGGCCGGCCCCCGAGGGAGCCGGATGGAATGATCCCCTGCCCCGGACGGTTACACCCCCGGGACGTCCCGAGCAGGCCCCCGCAGGGGCCGCCGGATGATCTTTCTTCTGGCTTACCCCCCTTTCACGCGGCACACCGCACCCCCTTTGCGTGTGCGCCGTCCCCCGATCGAAAGGTTTTGGATCATCATGCGTACCGACATTCTGCGTAAGACCGCG
>NZ_VSFA01000251.1 GCF_008119785.1 Micromonospora sp. MP36 | reverse complement strand
CGGCTAGTACTCCAACGTCACTTGATCTTCGGGCCGGCTTGGTGGCCGAGCCTGCGCTGGTAGTGGGATCGGCGGGCTCGGGCTTGGGATGTTCGTCGCCAGGTTGACCAGTGCAGGGTGTGCGCTGGTGGGAGTGGTTGGGTGAGGACGAAGGCGTTGAGGAGTCGGCGGATCTCGGCGACGGTCAACGCGATGATCTCCGCGTCGACGTCGGACTGCTGCGCTGCGAGGATGGTCAGCACGGCCAGGGCGAGCATGGCCAGGGTGATGAATCGGTGCCAGCCGGTCCAGCCGCGGACCTGGTAGTGGTCCAGGCCAACCTGGCCCTTGCCGGTCTGGAACAACTCCTCGATGCTCCACCGGGAGCCGGCCACGGTCACGAGGGTGTGCAGCGGCACCGGGCGAGGCGACCAGCACAGGTAGAAGGCCAGCTCGCCGGTGGTCCGATTGCGGCGGATGAGCAGCCACCGATGCTCACCCCGGCTGGTGGCGGTGGTGACCCAGGCCCACAGGTAGTCGCGGGGTCCCTTCGCTCCCGGCCCGCAACTGTGCAGCTGCCACTCGCGGGTGGGAATCCGCCCGGCGAGGCCGTCGACACGCACGAGGGTGCGGCCGTCGTTGACGTGCACGCGTCGGTCGCAGCCGACTGCCAGGACGTAGCCGATCCCGCAGTGTTCCAGGTCGTCGCGCAGGCCGGGGTCGGCGCCGTAGACCTCGTCGCCGGTCACGAATGCGGCGGGCACACCTGCGTTCAACGCGGCGGCGATCATCTGCCGGGCCAGGGCCGGTTTCGTGGCGAACCCGACCTCCTCGGGGACGCCAGCGGCGGCGAGGCGGTCAGGGCGATCGCACCAGGACGTCTCGGGTAGGTAGAGCCGACGGTCGATCATCGCCCGGCCCGCGGGTGACACGTAGGCCAGGAACACCCCGACCTGGCTGTTCTCCACACGACCCGCGGTGCCCGTGTACTGCCGCTGGACCCCGACCGAACACACGCCCTTCTTCAGGAAGCCGGTCTCATCAATGACCAGCACGGCGTCGGGATAGCCGAGCTGCTCGATCAGCCAGTCACGCAGGTCATCGCGGACGGCGTCGGCGTCCCACACCGCCGTACGCAGCAGCCGCTGCATCGCCTGCGGATCAGCGTGACCAGCCCGCTCCGCGAGGGACCAGCAGGTCTTGCGTTCCACGCCCGATAGCAGCCCTTCCACGAACTGCACCGCCGTCGCACGCGGCTCCGCCCGAACGAACCGGTCAGCGACACGCGTCACCGCCTCGTCCAGGATGACCCGCCACCCGGCGGGGTCTACGCTGTGGCACACGGCCACCGCACGATCTTCGGTTGTCCTCACAAACCATCGATGATCAACGCGGTGGCCGTCCTCATGCCCACGCCACGCCCAACGCCGAAGCCAAGTGACGTTGGAGTACTAGGGCGTGTCTCCTGGATCTTGCGGCGTGGTTCGGGTATTCAT
>NZ_VSFA01000250.1 GCF_008119785.1 Micromonospora sp. MP36 | reverse complement strand
CCAACGCCGTTCAGTTAGGCGTGGGCGGGGCTGGTCAAGGGGCGTGTTGATCAGGAAGTGAGAAGCGGGGTTCCGGTATCAAGGTTTGTCACTCCAAGACAACCCGAACCAGGAACCCCGCTCGGTGGATGAGATTGCCATAACACGGACGGTCACGGTAGCTGCCGGGCCGTTCGCGGCGGGTCACCTCGGTGAGCTGACCCGCCTTGTGCCGTTCGAGATGGTCGATGACGTGCTGGCCGCGACTGGGCGTACGCAGCGACGGGTCCGTCTGTTGCCGGCCCGGGTGGTGGTGTATCTGCTGCTGGCCGGCTGTTTGTTCGCCGATTGCGGCTACCGGCAGGTGTGGGCGAAACTTGTCGCCGGCCTGCGTGGGCTGCCGGTGCCCGACCCGTGCGGCAGCGCGTTGCGCCAAGCCCGGCAACGACTCGGCCCGGCCCCGTTACGGGCCTTGTTCGACCTGCTGCGCGGCCCAGCGGTCACCGGTGCTGTCGCCGCGGTGTGGTGGCGGGGCCTGCTGCCCGTCGTCGTCGACGGCACCGTGCTCGCTGTCGCGGACTCGCCGGCCAACCTGCGCCGCTATGTCAAACACCGATGCAACAACGGCGGATCCGGCTACCCGACACTGCGGCTGAGCGCCCTGTTGGCCTGCGGCACCCGATCGGTCCTCGACGCCGTGTTCGACCCGAGCACCACCAGCGAGATCGCCCAGGCACGGCAACTCGCCCGCAGCCTACGCGCCGGGATGCTGCTGCTGGCCGACCGCAACTACTGCGCCGCCGACCTGATCACCACGTTCGTCGCGACCGGAGCGGACCTGCTGATCCGCTGCAAGACCGGCCGCAGGCTGCCGTTGATCCGCCGCTACCGCGACGGCTCCTGGCTGTCGATCATCGGCGGCCAGCACGTCCGCGTGATCGAGGCCCGGATCGGCATCACCACCACCGCCGGCACCCACACCGGCGACTACCGACTGATCACCACCCTGCTCGACCCACGCCGTCACCCGGCCGCCGACCTCGTCGGCCTCTACCACCAGCGGTGGGAGATCGAGACCGCCTACCTGGAACTCAAGTCCACCATCCTCGGCGGCCGGGTGCTACGCGCTCGCACCCCCGACGGCATCGATCAGGAGATCCACGCCCTGCTGATCGTCTACCAGGTGCTCCGCACCGCCATGGTCGACGCCACCGACAGCCGCCCCGGCCTCGACCCGGACCGGGCCAGCTTCACCACCGCCCTCCACGCCGCCCGCGACCAGATCACGCAGGCCGCCGGGGTCATCGCGGACACCACCATCGACCTAGTCGGCGTCATCGGCGAACGCATCCTGGCCAACCTGCTGCCCGACCGCCGCATCCGGACGAAAACCCGCATGATCAAACGCTCGAACTCCAAGTACCAGGCCCGCGGCCCCCACATCGACCGCCGCACCTACAAAGCCACCACCAGCATCGACATCATCAGCAACGCCCCTTGACCAACCAGCCACCGCCCTAACTGAACGGCGTTG
>NZ_VSFA01000025.1 GCF_008119785.1 Micromonospora sp. MP36 | reverse complement strand
ACGGCCCGCCAACATTCCGGGCCGGCCACCTCACCGGGGTGCCTCGATCGCGGTGTTCATGTGCAACGACCGGCGGCCTGCCATCATTCCGGAACCGTGTGCCGGCGCCCCAGATCTCCGTGGGGCCGATCCGACAGCCCCGGCTCCCTAGGCCTTCCTCGGCCGTGCACCCGGGTTCAACGACCCCCAGCCGCCCGCCATTCCGGCCCCAGAATGCGGCCGGCCACTCCCAAACCGGACATCATCGACCAGAACGCTCGGACAGGCGACCACGAACCTCCGCTGATCCACTCCACATCGCGTAAACGGCGGTATCCGACAGCCGCCGACACCGCCACATCCCATATATGGGGTCGATCAAGCCCCGGCGGCACCCCGCCCGGGCTGCGTCGGGCCGGCCACCGGACCGGTCAACGCCCCGGCCAGAGCCGCCTCGCTGGCACGCAAAGGGCAAAACTCCACGGAAGGGACCCTCGGGCCGCTGGGAAGACCACACCTTCCCCACGGTGCGCTCCGAGCAGACGGCCACCGCGCTCCGCGCAGACGCCCACCGTGGCCGTGGGGGCAAGTGCCACACGTACACGAACGGGCCAACCACGCAGCCCGGACATCCGGGCGGTGAATGCCCACGACGGGGATGTGGCCCGCCGTGACCGGCAGAGGGATCAAGCCTGACCGCCCGGAGCCGGGCACGGCGGGCCACATCCCACACCGCGCCCGCAGACGGAAGTCGAAGGTGCAGCGAAAGGCCGGCAACCAGGTACGGCAAAGGGCCCCTCCCGTCCCCGGGAAGGGCCCTTTGGCGACGAGACTCAGCTGCGCGCGCCCAGCGGCGCGGACGCCTCGGCGAACTCCTCGCGCGGGTCGTGCAGCTGGCCCAGCGCGACGACCTCACGCTTGAGGAAGAACGCCAGCGTCCAGTCGACCACGACCCGGACCTTGCGGTTGAACGACGGGATCCGCGACATGTGGTACGTGCGGTGCATGAACCAGGCCGGCCAGCCGGTCATCTTCACGCCATAGACCTGGGCCACGCCCTTGTGCAGGCCGAGGCTGGCCACGCTGCCCGCGTGCTTGTGCTTGTAGTTGACCGGCTCGCGGCCCCGGATCACGTTCGCGATGTTGTCGGCCATCCGGGCGGCCTGCCGGACCGCGTGCTGGGCGCTGGGCGAGCAGAAGTTGCCCGGCTCCTTGGTCAGGTCCGGTACGGCGGCGCAGTCACCCGCGCTCCACGCGCCCTCGACCACCCGGTCGCCGTCCACGATCTGCAGGGTGGGCACGCAGGTGACCCGGCGGCGCTCGTCGCGCGGGAAGTTGGTGGCGTCCAGCATCGGCGACGGCTTCACGCCGGCCGTCCAGACGATCGTGTCGGCGGGGAAGCTGTCGCCGTCGGAGAGCTTGACCACCCCGTCGACACAGGATTCGAGCCGGGTGTCCAGGCGGATGTCCATGTTCCGCTTCAGCAGCTGCTGCACCGTGTAGGCGCCCATGTCCCGGTCGACCTCCGGCAGCACCCGCTGGGTGGCCTCGACCAGGACCCAGCGCATGTCCTCCGGCTTCAGCTCCGGGTAGTAGCGCAGCGCGTCCCGGGCCATGTCCTCCATCTCGGCCAGCGCCTCGATGCCGGCGTAGCCGCCGCCGACGAAGACGAAGGTGAGCGCGCGCCGGCGGACCTCCGGGTCGGTCGTGACGGCCGCCACGTCGAGCCGGTCCAGCACGTGGTTGCGCAGGAAGACGGCCTCGCCGATGGTCTTAAACCCGATGCCGTGCTCGTGCAGCCCGGGGATCGGCAGGGTGCGGGAGACCGAGCCGGGGGCGACCACCACGTGGTCGTACTGGATCTCCCGGGTCGGGCCGCTGATCGGCTGCACGATCGCGGTCTTCCGGTCGTGGTCGATCCGGGTGACCGCACCCGCCACCACCGTGCACCGCCGCAACTCCCGCCGCAGCGGCACCACCGCGTGCCGGGGCGAGATGTTGCCCGCCGAGGCCTCCGGGAGGAACGGCTGGTAGGTCATGTGCGGCTGCGGGTCGACGACGATGACCTCGGCCTCACGGGAGCTCAGCTTCTTGGACAGGCGCAGAGCGGCGTACAGGCCCACGTGCCCGGCACCCACGACAAGGATCCGCTTCGGGTTCACGTCATCTATCTTTCCCCCGGCGGCTTGACTAATCCCGTTCGAGACCCCCCGTTGTGACGGAGCACAACCCCTGTGACCTGCACAACGTCCCGCGACGTCCCGTTATTTGCGACGCAGGAGAAAGCTGAGCAGCGCGGCGAGACCCACCGCCACGAGCAGCCCGGCCACGGTGGCCGCCTGGAAACCACGGTCCCCACCGAGCCCACCGAGCCAGGCCAGCACGATGCCGAGCACCGCGCTCGCGAGCACCACCCCGCCTGCCCGGGCCAGCCACCGCAGCACCAGATCCGGGTCGACCAGCGCGTTGGACGGCAGCAGCGCGGCCAGCGCGCAGAGCGTGTGCGCCAGATAGAGCAGGGCCGCCACGGCGAGCAGCCGCCACAGCGCCAGCGGCCGCCCGTACCCGAGGGTGGCGAGCAGCCAACCACCGACCGTGACCAGCGCCGCGAAGGTCGGCCAGATCCGGCGCGGCCCGACCGCCGGCAGCACCGCCACCACCGTGAGGGCCAGCACCGACCGTGGGGTGAAGGCCTGCACCGGGTACGCGACCAGGAAGCCGACCAGCACGCTGAGGAAGACACCGGCGCGGACCAGCAGCGGCGTGAGGCTGATCCGGCGGACCGCGTACCGAAGGGCGCGGACCCGCTCGTTCAGTCCTTCCACGAGCTCGGTCATCGCACTCCCACCCGCGGGGCGGTGGCCAGGCGGGCCACGTCGCGCAGCACCTGGTCGAGGCTGCCGGCGCCGGCCCAGCGGACCACCGGCACACCGTGCTCGCGGAGCTGACCGATCATCGTGTCCCGGTCCAGCCGCCACAGCCGGTACGCGACCTCGGCCCAGCCGCGGTCCTTCGGCGCCGGCAGGTCGGCCGGCAGGGTGTCCACCGCGACCACGAACCGCCCGCCCCGAGCCATCCGGGCCAACATCTGGGCCGAGCGCTCGTCCAGCAACGGGGTGAGCACCACCACCAGCGCGTCCGAGGAGAGCAACTGCGGGCCGAAGACCTGGTCGTACGGCTCGTGCGGGGAGGACTCAGCCCGCACGTCGAGCAGCCATTCCAGCACGGTCAGGTACTGCCGACGGCCGGTGGCCGGCCGGAGCCGACGGGCGGCCGGGCCGTACTCCAGCAGCGCCACCCGGTCGCCCCGGTGCAGGTAGTGCTCGGCGATCGCGGCGGCGGCCCGGACCGTGGTGTCCAGCACCGACGCCGGGCCCCGTACGCCGCCGGACCGACCCGCCTCGGCGAGCACGTCGAGCAGCACCACCACCTCGGCGTCCCGGTCGGACAGCGTGGCCGCCACGTGCAGTTGGCGGGCCCGCAGCGACACCCGCCAGTCGATCCGGCGCAGCCGGTCCCCGGGGGCGAAGACCCGTACGCCGGCCAGCTCACCGCCCTCCCCCGGCCGCCGGGAGTGGTGCGCGCCGACCAGCCCGGCGGCCCGGGGCATCGCCTCGACCGCCTCGAACGGCTCGGTCCTCGGGTAGACCCGCGTCCGCACCGGATCGGTGATGACCGCCCGCGAGACCAGCAGCCCGTCGGCGACCGCGACCCGCACCCCGGCCGGACCGATCGGGTGCCGCCCCCAGCGCAGCGCCGTCCCGGTCAGCGCCAGGTCGACCGCGGTGCCGCGGGGCACCGAGGTGAGGAACGGCCGGTCGGCACCGCCGGAGCGGCTCACGTCCACCCCGGAGCCGCCGAAGTCGACCCGCTCGACCCGCAGCCAGTGGGACATCCGGGTACGGACCACCGCCATGTCGTACGAGACGGTGTCCGGGTTGGCGACGGCGACCGTGGCGGCCATCGGGGAACCCTCAACCAGGTGCGCGTCCCCGGCGTTGATCTCCAGCTCGGGCAGCATGCCGGGCCGGCGGCGCAGCCCGTACGCGGTGCCCAGGGCGAACGGGGTGGCCAGCACGACCAGGTCGATCCGGCCGAGCAGCACGGCGGCGACGAGCAGCAGCCCGGTGAGCAGCACGGCCCGGCCGAGCGCCCACGTGGGCGCCCAGCTCGCCGGCTCCTGGCGGTCGGCCATCAGCGCCCGGCGGCGTAGCTGGGCAGCGCGCCGCTGGCCGGGGCGGGCGTGGACTCCAGCACCTCACCGACCACGAAGGACGGGTCGACCCGGCGCAGCCACATCTCCGGGCGCAGGGTGATCCGGTGGGCCAGCGCGGGCACCGCCACCGCCTTGACGTCCTCCGGCACCACGTAGTCGCGGTTGGCGAGCACGGCCCGGACCCGGGACAGCAGCAGCAGCGCCAGCGAGCCGCGCGGCGAGGCGCCGACCAGCGCCGACGGATGCTCCCGGGTGGCCGCGGTCAGCGCCACGATGTACCGGCCGACGGAGTCCTCGACCACCACGTCCTCCAGCGCCGCCTGCATGGCAAGCAGCGTGCCGGCGTCCACCACCGGCTTGATCTCGGCCTCCTCGCGGCGGCGGGCGATCCGCCGGCGCAGCACGTCCCACTCCTCCTCGTGGTCGGGGTAACCGAACGACACCCGGAGCAGGAACCGGTCGAGCTGCGCCTCGGGCAGCGGGTACGTCCCCTCGTACTCGATCGGGTTGGCGGTGGCGAGCACGTGGAACGGCTCGTCCAGCCGGTAGGTGACGCCCTCGACGGAGACCTGCTTCTCCTGCATCGCCTCCAGCAACGCCGACTGGGTCTTCGGCGGGGTCCGGTTGATCTCGTCGGCGAGGAGCAGGTTGGTGAACACCGGTCCGGCCCGGAACGAGAAGTCGCCGCTGCGCTGGTCGTAGAGGAAGGAGCCGGTGACGTCGGCGGGCAGCAGGTCCGGGGTGAACTGGAGACGGCGGAAATCCAGCCCGAGGGCCTGCGCGAACGAGCGCGCGGTCAGCGTCTTGCCCAGGCCGGGCAGGTCCTCCAGCAGCACGTGGCCGCCGGCCAGGATGCCGGCGAGGACCAGCTCCAGCGCCTCCCGCTTGCCGACCACGACCGTGCCGACCGCGTCCAGCACCTCCTGGGCCAGCCGGCCCACCTCGGCGGGGGGCATCCCCCGCGCCACGTCGTTCATCAGAGCTTCTCCAGTTCGGCGACGATCGCCGCGAGGTCGCGCGGCGACGGGGGACGGCGGGAGGGCGTAGCGAGGAAGGTCCACAGCGGCTCGCCCAGCAGGCTACGGGCGCGGGCCGGGTCGGACTCGCGGGTGACGCCGTGCTTCTGGCGCAGCCGCTCGTCGGCGAGCTCGCCGAGCCGGGGAAGGATCCGCTCGGTGAACCGTTCCCGGTTGCCGCCGCTCCAGTCCAGCGGGCGTTCCCAGCCGTTGATGGCGGCGCGCAGCGCGTCCCGGGCGCCCCAGTTCCAGGTGCCCGGCTCCTCGCCGGCCGGGGCCCGGCCACCGGCCCGGGGCGGCGGCGGGGGTGACAGCGCGGCGGTGACCCGGCGCACCGCGAGCACCGCGAGCACCCCCGCCACGATGATCCAGAGCGACACCTGGAGGCCGACCGCGCGCAGGCCGACCACGATCACCACCACGATCGCCGCGGTGACCGCGAGGATCCGCAGCGCCGCGCGCAGCCACCCGCCACGCGCGTCCCGCGCCTCCCCGGCCGACTCCTCGTCGAACGACAGCAGGTCATCGATACTCGTGCTCATGCCGCCACCCTGAGCCGGCCGATTCGCTCGCTTCGCTCACTCATGCCGCCGCCTCCCCGGGATCGGCGGCGGCCACGGTGGTCAGTTCGCCGCGCAGCCGGCGCAGCGCGGCCCGGGCCTGGTCGCGCATCTGCTCGTCGACCGTGTGGGTGGCGTACCGGGCCTCCCGGTAGACGTGCGCGAAGCCATCCAGCACACCGGCGCTGGCGATCGCCGGGACGCCGGCCGCCGGGTCACCGCGCAGCAGCCGGGTGACCAGGTCGGTGGGGGTGTCCCCGGCCAGCCGGGGCACCCCGGCCTCCTCGGCGGCCTCCTCCAGCCGGACCCAGCAGGCGATCACCGCCGTCCGCGGATCGGTGGACCGGTCGTCCAGCTCCACCAGGCCGGCGTCCAGGGCGGCCACCACCTCCCGGGCGGTGCCGTCGGCGGTACGCCGGACCCGTTGCATCGGTACGGCCCGGGTGGTCCGCCGCAGCGCCCCGCCGACCAGCGTCCACACGACGTACCCGGCGACGACCAGCGCGGCCGTTCCGAGCACGACGAGGAAGGCGATAATGATCCACTGAGGAATCTGGACAGAGTTGGCCTGGCCCGCGTCCCGGGGCTCGACCGGGATCGAGGGCGCGGGCTCGGCGGTGGGATAGTCCGGCACGTAGGGGATGTTGTCCGCGGCGGGCGGGATCCGGCTGGCGCCGATCGCGGAGTGCCCGGTGGCGAGCGCGGCGACGGCGAGCAGCAGGGTCACCGCGACGATCGGCCACCACCTGCGCAGCACGCCGAGGTCCATCCCACCGCCCTATGCAATCCTCAGTCGTCCACCCCGGCCAACCGCTTCGCCCGGGCGAACACGTCGTCCAACATCGCTGGTGTCAGCCGCCCGGTGAAGGTGTTCTGCTGGCTGACGTGGTAGCAGCCGAGCAGCGCCGGTACGGACCTGCCGGACCAGTGTGCCCCATGACCGAAGGTCGGGCGCGGAGTGGGCGGGCGCTGTCCGTACACGTCGCGCAGGACCGGCCACCACGCGGCCCAGGCGAACGCGCCCAGCGCGACCACGACGCGCAGCGTGGGCCGGATCAGCGCGACCTCCCGGTGCAGCCAGGGCGCGCAGGTGTCGCGTTCGGTCGGGGTGGGCTTGTTGTCCGGCGGCGCGCAGCGGACCGCGGCGAAGATGCGGGTGTCGCGCAGGGCCAGGCCGTCGTCGACGGCGACGCTGGTCGGCTGGTTGGCCAGCCCGGCGCGGTACAGCGCGGCGAACAGCACGTCACCGGAGCGGTCGCCGGTGAAGATCCGGCCGGTGCGGTTGCCGCCGTGTGCGGCCGGCGCCAGGCCGAGGATGCCGATCCGCGCGTCGGGCGCGCCGAAGCCGGGCACCGGGCGGCCCCAGTATTCCTGGTCGCGGAAGGCGGCCCGCTTCGTCCGGGCGACCTCCTCCCGCCAGGCGACCAGCCGGGGACAGGCGAAACAGTTGCTGACCTCGGCGTCGAGGTCGGCCAGATCGGTCGCCCGCGCGGCGCGGGCGACCACCTCGGCGGGGGTACGCGGCTCAGCCAAGCCTGGCCCGGAAGAGTTCGAGGGTACGGGCCCAGGCGGTGGCGGCGGCGCGCTGGTCGAAGTGCTCCGGCCGGTCCTCGTTGAAGAACGCGTGCGAGGTGCCCGGGTAGTCGTAGGTCTGGCAGTCGCCACCGGCGGCCTCGACGGCCCGGCGTACGCTCTGCACCCCGTCCGCGGCCGAGGTGCCGTCCGCCTCGGAGCAGTGGATGAGCGCGGCCTTGCCCGCGTAGTCGGCCCAGTCGGTGCCCATGCCCTCCCAGGGCAGGCGGGGGTAGAAGCCGGCGGTGGCAACGATCCGCTCGGAGAACGTGCCCGACCAGAGGGCCAGGCTGGCCCCGGCGCAGAACCCGGCGCAGCCGATCCGGCCGGCGACCTCGGGGCGGCCGGAGAGGTATTCGGCGGCAGCCGCGATGTCACTGGCCGCCTCGTCCATCTGCGTGCTGTTCAACATCTGCCGGGGCTCACTCGGCTTGCTGGCCGGGCCGCCGTGGCGGAAGTCCGGCGCGAGGGCGACGAAGCCGGCCTCGGCGAAGCGGTCCACCACCGCCCGCACGTGGGGCACCAGACCCCACCAGTCCTGGATGACGATGACCGCCGGGCTGGCCGCACCGCCGGAGGGTATCGCGAGATACCCCTCGCTCGTCCCCCCGTTGCCGGTGAAGCTCACCATCTCGCCCATTGGCTCATCCTCCTAGCGGTCAGTCATCGTTGGCTGGTCGCCCAGTGGGTGTTACGTGCGGGTAGCGTGCCACGCCCTCGGCGGCCCGGGGAAGACACGGGCAGAGTGGCCTTCACCTCCCGTTCGCCCTGTGGACGAGACAGAGCAGGTAGCCGTCGCCGTCGTCGCCGACACGGTATAGGACGTACCCGTCGTCGCCCGGCCGGAAGTAGGGCTCGCAGCCGGCCGCCGAGCGGCTCCGGGCCGCTGCCGGGTCCTGCACCCGGCCGGTCACCGCGTACGCCGCGGCGGGCGAGTCGCAGCGGACCACCCGCGCGTCGTCGGCCGCCTTCGCCTCGACACCGGCGACGGTGGGCAACTCGGCCACGCAGTCACCGATTCTCGCCTCGGCGGTGCCGTCCTCGCCGCCGAGGACGTCGCGCAGGTCGCCACCCGGACCCACCTTGATCAGCAGGCCGACCAGCAGGGCGGTGGCGACGCCCAGCAGCAGCACGACCACGCCCAGCACGGCACCGAGGCGGGACGGTGCGGCGACAGGTTCCGGCGGCGGCGCCCCGTCGGTGGCCGGCCGGGTGGAGGAGGGGGTGGCCTGCTCTGGCACGGGGGTCCTTTCGCGGGAGTCGACGAGCATGCGACACCGTAGCGACCGGGACCGCGCCCCGTCGCCCCTCCCCGGCCAATCGGTCCATCATGGACACACCACGGGGCGCCCGTCGGTCGACGGACGCCCCGTGGCGAGGAATCAACGGGTCGGGGTCGGCCCCGGGTCGGACGGTTCCGGCGCGCCGGGCGGCGAACTCACGGTCGGCGTGACCGTCGGCTCCGTGGACGGCGTGGGGCTCGCGCTCGGCGCGGGCGACGCCGGGGCTGCGGTCGGCTGCGGCGGCACCGGGGTCGGGGCGGACGGCCGGGGCGCGAAGGGGGCCCGGTCCGGGCAGTACGGGTAGACGTTGCGCGGCGGGTACTGGCTGCTGTCGGCGCAGGTGGGGTAGCCGAGCCGGATCGGCACGCCGTTCTGGTCGAAGAGCCTGGCGTTGTGCACCAGGCGTCCCTCCTCGTCGTAGACGAAGACGTCCTCGATCGAGTCGTACGGGTTGCCGACCGAGACCCCCTGGTAGGGGGCGAACTCGTCCGAGCTGGCGTGCTGGTCGACGTTGACCAGCGCGGCGAGGGCGAAGAGCAGCAGGGCGGCCGTGCCGAGGCGCAGCAACCGCCGCGGCCAGCCCCGGAGGTCGACGGAGTGGCGGCCCAGCCAGACCGAGGCGAGGAGCGTGCCAGCAAGCAGGAACAGGCCGGCCAGCACGCTGCCGCTGAGCCGGGGCAGCAGCCCGGACGGCTCGCCGAGCGCGGCGGAGACCAGCAGCGCGGCCAGCCAGCCGCGGACCAGCCACCACGCCGGGCGCAGCGGCCGGAGGAACGCGCTCGCCGTGGCGTACCCGAGGAGCGGGCCCAGCCGGGTGTCGAGGCCGCGCAGCGCGGCGGCGATCCGGGCCCGGGTGGCGGCGAATCGGCGGCCAGGGGAAGGCTGCCCGCCCCCGTCGGCGCCGGCGGCGGTCCGCAGCTCGGCCGCGTACGCCTCCGGCGTGCCGAGCCGGTCGACCAGCGTGCCGTCGGTCTCCGCGGCGACCTCGGCGAGGTGTTCCGGCAGATCTTCGGTCAACTCGTCGCGGACGGCGGGCGGCAGGTCGGCCAGGGCGGCCCGCACCCGGTCGACGTAGTCCGCGATCTCCTGCCCAGTGACGGTCATGCCGCCATCCCCCGATCGTCGAGCAGTGCGTCCATGGTGGTGGCGAAGGAGCGCCAGGTCTTGCCGGAGCGGACGAGCTGGTCCCGACCGGCGGCGTTGAGGGCGTAGTACTTGCGGTGCGGGCCGGACTCGCTCGGCACCACGTACGCGGTCAGCAGGCCGGCGGCGAAGAGCCGGCGCAGGGTGCCGTAGACGGAGGCGTCGCCGACCTCTTCCAGGCCGGCCTCGCGCAGCCGGCGGAGGATGTCGTAACCGTAACCGTCCTCGTCCTTGAGCACGGCGAGAACGGCCAGGTCGAGCACGCCCTTGAGGAGCTGCGTCGTATCCACGCGTTGCACGGTACTGTGGATTGCACAGTACCGTCAAGAAAACAGTAGTTCTCCGCCGTGTCATAGGTTGGAGCCATGTCGTGGAGCAGCTACGCCTCGTTCCTGGTCTTCGCCACGGTGCTGATCCTCATCCCGGGGCCGGACTTCGCCGTGGTCACCCGCAACACCCTGGCCACCGGCCGCCAGCGCGGCAGGTGGAGCGCGCTCGGCGTGACCGCCTCGAACGCGGTACAGGGGGTGACCGCCGCCGCCGGCCTCGGCGCGCTCATCGTGCGCTCGCAGCCGCTGTTCGAGACGATCCGCTGGGCCGGGGTGGCGTACCTGGCGTACCTGGGAGTGCAGGCGTGCCGCTCGGCCTGGCGCGGCGACTACGCACCGCTGGCTGGCGACGCCGTCACCGCGCCCGGACAGGCGCTCACCGGCTTCCGGCAGGGCTTCCTGTCCAACATCACCAACCCCAAGGTGCTGGCCTTCTACCTGGCCGTGCTGCCGCAGTTCGTCGGCGGCTCGGCGTCCCTGGGCGCGCTGCTCGCCTTCGCGCTCAGCCACGCGGTGCTCAGCCTGGCGTACCTGCTGGTGCTGGTCGCGGCGCTGAACCGGGCCCGCGAGCTGCTGTCCCGGCGACGGGTGCGCCGCTGGTTGGACGGGCTGACCGGGGTGGCCCTGCTCGGCTTCGGCACCCGCCTCGCCCTCGCCCGCGCCTGACGGTCCTCGGTCACCTCACCGTCCGCGACCCGCAGCAGTTCCTCGAGTACGCCCACCAGCGCACGAGCCTGCGCGAAGCCGATCGGCCACCACTCGACCTCCTCGCCGATGGAGAGTTCCAGCGCCACCCCGTCAGCACTGGTCGACCCGAGATCCATTCGCCAGAGGCCGACGCGAACCTGAAATACCTCGTCGCCTCGCGGGGTCACCGAGCGCCATGGGGACTGATGCATCCGGGTGTTGGTGCAGTCTCCTTCGGGCGTGCACCAGCTCGGGTGCGGCTGCCGCATCTCCATGCCATCACTCCTCGTCATCTGTGAGAGCGGTGTGGGGACCATCGAGGTTCACATCGTGCTGACCGGTTGCCTACGGTGGGAAGTCGTCCGACCGCCACCGTCAACCGGTGAACTGGCCGCTGGTCGCCGTGAGAACCCGTGAACGAGGTGTGATGACCAGAACGGGTGCGTCCGCGCTGGACCTGCTGGCCGGCGAGCTTCGCCAGCTCCGCACCGAGCAGGGGCTGAGCCAGGAGGAGTTGGCGCGGCGGATCAACTACTCCAGTTCGCTCGTCGGGATGGTGGAGATCGCCCGGCGCACTCCGTCACTCGACTTCATCCGCAGGGCGGACGAGGTGCTGGAGACGGGCGGCCTGCTCGGCCGGATCCTCGAGCTGGTGAGCCTGGAGACGGCGCCCGCCTGGTTCCGGCCCTGGGTGGCGGTCGAGCAGGAGGCGGCCACCCTGCGGTGGTTCGAGATGTCCGTCCTGCCCGGTCTCCTCCAGACCGAGGACTACGCGAGGGCGGTCCTGCGGGACGGTGGCCTCGTGCCAGACGATGAGGTGGAGCGCCGGGTGGCAGGACGCCTCCAGCGACAACAGATCCTTGACCGGCCCCAGCCACCGCAGCTCGTCGCAGTCATGGACGAAAGCGTTCTACGTCGGCCAGTCACCGACCAGTTCGATCTGATGCGGCATCAGCTCGGCCATTTGCTCACACTGGCCGCGCGCCCCCAGGTCCATCTGCACGTCATCCCGGCGGATGTGGGAGTGCACGCCGGTATCGCCGGGCCCTTCATCCTTGCCGGGTACGCCGACGGCGGCTGGGTGGCGCACCTGGACAATCCGCTGCGCGCGCAGGTGCTGGACCGCTCAGACGAGATTTCCAGCCTCCACCGCAGGTGGGAGAGTGTCCGGTCGGAGGCCCTCTCCCGGCGGCAGTCGCTGGACCTGATCCAGGAGGTGGCGAAGACATGGAGTTGATCGGCGCCCGGTGGCGCAAGTCCAGCCGGAGTGGCAACGGCGGGGCCTCGTGCGTGGAGGTCGCTGACAACCTGCCCGGGATGGTCCTGGTGCGGGACAGCAAGGACCGTTCCGGTCCCGTGCTCGTTTTCGACCCGGCCCACTGGTCCCAGTTCATCGTCCGGATCGCCGGCGTTGCCCGGCACCCATGACCACCGGCCTGGATGGAAGGCACCGAGGGGCAAGGCTCGCAGACCGAGTTCGGAAGCGGGGCTGAGGCCCTACTCGTGGTGCTGGGTCACGTTGATGACCGCGCCGGTCGGGTCCCGGTAGAAGCGGCGGCTGCCGTCGAGGTCGTCGGAGCTGATGTTCGGCTTGATCCGCTTGACGGTCATCAGCCGAGGCTAGGCCGCGAGAATTACTCAGGGAATCCGCAACGTGACCGCCCGCCTGCCAAGCCGGATCCCTTTCTGTGCTGGCACTTAAGTTTCGCTTACGTGCGGGCTGATTCACGAGGAAGATCGATAGCTTGCCCCGATGCGACACATCGGAACCGTGATCGCCGCAGCCATCGTCGGTCCGCTGGCGTGGGTCCTCTTCGCCCTTGGCCAGGACCGGTCGGCGCAGGCGTTCGCAGATGCACAGAACGGCGGCGCACTGGACAGCGGTGACCTCGTCCGGCCCGCGCTGGTACTGGCGGCGGCCGGGATCCTGCTCGGGCTCATCGCCACGCTTCGGATCTCCCCGCTGGGCGCGACACTGGCCGGGTTGTTCTACTCGGCCAGTTACCTGGGCCTGCTGGTCAGCCCGACCGCGATGATGAGCCTGCTCGACCACAAGCTGACCTTGGCCGGCCGCGAGGTCGACCTGGCCGTCCCCCTCCGGACCGGGACGGCACTGGTGGTGGGCTCGCTGTTGCTCGTCGCGGTCGTGAGCGTCCGCCGGTGGCAGCGGTGGCCGCAGCCTGCGGCCGACGCTCCCGCAGCGCTGCAGCCGGACGAAATCATCTCGTCCACGACGCAACAGGACCGCCCCCTGGGTGTGGACGGTCTCGGATTGAGCACGCCGAGCAGGAAGCCCGAGCCGGAGCTGGTTCGGGCCGGCGGTTCGGACGGGGCGGGTCGCTCGGATGACACCAGCTCGGACTGGGCCGGTCGCTCGGACTGGGCCGGTTCGCTGTCGGGCGGTGCCGGGGACAGGCTCGGGCGGTCGTCGGGTTGGCCGCGCCAGACGTCGCGGTGAGCCGTTGACGGCTCACTGCGCCGGCCTGCGTCTGTGCGATGCGACGGAGCATGGCTGACAGATGCAAGCCAGGGGCAACCACTTACTCTCAGGCCGCCGCCAGGCTCCAGGCGATGCCGTCGAGGATGTCGTGCTCGCTGGCGACAACCGACGGCATCCCGGCGCGCTCCATGATGACCCGGAGCACCAGGGCGCCCGCGCCGATCACGTCGGCGCGGCCGGGGTGCATAACCGGAATCGCCAGCCGCTGCTCGCTGCTCTTCGCCAGCAGGTCGGCGGTGACCTCAGCGACCTGGTCGTACGACACCCGGGCATGGTGGATGCGCTCCGGGTCGTACTCCTGGAGCCCCTGGGCGATGGCGACCACGGTGGTGACCGACCCGGCGAGCCCGACCAGCGTGGCGGCCTCGCGCCCCGGCACCACCTCCAGTGCGCGGTCCACCGCCACCGCGATGTCGGCCTGCGCGGCGGCGATCTCGTCGAGGCTCGGCGGGTTGCCGTGCAGGTGCCGCTCGGTCATCCGGACGCAGCCGATGTCCATCGAGACGGCCGACGTCACCCCGCCCTCACGGGTGCCGACCACGAACTCGGTCGAGCCGCCACCGATGTCGACCACCAGGTACGGCGGCTGGGCGTCGGCGGGCAGCCCGCGCACCGCGCCGGCGAAGGAGAGGCGGGCCTCCTCGTCGCCGGTGACCACCTCGGGCGGCACACCGAGGGTCTGCTCGACCATCGCCCGGAACTCCGCGGCGTTGCTGGCGTCCCGGGACGCCGAGGTGGCGCACATCCGGACCCGCTCCGCGCCGAACTTCTCGATCTCGGCGGCGTAGTCGGCGAGCGCCACCCGGGTCCGCTCGATCGCCTCGGGGGCGAGCCGGCCGGTCCGGTCGACGCCCTGACCCAGCCGGACGATCTCCATCCGGCGGCACAGGTCCACCAGCGGCGCCTGCGGGCCGGCCGCCGGGTCGGGCAGGTCGGCGACCAGCAGTCGGATCGAGTTGGTCCCGCAGTCGATGGCAGCCACGCGCGTCGTCACGGCAGCCACCCTACGGCAGCCCGACCCGCCGCGCCGTAATGATCGACTCGATGTGCGGCAGGTCAGGGTGTCGACGCACCGGAACAGGCCGACTCGCCGCCAACCGCGCCGCCGGCGGACGGCTCAGAGACGCAGCAGCATGCGGGTGTTGCCGAGGGTGTTCGGCTTGACCCGTTCCAGGTCGAGGAACTCGGCCACGCCCTCGTCATACGAGCGGAGCAGCTGCTCGTAGACGGGCTGCGGCACCGGGGCACCGTCGATCTCCGTGAAGCCGAACGAGCCGAAGAACCGGGTCTCGAAGGTCAGCACGAAGATCCGGGCCACCCCGACCTCCCGGGCCGCGTCGATCAGCTCGCCGACGATCCGGTGCCCGATCTTGCGTCCCCGGCAGGCCGGGTCGACCGCCACCGTGCGAATCTCGGCCAGGTCCTCCCACATCACGTGCAGGGCGCCGCAGCCGACCACCGTGCCGTCCGGGGTGACCGCCACCCGGAACTCCGGCACGTCCTCGTAGAGGGTGACGGTGGCCTTGCTGAGCAGCCGCCGGTCGTCGGTGTAGGTGTCGACCAGCCGCCGGATGCCGCGTACGTCGGCGGTGCGGGCCCGGCGGACCACGATCTCGTCGGCGGCGCTCATCTCACTCCGCCGCCGGGACGTCCACGCACGGGCCGGCCGCCCACCACTTCTCCACCAAGGCGAGGGTCTCGTCGCCGAACGGGTTGACCCCCGGCCCGGCGGCGAGCGCGTGCCCGAGGTGGACGTGCAGGCATTTCACCCGCCCGGGCATGCCGCCGGCCGAGATGCCGGCGATCTCCGGCACCTGGCCGATCGCCTCCCGGCGGGCCAGGTAGTCCTCGTGCGCGGCCCGGTAGCGGGCGGCCAGCTCCGGGTCGGCGGCCAGCCGCTCGGCCATCTCCTTCATCAGCCCGGCCGACTCCAGCCGGCTGCACGCGGCCGTCGCCCGCGGACAGGTCAGGTAGAACAGCGTCGGGAAGGGGGTGCCGTCGGCCAGCCGGGGCGTCGTCTCCACCACGTCGGGCAGGCCGCACGGGCAGCGGTGGGCCACTGCCCGGGTGCCGCGGGGCGGGCGTCCGAGCTGCGCGGCCACCGCGGCCAGGTCGGCCTCGGTGGCCGGTTGCCGCTCCGGAGGGGGTACGGAATCCGCCGCCGGATCCTGCGGTGGTACGACGCTCACGGTGACGCCTTTCGTTCGCGACTGCGGGGCTCGCAGAACCGGCTCACTCCTCGCGCTCACGGATGCCTGTCTCCTGCTCGGGTGGTGCCTACTTTTCCGGGCGCTCGGCGTTGGCCGCCTGCACGCTGGACCACAGCGTGTCGTACCAGGGATCCGGTGGCTTCGGCGGCCCCGGCTTCGCACCCTTGCCGGCGTCCCGGGCGGCCCCCTCCGGGTCGGAGAGCACCACCAGCAGCGTCTCCCCCGGCCGCCCCATGAAGAAGCGTTCCCGGGCCTGCGTCTCGATGTACGCCGGGTCCTGCCACTTGGCCGCCTCGGCGGTGAGCTCCTCGATCCGCTTGCGCTGGTCGGCCTGGGAGGCCTCCATCCGCTGGATGTCCGCCTGCTGGTCCAGGTAGACCCGGACCGGATAGGTGTACGCCAGGGCGAGCGCGATCAGCACCGCGAAGAGCACGGTGGCGCGCCCGGTGAAGCGCCGGGGTTGGGGTGCGGTGAGCCGCTTGACCGTGCCACCGGCGGCGGTACGCCGCGCCGCCGCGGGACGGCTCGCGGAGCGTACGCCGTCGGTGCCGCGGGCAGCGGCGGACGACCGGCCGGCGGTACGCGGCTCGGCGCGCACCCCGCCCTCGCGGACGGACGGCCGGATCCGGGCACCGCCCGGCCGGCCGGCCTGGCCCGGCCGACGGGCGGGACGCTGACCACCCGGTGTGCGGCGCTGCTGCATCGTCACACCCCTCCCCCGGAGCTCTCCGCTCAGGCCGAACGGTAGCGCGGGAACGCGCCGGCGCCGGCGTACCGCGCCGCGTCGGCCAGCTCCTCCTCGATCCGCAGGAGCTGGTTGTACTTGGCGACCCGGTCGGACCGGGCCGGGGCGCCGGTCTTGATCTGGCCGCAGCCGGTGGCGACCGCCAGGTCGGCGATGGTGGTGTCCTCGGTCTCGCCGGAGCGGTGGCTCATCATGCACGTGAAGCCGGCCCGGTGGGCCAGGTCGACCGCGTCCAGGGTCTCGGTGAGCGAGCCGATCTGGTTGACCTTCACCAGCACCGCGTTGGCGGCCTTCTCGGTGATGCCCCGGGCGATGCGCTGCGGGTTGGTGACGAAGAGGTCGTCACCGACGATCTGGATGCGCTCGCCGAGCGCCGCGGTCAGCGTGGCCCAGCCGCTCCAGTCGTCCTCCGACAGCGGGTCCTCGATGGACACGATCGGGTAGTCGCCGACGAGCTTGGTGTAGTAGTTGCTCATCTCCTCGGCGGTCTTGGTGGCGCCCTCGAAGGTGTAGGTGCCGTTCTCGAAGAACTCGGTGGCGGCAACGTCGAGGGCGAAGACGATGTCGGTGCCCAGCCGGTAGCCGGCCTTCTCCACCGCCTCGGCGATCAGGTCCAGCGCGGCGGCGTTGGTCGGCAGGTTCGGGGCGAAGCCGCCCTCGTCGCCGAGGCCGGTCGACAGGTCCTTCTTCTTCAGCACCGACTTCAGCGCGTGGTAGACCTCGGCACCGGAGCGCAGCGCGTCCCGGAAGGTGGGCGCGCCGATCGGCGCGATCATGAACTCCTGGATGTCGACGTTGGAGTCGGCGTGCGCGCCACCGTTGAGGATGTTCATCATCGGCACCGGCAGCAGGTGCGCGTTCGGGCCGCCCAGGTAGCGGAAGAGGCTCAGCTCGGCGCTGCCCGCGGCGGCCTTCGCCACGGCCAGGGAGACGCCGAGGATCGCGTTGGCGCCCAGCTCGGCCTTGTTGTCGGTGCCGTCGAGGTCGAGCATCTTCTGGTCGATCAGCCGCTGCTCGCTGGCCTCGTACCCGATCAGCTCGTCGACGATCTTGTCCTCGATGTTGGCGACCGCCTTCTCGACACCCTTGCCCTGGTAGCGGTCCTTGTCACCGTCGCGCAGCTCGATCGCCTCGAAGGCGCCGGTGGAGGCGCCGGACGGCACCGCGGCGCGGGCGATCGTGCCGTCGTCGAGCCCGACCTCGACCTCGACCGTCGGGTTGCCCCGCGAGTCCAGGATCTCCCGGGCGACGATTCCCTCGATGGTTGCCACTGAGTCGCTCCTCGTTTGTGTGTTCCGGTCCGGTATGGGCCGCGACGGTGCGGCTGAGGCAGGTGTTGAACGCAGCGTATCGGGCGACGCCGGGACCCACCTCGCGGCCCGGCGCGCCGCGACGCTCGGTGACGACTCGCCCGATGCCGCCACGACGGACATTCCCGAATTCCCGGGCGTCAACCGGCAACGAGTTTGCGAGAGGTTGCCCCGATCGACAAGGCTGTGCGGCATGCCCGCCGCCTCGACGACTCTCCGCGTGCTCGCCGCCTCGGTCATCGCGTCGCTCTCGGTCACCGGCTGTCAGACCCTCGACGACGCCGGGGTCGCGCTCGGGCGGGCCGACCTGGTCAACGACCTCACCGCCCGGATGGACCGGGCACTGGAACAGACCTGGGCGGCCGACTACCAGCTCCCGGGTGGCCGCGTCGCCTCGATCGCCCAGACCGTGAAGCCGCTCCGCTCGTCGTACACCTGGCCGGACGGCAAGATCACGGTTACCCAGCAGGCGGTGACCCGCTGCGCGACCACCGGCGGGCGTACCTCCTGCGAGGTGTCGCCGCCCGTGCTGACCGCCGGCAAGCCGTCGGTGATCGTCTACGCCGACGCCCGCCAGCACGGCCTGGTCACCCCGCCGGCGGTGATCCGGCTGCTGACCGACGCGGCCCTCGACCAGGCGGCGACCATCGAGCAGACCGACACCACCCTGGCCGGCCGCCACGCCACCTGCGTCGACGTCACCCGCGCCGGTGAGCACTTCACCGCCTGCGTCACCAACGAGGGGGTGCTCGGCAGCTTCACCGGCACCCTCGATGGCAAGCCGGCGGAGATCACGCTGACCCGCTACACCGACGCCGTCGAGGCGGCCAGCTTCGACGTGCCGGCCGGGGCGAGCGTGGTGGACCGCCGCCGCCCCGAGACCTCGTGACCGGGCGGCCCGAGGAAGCCGCTGCCGCGCCCGGATCCCCGGCCGGGACCGGCGCGCCGGCCGGGAGCGACGCGCCTGCCCCCGGCGCCCTGACCCGCCGGGCTCGGGCGGGCGGGGGTGGATTCGTCCCGGGCGCCGACCCGGGCCGGCCCCCGGCGTCCGGCGACCTGGCGTTGCCGGTGGCCGGACGGAAGCTGCTGACCGGCCCGGACGGGCACCTCTCCCGGATCGGTGACCTGCCCGCCGGCCTCGTCTGGGTGCCGGTGGGCACGCTGGACGGCGTGCCGGCCTGGGCGGCCGAGGCGGCCGACGCCGAGGCGCTGCCCGGGCGCTGGCGCGGCTGGCGGGGCATCGCCGCCGAGCTGCCGGAACCGCTGGCCGCCTTGGCCGGGCGGGCCCTCGCGGTGGTCACCTGGCGGCGTACGCACCGGTGGTGTGGGGCGTGCCGGACGGAACTGGCCGACGTGCCGGGCGAGACCGCCCGCCGCTGCCCCGGCTGCGACCTGACCGTGTTCGTGCCGCTCTCGGTCGCCGTGCTGGTGGCGATCACCCGCCTCGGCCGGGCCGGCGGGCCCGACGAGCTGCTGCTGGTACGGCACGCGTACGGGCCGACGGAGCTGTGGGCGCTGGTGGCCGGCTTCGTGGAGGCCGGCGAGTCGCTGGAGGCGGCCGCGCACCGGGAGGTCGGCGAGGAGGTCGGGCTGGCCATCGGGCGGCCCGCCTACGTCGACAGCCAGCCCTGGGCCATGTCCGGGCCGGGCACCCTGCTCGCCGGCTTCACCGCCCCGGTGACCGACCCGGCCGCCGAGCCGGTGGTCGACGCGAAGGAACTCACCGAGGCCCGCTGGTTCCCGGTGGACGCGCTGCCGGCGGAGCTGCCGCCCGCGTACTCCCTCTCGCGCTGGCTGATCAACGCGGTCGCCGCCCGCCCGCGAGGCTGAACCGGGACGCGGCCGCCCGGTCAGACGGCGGTCGCCGCCCGCCCGGCTGCACCGACGCAACCGTCCGGTCAGATCCCCAGCAGGGTACGCAGGTGGCGCGGGGGCGGGCAGTCGTGCGCGAGCATCGCGTCGTGCCACTCGCGGACCGACACCCCTGCGGGCCGGGCGCGGGCGATGTCGGCCAGCTCGCTGTAGCCGACGAAGTAGGTGGAGAGCTGGGCGGAGGTGAGCAGCGCCCGCCGCCACTTGCCGGCCGCCTCGCCCTCCTCCTGGAAGCCGCGCCCGGTCATCAGCGCCATCGCCTCCGCCTCGGGCAGCTCCTCGCAGTGCACGAGCTGGTCGAGCAGCGCGTTGATGGTCATCCGGAGCTGCATCTTGAGCTGCTGGAGGCGGACCGGCAGCCCGCCGAACCCGAGGCCGACCATCAGCTCCTCGGTGTAGACGGCCCAGCCCTCGACGAACACCCCCGACTCGGTGAGCGGCCGGACCCGGGTCGGTCCGGCGTACCGGCGGGCGTGGGCGAGCTGGAGGAAGTGCCCGGGCATCGCCTCGTGCACGGTCAGGTTGCGGATCATGTGGTCGTTGTATTCGCGGTAGAACGACTCGACCCGCTGCGCCGGCCAGTCCGCCGGGGTCGGCGCGATGCAGTAGAAGGTCGGCACGTCCGCCGTCTCCAGCGGGCCCGGCGAGTCGCAGTAGGCCACCGCCACGCCCCGGGCGAACTCCGGCATCTCCTGGATCACGCACGGGTCGTCCAACAGAGTGACCAGGTCGTGCGCGCGGACGAAGTCGGTCGCCTCGTCCAGCGTGACCGAGGCCAGGTCCACGATGGTGGCGTCGTCGGGGTGCTCGGCGGCGAGCAGGTCCAGCGCCCGGCGTACGGTCTCGTCGTCGGCCGGGCCGCCGACCAGCTCGACGGCCGCCTCGCGGATCTCCGCGGTGACCCGGTCCAGGTTGTCCCAGGCGCGGCGCTGGACCTCGGCGGCGCTCAGCTCCGTGTCGAGGGTGTGCCAGAGCCGGGCCTCCCAGCGCCGCCGGCCCAGTCGAGGGTCGCGCCCCGGCCCGGAATCGGCGGCGAGGCCCATCCGCAGCCAGGCCACGAACTCCTCCAGCGCGGCGATCGCCGCGGTGGCGGCCGGCTCCACCCGGGCGTACATCGCCGGCGCCTCGGCCAGCAGCCCGGGCAGCTCGTCGCGGATCAGCGCCGCCGTGCCGGTGAACTGCCCAACCGCCGTCTCGGCGTGGATCCGCGGCATGTCGCGCAGCGTCGCTCGCGCGGTCGCCAACGCGTCGGGCACGGCCGCCAGCCGCCCGGCCAGGGAGGTCAGCCGCTCCTCGGCCGGCGCGAACGGGCGGGCCAGCAGGGCGTGCAGCAGCGGGCCCGGGTTGTGCCGCAGCGGGTCCCACTCGTCCGCGCGGATCTCCGCCGCCTCGAACAGCTCCCGGTCGACCAGGCTGCTCAGCAACGCGTGGTCCACCCGCTCCTCGACGTCCAGCGAGTCCGGGTCCAGCTCCGAGAGCGCGTCGGCCGCGTCCCGGAGCATCGCCTGGTCGGCGGCGCGGGCGTCGGCGGAGAGGTCGGGCAGGCGGTCGTCGTAGCGGTGGTCCCCGGCCGACGTGGCCAGCCCGGGCCGGCTCTCCAACAACGCCTCGACGATCCGCTCCGCCAGCGGCACAAACGCTTCCACGCCCCGACCCTACCGATCTCCACCGACGTTCTTGTTGATCATGAAGTTGTTGTCGGCTGTCGCGGCGTGTCGCGACAACAACTTCATGGTCAACCCGACTGGTCGGGGGCGGGGTGGGTGGGGGTGGGGTGGGTGGTTTCGGCGGCGCGGACGGCGTCGGCGTAGGCCAGGGTGGTGCGGCGGAGGGCGGCCTCGGGGTCGATGCGGGCCTGGCGGGCGGCGGCGACCGTGGCGAGCAGGCTGGCGCCGAGGCGGGCCTCGGGGCCCACCTGGGACTCGGCCAGCGGCGGTGGCACGGCTAGCCCGATCCGCCCGGCCCGGTCCAGAATCTTCGCGGCGAGCGCCAGCGCCGGCTGGCTCAGCGCGATGCCGTCCAGCACCGACGCCCGCGCCTTCTCGGCCCGCTTGATCCGCTCCCAGGCCGCCTCGATCTCCTCGATCGAGCCGGCCTGCTCGCCGGAGAAGACGTGCGGGTTGCGCCGGACCATCTTGTCGACCAGGCCACCGGCCACGTCGTCGACCGTCCAGCGCTGCCCCTCCGGCAGCTCCTCGGCGAGCCGGGCGTGCAGCAGCACCTGGAGCAGCACGTCGCCCAACTCCTCGCGGAGCGCGTCGGTGTCGTCGGCGCTGATCGCGTCGTACGCCTCGTAGCACTCCTCGAGCAGGAAGCCGGCGAGGCTGCGGTGGGTCTGTGCCCGCTTCCACGGGTCACCGCCGGGGGAGGCAAGCCGGTCCATCACCTCGACCGCGTCGAGCAGCCGGGCGCCCGGCGGGTCCCAGGACCCGTACATCAACTCCAGCTCGGCCAGGCCCGGCTCGCGGGCCAGCCGCAGCCCCAGCTCCCGGGCCAGCGCCTCGTCGCCGGCCGGCCCGGCCAGCCAGACCGCGCTGCCGTGCGCGGCCACCGCGTCGAGCAGGGCCTGGGTGGCGCCCTCCGCCACCACCGTGACTTCGGCGCCCGCCGCCCGGACCGCCCTGGTCAGCTCGCTCTCCGCGCCGGCGAGAACCGGCGCGGAGCGTACGACGTCCCAGGCGGCCGCGGTCAGCAGACCGGCCGGCAGCCGGGGCGAGGTGACCAGCAGGACGATCCGCGCGGTCATGCTCAGGGTGTGACCGCGCCGGCCGACTCGGAGACCTCCGGCTCGGGCTTGGAGACGTCGGTCACCGCGTCGGACCCGGGCTCGCCCAGCGGCACGCTCACCGCGGCCTGGCCGGCGGCGAAGCTGAGCAGCGGGATCTCCAGCGGACGGTAGCGGGGGCTGACGCTCACCTGGTAGTCGGCGACCGCCTTGGCCAGCACCTTCTTGCTGCCCAGCGCCCCACGCAGCTGGTCTCCGTCGAGCTGGGCGGCGGCCTGCTGGATGGTCACCTCGGCCGGGATCACCCCGGCCGCCTTACCGGCGGTGACCAGCTCGACGAGGTCCTGCTCGGTCGGCGCCACCGGCTCGGCGGCGGGCAGGGAGTTCATGCAGGTGGTCAGCTCGGCCACCCGCTCGGCGTACGCGGTGTCGGCGGGGACGCCGAGCTGCGGGCCGACCTGGTCCGCGGTGATCTGCTGCTGCGGCTGGTAGCCCTTGTCGTCGGCGATCCGCTGGCACACGTCGAGCAGCACCAGGTTGCTGACCACCTGGTTGCGGGACGGCATCCGCAACCCGTTCGGCGCGGCCTGCTCCGGGCTGGCGCTGGGCGTGGACTGCTCGGCCCGCAACTCGTCGAGCAGGCGGGTCACCGCATCCTCGGTGATCCGGTGGTCACCGACGTAGGCGGCGACTCCCGGCTCGGCACGGCAACCGGCGATGGCGACGAGACCGACCGCCACACTGGCGGCGGCGATGAGACGGCGAGCACGCATGACGGCCACTCTCTCATGCCCGGCAGGCAGCTGTGACGCCGCCCACCCGGATGGGCTCACCGCGCCCCCGCGCCGGCCGGTTCCGCCGCGATCGGCTCGCCCAGCACATCCTTGAGGAGCTGGGCGCACCACTCCAGCAGCGCCTGGTCGCGCAGCGGCTCGCCGCCGACCCGGCGAGTGCTCGGCCGGGGCACGCTGACCTGGTCGAGCGCCTGCTTGTAGACCGAGTCCGGGTGGTAGCGCTTGAGCCGCAACTGCTTGGAGTCGGGCAGCGGCAGCGGGCTGAACCGGATGTGCTTGCCCTGCATCGACACGTCGGTCAGGCCGTACCGCCGGGCCAGCAGCCGGAACCGGGCCACCGCGACCAGGTTCTGCACCGGCGCGGGCGGCTCGCCGTAGCGGTCGGTCATCTCGGCGACCACCTCGCGCAGCCGCTCCTCGTCGCGGGCCTCGGCGAGCTTGCGGTACATCTCCAGGCGCAGCCGTTCCACGCCGACGTAATCGTGCGGCAGGTGCGCGTCGACCGGCAGGTCCACCTTGACCTCGGTCTCCTCCTCCGCGTGCTCGCCCTTGAAGGCGGAGACCGCCTCGCCGACCATCCGGACGTACAGGTCGAAGCCGACGCCCTCGATGTGGCCGGACTGCTCGCCGCCGAGCAGGTTGCCCGCGCCCCGGATCTCCAGGTCCTTCATCGCCACGTACATGCCGGCGCCCAGTTCGGTGTGCTGGGCGATGGTGGCCAGCCGCTCGTGCGCGTTCTCGGTGAGCGGCTTGTCCGCGGGGTAGAGGAAGTAGGCGTACGCCCGCTCCCGGCCGCGGCCGACCCGGCCCCGGATCTGGTGCAGCTGGGACAGGCCGAGCAGGTCGGCCCGCTCCACGATCAGGGTGTTGGCGTTCGGGATGTCGATGCCGGACTCCACGATCGTGGTGCAGACCAGGACGTCGAACTCCTTCTCCCAGAAGCCGACCATCACCTTCTCGAGCGCTTCCTCGCTCATCTGGCCGTGCGCCACCGCGACCCGGGCCTCGGGCACCAGCTCGCGGAGCCGGCGGGCCGCCCTCTCGATCGACTCGACCCGGTTGTGCAGGTAGAACACCTGGCCGTCGCGGAGCAGCTCGCGGTGCACGGCGGCGGCCACCTGCCGCTCGTCGTACGCCCCGACGGCGGTCAGCACCGGGTGCCGCTCCTCCGGCGGGGTGGCGATGGTGGACATCTCCCGGATCCCGGTGATCGCCATCTCCAGCGTGCGCGGGATCGGGGTGGCCGACATGGCCAGCACGTCAACCGAGGCGCGCAGGGTCTTCAGGTGCTCCTTGTGCTCGACGCCGAAGCGCTGCTCCTCGTCGATGATGACCAGGCCGAGCTGCTTGAACCGGGTGGCCGCTTGGAGCAGCCGGTGGGTGCCGATGACGATGTCGACGGTGCCGTCGGCCACCATCGCCAGGGTCTGCTCGGCCTCCTTCGGCGTCTGGAACCGGGAGAGCTGCCGTATGGTGATCGGGAATTGGCTCATCCGCTCGGCGAAGGTGTTGTAGTGCTGCTGCACCAGCAAAGTGGTGGGCACCAGCACGGCCACCTGCTTGCCGTCCTGCACCGCCTTGAACGCCGCCCGGACCGCGATCTCGGTCTTGCCATAGCCGACGTCGCCGCAGATCAGCCGGTCCATCGGGACGGTCTGCTCCATGTCCCGCTTGACCTCCTCGATGGCGGCCAGCTGGTCCGGCGTCTCCTGCCAGGGGAAGGCGTCCTCCAGCTCCCGCTGCCACGGGGTGTCCGGGCCGAACGAGTGCCCCTTGGACGCCTTGCGGGCGGCGTAGAGCTGGATGAGCTGAGCGGCGATCTCGCGGACCGCCTTGCGGGCGCGCGCCTTCGACTTCTGCCAGTCCGAGCCGCCCATCTTGTGCAGGGTGGGCTGCTCGCCGCCGACGTAGCGGGAGAGCTGGTCGAGCTGGTCGGTGGGGACGAAGAGCCGGTCGCCGGGCTGGCCGCGCTTGCTCGGGGCGTACTCGATGACCAGGTATTCCCGGGAGGCGCCGTTGACCGTGCGCTGCACCAGCTCGACGTACCGGCCGATGCCGTGTTGCTCGTGCACCACGTGGTCGCCGGCCTTGAGCTCCAGCGGGTCGATGGTGTTGCGCCGCCGGCTGGGCAGCTTGCGCATGTCCCGGGTGGAGGCGCCCCGGCCGCCCGTCACGTCGTTGCCGGTGAGCAGCACGAACCGGGACGCCTCGTCGGCGAAGCCGGCGGTCAGGCAGCCGCAGGAGACCAGCAGCTCGCCGGGGGCGGGCGCGGCCGGCACCTCCTCGATGAACCGGGCGCCGAGCCCGGCGTCGCGGAGCACCTCGACGGCCCGCTGGGCGGGACCGTGCCCCTCGAAGACCAGCGCGATCGACCAGCCCTCGCCGGCCCAGCGCTTGAGGTCGTCGACCACCCGGGCGGTCTCCCCGTGGTAGAGCGGCGCCGGCTGGGCAGCCAGGGTCACCGCGATCGCGTCGTCGGGGGTGACGTCGACCTCGGTGGGCTCGTCCTCCCACGGCTGCCGGGTCGGCGCGGCCTCCGCCTCGGTTAGGCCGAACGGCGCGAGGGTCCACCAGGGCTGGCGCAGGGCGCGGGCGGCCGTGCGTACGTCGGCCAGGGTCCGGAATGCGGCGGCGCCCAGGTCGACCGGGGCCTGGCCCCCGACGGCGGCCGCGGCCCAGCTCGCCTGGAGGAACTCCTCCGAGGTACGCACCAGGTCGTGCGCCCGAGTACGGATCCGCTCCGGGTCGCAGAGCAGCACGTGGCTGCCGGCCGGCATGCAGTCCAGCAGCAGCTCCATCGAGTCGGCGCCGATCAGCGCCGGGGCAAGCGACTCCATCCCCTCGACCGGGATGCCCTCGGCCAGCTTGTCGAGGATCTCGGCCAGCTCCGGATGCTCCTCGGCCAGCGCGGCGGCCCGCCGGCGCACCGCCGGGGTGAGCAGCAGCTCCCGGCACGGTGGCGCCCAGAGCTGCGGAACCTGCTCGATGGTCCGCTGGTCGGCGACGGCGAAGGTGCGGATCTCCTCCACCTCGTCGCCCCAGAACTCGACCCGGGACGGGTGCTCGTCGGTGGGCGGGAAGACGTCGAGGATGCCGCCCCGGACGGCGAACTCGCCCCGCTTGGTCACCAGGTCCACCCGCGCGTACGCCATGTCGGTGAGCCGGCGGGCGACCTCCTCCAGGTCCGCCTCGTCACCGGCGGTGAGCTGCACCGGTTCCAGGTCGCCGAGCCCCTTGAGCTGCGGCTGCAGCAGCGACCGGACGGGCGCCACCACCACCCGCAGCGGCCCCGTCCGCCCGTGCGCGTCGGCCGACTCCGGGTGCGCCAGCCGGCGCAGCACGGCCAGCCGCCGCCCGACGGTGTCGGAGCGGGGCGAGAGCCGCTCGTGCGGCAGCGTCTCCCAGGACGGGAAGACGGCCACCTGTTCCGGCGGCAGCAGGCTGCCCAGCGCGGACGCGAGGTCCTCGGCCTCCCGGGTGGTGGCGGTGACGGCGAGCACCGGACGCCCGGCGCCGCCCACCGGCTCGTCCGCGGCGACGGCCGCCACCGCGAACGGACGCAGCGCGGCCGGCGCGGTGATGTCGAGGCCGTCGACCTGCGCGGCACCGGAGCGCGCCAGGTCACGCGCCCGGGCCAGCCCGGGGTCGGCCAGGGCGGCGGAGAAGAGTCCGGTGAGCATGAGTGATCACTTCCAGGAGGTCGACGCACGGCGACGACCCCGCGTCCAGCCGGACGGGGGGTGCACCGTTCGAGACTATCCCCCTCCCGAGACATTCCGGGTGGTGCCCGACGCCACCGGTGGGGGCGGGAGGCTGCCCGGGGGCGCCACATCGGCGAGGTGGCGGTATCCCACGCCGAGCACACCGCCAACTCGGCGAGGTGGCGGTGCCCGGATCTTGACCACGGCCGGCGGGCGTGGTGCGGTGACGGCATGGCAGGTGAGTACCGGGCGGTCTTCGACGCGGAGGTCGTCTTCGTCAACGGCGGCGGGTTGCGGACCGAGGGATTCCGGCTGGACGTCCCTGGCCCGGAGGTCGACGACGCGACGCTGGGCACGCTCCTGGTCCGGCATCTCGGGCTGCTAATGGTGGGCGAGGTGCGGATCACCAACAAGACGGTCGTCGAGGAGCCGCACAAGGGCGGCCGGGGAGTCGCCGTCCCGGCGGGCGACGGCGGCCGGCGCCTGGTCGAGTTGAGTCACGTGATCACCGACGGGATGACCACGCTGCCCGGCTGGCCGGCGCCGCGGATCACCGACTGGCTGACCCGGGAGGCGTCCCGCGCGAACTACGCCCCGGGCGTGGAGTTCCACGTCGCCCGGATCGACATGATCGCCAACACCGGCACCTACCTCGACACGCCCGCCCACCGCTGGGCCGATGGGGCCGACCTCGCCGGCACCCCGCTCGACCGCCTCGCCGACCTGCCCGGGATCGTGGTCCGGGTGCCGGCCGGCACCCGGGCGGTGGACGGGCTGATGCTCGCCCCGTACGACGTGGCGGGGCGGGCGGTGCTGCTGCACACCGGGTGGGACGCGCACTTCGGCACCGACCGGTACGCCGGTCCCGACGCACCCCACCTGACCGGCGACGGCGCGGAGTGGCTGGTGGCGGCGGGAGCTGCCCTGGTCGGCATCGACTCGATCAACATCGACGACATGACCGCGGCCGCCGCCGGCGAGCGCCCGGCGCACAGCACCCTGCTCGCCGCCGGCATTCCCATCGTGGAGCACCTGACCGGGCTGGCCGCCCTGCCTCCGGAGGGGTTCCGGTTCACCGCCGCGCCGCCGATGATGGCCGGCATGGGCACCTTCCCGGTCCGCGCCTTCGCCGTCGTCGACGGCTGACCGACCTCCGCTTGGGGCAGGTCAGGCCGGTGCGGAGCCGTCCGACGGCCCGGCCGGCTCAGGAGCTGTCCAGGTGAGCCGGCCGGTACGCAGATCCTCGACCACCGACCGCAGCCACCGCTCCTCGGCGGCGGCCACCGCGTCCAGGTGCTCGTCCTCCAGGTTGAACACCCTGGGCAGGTCGGGGTGCGCGCCCAGCGCGGCGGCCCGCTCGTTCCGGGTCCGCCCAAGGCGCTCGGCCCGCTCCTCCAGCACCTCTGCCGCCTCCGTCGGGCTGAGCATCGCCAGGTGGGACAGGGCCGCCGGGAACTGCGGAAACTCCTGCTTCGGCTCGGCCAGCATCCGCCTCAGCCACTCTCGGGCGACCCGCCGGCCGGCGTCGGTCAACTCGTACACCGTGCGTTCCGGGTAGGCCTGCTCCCGGCCGGTCTCGCGCACCGCGATCAGGCCGTCGGCGTGCAGGCGCTCGATGGTCCGGTAGAGGCTCGCCCGCTGCCCCACGTTGACCACCTGGTCCTTGCCCCACTGCCGGATGAGCCGCTGCACCCCGTACGGGTGCAGCGGCTCGTGGTGCAGCAGGGCGAGCACGGTCAGGGCGAGCGGCGAACTCCGTACGGCGGTCTCCATGACAGCGATCATAGAGCCAGTTGAACTAGTTGACACGGACTAGTTTCACCGCAACTATTCTCCTTGTTACGGACCAAGAGGGGAGCCCGCAGATGAGCGCGGTACGGACGGCACTGGTGATCGGTGGCGGCATCGGCGGCACGGTCACCGCGATGGCACTCGCCCGGGCAGGCATCGAGGCGACGGTTCACGAGGCGTACCCGGGGGACGCCGACGGGGTCGGCGCGATGCTGAGCCTGGCCCCGAACGGCCTGGCGGCCCTGCGGATCGTCGAAGCGGAGGAGGCGGTCCAGGCCGCCGGCCACCCCGTCCCCGGCGTGGTCCTCGCGGACGGCGCGGGGAACCAGCTCAGCGAGTTCCACGGCTTCCCCGGGCTGCCCGCCACCCACGCGATGGCCCGCGCGGACCTGTACCGGGCGCTGACCGACCACGCGCTCGCCCGAGGCGTGAAGATCGATTACGGCAAGCGCCTCGTCGCGGCCGAGGAGCGCCCGGACGCGGTCACCGCCGTCTTCGCCGACGGCAGCACCGCGAGCGCCGACGTGCTGATCGGCGCGGACGGCATCCGTTCCACCGTCCGCACACTGATCGACCCGGCCGCACCCGGCCCCGAGTACGCCGGCGTGCTCGGCTTCGGCGGGCTGGCCGCCGAGGACACCGTGCCCGCCGCGCCCGGCACCATGTACTTCGCCTTCGGCAGCTCGTTCATCGGGTACTGGCGGCTGCCCGACGGTCAGCTCTGCTGGTTCGCCAGCCTGCCGCGTACCGAGCCGCTGAGCCGGGCGGAGGTCCACCGGATCCCGGCCGAACAGTGGCTGGCGGAGCTGCGCGAGCGCTACGCGGACCACGTCCCCGGCGCCCAACTGCTGGCGCACACCACACCCGACACCCTGATGGCGACCGGGCCGGTGGAGCGCATGCCGTCCGTGCCGCACTGGCACCGGGGACGCCTGGTCCTCGTCGGCGACGCGGTTCACGCCCCCTCGTCCAGCTCCGGGCAGGGTGCCTCGCTGGCCATCGAGAGCGCCATCGAGCTGGCCCGCTGCCTACGTGACCTGCCCGACCACGCCGCGTTCGACGCGTACGAGCGGCTGCGGCGCGGCCGGGTGGAGCTGATCGGCGGCAACGCGGCCGCCACGAACCGGGCCAAGGCCGGGCAGGCGGCCTCCCCGCCCACCCTGCCCAGCCCGGAGCAGATGTTCGGCCCCGTCCACCGTCACCTGATCGACTGGGACGCGACGGTGAGCCGCGCCGGTCAGTAACGCACCGAGATCCGGCGCTCGACGGCGTCGACCCGGACCTCCCCGCCGTACGGGATGATCAACTGCGGGTCGGTGTGGCCGAGGTCAACGTCGAACACCACCACAGCGTCGGGGTGGTACGCCGCCAGCGCCCGCGTGACCGCGTCCCGCTGCGCCTCGACGAACTCCCGGCGCTGCGCCGTGGTGTGCGGGCGGTCGAACTCCCACGCCTTGGCCCGGCCCACCAGCACCGCCGGGAAGCCGGCGAGCAGCCCACGCTCGCCCATGTTGCGCAGGATCCGGAAGACCTCGGTGGCCGAGGGCAGTTCCTCCGACGTCTCGATGATCAGCACCTCACCCGCGTGGTCCGCCACCGCACCGACCCGGTCGGTGGCCAGCAGCCAGTGCAGGATCTCCAGGTTCCCGCCCCAGGTACGCCCCTGCACCACGGTCGCCGGCCCCTGCCAGCGCCACCCGGTGCCGGGGAACATCACCGGCTCGTCCGCCAGCGTGGCCGGGTCCCGCCAGTCGTTCGGCTGGTCGCCCCACTCGGTGGCCGGGCTCAGGTCGTACCAGCCGGAGGTGAAGAGGGCGGCCCGCAGCGAGTCGAAGGTCAGCGGGTGCGGCTTGCCGGGCCGGCCGAGGTGCACCAGCACCGATCCGCCGTGGTACGCCACGTTCCCCAGCCGATAGAGGTGGTTGAGGACGTTGGTGTTGTCCGAGTAGCCGAAGTACGGCTTCGGGTTGGCCCGCAGCACCGCGTCGTCCAGGTGGGGCGTGACCGTGATCAGGTCTTCCCCGCCGACGGTGGCCAGCACGGCGGTGATCGTCGGATCGGCGAAGGCGGCGGTCAGGTCCCGCGCCCGGTCCCGCGGGTCGGCGCCCATCTGCCGGGTCGTCGGATACTCCACCGGCTCCAGCCCGAACTCGTCGCGCAGCCGGCGCAGCCCCAGTTCGTACACGTGGGGGAAGAGGCCCGGCAGCCCGGCGGACGGGGAGACCACGGCGACCCGGTCGCCGGGCTTCGGCTTGGCGGGATAGCGCAGCGACGTCATGCCGCGACGCTATCGGCCCGGGCCAGCGGATTTTCCGGCCGTCCGCCGGGCCGGCCGGTCGCGCCGGGCGGGGCGGGGCGGGGCGGCGAAACCGCACAACCCGGGCGAAGCGCCGCCCTAGGCTGGCCACGTGGGCGAGCAGGGGCGGGAGCTTCCGGTACGCGAGTGGCTGCCGCGGGCGGCCGGGCTGCTGATCGGCACGCTCGCCCTGGCCACCGCGTTCATCGCGGCGTACGTCGGGGCGCTGCACAAGCCGACCCCGCACGACCTGCCGGTCGGGGTGGCCGCGGGCGACCAGCGCGCCCAGGCGGTGCTGGCCGCCGTCCGCAGCCGGACCGACACGCTCAAGCCCGTCCAGTACGACAACCCGGACGGCGCCCTCGACGCCCTGCGGTCCCGCGAGGTCTACGCGGTGCTCCACGCCGACCCGGGCGGCGGCCTGACCCTCACCACGGCGAGCGCCAGCGCGCCCGCCGCCACCGATCTGGTCACCCAGGTGCTCACCCAAGCCGCCCGGCAGGCCAACCTGCCGCTCCAGGTCACCGACGAGGTGCCCACCGCCGCCGGCGACCCGCGCGGGTTGGTGCCGTTCTACCTTGCGGTCGGCCTGGTCCTCGGGGGCTACCTGGCGTCCACCGCCCTGGGCATCTCGCTCGGCACCGCACCCCGCAGCCTGCGCCGCGCCGGCCTGCGGATCGCCACCCTCGCGGTGCACTCCGTGCTGCTCGGAATCATCGGCGCGGTGCTGGTCGGGCCGGTGATGCACATCTGGGACCACGAGGTCGCGGTGGTCTTCCTGGTGGGCGCGCTCACCGTGTTCGCCGCCGGCATGGTCGCCGCGGCGGTGCAGGGGTGGCTGGGGCTGCTCGGCACCGGGCTGGTGATCCTGCTGCTGGTGGTGCTCGGCAACCCCGGCTCGGGCGGCATCTACGCCCCGGAGTTCCTGCCCGCTTTCCTGCGCGGGATGCACCGGTGGAACGTCCCCGGCCTGGCCACCGACTCGCTCAAGTCGGCCGTCTACTTCGACTGGCGGGGCGCGCGCTGGCCGCTGGTGGCACTGGGGATCTGGGCCGTGCTCGGGATCCTCGGGCTGGTCACCGCGACGCTCTTCCGGGTGCACCGGCGCGCCGTCCGGGCCGCGCGGGCCCGGCCGGCCGCACCCGGGAGACCGATGGCCGATGGCTGAACCGGTCGATCCGTCCCGGAGTGCAGATCATCACCCCGTCCCCCTCCTGACACCGGGGCCCACGCGGATACGATCCAGGGAGTCGGACAGCGCTGTCCTTCGTACTCGCGTAAGGAGCGCACCGTGACCGACCAGCACGACCACGACGGGCCCGACGCCGCTCTCCGGGCCGACATCCGCCGCCTCGGCACCCTGCTCGGGCAGACCCTCGCCCGCCAGGAGGGCCGGCCGCTCCTCGACCTGGTCGAGGAGATCCGCGCGCAGGTCCGCTCCGACGCCCCCGCCGCCGCGCAGCGCCTCGCCGGCCTGGACGTCACCACCGGCACGAAGCTGGCCCGCGCCTTCTCCACCTACTTCCACCTGGCCAACATCACCGAGCAGGTGCACCGGGCCCGCGACCTGCGCCGCCGCCGGGCGATGCACGGCGGCTGGCTGGACCAGGCGGCCAAGATGATCGCCGAGCGCGGAGTCCCGGCCGAGGAGATCGCCGCGGTGGCCCGCCGGCTCGCGGTACGCCCGGTCTTCACCGCCCACCCCACCGAGGCGGCCCGCCGGTCGATCCTGTCCAAGCTGCGCGCCATCGCCGACGAACTCGACGCGGAGACCGCCAACGCCATCCTCTACGGGGCCAGCGACGAGGGCCCGGCCAACCGGCGCCTGGCCGAGCTGCTGGACCTGATGTGGCAGACGGACGAGCTGCGGCTGGACCGGCCCGACCCGACCGACGAGGCCCGCAACGCCATCTACTACCTGCGCGACCTGCACGCCGAGGCCGCCCCGCAGGTCCTCGACGACCTCGCCGACACGCTGCGCACCCTGGGCGTGGAGACCTCGCCGACCGCCCGCCCGCTCACCTTCGGCACCTGGATCGGCGGCGACCGGGACGGCAACCCCTTCGTCACCCCGACGGTCACCCGCGAGGTGCTGCGGATCCAGCACGAGCACGGCATCGAGGCCACCGAGAAGGCGATGGACGAGCTCATCAGTGAAGTCTCCGTCTCCCGCCGGCTGCGCGCGGTCTCGCTGGACCTCTCCGCCAGCCTCGCCACCGACCTGGACGCGCTGCCCGAGGTGGCGCCCCGGTTCCGCCGGGTCAACGCCGAGGAGCCCTACCGGCTCAAGGCGCGGTGCGTGAAGGCGAAGCTGGCCAACACCCGGGAGCGGCTGCGCAACGACACCCCGCACGTGCCCGGGCGGGACTACCGCGGCTCCGCCGAGCTGATCGCGGATCTGGAGCTGCTGCGCGCCTCGCTGGCCCGCAACTCCGGGCAGCTCACCGCCGTGGGCCGGCTCGCCTCGACGATCCGTACGGTCTCCGCGTTCGGGCTGCACCTGGCCACCATGGACGTCCGTGAGCACGCCGAGGCGCACCACGCGGTCCTCGCCCAGCTCTACGGGGCGGTCGGCGAGGTGTCCGACTACCCGTCGCTGAGCCGGCTGGAGCGCACCAAGCTGCTCGCCGACGAGCTGGCCGGCCGCCGGCCGCTCTCCACCCTCGACACGCCGCTCACCGAGAACGCCCGGAAGACGTTCGACGTGTTCGGGGCGATCCGCGAGGCCCAGGACCGGTTCGGCGCCGAGGTGATCGAGTCGTACATCATCTCGATGACCCTCGGCGTGGACGACGTGCTCGCCGCGGTGGTGCTGGCCCGCGAGGCCGGCCTGATCGACGTGCACAGCGGCCGGGCCCGGATCGGCTTCGTGCCGCTGCTGGAGACCCCGGCGGAACTGAACGCCGGCGGCGAACTGCTGGACGAACTGCTGTCGCTGCCGGCGTACCGGGCGCTGGTCGCGGCCCGGGGCGACGTGCAGGAGGTGATGCTGGGCTACTCCGACTCCAACAAGGAGGCCGGCATCACCACCAGCCAGTGGTCCATCCACCGGGCCCAGCGGGCGCTGCGCGACGTGGCCGCCCGGCACGGCGTGCACCTGCGGCTCTTCCACGGCCGGGGCGGCACGGTCGGCCGGGGCGGTGGCCCCACCCACGACGCCATCCTGGCCCAGCCGTACGGCACCCTGGACGGCGCGATCAAGGTGACCGAGCAGGGCGAGGTCATCTCCGACAAGTACACGCTGCCCGCGCTGGCCCGGGAGAACCTGGAGCTGACCGTGGCCGCGGTGCTCCAGGCGACGCTGCTGCACACCGCGCCCCGGCAGCCGGCCGAGATGCTGGAACGCTGGGACGCGACCATGGACGTGGTCTCCGAGGCGGCGTTCCGGTCGTACCGGTCGTTGGTCGAGGACCCGGACCTGGCCGCGTACTTCTGGGCCTCCACCCCCACCGAGCTGCTGGGTCAGCTGAACATCGGCTCCCGGCCGGCGAAGCGGCCGAACACCGGCGCCGGCCTGGCGGGCCTGCGGGCCATCCCATGGGTGTTCGGCTGGACGCAGACCCGGCAGATCGTCCCCGGCTGGTTCGGCGTCGGGTCCGGGCTGGCCGCCGCGCGTGCCGCCGGTCTGGAGGACGTGCTCGCCGAGATGCACCGCAACTGGCACTTCTTCCGCACGTTCCTGTCGAACGTCGAGATGATGCTGACCAAGACCGACCTCACCATCGCCCGCCGGTACGTCGAGACCCTGGTCCCGAAGAAGCTGCACCCGATCTTCGAAAAGATCGAGCAGGAGTACGAGCTGACCAAGCAGGAGGTGCTGGCGGTCACCGCCTCGCCGGCCCTGCTGGAGAACTCGCCCGTCCTCCAGCGGACGCTGGCGGTGCGCGACACCTACCTCGAGCCGCTGCATCACCTCCAGGTGGCGCTGCTGCGGCAGTACCGGGACTCCGGCGCCGCGGGCCGCGCGGTGGCGACCGCGCCCGGCGGCCGCCGCGCCCCCAACGACGGTACGGCGCTGGAGCGGGCGCTGCTGACCACGGTCAACGGCATCGCCGCCGGCATGCGCAACACCGGCTGACCGACGTCGGACCGCAACGGGCCCCGGTCACGCCGACCGGGGCTCGTTGCCGTGCTGCGCTCAGCGGCCGGTCACCAGTCGCCGCCGCCGAAGTCGCCCCCACCGAAGTCCCCGCCGCCGAAGTCACCGAAGCCGCCGTAGTCGCCCCCGGCGGAATAGTCTCCGCCGGAGAAGTCGCCACCGCCCTGACCGCCGGTGAACTGGTCGCCGCCGAACTGGTCGCCGCCGAAGTCGTTACCCTGGTCGCCGTAGTCCTGGCCGTCGCCGAAGCCGTCCTGGAAGCCCTCCTGGTAGCCGGCCTCGTAGCCGTAACCAGGGTCGGCGAAGGCGGGTGAGAAGAGGGCGTCGGCGATCAGCATGCCGCCGATCACCCCGGCCCCGGCGCCGAGCGCGGTCTTCCACCACGGCGTCGAGTACCAGCCGGCGGGCACCCGCCGCCCCTGCCAGTTGCCGCCCGGGTAGTAGTAGGGGGTGTGGTTGCCCGGCTGCGGGCCGGCCCGGTAGGTCTGCCCCTGCACGTTGACCTCGCGCTCCTTGGTGAGCACCCCGGCGCCCCGGGCGGCGGCCAGCGGCGGCAGCTCCGGCCCCGGGTCGATGCCCAGCGCGGTCCGCGCCGCCCGGATGTACGCCAGCCCCTCCAGCGCGGTCTCCCGGGCCAGCGCGAACTGGTGCGGGGTGCGCGCCTGCTCCAACTGGGAGCCGGCCGCGTTGTACCGCTCGCCCGCGTCGGCCAGCGCCTGGCGTACCGCCGGGGCGTCGCCGTGCAGGTTCATCAGCTGCCCGCCGAGCCGCTCGTACCAGCGCTGCGCCTCGGCCCGGGCGTCGGCCAGCTCGGTGGCCCTGCGCGACCTGCTCCCCCACCGCCAGAACACCAGGGCACCTCCGAGCATCAGCACCAGGACGAACCACAGCGCAACTCTCATGACTCGACGGTACCCACGCCGGTCACGTCGTACCTGTTTGGCAAGCTTCGGAGGGTGACGAGCATCGCAACGCTGGCCGTGGTGATCATCTGTCTCGCCGCCGGCGGCGCGGTGGGCTGGCTGGCCGCCAAGTCCCGCTCGGCGACCCAGATCGCCCGGCTGGAGGCGACCCTCGCCGCCACCCGCGAGGGCGAGGGGCGGCTGGAGCAGTCGATGCGGGCGCTCAGCTACGAGGCGACCGCCCAGTCGCAGGAGGCCGTGGCGCGGGCGGTGGCCCCGCTGCACGACACCCTCCGGCGCTACGAGCAGCGGGTCGCCGAGCTGGAGCACGACCGGGTCGACGCGTACGCGGAGCTGCGCGAGCAGGTGCGGGCGATGAGCACGGTCTCCGGGGAGCTGCGCACCGAGACCAAGCAGCTCGTCGCGGCGCTGCGCGCCCCGCAGGTCCGCGGCCGCTGGGGCGAGCACCAGCTCCGCCGGATCGTCGAGGCGGCCGGGATGCTGGAGCACTGCGACTTCTCCGAGCAGGTCACCGCCGCCACCGACCACCAGGGGGTACGCCCCGACCTGGTGGTCCGGCTGCACGGCGGCCGGACGGTGGTGGTCGACGCCAAGGCGCCCTTCGACGCGTACCTGACCGCCATGGAGGCACGCGACGAGCGGGGGCGGGACACCCACCTCGACGCGCACGCCCGGCACCTGCGGGCGCACGTGGACTCCCTGGCCGCCAAGTCCTACTGGGCCGCGTTCGACCAGTCGCCCGAGTTCGTGGTGCTCTTCGTGCCGGCGGACCCGTTCCTCGACGTGGCGTTGCAGCGCGACCCGACGCTGCTGGAGCACGCGTTCGCCCGCAACGTGGTGCTGGCCACGCCGGCCACCCTGGTGGCGCTGCTGCGCACCGTGGCCTACTCGTGGCGGCAGGAGGCCCTGGCCCGCAACGCCGCCACGGTGCACTCGCTGGCCCGCGAGCTGTACGGGCGACTGTCCACCCTGGGCGACCACGTGGGCAAGCTGGGCACCTCGCTGGGCGGGGCGGTGACCGCGTACAACCGGGCGGTGGGTTCGCTGGAGGCGCGGGTGCTGGTCAGCGCCCGCAAGCTGGCCGAGCTGGGCGTCTCCGACCAGGCGTTGACCGCTCCGCCCCAGGTCGAGGTGGCGCCCCGCCAGCCGCAGGCGCCGGAGCTGCTGTCGCCCGGCACCGGCCCGGCGTCCACATCGGCCGGACGGGACATCGAGGACTGACCGGGCGACGACCACGACCGATCCGTGTCACGGACTGATCACAACCGACCTCGCGCTAGTGACACCGGCACGGCCCACCCCGAAGGATCTCGGTTACCTGTGCCCTGTTCCTGAAGGGCCCTGTTCTCTGGAGGAAGAGAACGTGAGTCAACCCCGCAACCGGAGCCGGCGCACCTCCGCCGCGCTCTTCGCCTCGGTCCTGGCGGCCGGCGCCATGACCATCGGGAGTGGTGCCGCCACCGCGAGCGCCGCGCCCGCCGCCGCTCCCGACGCCGCCCAGCCGACCGCCGCTGAGACGCTCGGTGCGCACGACGCCAAGCTTCTCGACGAGGCGGAGGCGAAGCACGCCCCCACCGTCACCCTGATCATCGCTGCCAAGCAGGGCTCGGCCAAGAAGGTCGCCGACGGGCTCAAGGGCCTCGGCGCCGCGGTCACCCAGCGGTACGACCAGGTCGGCTTCCTGCTGGCCAAGGTCCCCACCGGGAAGGTCCTCAAGGCCGCCACGCTGCCGGGTGTCTCGGCGGTCGACCTCGACGAGACCATCAAGCTGCCCGACCCGACCCCCGAGGCCGCCCCGGCCGGCGCGAAGATCGCCAAGCAGGGCGAGACGCTGGCCGGCCCGGGCGCGGACACCGGTGCCGTCAACCCGTACATGCCGACCAACGAGACCGGCGCGGAGGCCTTCAAGGCCGCACACCCGACCTGGGACGGCCGCGGCGTCACCATCGGCATCATGGACTCCGGTGTGGACCTGGACCAGCCGGCGCTCCAGAAGACCACCACCGGCGAGCGCAAAATCGTCGACTGGGTCACCGCGACCGACCCGTTCGAGGACGCCTCCTGGCGCGCGATGATCACCGAGGTGAGCGGCCCGTCGTTCACCACCTCGCTCGGCACCTGGAAGGCGCCGGCCGGCACGTACAAGTTCAACGTCTTCCGGGAGAACATCACCGCCGCCAGCGACGCCGGCGGCGACGTGAACCGCGACGGTGACAAGACCGACTTCTGGGGCATCCTGTACGACCAGGCCACCGGCAACATCTGGGTGGACGCCAACCAGAACAACGACTTCACCGACGACGAGCTGATGCGGCCGTACAAGGAGAAGTTCCAGGTCGGCCACTTCGGCACGGACAACCCGCCCACCGCGGTACGGGAACAGATCCCGTTCGTGGTCGAGTACCGTCGCAACGTCGACACCACTCCGGTCGGCGGCCCCGGCCTGGTCGACTACGTCAACATCGGCATCATCGAGAGCACCCACGGCACGCACGTCGCCGGCATCACCGCCGCCAACGACATGCTGGGCAACAGCGCCTTCGACGGCGCGGCCCCGGGCGCCAAGCTGGTCTCCGCCCGGGCCTGCTCGTGGGGCGGCGGCTGCACCTACGCGGCGCTCACCACCGGCATGGTCGACCTGGTGGTCAACCGCAAGGTCGACGTGATCAACATGTCGATCGGCGGGCTGCCGGCGCTGAACGACGGCGCCAACGCCCGCGCCCAGCTCTACAACACCCTGATCACCACGTACGGCGTGCAGATGTTCATCTCGGCCGGCAACTCCGGCCCGGGCCTGAACACCGTCGGCGACCCGTCGGTCGCGGACAACGTGGTCAGCGTCGCCGCCAACATCAGCAAGGACACCTGGCTGGCCAACTACGGCTCGGTCGTCCGCAAGGACAACGCGCTGTTCAACTTCTCCTCGCGCGGCCCGCGTGAGGACGGCGGGTTCAAGCCGAACATCGCCGCCCCCGGCTCGGCCATCTCGACCGCGCCGACCTGGCAGCCCGGCGTCCCCGTCGCGGAGGCCGGCTACCCGCTGCCCCCGGGCTACCAGATGCTGAACGGCACCTCGATGGCCTCCCCGCAGGCCACCGGTGCCGCCGCGCTGCTGCTCTCCGCCGCCAAGGCCACCGGCCAGGCGGTCACCCCGGCCGCGCTGCGCCGGGCCATCTACACCTCCGCCAAGCCGATCGCGGGCGTCCCGACGTACGCGCAGGGCTACGGCATGTTCAACGTGCCGGGCGCGTGGAAGCTGCTGGCCCAGGGCGTGACGACCCGCACCTACACCTCCGCGGCGGCGGTCTGCACCGAGCTGTCGGCGAACCTGGCGAAGTACAACGAGCAGCTCGGCACCTTCGAGCCGAGCCCGAACGTGGGCACCGGCATCCACAACCGCTGCGCCGCCGACCGCGGTGGCCAGAAGGTGAAGGAGGGCCGCTTCTACGCGGTCAAGCTGACCCGGACCAGCGGCCCGAACAAGAGCATCAGGCACGAGATCGCCTTCCGCGGCAACGACGGCACCTTCACCGCGCCGGCCGTCGTTTGGCTGCCGCTGAACAAGACCGTCACGGTCCAGGTGAAGGCCAAGCCGATGACCGCCGGCGCGCACGGCGCCATCATGACCGTTGACGACCCGGCCACCCCGGTGGTCGACTTCGAGGTCTCCACCGTGGTGGTCGCCTCGAACACGGTCAGCGCCCCGGCCTACTCGTTCTCCACCCAGGGCTCCGTGGAGCGCAACGGGTTCACCTCGTACTACGTGACGGTTCCCCAGGGCGCCGGCGCGCTGCAGGTGAACCTGTCCGGCGTCGCCACCGGCTCGCAGACCCGGTTCATCGCCATCAACCCGTACGGCGTGCCGGTGGAGAGCACCGCGAGCACGGCCTGCTACACCAACTTCTCCGACGCCGCCGCCTGCAAGCCGCAGGAGCGGGACTACCAGAACCCGATCCCGGGCGTCTGGGAGATCGAGGTGGAGGCCCGGCGTACCTCGCCGACGCTGGACAACCCGTTCCAGCTGCAGGCGCGGGTGCAGGGCGTCAAGGTCGAGCCGGGCGTCGTCGAACTGCCGTCCGTCACCGCTGGCGCGCCCACCGAGGTGAGCTGGGGCCTGACCAACACCTTTGGTCCGGTCCAGGTGACCGGTGTGGGTGGCCCGCTCTCCAGCGTGCGCGCCGAGCGGCCGACCATCACCGAGGGCACCGTCCAGGAGTACACGGTCGACATCCCGGCCGGCGTGTCCAGCTTCACCGCCCGGATCGGCAACCCGGCCAACCCCAGCACCGACCTCGACCTGTACGTCTTCCTCGGCACCACCGAGGTCGGCCGCTCGGCCGACGGTGACTCGGAGGAGGCGGTGACCCTGCGGAACCCGGCTCCCGGCACCTACCGGGTGCGGATCGACGGGTACGCGGTGGACGGCGCCGGCGGCAGCACCGCCTACGACTACCGGGACTCGTTCGCCTCGGCGTCGCTGGGTAACGTCTCCGCCCCGGCCACGCCGCTGACCCTGGCCAACGGCGCCACCGCGACCCTGACCGGTACGGTGACCGCCCTGGCCACCCCGGCCGCCGGCCGGGAGCTCTTCGGCGACCTGGCCGTCACCACCACCGAGGGCGCGGTCGTCGGCCGCGGCTCGGTGGCCATCGGCACGGTCAACTGACCCATCAAACCCGAGGAGCCCCGCCCCCGACCAGGGGGCGGGGCTCCTCGCTTTCCGCGGGTCAGGCGGGTTTGGCGGTCTCGACGACGAAGGGGGTGCCCTGCTGGCAGGTGGTCATCATGCCGGGCTGGGCGTGGCCGGTGACGGTGACCCGGGCACCGGCCTTCAGCACGTCACGCGGGCCGCCGACCAGCAGGTTTCCGTCGAGCAGCAGGCAGTTCGGCTCCACCCCGGCCTGCACCGTGCCGGTGAGCGTGGTGGTGCCGGCGCTCGACGGCCCGCCCTTGGTGGGCGGTGTCGGGTCGGTCGGGCTGACGCTGGGGTCGGGGCTGGGCGTGCTGGTCACCGGGGCGGCTCCCGTCGGGCCGGGGCCGGCAGTCTCGGCGCCCGGGCCGGCGCAGGCGGTGAGCGCGGCGCCGGCGAGCAGGGCGACGATCGCCGTCCGAGGAGTCTTCATGAGCGGTTGGACGTACCGGGCGGCCGATCCGTTCCGCCGGGTCAGCCGCGAGCGGCCGCGGCGGCCTTCAGGTCGCGCTTGAGCTCCTGCGGCAGCGAGAAGGTCAGCCGCTCGTTGGCGGTGGTGACCTCCTCCACGTCGGTGAAGCCCCGCTCGGCCAGGCGCGCGAGCACCTGCTGAACCAGCTCGTCCGGCACGCTGGCACCCGAGGTGACGCCGACCGTACGCGCGTCGGTCAGCCAGGCGTCGTCGATCTCGTGGGCGAAGTCGACCAGGTGCCCGGCCCGGGCGCCGGCGTCCAGGGCCACCTCGACCAGGCGTACCGAGTTGGAGGAGTTGCGCGAGCCCACCACGATCACCACGTCGCAGTCCGGGGCGATCTCCTTCACCACGTGCTGCCGGTTGGAGGTGGCGTAGCAGATGTCGTCGCTGGGCGGCGACTGGAGCAGCGGCAGCTTCTGCTTGAGCCGGGCCACCGTCTCCAGGGTCTCGTCGACGGAGAGGGTGGTCTGGGAGAGCCAGACGACCTTGCCGGGGTCGCGCACGGTGACCTTGTCGACGCCGTCCGGGCCGTCGACCAACTGGATGTGCGCGGGGGCCTCACCGGCGGTGCCGATGACCTCCTCGTGCCCCTCGTGGCCGATCAGCAGGATGTCGTAGTCCTCGGCCGCGAACCGCCGGGCCTCCTGGTGCACCTTGGTGACCAGCGGGCAGGTCGCGTCGATCGCCTTGAGCGAGCGCGCCTTCGCCTGCTCGTACACCTCGGGCGCGACGCCGTGCGCGGAGAAGATGACGGTGGCGCCCTCCGGCACTTCCTCGTTCTCCTCCACGAAGATCGCGCCCTTGGCCTCCAGGGTCTGCACCACGTGCTTGTTGTGCACGATCTGCTTGCGGACGTAGATCGGGGCGCCGTAGAGCCGCAACGCCTCCTCGACGGTCTGCACCGCCCGATCCACGCCCGCGCAGTAGCCGCGGGGCTTGGCCAGGAGCACGCGCTTGCCGGTCCGGAGAGTCGTCTCAGCCTCAGTCACCCAACCATCGTACGTGCCCGATTTTTCCCCGGCAGCGACCGCGAGCCTGACCCCAGCTCGCCACCGCGACCCGACGCCGCCGTACCACACCCGGGGCACGCCCGCCCGCTTGCACCCGTCGATCATGAGGTTGGCGGCGGTACGGGAGATCGACACCGCCGCCAACCTCATGATCGACGCGGGTGGTGTCGGCCCCGGGCCGTAGGGTGGGCGGGTGAGCACGGGCGAGGTGGAGCGGAGCACGTCCGAGGAGCCGTGGCCGGTCCGGGTGGTCAGCCAGAAGATCGGCGCCTGGATCGCCCGGCTGGGCTGGGTCTGGGTGGACGGTCAGGTGGCGCAGATCAGCCGCCGGCCCGGCGCCACCACCGTCTTCCTCACCCTGCGTGATCCGTCGGCAGATCTGAGCCTCACCGTCACCACCAACCGCGACGTGCTCGACGCGGGCGCGCCCGAGCTGCGCGAGGGCGCCCGGGTGGTGCTGCACGCCAAACCCGAGTTCTACGCCGCCCGGGGCACGCTCAGCCTGCGCGCCGACGAGATCCGCCAGGTCGGGCTCGGCGAGCTGCTGGCCCGGCTGGAGAAGCTCAAGAAGCTGCTGGCCGCGGAGGGGCTCTTCGATCGGGCCCGCAAGCGTCGCCCACCGTTCCTGCCCGGGCGGATCGGCCTGATCACCGGCCGCGCCTCGGCCGCCGAGCGGGACGTGCTGACCAACGCGCGCCGGCGCTGGCCGGCGGTGGAGTTCCGCACGGTCAACGTCGCGGTGCAGGGGCCGAGCGCGGTGCCGCAGATCGTCGACGCGCTGAAGGTGCTCGACGCCGACCCGACCATCGACGTGATCATCATCGCCCGGGGTGGCGGCAGCATCGAGGACTTGCTGCCCTTCTCCGACGAGGCGCTCTGCCGGGCGGTCTTCGCCTGCCGCACACCGGTGGTCAGCGCGATCGGCCACGAGACGGATGCGCCGCTGCTGGACTACGTCGCCGACGTCCGCGCCTCGACGCCGACGGACGCGGCGAAGCGGATCGTCCCCGACCTCACCGAGGAGGTACGCCTCATCGGCCAGGCCCGGTCCCGGCTGGAGCGGGCGGTCCGCAACCTGGTCGACCGGGAGCAGCACCGCCTCGACCTGCTGCGCTCCCGGCCGGTGCTGGCCCGCCCGCAGGTGATGGTCGACCAGCGGGCCGCCGAGGTCGCCGCGCTGCGCGACCGGACCGGCCGCTGCCTGGACCATCGGCTCGGCGCCGCCGCCGACGACCTGCGCCACACCCTGGCCCGGCTGCGCGCGCTCTCCCCCGCGGCGACCCTCGACCGGGGATACGCGATCGTCCAGCGGGCCGACGGCCACGTGGTACGCGCCGCGTCCGAGGTGACCAAGGGCGACCCGCTGCGGGTACGCCTCGCCGAGGGCGAACTCGCCGCGACCGTGGACGGCTGATGAAATGGAACCCGATGACTGACGAGAAGAAGGACGAGCGGCTCAGCTACGAGCAGGCTCGCGCCGAGTTGGCCGGCGTGGTCGAGCGGCTGGAGGCCGGCGGCACGTCGCTGGAGGAGTCGCTGGCGCTCTGGGAGCGCGGCGAGCAGCTCGCCGAGACCTGCCAGCGCTGGCTGGACGGCGCCCGGGCCCGCATCGACGCCGCCCGACAGCGCGCGGCGGAGCAGTGACGGGACGGCCGGAGCCGTCCCGTCACCAGCCTCAGTCGAACAGGTTGTAGAACTCCGGCGGCGCCTCGACGACCTGGTCGGCCGGGGGCTTCTGAGCGGCGCTGGCGTTGCCGTAGTCCGTGTAGGTGATCCGGATGTCCTGGGCGGCGCTCTGGCCGGCGGCCGGGACCTGCAGCACCAGCTCGCTGAGCCGGCCCTGCGGGTCGACCTTCGCGGTGAACGGCACCGACTTCGCCTGTGCCCCGAGCGCGGTGATCACGGCCGGGTCGAGCGAGCCCGCCTCGGCCGCCTTGGACACGTCGACGGTGCCCGCGTAGGTGCCCTCGCCGGTCTGCCGGACCTCGGTGATGCCCTGGGTCAGCACGGCGCTGCCGGCCGGGTCGAGCTTGTCGAAGTCGAAGCCCAGGGCCCGGTTGCCCTTGATCCGGGTCTGGTCGAGGTGCTGGTACTTGCCGAGGTTGAGCTTCTGCACGCCGGGGACGCTGCCGGCGGCCTTGCCGCCCAGCTCCAGCTTCACCCAGCTGTCCGGCTTGTAGTGGATCAGGTCCAGCTTCATCATCAGGTCCGACGACTGGTCGCCGATCGTCATCCGCATCTCCGCGCTCTGGCTCGGCTCGTGCACCTGCCCCTCGGCCGTGGAGCCGGCGCCGGACATGCTGAACCGGAAGTTGCCGTCGCGGATCGCGTTCGTGGAGTTGAGCAGGGCCTGCTTGGCGTCGCCGGGCGTACCGCTGGGCGCGACGCTGCCGGAGACGGTCGGGGAGGCGGAGGTCCCCGCCGCGCCGGTCCCGTTGTCGTTGCAGGCGGCCAGGGCGGGGCTGAGCAGTGCCGCGGCGAAGGCCGCCGCGCTGAAGCGTCGAATCTTCACGTGAACTCTCCAGGTGGGTCGTCCGGCCCACGGAGGTGCCGGAGGCGGGGCGCCGGAGCCGTGATGCAAGCTCCGGCGCACGAGCCCGGTCCGGCCGACGTCGCCGCCACCGGGCGGGCCCGTGTCCTCCTCTGTTCCCGGAAGCGAGGTTCGGCAATCCCTGTCCGTTCGGCACAGACGACCCGTGCCGGGTGTGGGCGACGGAGGTCGTCCCGCCTAGACCCGTGCCGGGTGGGCGACGGACGCCGTCGCGCCCACACCTGGATCAGCGCAGGGCGGTGGCGAGCTGGCGCAGCTCGTTGTCCCTGGCATCGCCGACGACGATCACCGTGCGGTTCGGTTCCAGCAGCACGAGCGCCTGCTCGTTGCTCCGGGCGGTGTAGCGCTGCCAGCTCACGCCGGCCAGGTCAGCGGGGCCCTGCGGCTGGCCACCCTTCAGCTCGACCGGCAGCAGCTTCTCGGCGGGTACGTTGCTCTCCACGAGTTGCGCGCCGCGCCCCTCCGGGGTCACGTAGCCGATGCGCAGCGTCGCGCCGCCCGCCTCGGCCTGGTAGCGGGCGCTGACCGTACGCCAGCCCGAGCTCAACCCCTCCGGCGAGCTGACCGGGAAGGCACCCGCCTCCCGGGCCTGCTGCACGGCGGGCGCCGGGTCGACGGCGGCCGGCTCGTCCCCACCCAGGACGCCGCGGTAGAAGGCGAGCAGCAGCGCGATCGGGACCAGCAGCACCAGCAGCGAGAGCGCCATGTCCCGGGGCGACCGCTCGGACCGCGCCCGGTCCTTACCGGCGGGCGGCGCGGGGTGTTCTCCCGTGGCGGCCAGTGGCGAGACCCCGCCCGACGCCACGAGGGCCGGTTCGCCGGACGTCTGGTTCGGCCCGGCGGTCGACCGGACGGGCGGCTGACCGTCCGGCGGGGTGACGTCGGTCGGTACACGATCGGCAGGCTGTGCGGCTTCCACCCGTCCATTCTCGCAGCCGTCCGGGTGACGTGATCCTGGCCTCCTCCGCCCCGGCCCGGCGCGGGAGCTGTCATCGTGTGAGGATCAGCGACAAAGCCGGCGGCGGCACGGCCGCAATCCGCCGGTCCACCCCGCAACGTCGCGAGGAGGAATCCGTGATGACAACCACCAGGACGCGGACCCCGCAGAACCTCGACCGCAACCTCGCCCTCGACCTGGTCCGGGTCACCGAGGCCGCGGCGATGGCGGCCGGCCGCTGGGTCGGCCGGGGCGACAAGGAAGGCGGTGACGGGGCAGCCGTCGACGCCATGCGCAAGCTGATCAACTCGATCCCGATGCGGGGGGTCGTGGTGATCGGCGAGGGCGAGAAGGACAACGCCCCGATGCTCTTCAACGGTGAGGAGGTCGGCGACGGGACGGGACCCGAGGTGGACGTGGCGGTCGACCCGATCGACGGCACCACCCTGATGAGCAAGGGCATGCCGAACGCGCTCGCGGTGCTCGCGGTCGCCGAACGCGGCGCGATGTTCGACCCGAGCGCCGTCTTCTACATGGAGAAGCTCGCCGTCGGCCCGATGTACGCCGACGTGGTCGACATCAACGCCGGGGTGGCCGAGAACATCCGCCGGATCGCCAAGGTCAAGGGCACCGACGCCGCCGAGGTGACGGTCTGCGTGCTGGACCGGTCCCGCCACGACGACCTGGTGAAGCAGATCCGGCGTACCGGGGCGGGCATCCGGCTCATCTCCGATGGCGACATCGCGGGCGCCATCGCCGCCGCCCGTGGCGAGTCGGACGTCGACGTGCTGATGGGCATCGGCGGCACCCCGGAGGGCATCACCGCGGCCTGTGCCCTCAAGTGCATGGGCGGCATGATGCAGGCCAAGCTCTGGCCGAAGGACGCCGAGGAGCGGGAGAAGGCGATCGCCGCCGGGCACGACCTCGACCGGGTGCTGTTCACCGACGACCTGGTCACCGGGGACAACTGCTTCTTCGTGGCGACCGGCGTGACCTCCGGCGACCTGCTGCGCGGCGTGCGCTACCGGGCCGGCGGGGCGTACACCCAGTCGATCGTGATGCGCTCCAAGAGCGGCACGATCCGCGTGATCGACTCGTACCACCGGCTGGAGAAGCTCGCCCTCTACTCGGCGGTCGACTTCGACGGACGACCCCTGGCCGAGCAGGAGTGACCACGACCGGGACGGCGGCGCCCCCCACGCTGCCGACCACGCGGCGGATCGCCGGTGTCGGGCTGGCCACCGCCTCGGGGGTCGCGGTGGCCGTCCAGTCCCGGATCAACGGCGAGCTCGGCGTACGCCTGGCGGACGGAATCGCCGCCGCGGTGGTCTCGTTCGGCCTGGGCCTGCTGGTGCTGCTGGTGCTGATCCCCGCCACCCCGGGCGGCCGGCGGGGGCTGGCCGCCCTCCGGGCGGCGCTGCGGGACGGCTCCCTGCGACCGTGGCAGTGCCTCGGCGGGGTGTGCGGCGCCTTCCTGGTGGCCACCCAGGGGCTGACCATCGGCACGCTCGGGGTGGCCGTGTTCACCGTGGCCGTGGTGGCCGGCCAGTCCGGCAGCAGCCTGCTGGTGGACCGGGCCGGCATCGGCCCGACCGGCCGCCAGCCGGTCACCCCGAACCGGCTGGTCGGCGCCGCGCTCACCGTGCTGGCCGTGCTGCTGGCGGTGAGCGGCCGGCTCGGCGACCAGCGCGCCCTGGCGCTGGCCCTGCTGCCGCTGGCGGCCGGGGTCGGGATCGCCTGGCAGCAGGCGGTGAACGGCCGGGTCCGGGGGGCCTCCGGCAGCGCCCTGGCCGCCACCCTGGTCAACTTCACGGTCGGCACCGCCGCGCTGCTCGCCACCTTCGCGGTGGAGGTGGCGGTCCGCGGCCGCCCGGCCGGTGCCCTGCCGAGCGAGCCCTGGCTCTATGTAGGTGGCCCGATCGGCATCGTGTTCATCGCGCTCGCCGCCGCCATCGTCCGCTTCACCGGCGTGCTGCTGCTCGGCCTGGCCACCATCGCCGGGCAGATCGTCGGCGCGGTCCTGCTGGACGTGGCTCTGCCGACGGCGGCCTCGCACCCCGGGCCGGCCACCCTGCTCGGCGCGGCGTTGACCCTGGTCGCGGTCCTCATCGCCGCGCTGGGCCCGCCGCCGCGCCTGCAAGCAGGGGCTCCTTCTAGCGCTCGCCGTTGAGCAGGGCCCCCGCTCAACGCCCCGACCGGCCGCGCAGCCCCGCGACCGTCTCCTTCACCGCCACGTCCAAGGGGGTCGGCTCGATCCCCAGGGTGGCGGTGGCGGCGGAGGAGTCCATCACGAACGGCCGGTCGAACTGGTAGGCGGTCTCCCGCAGCTCACGGGCCATCGGGTTGGCGAGGCCGCCGAGCCAGAGCACCGGGTAGGGCATCCGGGTCAGCTTCGGCGCCGGCGCGCCGACCAGGGCCGCCGCGCGGGCGGCCAGGTCCCGCATCGGTACGGCCGGCCCGCTGGGCACGTGCCAGGGCCGTCCCCAGGCCCGCTCGTCGGTCGCGGCGGCGACCAGGGTACGGGCGACATCCGGGATGTAGGTCCAGGTGTGCGGGGCGTCCCAGTCGACCGGCAGGAAGGCCCGCCGTCCGTCGAGCACCCGGGGCAGCACCATCATCGCCAGCGAGGTGCCGCCGACCCCGAGATAGTCGGAGCCGCGTACCTCGGTGACCCGCACCCGGCCGGCCCGGTGCGCGGCCAGCGCGTCGGCCCACATCCGGTTCCGCACCTGCCCCTTGGTGCCGGTCGCGGCGGGCGGGGTCGCCTCGGTCATCGGGGCGTCGACCGGGCCGTACCCGTAGAGGTTGCCGACGGTGGCGAGCACTGCGCCGGTCCGCTCGGCGGCGGTGAGCAGCGCGGCGGCCAGCGGCGGCCAGTCCACCGGCCACCGGTGATAGGCCGGGTTGGCGCAGTTGTGGAGCGCGACCGCGCCCTCGGTGAGCACGGTCAGCCGGGCGGCGTCGGCGGCGTCGGCGGCGACCCGCTCGATCGCGGGGTGCTCGGGTCCGGTGCCGCGGCGGGTCACCACCCGCACCCGGTCGCCCCGCTCGGCGAGGAGACGGGCGGTGGCGGAGCCGACGGGTCCGGCGCCGACGATCACGTGCAGGGCCATGGAGGGCCACCCTTCGAAGCAGGGATCCGTTTCGAGAGCACTGCTCTCGCGAGGTCGCACCCAGCATGACTCCCGCGCCGCCCACTGTCAAGAGCACTGCTCTCTGTTTTGATTGGCGCTCTCATCCATGGCAGAGTGGGTGCATGGTCGCTCACTCGCTCCGCGCCCGGGTACGCGCCGGCATGATCGACGAGATCAAGGCGGTGGCCCGTCGCCACCTCGCCACCGACGGCGCGAACCTCTCGCTGCGCGCGGTCGCCCGCGACATGGGCATGGTCTCCTCGGCCATCTACCGCTACTTCCCCAGCCGGGACGACCTGCTCACCGCGCTGATCCTCGAGGCGTACGACGCGCTCGGCGACGCGGTGGAGGCGGCCGACGCGGCGGTCGACCGGGCCGACCTGCGCGGGCGCTGGCACGCCACCTGCCGGGCCGCCCGATCCTGGGCGCTGGCCCACCCCGCCGAGTACGCGCTGCTCTACGGCAGCCCGGTCCCCGGCTACGCGGCCCCCGATGACACCGTCGCCCCGGCGAGCCGACCCCCGTTGGCCCTGGTCGGCATCCTCCGCGACGGCCTGGCCGACGGCCGGCTCAGCCCGCCCGACGAGGAGCTGCCCGAGCCGGTCCGCGCCGACCTCGCCGAGCTGGCCGCCGGCTTCTCCCCCGGCCTGCCGGAGCCGCTGCTGGCCCGCGGCCTGGCCGGCTGGACGCAGCTCTTCGGGCTGATCAGCTTCGAGCTGTTCGGACGGCTGAACGGGGTCATCCCGCACCGCGACGAGCACTTCGACCACCAGACCGCCCTGATGGCCGACCTCATCGGCCTGCCCTGACCCGACGGGCGTTCGAGGCGGCGGTGGCGGACCTGAGGTGGCGTCGGCGGCCGCACGGCTACCTCGGCGCCGGGGGCCGTACCGGGCGCGCCGGGTGGGGCACCGCCGGTGGGTACGGCGGGTCGGCGAGCGGTTCGAACGACCCGACCAGCCGGGCCGCCCGCCAGCCGAGCAGCAGCCCCGGCACCGCCGCCAGCCCGGCGAGCGCCACGGCGGTCGAGACGTACGCCGGACGGCCGTAGAGCCATCCGGTCAGCGGCAGTCCGGCCAGCACCAGCGTGAGCGCGGCCGCCAGCAGCACCTCGAGGGTCCACCGGCCCGGGGCACGCCACACCCAGTGGGGGATCAGGGCGAGCAACGGCGTGCCGAGCAGCAGGACGACACAGCCGAGGGCCGCCACGAAGGCGAACAGGTCGTCGCTCAGCCAGACCGCGGACAGCGGCAGCACGGTACCTACCGTGAGCGCCCCGAGCAGGGCCGGCAACCAGCCACCGCGCCCGACCAGGCGACCGGCCCGCGCAGCGGCCACGACGAGCACCAGTTCGGCCAGGGCGAACGCCAGCAGCCCGGCCCGGAGCGGGTCGGCGTGGCGGTCCGCGGGCGAACTCGCGCCGAGCGGCGGTGGGCCGCCGCCGTAGGGGCCACCGGTGAACCCGATCCGCCGCCAGTCGCCGTCGGGTCCGCGTACGGCGAAGCCGTCCCGTCCGTTCGCGACCAGCACCACGTGCCGCCCGGCACCGACGTCCAGCACGGTCAGTTCCTGGCCGGCGATCCGCTCCCCGCGCGGTCCGGCGTCCTGGTACCGCCGGCTCAGGATCGCCCGCTGCTCCTCGGTGACCTCCCAGGCCAGCCGCCAGGTCCGGCCGGCGTCGTCGCTCTCCTCCACCCGGATCCGCCCCGCCGCCAGGCGGTAGCAACGCTGCGGCGTAGCGGCCGAGCAGTCCTCCCGCGTCGGCGTGGCGGATGGCGTGGCCGACGGGGGCGCGGCCGGCGACCCGGACGACGGCGGGAACCGCGGATCGAGGCGCTGTTCCTCGGCGGCGGTCGGATCACGCCACGTCTCGCCGCCGTCGTCACTCACCCGCCACGTCGCGCCGAACGAGCTGATGTCCGCACCCCGGCTCTCCCCGATCCCGGCGGCCAGCCGGCCGTCGACCACCGTCGCCCGGGCCGCGTCGAAGTACCAGACCGCGCTGGTGGCCGCCACGGCGAGCGTCGCCGCCGGCAGCAGCACCAGCAGCCGGACCAGTCGGGCCGGCCGACGCCCCACCGGATCGCGCCGGGCGCGGCGCCAGGTCCAGCCGGCCAGGGCCAGGGCCGGCAGGGCCAGCAGGTCGGTGCGGTCGGCCCGGACCAGCGACGGCCCGCTGACCACGCTCCAGGCCGATGACGCGGCTGCCGCGGCGTACCCGCTGGTCTTGACCACGGTGAAGCCGATGCCGACCAGCCCCAGCCCGAGCCCGGCGGCGGCCCTGGCCGGAATGCGGGGCACGGCCAGCGCGACGAGCGCCGCGACCAGCGGCGGTGCGAGCACCAGACCGGCGACGTCGCTGAGCTTGCCGGTGAGCCAGCCGGGCTGGGCGGCCTTGAGCACGTGGTCGTTGAGCACCAGGACGACCAGCGCGAGCACCGTCACCGGATGGCCCAGCCAGGCCAGCGCGACGCGGGCGGCGTCCGGCACGGTCGGGCGTTCCATCCGTCCACCGTGGCGTCGGCCGGTCTCGATCAGGCCACGCTCCGGCGGGGATCGGGACTCAACTGCCGTCGGACGAGTGGCCGGGGAAGAGGTGGGCGGTGGGGTCGATGGCCACCGCGGCGTTGTTCACCGCCGTGGCCGCCTCGCCGAAGCCGGTGGCGATCAGCCGGACCTTGCCCGGATATTCGGTGATGTCGCCGGCCGCGAAGACCCGGGGCAGGTTGGTGGCCATCGCGCTGTTCACCAGGATGTGCCGGCGGTCCAGCTGCAGCCCCCACTCGGCGAGCGGGCCCAGGTCGGCGGTGAAGCCGAGGGCCGCGACCAGGGTGTCCACCGGCAGGGTCTCCGCCGCGCCGCCGCGCACGGTGAAGTCCACGCCGGTGAGCTGCTCCTCGCCATACAACCGGGTCACCTCGGCGTTGACCACGACGCGGACGGGCAGCGACCGCACCCGGGCGACGGTCGACGCGTGGGCGCGGAACTTCTCCCGCCGGTGCACCAGCGTCACCGAGCGGGCGATCGGCTGGAGCGTCACGGCCCAGTCGAAGGCCGAGTCGCCGCCGCCGACGATGACCACGTCCCGGTCGGCCAGCTCGGCCGGCTGCGGTACGAAGTAGACGATCCCGGTGCCCAGGAAGCTGTCGGCCACCGGCAGCGGCCGGGGTGTGAAGCTGCCCAGGCCACCGGTCACCAGCACCGCGCCGCAGTGCAGCTGCTCGCCGCCGGCCAGGCCGAGCACCGGCCGCCCGTCGAGGTACGACAGCTTCTCCGCCCGGGTGCCGAGCAGGTATTCGGGGTGGAACGGCGCGGCCTGGGTGACCAGGTTCGCCACCAGCTCCCGCCCCTTGATGGTGGGGAACCCGGCGACGTCGAGGATGAGCTTCTCCGGGTACATGGCGGTCACCTGCCCGCCCGGCTCGGGCAGCGCGTCGACCACCGCCACGGAGAGTCCGCGGAACCCGGCGTAGTACGCGGCGAAGAGCCCGGCCGGACCGGCGCCGATCACGGCGATATCGACCTCGCGCATGGCGCACCGTCACTTTCCGCTCACGGATCAACGCGTGCTGATCCCGACGGTAGGCGGCCCGGTGCCCGCGGGCAAGCAGGTCACGCCGACGGCCCGCGCCCGGTCAGGGCAGGGTCAGCGTGGGCGACTCGCCGCGCTCCGCCGCCAGCGCCTCACCCCGGCGGCGGCGGAACAGGATCGCCGCCACGACCCCGCCGAGCAGCCCGAACAGGTGCCCCTGCCAGGAGATGTGCTCGTCGGTGGGGAGGATGCCGAGCAACTGCCAGCCGTAGAGCAGGCCGACCAGCAGCACCACGGCGAAGTTCCACCAGCTCCGCTCGACGACGCCGCGGGTCAGCAGGACGCCGAGGTAGCCGAAGATCACCCCGCTGGCGCCGACCACCACCGAGTTCGGCGAGCCGGTGAACCACACCCCCAGGCCGCTGATCAGGATGATCAACAGCGTGGACCAGAGGAACCGGCGGGTGCCGGCGGCCAGCACGAAGGTGCCGAGCAGGATCAGCGGGATGCTGTTGCTGTAGAGGTGGTTGAAGTCGGCGTGCAGGAACGGCGAGAAGAACACGCCGTCGAGCCCCTGGATCCGGTGCGGGATGATCCCGGCGGTGACGTCGAGGTTGCCGTGCAGGCCGACGTCGAGCGCCTCGATGAGGAACAGCACCGGCACCACCGCGCACATGGCGACGAAGGCCCGGCCCAGTGAGGCGTAGAACGCCTCGGTGCCGAACCGTCGGGGATCGCCGCTCGTCGAGCCATCGCGCCAGGTCACGTACCAACAGCTATCAGCAATCCCGGCCGGCCGCCACCCGGGCCCGGCATGCCGTGACATGACGACGGCGGGGTGCGCGGATCCCCGCCCACCCCGCCGTCGTCACCGTCCGATCAGTACCAGCCCGTGCTCTGCGAGTGCTGCCACGCGCCGCAGGGGTTGTCGTACCGGCCCTCGATGTAGCCGAGGCCCCACTTGATCTGGGTGGCCGGGTTGGTCTTCCAGTCGGCCGCGACCGAGCCCATCTTGCTGCCGGGCAGGGCCTGCGGGATCCCGTACGCGCCGGACCCCTCGTTGTAGGCCTTGTGGTTCCAGCCGCTCTCCTTGGTCCAGAGCTTGTCCAGACACGGGAACTGGTCGATGCCGAAGCCTTCCTTCAGCATGAGCGCGCAGCCGATGGCCCGGTTGCCGCTGTATTCCTCGCAGGAGGCCGGGATCGGCCCGTCGTACGGCTTCGCCGCGGCCGCCTCCGCGCGTGCCTTCTTCCGCGACGCGGCGGCCGCCTCGGCCTCCCGGGCCCGCTCGGCGGCCTCCTTGGCCGCCGCCGCCGCCCGCAGCTTCGCCTGGTACTCGGCGGCCCGCTGCCGGGCCGACTCCACGCGGTGGTCCGCCTGCCGCTCGCGCTGGTACGCGTATTCTGCCTGGTCGACCTCCAGGCCGGCCTGCGCGGTCAGGCCCTGTTGCTGGGTCTGTCGGTCTTCGCCCAGATAGAAGCCGCCGGCAACGCCCACGGAGAGCAGCGCGACAGCGGCCGTACGGGCACCGAACCGGCTCCACAGCCGACTCACGAAGTGTCCCTTCGTCGGGGGCAAGGACTCGACGCGACGCGTGGCCGTCGGTGGGCCGCGCCGGCGTCGCGAGCGCCCCGACCCCGCGGTCGCAGCCGACGCACCGGCGTTCGTGGCTCTCGCCGTCCGTGGCGAACGATGCTCGACGATCTTCCTGGTGCGTGGGCGCTCGATGGACACCATTGCGCACAGTGAGGCTGATGGGAAACGAAGAGGGCCAATTGTGATCTGCACCACAAAATGAAGGCCCTCAAACAAGGACAAAGGTGCCCGGCGGGTCGGCCTCAGAGGGGGATGTCCTCCAACAGATCCGTGACCATCGCGGCGATCGGAGAACGCTCCGAACGGCTGAGGGTGACGTGCGCGAAGAGGGGATGGCCCTTCAACGCCTCGATCACTGCGGTCACGCCGTCGTGCCGTCCCACCCGGAGGTTGTCCCGCTGGGCCACGTCGTGGGTGAGCACCACCCGCGACCCCTGGCCGATCCGGGACAGCACGGTGAGCAGCACGCCCCGCTCCAGCGACTGCGCCTCGTCGACGATGACGAAGGCGTCGTGCAGGCTGCGACCGCGGATGTGGGTCAGCGGCAGCACCTCCAGCAGCCCCCGCGAGGTGACCTCCTCGAGCACGTTCTCGTGCACCACCGCGCCGAGCGTGTCGAAGACCGCCTGCGCCCAGGGCGACATCTTCTCCGACTCCGAGCCGGGCAGGTAGCCGAGTTCCTGGCCGCCGACCGCGTAAAGCGGGCGGAAGACGATCACCTTCTTGTGCCGGCGGCGCTCCATCACCGCCTCCAGGCCGGCGCAGAGCGCCAGCGCGGACTTGCCGGTGCCGGCCCGGCCGCCCAGCGAGACGATGCCGATCGACTCGTCCAGCAGCAGGTCGAGCGCGATCCGCTGCTCCGCCGAGCGGCCGTGCACGCCGAACGCCTCCCGGTCGCCGCGGACCAGCCGTACGGTCTTGTCGGGCAGCACCCGGCCGAGCGCCGAGCCGCGCGTCGAGTGCAGCACCAGCCCGGTGTGGCAGGGCAGGTCACCGGCCGCGTCGACGTCCAGCGTCTCCCCCGCGTACAGCCGGGCGATCTCCTCCTCGGCCAACTCCAGCTCGGCCATGCCGGTCCAGGTCGGGTCGCTGGCCTGGCCGTGCCGGTACTCGTCGGCCCGCAGGCCGACCGACGCCGCCTTCACCCGTAGCGGCATGTCCTTGCTGACCAGGGTGATCTCCCGCCCCTCGGCGGCGAGGTTGAGCGCCACGGAGAGGATCCGCGCGTCGTTCGACTCGTTCCGGAAGCCCGGCGGCAGCACCCCGTCGTCGGTGTGGTTCAGCTCCACTCGGAGGGTGCCGCCCTCCTCGTTGGCGGGCACCGGCCGGTCCAGCCGGCCGTGCTTCACCCGCAGCTCGTCCAGCATGCGCAGCGACCGGCGGGCGAACCAGCCCAGCTCGGGATGGTGTCGCTTGCCCTCCAGTTCGGAGATGACCACCAGCGGCAGCACCACCTCGTGCTCGGCGAAGCGGTGGAACGCCGCGGGATCGGAGAGGAGGACCGAGGTGTCCAGGACGAAGGCCTGGCCGGCTGGTCGAGGCTCCTCGGTGCCGGCCGGCGCGGCCGCCGCCCGGCGGCTGCGGGTGGTCCGGCGGGTCGCGGCAGTCGCGGCCGGGGTCTGGTCGGCACCGGCGGGGGTACGGCGAGTCGTCACAGGCCTGCTCCGCGGATGGGCACCCGGCCACCCGTGTTCCGCCTCGTCCGGTGCCCGGTGGACACGGGGTCGGATGCGGGCCCCGTGCGCGAGGTCGCAGATCCGGGCTCTCCGGCTGGCTCGGGAAAACCCCGTGCCATGCCTAGACGCTAGTGGCACCAGGGCCCGTCGGCTAGTGGTCGGTGTGGATCTCACCTGACCGGGAGATGAACGGCGCGCGGCGGAACCGGCCGGGATGCATGCCCCCTGCGCGCATCCCGGCCGGCGGAGCCACCGTCACCGGTCTGACGTGGCCCCGACGGTGCGCGCCCGCCGCGGACGACACACCGTGCTCTGGTGGGCCTCAGCCCTGCCGCCGGACCAGGGTCCCGGTCTGCCGGCGGCCGGCGACGGCGGCACTGAACGAGGACCCGGTGTACGTGGTGCCCTGCCGGGTGGCGAGCCCGCCGAGCTGAGCGGGCGCGGTGGCCCGCAGGGCCGGGTTGGCAGTCGTCCGCGCGGTGACGGCGGCGGGGACGGCCGTCCCGGCGAACGGGACCGCGGCGCGGGTGGCCGTGGTGGTCACCGACACCGGCGCCGGACCGGCCAGCGCCGAGGTGATCGCTGCCTGCGCGTCGCGGCGCCGCCGGTGCCACGCCCCCCGGTCGCCGTCGAAGTAGCCCTGGCGGTAGCCGAACCGGTAGCCGATCCGGTAGCTGAGCTGGCCGTGCAGCCGACCCGCCGCGTAGCAGGTCGAGCCGAGCACGAGGACGAGCACGACGGCGAGGAACGGGCTCATCCGGTCACTCCCGCCGGCCGCCGGGTCATCGCTCCTCCGGCTCGACCTCGGGGTCGACGACCAGCAGCCGCTCCAGGTCGGCGGTGCTGACCTCCTCGACCAGCTCGACGCTGATCCGGCAGCCGTCCAGGATCACCTCGGCCACCGAGGAGCGCCGGATCTCGCCGCCGGCGTCGTAGACCCGGACGCTCAGCTCCGGACAGCCGAGGTGGGTTCGCCAGGCGTTCCACTCGGCCCGGTCACCGACACTGAGGGAGAGGTACCGGCAGCCGCGGGCGAGGTAGAGGCGCCAGGGGGCGCTCAGCCCGGCGGCCACGCCGTCCGCGATCAGACCGAAGGCCTGGGCACGGGTCGCAAGCTCGGTCACGAGACCCCCTCGTCACCCGCGGAGTGACGCATGTGAGCACTGATCGTCTCATGCACGTGACACACCGTAAGTTGTCTCATGAGCGTGACAGTATCAGCTTTTCGTCTGTTTACCGCCGTCCTGGTGTCCTCCTATTCTGCCCGGGTGACACCCCTCAGGATCAGCACTGGATCGTTTACCGGAAATCCGAGTACGCCGTCACGTCAGCGTGACAGCAGCGCGCCGGGACGCGCCGCCGAGACCGACGGGTCGTACCGTCACGGAGTGACCGAGACCGCCAACGCACGGAAGATCGCCTTCGCCACCTTCGTCCGCCGCGCCCTCGACGAGGCGCGGGCCATGCGGGCCTGGAGCGGCACCGAGGTGTCCCGGCGCACCGGCGTCTCCCGGCAGACCATCAACCGGTGGGTACGCGGGGACTGGGCCAGCGACCCCGAGGCGGAACGGGTGGTCGCCTTCTGCGAGGGGCTGGGCCTCAACCCCGCCGCCGCCTTCACCGCCCTCGGCTGGGACCGCGCCACCAGCCCGCGTACCCCCGCGACGCCGCCGCCGATGGACCCCGACGTCGAGGCGCTGCTGCGCCGACTGGTCGACCCCAACGTCTCGGACACGGAGAAATTCCACATTCGGGAAACCATTCGTTACCTCGCTTATCGGCCGACCCTCCCGGTCAATGTTCGAAACAGCGGTAAACAGGCCGGCTAGTTCCTCAGATGGCGAAAGAACGGCAGGTCAGACCCGATCGTTTCGCTCCGGGGGCGTAACGGGCACGCTAGCGTCCCTATTCGTACTGCTTGGGCTCGTCGTCGGCGGGGGGACGGGACAAGGCCGAACCCAGCCCTGCGGGACAGAAGGAGGGGTCTGTCCATGACCCTGAAATGGTTGGCAGTCGTGGTCGCGGTGGTGTCGGTGACATCGTGCGTGACCGGCAACGTGGTGGTCGGCGTACTGAACGGCGGGCAGCTTCCCCTGGTCGTCAATCTTTTCGCGCTCACCACGGCCGGCACCGCGGTGGTCCTCGCCGTCCTCGCCGAGCTGCACGACCGGCTCAACGACCGGGTCAGCGCACTCACCGAGTTCCTGGTGGCGCGGCTCAACGAGATCGAGGCGCACACCGGCGACCGCAACAGCGGGTTCGTGGAGGGCTACCTGCTGAGCCACGGCCCGGAGGCGACCGTGGTGCCGTTCGGGCCCCGGGGACGGGGAGCCGCCGAACGCTGAATCCGCGTCGCCCGAGCGTCACATCTCGGCCACGAATACGCCGCCGTGGCCGGGGTACGCTGTCGCGCGTGCCGCCGTTGAATCTGGGCAACCAATCGCCGAAGACGCCGCTGGACGCCGAGCACGCCTGGCGGGCCACCGCCACCCGGGCCGCCGACGTGGTGTTCTTCTTCGACTTCGACGGCACCCTGGCACCGGTCGACGACGACCCCACCGCGGTCCGGCCCGCGCCGAAGGTGCTCGCCGCGCTGGAGGCGCTCGCCCCGCACGTACGCCGGATCGCCATCGTCTCCGCGCGCCCGGTGGAGTTCCTCCGCGACCAGCTCGGCGGCCTCGCCGGCATCGACCTGTACGGGCTCTACGGCCTGGAGCACAGCCACTCCGGCGGAGAGACCGTGACCGAGCCGGCGGCCCTGCCCTGGGTGCCCACCATGGCGGAGCTGGCCGAGCAGGCCCGCGCCGAGCTGCCGCCCGGCGCCCTGGTGGAGTTCAAGCGGCTCTCCGTCGCTCTGCACTGGCGCACCGCCCCCCAGCTCGGCGACCTGGTCCAGGAGTGGGGCCGGGCGCGGGCCGAGCGACTGGGCCTGCGCTGCCAGGCCGGACGCATGGTGCTGGAGCTGAAGCCGCCGGTCGACCGGGACAAGGGCATGGTCATCGGCGAGGTGGTCCAGGACGCCGGGGGCGCCTGGTACTTCGGTGACGACGTCTCGGACATCAAGGCGTTCGCCGCCCTGCGCGCCCGGGCCGCCGCCGACCCGGACTTCATCGGCGTCTGCGTCGCCGTCGCCAACCCGGAGACCGGGCACGAGGTCGCCGACGCCGCCGACCTCACCCTCGAGTCGCCCGCCGCCCTCGCCGACTTCCTCACCGGGGCCCTGTCCCGGCTGCGCTGACCGCTTTGCGCCGGGGACTGGTCAGACCCCGTAGCGCCGCTGGCGGGTGGCGTACGAGCGCAGGGCGCGGAGGAAGTCGACCCGGCGGAAGTCGGGCCAGTTGAGCTCGCAGAAGTAGAACTCCGAGTGGGCCGACTGCCAGAGCATGAAACCGGAGAGCCGCTGCTCGCCGCTGGTCCGGATGATCAGATCCGGGTCCGGGAGGCCCTTGGTGTAGAGGTGCTCGGAGATCAGGTCGACGTCGATCGAGCCGGCCAGCTCCTCGATGGTCCCGCCGTTGGCCGCGTGCTCCAGCAGCAGCGAGCGGACCGCGTCGGCGATCTCGCGCCGCCCGCCGTACCCGACGGCGATGTTGACCTGCGCCCCGCCGCTGCGCTCCCGGGTGCGCTCCGCGGCCGCCTTGAGCGCGGCGGCGTGGTGCGCGGGCAGCACGTCGAGGGCGCCGACCATGCGCAGCCGCCAGGGGTTGCCCTCCTCGGCCAGCTCGGTGGTGAGGTCCTCGATGATCTGGAGCAGCGGGTCCAGCTCGGCGGCCGGCCGGGAGAGGTTGTCGGTGGAGAGCAGCCAGAGCGTCACGTGCCCGACGCCGGCCGCGTCGCACCAGCGCAGCAGCTCCTTGATCCGCTCCGCGCCCATCCGGTGGCCGTCGTTCGGATCGACGAAGCCCATCTCCCGGGCCCATCTGCGGTTGCCGTCGCACATCACGCCGACGTGCCGGGGCACCGGCTTGCCCGCGAGCTTCGCCGTCAGCCGGCGCTCGTACACGGAGTAGAGGAGTTTCCGCAGAGTCATCACCTTGCAGGGTAGCGACCCAGGTTGAAGATCAGTGTCGCGGTGGCTGATCTCGCTGGGTGAGACCGATGCCGATCATGGCCAGGGTACGGGCGTCGAGACGTCCGTCACCCAGTCCCAGCTCCACCACGGTCCGGTAGACCCGACCGTCCCGCCGGGCCGCGCGGACCGCCGCGTCCACCACCTGACGCCGTCGGGCCAGCCAGGCGGCCGCCGAGCTGTGCCGCAAATGCGTGCCGAGCCGGCGGCGGAGGGTGTCGGCGTACCGGCGGGCCGCCTGCGCCGGGCTGCCGGCCGCCGCCACGCCGGCCAGCGCGCCGGAGCGCAGCGCGTAGAAGATGCCCTCGCCGGTGAACGGATTGATCAGCGACAGCGCGTCGCCAGCCAGCACCACCCGGCCCCGCCCGGGCACCGGCCGGTGCGTGGAGAGCGGCAGGTGGTGGGCCCGCAACTCGGTGACCCTGGCCGGATCGGTGCCGGGCAGCAGGGCGGCCAGCCGGTCCAGCAGGTGCGCGCGGGTCAGTGGCTCGCCGCGCAGTACCTCCCCGTACCCGACGTTCGCCCGGCCGTCCCCGATCGGAAAGGACCACGCGTACGCCGGCCAGCGCGGGGCCGAGGTGATGATGAGCTGCTCGGGCGGGCCGGGCAGCGCCGGGGCGTAGCCACGGATGGCCAGCGCGAGGTGACGGTCCGGGTTCACCGGATGGCCGAGGGCCCGACGGAGCACGGAGCCCGCACCGTCCGCCCCCACCACGGCCCGGCCGGTCAGCTCGCCGTCGAGCACCACCCGGTCGTCGCGCAGGTCGACCCGGCGTACGGTGTGCCGGCGCAGCTCCGCACCGGCGGTGACCGCCGCGGCCACCAGCCGGGCGTCGAACACCGCCCGGGGCACCGTGTACGCGGGCCGGGGCAGCGCCCGGGCCACCGTGCCACCGCCGGGGCCGACGAGCCGCAGCGCGGGCAGCGGGGCGTACCCGTCGACCGCCCCGGTTACCCCCAGCTCGGCGAGGACGTCCAGCGCGTGCGCCGCGATGCCGTCGCCACACGCCTTGTCACGGGGAAAGTCGTACCGGTCCAGCAGCAGCACCCGCGCCCCGGCCCGCCGCGCGGCGAGCGCGGCGGCCGACCCCGCCGGCCCCGCCCCCACCACGATCACGTCCCACTCCGCGCCCACCCGCTCATCCTGCCCCGCCCCTGGACGATCGCACCCGGTGCTCATGAAGTTGGAGGCGATGTCGATGTCTTCCACCGCCGTCAACCTCATGATCACCGCAGCGCGGAGGGCGGTCGGCGCTTGGACGGGGGACGGCCGCCGGACCTTGATGGTCTCGGCGGCCGTCCTTGTGGCATCCGGTGTTGCCCTATACGGGCAACCGGCGCACCTATCGCTGCGGCTGCTCCGCGTCGAGTCGGGCGCGCAGCGCGTCCAGCTCGGCCCAGAGGACGCCGGGGAGCTTGTCCCCGAACTTCTCGAACCACTCGGTGACCAGCGGCAGCTCGTTGCGCCACTCCTCCGGGTCGACCTTGAGGGCGATCCGGACGTCCTCCGGGGTCATGTCCAGGCCCTCGACGTCGAGCGCGTCCTGAGCCGGGACCATGCCGATCGGCGTCTCGACGGCCTCGGCACGACCCTCGATCCGCTCGATGATCCACTTGAGCACCCGGGAGTTCTCGCCGAAGCCCGGCCAGAGGAAGCTGCCGTCCGGGTCCTTGCGGAACCAGTTGACGTAGTAGATCTTGGGCAGCTTCGCCTCGTCGCCGTCGACGCCCTTGCCCATCTCGATCCAGTGCCGGAAGTAGTCGCCGGCGTGGTAGCCGATGAACGGCAGCATCGCCATCGGGTCGCGGCGGACCACGCCGACCGCGCCGGAGGCCGCCGCGGTGGTCTCCGAGGAGAGCGTGGCGCCCATGTAGACCCCGTGCACCCAGTCACGCGCCTCGGTGACCAGCGGGACCGTGTCCCGGCGACGGCCGCCGAACAGGATGGCGTCGATCGGCACCCCGTTCGGGTCGTAGTAGTCCTCGGCGAGGATCGGGCACTGGGTGATCGGGGTGCAGAACCGGCTGTTGGCGTGCGAGGAGAGCTCGCCGCTCTCCGGCGTCCAGTCCCGGCCCTTCCAGTCGACCAGGTGCGCCGGCGGCTCACCCATGCCCTCCCACCAGATGTCGCCGTCGTCGGTCAGCGCGACGTTGGTGAAGACGGAGTTGCCGCGGTCCAGAGTCCGCATCGCGTTGGCGTTGGTCTTCCAGTCGGTGCCCGGGGCGACCCCGAAGAGGCCGAACTCGGGGTTGATCGCGTAGAGGCGGCCGTCCGGGCCGAACCGCATCCAGGCGATGTCGTCGCCGATGGTCTCGACCTTCCAGCCCGGGATGGTGGGCTCCAGCATGGCCAGGTTGGTCTTGCCGCAGGCCGACGGGAAGGCGCCGGCGACGTGGTAGACGCGGCCCTCCGGCGAGGTGATCTTGAGGATCAACATGTGCTCGGCGAGCCAGCCCTCGTCCCGGCCCATCACGCTGGCGATCCGCAGCGAGTAGCACTTCTTGCCCAGCAGCGAGTTGCCGCCGTAGCCGGAGCCGAAGGACCAGATCTCCCGGGTCTCCGGGAAGTGCGAAATGTACTTGGTGTCGTTGCACGGCCACGCCACGTCCTGCTGGCCGGGGGCGAGCGGGGCGCCGATGGAGTGCAGGGCACGCACGAAGTCGGCGTCGTCGCCCATCGCCTCCAGGATCTTCGCGCCCATCCGCGTCATGATCCGCATCGAGGCGACCACGTAGCCGCTGTCGGTGATCTCGACGCCGAACATCGGGTTCTTCGCCTCGACCGGGCCCATCACGAACGGAATGACGTACATCGTCCGGCCGCGCATCGAACCGCGGTAGAGGTCCGTCATGGTGCGCTTCATCTCGGCCGGCGCCATCCAGTTGTTGGTGGGGCCGGCGTCCGCCTCGTCGACCGAGCAGATGAAGGTGCGCTCCTCGACCCGCGCGACGTCCGTCGGGTCCGTCCGGGCGTAGAACGAGTTGGGCTTCTTCTCGGGGTTCAGCCGGATCAGGGTGCCGTTCTCGACGAGTTCGTCGGTGAGGCGGCGCCACTCCTCATCGGACCCGTCCACCCAGACCACCCGATCCGGAGTGGTCAGTTCCGCGACCTCACGTACCCAGGCGAGCAGTTTGGGGTGGGACGTCGGGGCCTGATCGATACCCCGAACAGTAGCCGGAGCAACCATGTCACATCTCCTTGTGGTCGACGCTGACCGATGTATTGGATGCACGAGTTCTGGCGCGCGGGCGCGTCGCCTTCGTGGAAACCTGGGATTGGCCTCAGCGTAAACCGGCCTGCGTCGAGAGTCAGTGGGACTCGTTGTGAAGAACTGCACAAGGTACGGCCACGCTGCGGCATCGCGATCTGATACCCGCTTTCGCGCGCAGTTTCACGCAAATCTTGTGAGAAACCTTCGACGGACACCCGGCGGCGCGCCCGCAACGGGTGGCCGCCGCGCCGCGAGGGACCTGCTCGATCCCGCCAAATTCCGCCGCCGGCCGGTTACGCTCCGTTCACATAGACGGGACCGGGCAGGAAGGCGGGACGGGCGTGACCACTGCGTCCCGCAGCCGGATCTCGCACCGCTCGGCGGCACGCCGCACCGGTGTGCCGCCCGCTCGCCGTTGCTACCCCTCCCTGCCATGCCCAACCGGTACTCTCGGCGGGTGGCCGCGACGATGACCGGGGACCAGCCGGGGGCTCCGCAGACCCGTCGGGGTCTGCTCGGGGTCCTGATCGACCGTTTCGGTCACCTGGTCCGCGAGCTGAGCAAGTTCGCCACGGTGGGCGGGCTCGCCTTCCTCGTCGACTTCGCGCTCTTCAACTACCTGGCCAGCGTCCAGCACGAGCCGCCGGTCCTGGCGAAGACCATCTCCACGGTGGTGGCGGCCACCCTGGCCTTCCTGGGCAACCGGTTCTGGACCTGGCGGCACCGCCAGCGCTCCCACCCGGCTCGGGAATACGCGCTGTTCTTCTTCTTCAACGGGGTCGGCCTCGGCATCGCGGTGGCGTGTCTCGCCATCAGTCACTACGGGCTGGGCGGTCTCTGGCCCCGGGTGTTCCAGACCCCACTGGCCGACAACATCGCCAGCTTCATCGTCGGCACCGGCCTCGGGACGCTGTTCCGATTCTGGTCGTACCGGCGGTTCGTTTTCGTGGAGGCGGGAACTCCTCCCGTTCCGGCAACGAGCGACGACCGAGAGTCAGGGGCGTGACCCAGCGCCCATTCCCGTCCCGCCGGGCCGAGCCGGCCCTGCCCACTGCCCTAAGGTGTTTCGCATGCCTGGAGTCCGTCTGCTGCCCGAGCGCTGGCAGAAGTTCATCCACGAGGCGCTCAAATTCGGCATCGTCGGCGGCATCAACACCGTCATCAATTACGCGGTGTTCAATGCGCTGGCACTCACGGTTTTCCGCGACGGCCAGCTCAAGGCGACCGTGGTGGCGACCATCGTCGCGACGATCACGTCGTATCTGATGAACCGGCACTGGACGTACCGGGATCGACCGAAGTCGGCACTGCGCCGCGAATACGTACTGTTCTTCCTGTTCAACGCCACCGGTCTGCTCATCGAACTCGGCGTGCTGGCGGCCGCCAAGTACGGCTTCGGCGTGACCAGCCTGCTCATGCTGAACCTCGCGAAGACCGGCGGTGTCGTGCTCGCCACGATGTTCCGCTTCTGGTCCTACCGGACGTTCGTCTTCCAGCCGGTCCCGCAGCACGCCAAGGAGACCTGGCACAGCATTCCGCGTGACGAATGGGACAACGTCGGGGAGATGGACCCGGTCGCGGAGCTGGCCGAGTCGGTCAGCGAGCTGGAGGAGACCGAGCCGCGGCCGGGCCAACGGGCCGCGCGGGCGGCCGACCGGCGGCCGGACTACGCCCCGACCCAGGGCCGGCCCGCACCGGCGGACGCCGGCCTGGGCCGCGTCCTCGGCGCCGACCTGGACGCCGAACTCGCCGCCGAACTCCAGCCCACCCCCCGCCGCCCCCACCGCTGACCGGGGCAGAGCGAGCGTTGATCAAGAAGTTTGCGTCGGAACCGTCGGTTCCGACGCAAACTTCTTGATCGACAAGGCCGCGGGATGGCCGGGGTCAGGCGGAGGGGTCGCGGAGTGGTTTGCCCTCGCGCATGTCGGCCAGGATCTCGCGCATCTCGCCGTCGCCGAGCGAGTGCTTGTCGTGGTGGGCCTCGACCAGCTCGTAGAGCTTGGTCTGCACCTTGTCGACGTGCGGCACGTCGGAGAGCACCGACTGACCCCGCTCACCGGCCGACTCGATGGTGAGGGTGCCGCAGCCGAGCAGCCGCTCCACGAAGCGCTGGTGCATCGAGTGGTCGTTGATCCGGGTCAGCGGCAGGTCCCGCCGGTTACGGGAGAAGACCCCCTCCTGGAGCAGCACCCGCTCGTTCGTGAAGAGGTAGTGGGTGGTACGCCAGACGAGGAACGGCCACAGGCCCAGCCAGAACACCAGCACCAGGGCGAGCGCGGCGATCACGTAGAGCGCGATCATGCCGCCGCCGCCCTCGGGCAGCAGGACCCAGCCGGCGACCACCGCCGCAACGGCGAGCACCAGCACCAGGATCGGCCGGATCAGGGCCTTCCAGTGCGGGTGCAGGTGGAGCACGACGTGCTCGTCCTCGGTGAGCACGTCTTCGGGGAACGCCACGGGAACCTCCTCGCAGAACAGGACGCGCTGACGGTAACCGGTCGGCGCATCCCGCGGGGATCAGCCGCGCGGCGGGTGTCAGGAAGGGCCCCTTCCTATACCAGGGCCCTGCCGTTCAGCGCACGTGCAGCACGTCGCCGGCGGCCAGGCGGAGTTCGCCACCGGGGCCGTCGACCAGCAGCTGGCCGTCCGGGTCCACCCCGGTGGCGGCGCCGCGTACCTCCCGGCCGTCCGGGAGCAGCACCCGGACCTGGCGGCCGACCGTGGCGCACGCGGCCAGGTAGGCGTCCCGCAGTCCGCTGGCGACCGCGTCGCCGCCGGCTGTGCGCCAGCGGTCGTACCAGTCGGCGAGGGAGCGGAGCAGGGCGCGCAGCAGCGGGTCCCGGTCGGTGGCGGCGGCCCCGGCGAGCAGGAGCGAGGTGGCGGGCAGCCCCGTCGGGCTCTCCGGCAGCTCGCCAGCGCGCAGCGTCACGTTGAGCCCGATGCCCACCACGATCGCGGAGGGCTGCTCCGGCGCGTCGCCCGGCACCGCCTCGGCCAGCACACCCGCGCACTTGGCACCATCGATCAGGAGGTCGTTGGGCCACTTGAGCTGGGCGTCCAGCTCGGCCAGCCGGGCCACCGCCTCGACCAGCGCGACCCCGGCGAGCAGCGGCAGCCAGCCGTACCGCAGGGGTGGCACGGGCGACCAGCCGCGCTCCGCGACGGCCTCCCCGGGCCGGAGCAGCACGCTGGTCGCGATGCCGGCCCGGGGCGGCGACTGCCACACCCGGCCCCGCCGGCCCCGACCGGCACTCTGCCGCTCGGCCACCACCACCAGCCCCTCCGGCTCGCCGGCCCGCGCGGCCTCGACCACGTCGGCATTGGTGGAGCCGGTCTCCGCGCGCAGGTCCAGCCGGCGCCACGGCCCGTGCGGGGCGACGAGCGCGCGCTGCAGCCGGGCCGCCGACAGCGGCGGGCGGTCCAGATCGGTGTACGGCGAGCCGGGCATCCCGCCAGCCTACGGCCCCGACGCGGGACGGTGGCGGGGATGCCGGTGAGGCGCACTGCACAACGGCACCCACCTGAACCATCGTTATATTCCCTGGGTGACTACCGAGACCGGGATCAACATCCACACCACCGCCGGCAAGCTGGCGGACCTGGAACGTCGGGTCGACGAGGCGGTGCACGCCGGGTCGGCGCGCGCGGTCGAGAAGCAGCACGCGCGGGGCAAGAAGACCGCCCGGGAGCGGATCGAGATGCTGCTCGACGAGGGCTCCTTCGTCGAGTTGGACGAGTTCGCCCGGCACCGCTCCACCAACTTCGGTCTGGAGAAGACCCGCCCGTACGGCGACGGCGTGGTGACCGGCTACGGCACCGTGGACGGCCGGCAGGTCTGCGTCTTCGCGCAGGACTTCACGGTCTTCGGCGGCTCCCTCGGCGAGGTCTTCGGCGAGAAGATCGTCAAGGTGATGGACCTGGCCATGAAGATCGGCTGCCCGGTCATCGGCATCAACGACTCCGGCGGCGCGCGGATCCAGGAGGGCGTCGCCTCGCTCGGCCTCTACGGCGAGATCTTCTTCCGCAACGTCCGGGCCAGCGGCGTCATCCCGCAGATCTCCCTGATCATGGGCCCGTGCGCGGGCGGCGCGGTCTACTCGCCGGCGGTCACCGACTTCACCGTGATGGTCGACCAGACCTCGCACATGTTCATCACCGGCCCCGACGTGATCAAGACGGTCACCGGCGAGGACGTCGGGATGGAGGAGCTGGGTGGCGCCCGCACCCACAACACCCGCAGCGGCAACGCGCACTACCTCGGCAGCGACGAGCAGGACGCGATCGAGTACGTCAAGGCGCTGCTGTCGTACCTGCCGTCGAACAACCTGGACGAGCCGCCGCTCTTCGACGCCCCGGCCGACCTCGACGTCACCGACGACGACCGGGAACTGGACACGCTGATCCCGGACTCGGCCAACCAGCCGTACGACATGCACCGGGTCATCGAGCACGTCCTCGACGACGGCGAGTTCCTGGAGGTCCAGCCCCTCTACGCGCAGAACATCGTGGTCGGCTTCGGCCGGGTCGAGGGCCGCCCGGTCGGCGTGGTCGCCAACCAGCCGATGCAGTTCGCCGGCACCCTCGACATCGCCGCCTCGGAGAAGGCAGCCCGGTTCGTGCGGACCTGCGACGCGTTCAACATCCCGGTGCTGACCTTCGTGGACGTGCCCGGCTTCCTCCCCGGCACCGGGCAGGAATGGGACGGCATCATCCGCCGCGGCGCCAAACTCATCTACGCCTACGCCGAAGCCACCGTCCCGAAGGTCACCGTGATCACCCGCAAGGCGTACGGCGGCGCGTACGACGTCATGGGCTCCAAACACCTCGGCGCCGACCTCAACTTCGCCTGGCCGACCGCCCAGATCGCGGTCATGGGCGCCCAAGGCGCGGTGAACATCCTCCACCGACAGGAACTGGCCAACGCCGACGACCCGGCGGCCGTCCGAGCCGAGAAGATCGCCGAGTACGAGGACACCCTCGCCAACCCCTACATCGCCGCCGAACGCGGCTACGTCGACAGCGTCATCCCCCCACACGAGACCCGCACCCAGATCGTCCGGGCCCTGCGGGTGCTGCGCACCAAGCGGGAGACCCTGCCGCCGAAGAAGCACGGCAACATCCCGCTCTGACGCCCTGATCCGCGCAGCCTCTGGGAAGCTGGCTGCTCCCGCTGGGGGACAGCAGCCCGCCGGACGTTGCGCGGATCTTCGGGCTGGTCAGCAGCGGGGGTTGGCGGCGGCGCACATCCGGTCGGCGGCGACGCCGGCCAGGCGACGGAGGTCGGATTCGGTGCCGCCACGGCCGATCTTGATGACCGAGACCAGGTCGCCGACCCGGACGATGGCGGTGCTGTCGGGCTTGGACACGTCGGGGAGCAGGTTGCCGGTGTCCAGGTTCCGGGCCTCGACGACCGTGTGCCGCAGCAGCACCGACTCGTCGCCGGCGAAGTTCCGGTCGACCTCCTGCCAGGAGTGGACGACCTGCGCTCTGATCGTCTTTCCCTGCCACCGGGTCGGACCGCTGGACCGCCACTCCCGGCAGGGCGCGAGCACCTCGGCCATCTCGGCGAAGATCCGGTCGGCCACGTCCGGCGCGACCCGGTAGACGTCCTGGTTGAGCAGGACGTCGCTCGGTGGCTGCTCGGCACCTGGCCGGTTCCGGAGCAGGGTCAGCGAGCGGGAGTAACGGGACGGCTCCCACTCCGCCCGCTGCCCCTGGACCTTGCGGCAGTACCGCAGCATCTCGTCCAACTGGACCCCCTCGCCGAGACCCGACTGGGTCAGCGGGGCCTCGGTCTTCGCCTTCACGTCGGCGGCTTGCAGCAGCACGTCCAGCGGAATCTCGGCGGCGGGTGAGGCGATCGGCGAGCGCCGTGGAAAGGTCGGTTCGGGCTCCCCGCTCGCCGGTAGGGCGGACGCCGGCTCGGCAACGGTGGACGGCGTTCCGGAGGCGTCGGGGCGGGCCGCCACCGCGACGGCGGAGGCCGAGGCGACCGTCAGCACGGCCAGCGCGGCCAGCGCCGCCGTACGCCGGCTGCGGCGCTGGGCCCGGGCCCTGATCTCGACCGGCTCGGGCCAGCGGACGTCGCCCAGTTCCCGCTGCACCCGGTCGACGAATGCCAGGTCGTCGTCACGCATCGGTGGCCTCCTCCAGATCCACGACGGCGAGCAGCCCGGCGAGCGCGGCCCGCCCCCGGGAGAGTCGCGCCTTCACCGTGCCGACCGGCGCCGCCGTCTCCCGGGCGACCTCGGCGACCGGCATGCCGAGCAGGTAGTAGAGCGCGATGGCGGTGCGCTGCTCCTCGGGCAGCCGGCGCAGCGCGGCCACCACCTCGACCGTGTCGGTGCTGGGCGGCGGGATGCTCTCCTCCGCCCAGTGCCGCAGGTACGCCCGGGCGCGGCTACGCAGGCTGCGCCACCGGCTCACCGCGATCCGGCTGGCCACCACCCGTACCCACGCCTCCGGGTCGTCGTACCCGCTCACCGTCGACCAGCGCTGCCAGGCCCGGATGTACGCCTCCTGCACGGCGTCCTGGGCCTCGGCGAGGTTGCCGGTGAGCACGTAGACGAAGCCCAGCAGTCGTTGCCGGCTGCCCCGGTAGAACTCGTCGAACCCGTCGACGTCCGGCACCCTGTTACCTCCCCCGTGACGGTCGCAGGAGAGACGCCTGGCGTCGGGGGTGGGGTTGCCCGGTCAGCCGACCATTTTCTCCAACTCGACGAGGGGGAACCCGCCGGCCGGGATGCGCTCGCGTACCGCCCGGCGGACCGCGACCTGGACCGCCGCGTTCGCCGGGGTCGGCACCCCGTGCAGCCGGCCAAGCAGCACGATCTCGCCGTTGAGGTGGTCGGCCTCGGCGGAGCCCGCGCCCCGGGCCAGGCTCTGCCAGGTGGATCCGCCGGCCCGCTCCTCGCCGTCGACGGGCCGGTGCCGCGCCTGGTCGCCCCGCTCGGCGGCCTCCTCGGCCGGGGTGGTGTGCGCGATGCCGGCGGCGGCCAGCACGGCCTCCCCCTCGGCGCGTACCCGGGCGGCGAGCGGTTCCGGGATGTCCGAGCCGAGCAGCGCCTGGAGGCCGTTGCCGAGGTTGCCGAGCAGCTTGCCGTACTTCCAGCGCATCGCGTCGTCGCGGACCGGAGCGACGAAACCGGCGGCGGTCAGGTCGGCGGCCACCGTCCGGCTGGTGTCGTCCGACCCGGACGGGTAGCGGCCCAAGTGCAGCATGCCCGGGTGCGGGTGCCCGTTGGCGACCACCACACCCGGTTCGAGGTGGGTGGCGGGCAGCCAGACGCAGACCGGGTGCACCCGGGCGAAGAGCCGCAGCGCGGCCCGCTCGTTGGCGACGCCGTTCTGGGCGAGGAGGATCGGCAGCCGCTCACCCGCCGTGCCGCCGCCCTCGACCGGGGCGTCCACCCAGGTCGCCAGCGCCGCCTCGGTGTCCTGCGACTTGACCGTCAGCACCAGCACGGTGTCGGCCGGCAGCGGCCGGTCGCCCGGCCCGGCCACGGCGGGCAGCCGGCCGGTCACCCTACCCTCCGGCGTCCGCAGGACCAGCCCCCGCTCGCGGATGGCGTCCAGGTGCGCGCCGCGGGCCACCAGCGTCACGTCGCGGCCGGCCTCCCCCAGCCGTACGCCAATGGTGCCGCCGACTGCGCCCGCCCCGATGATCACGTATCGCACGGTCTGATTCTGCCTCGCCGGTCAGTCCGCCGTGGCGAGGTGGCACAACCACCGCTTGCCCGCCGGGGTGACGTCCCGCTCCCGGCGAAGCAGGCGGAAACCTGCCTGGGCCAGCAACGCCTCGGCCTCGGCGGGGCGGTACCGGGCGAAGAACCGGTCGGCTTCCTGGCCGGGCCACCCCTGCCAGCATTCCCCGTCGCCCTCCTGCAGGCTGAGCAGCAACGGACAGCCGGGGCGCAGCATCCGACCGACCTCGGCCAGCACCGCCGGGGCCGCCGCCTTGGGCAGGTGCAGCAGGGAGGCGGAGCACCAGACCCCGCCGAAGGCGCCGTCCCGGAACGGCAGCCGCAACATGTCGCCCTGCACCAGCGGGACGTCGACCCGGTCACGGGCGGCGCGCAACATCGCGGCTGACAGGTCCAGGCCGACGATCGCCGATCCGCGACCGGCCCAGTAGCCGAGGTCCCGGCCGGGGCCGCAGCCCAGGTCGAGCAGGGGGCCGTCGGTCCGCCGCTGGAACTCGTCGGCCAGCGCCAGGTACGGGCCGGGCATCTCGGGGTTGCGAGCGGCGAAGTCCTCGGCGATCCGGTCGTACGCGGCCCGGTTCCGGGCGGTCACCTCGTCCATGGCCGGGCAGCGTCCCTGATCAGCTTAGCGATCCTGAGTCGGATTGAGTTTCCGGGATCGTTTCCCACCGTGGTGGGGACGCGTGGGCGTGGAAGTGGAATCCCGCGCCCAGGGCGGCTCCGCGCGGCCGGTGGCCGGTGGTGGGTGTGCTGGTCGTGTTCACGCCCTGGTGTCGGTGGGCTGCGCGGGACAGCTTCCGGTCCGTTGGTGCGTGTCCCTCCGGACGCTTACCCGCCAGGCTGTGGGGCCGGGTGGGGGAGGGTGCCCTGCGTCGCCTGGGCGCGGGGCGTGGTGCCTTGCGCCGGGTGGGGCCGGTCTTCGACCGGTCGGCCCGGCTGGTCTTCGTGATGACCGCTGCCGTTTCGAGTTTGTCGACTACGGCGCGGATGACCATGTGCCCGCTGGTCTTGTCGATGGCGGTCTTTGCCTGGTGGGTCAGGCCGCGGGCGGCGATGCGTCGCCAGGCGCCCTGGTCGCGGTCGCCCTGCCACCGGCAGGACTGGTGGGGACAGACAGCCCACTTCCAGCCCGCCACCGTCGGCTTATCGGGGGCCTTGCAGTGCCGCAGCGGTGTCAGGCACTGCGGGCAGTGCTTCGAGGTGTTGCGCGCAGGCGTGGTGACGACAGCGATACCGTGCTCGGCGGCGAGGTGCCGTATCCGGTCGACGATCTGCCCGCGCACTTGCTGGGACAGCCGGGTGTTGAGGGTGGCGCCCATGCCCTTGGCTTCCAACGACCTTAGGTCTTCGACGTAGATGACGGTCGCCCTGGCGGCGATCGCCTGGTCGACGGCCCAGCGGGCGGCAGCCCACGCGAGCGCGGCGTTCAGGTTCTGGCGGCGTGCGGAGACGTGGCGGATCTCGTCGCGCAGCACCTCGTGCTTGCCGACGAGCTGATGCCGCTCGTCACAGCCGGCGAGGCGCTGGTAGTGGTCGGCCTTGGCGTGCAGCCGCTCACTGTGCCGGCGCAGGCGGTGCTGCTTGGCGAGGACCCCGGCGGCCCGGAACTGACCGCCCGCCCCCAACGCGGTGATCCGCCCATCCTCGTGCAGTCGCAGGGCTCCCTCGCTGAGGAGAGTGTTGAGACCCCAGTCCACGCCGACCGCCACCGTGTGACCGGTCCGCCGGGCCTTCGGCACAGCGTGCGTGTACGCCACATCGGCGCACACCTGTCGGCCGGTCACGCGCAGGGTGGGCAGGTGCAGTATCGCCGAGGCGGGGACCGTGGGCGGCAGGCTGATCGGACAGGCCACCCACGTCCAATCCCGATACGATCGCGGATCCGGGCGCGTGGGCAACTGCAACCGCAGCAACACCCTCCGAGCGTCAGTGTCGCTGCGCTCGATGCTGGCCTGCTGCCGGTCACACGCGGCCAACAGCAGCATCCGCGCCACCCTTGGGACACCTTCCAACTCGAACACATCCACCGGCAGCCGCCCATTGACGGCAAGGAACCTGGCAGCCTGCCGCGTGCGGGACTTGATGACACCCGACGACAGATGCTCCCCACCCGGAACCGCCCGACGCACCTGCTCCCACTCCCCTGGAGTGCGCTTGCGCGGATCGGCCGGCCACGTCGCCAACACCCCGGAGGTCAATGCAGCACGCCACCACGCCGAACGAAGTGCCCGCCCCGCCTGCTCCTGCGCCATGCGCGCGATCCGGTCATTGACCTTCACACCCTCGGGCGCGGTGGCGGTCCACCCCAGGCGCCGCAACGCCATCCACGCATTCGATGGGAGCTTCCGGCCGCCGGCGTCCACACCGGAGGCCAACACCTCCACATCCGCGCAGTTCCACCGCTCCGCCAACAGGCCGGAGACCATGCCCGCCACCAGATCGGCACACCAGCCCATCCGTTGCGCAAGCACCGCCTGCGACAGAACCTCACCGCTCTCCTCGTCCACCCCCGATCGCAGCGAAGCACGGGCGCAAGCGGTACGGGAGGCCTCACCCTCAGCCAGCGGCAGCTTCCCGCTCACCGACTCATCGCCCCGCCATCGAACCAAGAGAACCCGCGATCACGAACGGCCCACATCACCGGAATCTCCCCCGAACCAACCCAAAAGCGAAACGCCACCATTCACACGGCTAACCTAGGATCACCGACGATTCCTAATCAAGTTGGTCAGCCTAATGTCCGGGACCGATGCCCGCCGTTCTCGCTCGCGCAAGGCAGGTCTGACGTGGCTAGAGGGTGAGGCCCGTGTCGGTGAGGATCGGGCCGGCCAGCAGCAGCGCGCCGCCGACCAGCACGGCCAGGTTGACCAGGGCGAAGACCGTCACCCAGAACAGCGCCGGGAACGGCGTGAGCCGGGCGAGTTGGTCGGCGTCGGACTGGGGCATCCGACCCCGGCCGCGCAGCCGTTGCAGCTCGACCACCGGGCGTACGCCGCCGAGGAGCAGGAACCAGACCGACGTCCAGGCGAAGGCCGCCTGCACCTGCGGCGACGCGTACCAGGACACCGCCAGCACCACACCGCCGGTGACCAGCAGCGACAGCACCCCGAAGACGTTGCGGATCAGCACCAGCATGGCCAGCAGCAGCACCACGGCGACCCAGAGCAGCAGGGTGATCCGGTTACCAGCGAGCAGCCACGCCCCGGCGAGACCGACCAGCGACGGGGCGACGTACCCGGACAGCAGGGTGAAGATCATGCCGGGGCCGCTGGGGCGGCCCGCGGAGAGGGTGAGCCCGGAGGTGTCCGAGTGCAGCCGGATACCGCGCAGCTTCCGGCCGGTCAGCAGCGCGGTCAGGGCGTGGCCGCCCTCGTGCGCGATGGTCACCGCGTTGCGGGCGATCCGCCAGGGCACCCGGGTGGCGACCACCGCCAGCGCCACGGCGGCGGTGACCAGCACCAGCAGCGGCGGCGGGTCGGGCTGCGCGCTCAACAGCTTGTCCCAGAGGGTGGTGAGGCCGTCGATGAGGGGCATGGGCGGGCAGCTTACCGGCCCGAGCTGTGTCGTTCGGCGGGCGCGGCCTCGTATCGCGTGAGACTGACCGGGTGGCGATCGGAGCGGGAGGTGAACGCCGGTGAGTGCGGCACCCCTTGAGCCTCTTGACCAGCATGTCGGCCTCTGGACCGAGGCCGACTACTTCGCCATGGGCGAGAGCCGTAACCGGATCGAACTGCTCGACGGGAGCCTGATCGTAAGCCCGGCCCCGAGCAAGCGGCATCAGACTGTCTCGCGCCGGCTCGCCAACTCGGTGGAGTCGGCCGTCGCACCGGACGGGCTTCTCGTGTTCGAGGCCGTGAACGTCCGGCTCGGGGTGAATCGGATCGTCATTCCGGACCTGGTCGTCGCTGACACCGATGACGAGGGCACCGTGATCGAGGCAGCCGAGGTCCGGCTCGTCTGCGAGATCGTTTCTCCCGTGAACGCCGCCGCCGACCGCCTGGTCAAGATGCAGCTCTACGCGATCGCCCGGATCCCGTGGTACTTGCTCGTCGAGCAGGACGGCGGCAGCCATGCGCTGCGGCTGTACCGGCTCGAGGGCGCGCACTACGTCGAGGAGCGGGTGGCCAAGGCCGGCGAGACTCTTACGTTCACCGAGCCGTTCCGCTGGGCACTGGACCCGGCCACGCTTGGCTGACCAGCCCTGAGCGGCCAGCGAAGCGATGATGACCGTCAATGAAAATTTCTTTAAGCCCTCTTGCGGCAGGGGGCACTTACCTCCAAGGATGGGCATCAATCAATCGCCGTCTCTGGAGGGCATCAATGGCTCGTAGCAGACTCTCCGTTCGCCGGCTGCTCGCCACCGGCCTCACCATCGCCACCACCGCGGCGGCGGCCCTCGTCGCCACCGCCGGACCGGCGGCGGCCGCCACCACCCCCGGCATCGACGTCTCGAACTACCAGGGGAGCATCAACTGGACCAGCGTCCGGAACGCCGGCATCCAGTTCGCCTTCATCAAGGCGACCGAGGGCACCACCTACAAGGATCCGCGGTTCGGCGCCAACTACGTCGGCGCATACAACGCCGGCGTGATCCGCGGGGCGTACCACTTCGCCCGGCCGAACATCTCCTCCGGAGCCACCCAGGCCAACTTCCTGGCCAGCAACGGCGGCGCCTGGTCGGCCGACAGCCGCACCCTGCCCGCCGCGCTCGACATGGAGGCCAACCCGTACGCCGGTGGCTACTGCTACGGCCTAAGCACCACCGGCATGCGCAACTGGATCCAGGACTTCCTCAACACCTACAAGTCACGCACCAGCCGGTACGCGGTCATCTACACGACCACGAGCTGGTGGAACCAGTGCACCGGCAGCTGGACGGGACCGTGGGCCAACCACCCGCTGTGGATCGCCCGCTGGGCGAGCACACCCGGCACCCTGCCGGCCGGCGCCCCGTTCTGGAGCTTCTGGCAGTACACCAGCACCGGCAGCGTCTCCGGGATCAGCGGCAACGTGGACCGCAACTACTGGAACGGTGACCGGACCCGCCTGATCGCGCTGGCCAACAACACCTGAGGGTCCTGACGCAACAGGTCGGCGGCAGCGGGACCGGCTATCACGTCGATAGCCCGTCCGGCTGCCGCCGCCGTCGTCTGTGGCGCCCGGTCAGACCCGGCGTCGCGTGCCGGCCGGCACGGGAAGCGCACCCCGTCCGGGCAGGGTGGTGCGGCTAGCCAGCCGCCAGGTCGCCACCCCCGCGGCGACGAGGGCCACGACCGTGAGCACCGCAATCGGCGCGGACAGGCCGGCGCTCACCAGCAGAAGGACGATGTCCCCGAGCGCGACCAGCATCCATAGTGCCAGCCGGGGCCCGGTGTCCTTGTGTCGGTAACCCATGTCGTACCTCCTTCCGTCGTCGCAACTTCCATTACCCCGTACGACGGAAGGCCATGCGAATCACTTCGCGGGCCGGGATTGCTCCCTCAGTCCACCCGGTCCGGCTTGAAGTTCTTGGTGATCACGTCCCAGTTGGCCAGGTTGGCCGCCCAGTCCTTCTCCGGGACCTCCCACCGGAGGGCGAAGCCCCGGTCGCTGGCGGTAACCACGCCCCGGTTGCGCACGTGGAAGCGGACGCCCTTCCGCGTCTCCAACCAGTCCCAGTCGGCGCAGGTCCGGTAGTAGTCGCAACGAGTGATGTCCACCAGTTTGTAGTTGTCGCCGAGTCGCCGGCGGTTGGGCTCCTGCTGCTGCCATTCCGTGTCCGCGCCTTTTTTAGGCGAGTTGGTCCACTGGACGAGCAGCACGCGTTGCGCCCCGCCGATCTCGTAGAGCACAACGGTGTCGGAGCGAACGCGGGCCTGCCAGCCGTCCGGGATCGGCACCTGGAAGCCGTTCGGGCCCTTGTAGTAGTGCCAGCCGGCGGGCAGGGTGCCGGCGGAGGCCGAGGGCGTCGCCGACGGGGTCGGGCTGGGCGCCGCGCTGCTCGGCGCGGCGCTGGTCGCCGCCGGTGCCGAGGCGCCGCTGGTGGCCGCGCTCGGCCGGCCCCCGTCACCGCCGTCATCGCCGCTGGTGAGCAGTGGCACGGCCACCGCGAGGACGAGCAGCAGCACCGCGACCAGCGCGCCGATCAGCAGGTTGCGCCGGTTGCGCTCCGGATTCGTACTCGGGACGACCGCGGCCCGGCCGGTCGACGGCGCCGGACTCACCGGCGCCGCCAGGACGGAGGTCGGGCTCTTCGGCGGGGGCGGCGGCTCCGCCGGGCCGTCGACGACCGGCTCGCCGTCCACCTGCGTCTCGTCGAGGGCCGGATCGGGTCCGTCGACCCGGATGTTGTCGGCGGCCGGATCCGGTCCGTCCACCCGCGTCTCGTCGAGGGCCGGCGCGGGGTCGAGCTTCGCGGTCGGCTCGGCGACCGGCGGGATCACCTTCGCGGTGGGCGCGTCCTCCGCCCCGTCCGGAACCTTGACCGTGGCGGCGGCCGCGCCTGCGGCGGCGACCGAGGCCGGGTCGGGCTTGCGAGGGGCCGAAGTGGACGAACCGCCGACCGGGCGCGGCCCCGGGACCAGCGGCGGGCGCGGCTCGCGCGGACCGTTCGGCCCCGGCCGGCGTACGCCGTCCAGCAGCGAGATGCTCTTCGCGCGCCGCCCGGCGGCCTTGCGGAGCAGGCGCTCCGCCACCTCGGCGGTGATCCGCTCGGTCGGGTCCTTGCGCAGCAGGCCCTGCAAAACCGGCTTGAGCGGCCCAGCGTTCTTCGGCGGCGGCAGCGGCTCGGTGGCGAGCGCGGCCAGGGTGGCGATCGCCGACGGCCGGGCGTACGGCGACTTGCCCTCGACGGCCGCATAAAGGGTCGCGCCCAGCGACCAGAGATCGGCCTCCGGCCCCGCGGTGCCGTCCCGCGCCCGCTCGGGCGCGATGTACGCGGGCGAGCCGAGCACCATGCCGGTGCGGGTCACGTTCGGGTCGCCGGGGATGGTGGCCAGGCCGAAGTCGGTGAGCACCACCCGGCCGTCATTGCCGAGCAGCACGTTGCCCGGCTTGACGTCGCGGTGCATGATGCCGGCCTTGTGCGCGGCCTTCAACGCGCCCAGCACCCCGAGGCCGATCTGGACAGCCTTGGCCGTGGACACCGGACCGTCCTCGGCGATCGTGTCCTGCAACGACCTGGACGGCACGTACTCCATGACGATCCACGGGTCGCCGTCGGTACGCAGCACGTCGAAGATGCGAACCACGTTGATGTTGTTCAGCCGGGCGATCGCCCGCGCTTCCCGCAGCGAGCGCTCCCGCATCTCGCGGCGCTCCTCGGGGGTGAGGCTCGGCGGCGGGACGAGTTCCTTGATGGCCACGTCCCGGTGCAGCACCTCGTCGCGCGCCTTCCACACCCGACCCATGCCGCCCTGGCCGAGCGGCGAGATGAGCCGGTACCGGTCGGCAACGAGTTGGGGAAGCGCGTCAGACATCGCTGAGACGGTACCCGGCTGCTCCGACGCTCACACCGCCGGCACGCCACTGTGCGGCGAAGGTCAAGTTCTCGACGCGTACCCTGAGACCATGTCTGCCGAAGAGCCGCTGTTCCGGATCGTCCGGGGGGCGCCCACCGCCGAGGAGCTGGCCGCCCTGGTCGGGGCGATCGTGGTCCGGACCCGACCGGCCGCCGCCCCCGCGCCGGCCGCCGTGTCGCAGTGGACCCGCAGCGCCCGTCCGGCCGGCGCGGCGCTGGTCGCCGGTCCGGGCGCGTGGCGCGCCGCCGGCCTCCCCCGCTGACCTCTCCCCGGGTACGCACATCCGGGGCTGCCGAGATCCGCGACGAGCCGTTAACCTCACTCAGGGAAACGGTGCGGTGACAGGCAGGAGGGTCGATGATCCCCGAGGCGAACCGGCCAGCGGGCTGGCTGCGCGACTACGGCGCCATCGAGGCGGACATCCGGCAGATGCGCGAGTTCGCCGACCGCCTCCAGGACGAGGTCCTCCGCAACTACGCCCCACACCTGTCATACATCGCCGACGACATGAAGGCGGCCATCCCCAACCCCGCCGACGCCTTCATCGAGCTGGTGCAGTTCCTCCAGGCCCACCACGAGACACAGACGGCGACCGCCGAGGTGGTCTGGGGCCTGGTGCCCGCCACCGGCCACCTGGCCGGCGCCGCGCACCTGATCGCCACCAGATACGCGGACTCCGACGCCTTCTCCTCCGCCCAGGTCGCCGACGTGCAGGAAGCCCTCGCCCGCTCCGCAGGCGGCGGCAGCCGCCCCCTGCCGGCGTTGACCGATCCCTCCGCCGCCGACGACCGGCCGGTGGTGCTGCCGTGATCGAACGGGGCGGCGGGCGCACCTCCGGGCTCACCGACTGGCACCTGATGGACGTGCTCAGCATGTGGGCGTGCCTCCAGGACCAGGACACCAGCGGGCAGTGGAAGCAGGTCGCCGGCTGGCGCAAGGTCTGCGACCTCACCCTGGCCCACCTCAGCCGGTTGCAGGAATACCGCCGCGGGCTCGCCGAGGCATGGCCGCCGGAGACCAACGCCGCCGCGCGCGCGTACCTCGGCGAACTGGACCAGCTCATCGACAAGGTGCAGCGCACCCACGACACCGCCGCCGCGAACTACGACGCGCTCGCCGCCGCCACCCGCGCCATCGGCAGCACCCGCGCCGAACTCAAGCCGATCCACGACGAGTACGCGGCCAAGCTCCGGCAGAAGCAGGCGTACGAGGCGACGCTCGCCGACCCGAAGGCGGTGGCCGGCAGCCGACTACCCGAGCAGCCGCCGGTGACGGACGCGGACCTGGAACGGTTGAACGTCCAGGCGCGGGGGTTGATGACGGGGTTGAGCGGGGAACTCCAACAAGCCCAAGTCATGCTCCGCCAACCACCACCCCGCACTTGGCCCAGCATTGATCACGCAGCAGGGCCGTCAGAGCCGGCAGCCCAGCCTCCTGTCATCCCCCCGGTCGTGCCTATACCTATCGCAGCCTCTAGCACTGCCGCTCGCCTTAGCCAGCCAACGACGGCAGGGCAGCCCATACCAACTCCTGTCGCACCCGCCATCGGTCCCATCCTTGGTGGGACAGGAGGAGGGCTGGCACCGACCAACCCAGGCCCATCCCCCCTCATACCTTCAACATTGCCGCCTCAGCCAAGCATCGCTGCCCCACCGCCCCTTTCAGCGTTCCCAGGCTTCCCAGGCCGACCGACCCCGCAAAGCCAGCTCCGCGAACCGATTGGGCCCGTGAGCCGACCAACTGCAGAAACCGCGAAAGGTCCCACCTCTGCCAGCCCGACTAAGGGCCTGCCGCCTGGTGGACTTATCGGCGGCGCGCTTGGAAACAGCCTTGGCCACCCAGGAGCGGCTGTACCTCCGCGTCGTGTAAATCCGGTTGGCGGAGTCATCGGTGGCGGTGGCGCAGGGACCGCGCCATCAGGTGCCGCTGGCTCCCGCCCAGGCGCAGGGAGAGCTTCGCAAGTTGCTGGACCGCATGGCATCACTCCCATAGGGGGATCGCCCACCTCAGTCAATCCGAGAAGTGGCGGTACTCCCACTGTTTTGCCGCGGGGACTTCGCGGCGACGGCGGTCGTCGTTCATGGGATTCAGATCATCCATGGGAGACCGACGAAGGGGTGCCACCTATCGTTCGCCCACTGGACGAGAGGGGACCGATTGATCCCGGTCCTGCCATTGGGTTTGATAGGTGAAGCGCCCCAAAGCCCAAGCCGCCACCACATTAGTCATATGCGCAATAGCGCTTACTTCGACGGCTCCCGCATTCGCGGCTCCCTCATCGCCCGACGCTGCGATGGCTCGGCGCAATCAATGACACCTGCGCTATTTGAAGGTAGACCAGGCACAAAAGATATCTCGCGGAGCCGGCGTCACTGTAACTGTTCCCGACACAGATGTGGCGCCCCACCCAGACCTAGTGCGGAACCTGCTTGAGGGCGTGGACACCACAGCGGGCACCGCGGGTGATGGGCGCCAGGATTCCGATGGCCATGGAACTGGCATGGCTGGCCTCATCGCGGCGCATGGCAGTGGTGATAATGCCGGCGCATTGGGAGTAGCACCCGAGGCGAAGATACTTCCAATCCGAGGCAAACAATCGAGTGAAGGCGGAGATACGGAAGGCCTTGCCGAAGGGATCGAATTTGCCATAACTCAGGGGGCAGATGTAATTAGCATTTCCGCCGTTGCCGGTGCAACCATCCGTCTACAACGAGCGATAAGGGCGGCCCTGCAAGCAAACATTGTGGTCGTCGCCGGAGGAGGAAACGTCCCGGCCGATGTCAACGTCGGCTATCCAGCTAGCGAGCCGGGCGTTATTGCCGTCGGAGGCGTCGATAGGAAGGGGAACCATGCGGCGATCTCGGTCGCGGGTCCACAGATCGACGTGGCGGCCCCGGCGGTGGACATCTACAGCACCAGCATCAATGGGAAGTATCGGGTTGGCACCGGAACCTCGGACGCCACTGCCATAGTCTCTGGTGCCGCTGCGCTCATCCGGTCCAAGTACCCCAATCTCCCGGCGGAGGAGGTTGCGCATCGCCTGACCGCCACCGCGATCGACAAGGGCCCGCCCGGCCGGGACGACGAGTACGGCTACGGCGTCATCGACCTGGTCGCGGCGCTCACGGCGGACGTACCTCCGCTGGGTTTCGGGTCGACGAAGGCGGCCGCGCCCGTGCCGACCAGGGCGGCGCCGGAGGACGGGGGCGTGGACGACGGCGCGACCGCGAGGGGCCTGGCGACGCTGGGCGTCCTGCTGGCGGCGGGCGGCGGCTACCTCGTGTGGCGGCGGCGTCGACGTGCCGACGACCCGCCGCCGCGGATCAGCCGGTAGCGTCGCTCCCGTGTCGACCTCCATGCCGCTGCGCCTCGTGCTCGCCTCACAGAGTCCCGCCCGCCGCAAGCTGCTCCAGGCCGCCGGGATCGAACCCGACGTGCTGGTCAGCGGCGTCGACGAGTCAAAGGTGGTCAGCGACCGGGCGGACGACCTGTGCCTGGAGTTGGCCCGGCTGAAGGCGCAGGCGGTGCTGGGCCGGCTGCGCGCCGCGCCGGACGATCGGACGCTGGTGCTCGGCTGCGACTCGGTGCTGGCGTTCGACGGGGAGATCCTGGGCAAGCCGGCGGACGCGGCGGACGCCACCCGCCGTTGGCAGCGGATGCGCGGGCGGAGCGGGGTGCTGCACACCGGGCACTGCCTGATCGACGTGCTCCACGAGTCGCGGGCCGAGGCGGTCGCGTCGACCACGGTGCACTTCGCGGACGTCAGCGACCAGGAGATCGCCGCGTACGTGGCGACGGGCGAGCCGCTGGCGGTGGCCGGGGCGTTCACCATCGACGGGCTGGGCGGCGCGTTCCTGACCGGTATCGAGGGCGACCCAGGCACGGTGGTGGGGCTGAGCCTGCCGCTGCTCCGCGGTCTGCTCCGTGAGTTGGGGCTGAGTGTCACCGACTTGTGGACGAAGGTTGCGCCCGGCGGCCAGGAGATCGAGCATCTCGGTTAACGTCCGATCATGACCACCAAGCCGCTTCCGCTCACGCCGGAACTGCACGCGTACCTCGTCGCGCACGGGTCGGCGCCGGACGAGATCGTCCGTGAACTGACCGAGGAGACCCGGGCCGTCCTGCCGGAGCAGGCTGGCATGCAGGTCGCGCCGGAGCAGGCCGCGTTCCTGACCTTCCTCACCCGGCTGCTCAGCGTGCGGCAGGCGGTGGAGGTGGGTACGTTCACCGGGCTGTCCGCGCTGGCGATCGCCCGCGGGCTGGCCGACGGCGGCCGACTGACCTGCTTCGACATCTCCGAGGAATACACCGGCATCGCCCGGCGGTACTGGGCCCGGGCCGGCGTGCAGGACCGGATCGACCTGCGGATCGGCCCGGCCGCGGACCGGCTGCGGGAACTGCCCCAGGAGCGGCATCTCGACCTCGCGTTCATCGACGCGGACAAGGTCGGCTACCCGATCTACTGGGACGAGCTGGTGCCACGGATGCGGCCGGGCGGGGTCATCGCGGTGGACAACACCCTGCGCGGCGGCCGGGTGCTCGCCCCAGAGAACGCCGACGACCGGGCCATCGCCGCGTTCAACGACGAGATTCTGGCCGACGTCCGGGTCGACGTGGTCATGCTGCCCATCGCCGACGGCGTGAGCCTCGCGCGGGTGCGCTGAGACCCGACGCGCCGGCCAGATCGCCGATGTGGCGGTGTCCACGAGGCCGCGACACCGCCACATCGGCGACCTGCGCCGGTCCACGAGGCGACACCCCCACATCGGCGACCTCGACCAGTCCGCCAGGCCGCAACACCGCCACATCGGCGACCTGCGCCGGTCCACGAGGCGACACCCCCACATCGGCGACCTGGACCAGTGCACCAGGCCGCGACACCGCTAGGTCGGCGAGGTGGAGTCGATCAAGAGGCGCTGGCGGGGACCGGTTGGGGGGGTGGCGGCGGGGGCGTGTAGCGCCCGGCCCAGCCGCAGGGTGAGCAGCACGGCCGCGGCGATGAAGCCGGGCAGCAGCAGGAAGGCCAGGTGCGGGCCGACGCCGTCGGCCACCCAGCCGAGGGCGACCGGGGCGATCCCGAAGCCCACCCCCATCGAGTACGACGACCAGCCGGCCGCCTTGTCCGCGGCCGGCCCGGCGGCGGCGAGGGCGATGGAGAGGGCCAGCGGGTAGTGCAGGGCGTTGCCCAAGCCGAGCACGACCAGGCCGGTCACCGCCAGCCAGCCGGCCGGGGCGGACCAGAAGACGACGAACCCGACCAGCGAGACGGTCAGCGCGGCGAGCAGCAGCGGCACCGGCGGCCAGCGCAGCGCGAGCCGGCCGCCGGCCGCCCGGCCGATGAACATCCCGCAGACGATCGCGGCGACGGCCGCCGAGGCGCCGCCGGACCTGAGCCCGGAATGGGTACGCAGCACGTCGGCGGTCCAGAGCGACAGGCACACCTCGATCGAGCCGGTGACCGACATGAGCACCCAGGCGATCCAGTACGCCCGGGGGAGCCGCCGGGTGGCGGCCCGGTCACCGGCATGCCCGTCCGGGGCGGCGGGGCCCGGGACGACCAGGGCCACGTCGGCCGCCGAGGCGGTCACGCTGGCGGGGGCCGGGTCGACCAGCGCCACGCCGGCCGCCGAGGCGGTCACGCCGGCATCGGCGGAGGCGGTCACCGCGACCGGGTCGACGGCGGCCGGGGCGGTCGCCCCGGCGGGGTCGGCGGCAGCCGCGTCAGCGGGGGCGCCCTGCGGCAGGCGTACCCGGAAGGTCAGGGCGGCGAGCGCGACCAGCGCGATCAGGCCGACCTCGACGGCCATCGCGGGCCGCCAGCCGAGACCGGCGTCGACGGTGGCGCCGATGACCAGCGGGGCGAGGATGCCCATCCCGGCGCAGACGGCGTTGGCCTCGGTGAGCGCGGCGGGCGCGGTCGGCCCGTGGTGGGCGGTGAGCAGCACGCTGACCCCGCTGATCACCATCATGCCGAAGGTGGCGATCACCGCGACGGCGGCGAGGGTGGCGGGCAGCGGGCGCAGCAGCCCGAGCGCGGTGACGCCGGCGGCCACGCCGGCGAGGCCGAGCCAGGTGGCCGGGCCGCGGCCGAGGCGGCGGGCGGCCGGTGCGAAGAGCGCCCCGCCGAGGATCGCGCCGACGGCGATGCCGGTGCTGTGCAGGCCGGCGACGGCGGCGCTGGTGCCCTGTTCGTCGCGGAGCAGCGGGACGACCGGACCGAACCCGTAGAGGAAGAAGCCCCACAGCCCCAGCTG
>NZ_VSFA01000249.1 GCF_008119785.1 Micromonospora sp. MP36 | reverse complement strand
CGGCTACATCCCCCTGCTCGGCAAGCAGCACCCCCAGGCTGATCGCCGCCCTCGGGGCGTGATCGGTGTGGCCGGAGTCGGCCGCCCGCTGATAGGCCTCACGGGCCCCGGCTACATCCCCCTGCTCGGCAAGCAGCACCCCCAGGCTGTACAACGCGAGCGAGGTATGACGCTTCTGGCCGGAGTCAACCGCCCGCTGAACGGCCTCCCGCGCCCCGGCCACATCCCCCTGCTCAGCAAGCAGCAACCCCAGGCTGACCAACGCGAGCGAGGCGTGATCAATGTGGCCGGAGTCGATCGCCCGCTGAACGGCGTCCCGCGCCCCGTCCACATCCCCCTGCCTAGCAAGCAGCAATCCCAGGTTGGCCAACGCGAGCGGGGCGTGATCGGTGTGGCCGGAGTCGATCGCCTGCTGAAAGGCGTCGCGCGCCCCGGCTACATCCCCCTGCTCGGCAAGCAGGGTCCCCAGGCTGGCCGCCGCCCTCGGGGCATGGTCGGTGTGGCCGGAGTCGATCGCCCGCTGATAGGCGTCCCGCGCCCCGTCCACATCCCCCTGCCTAGCAAGCAGCAATCCCAGGTTGGCCAACGCGAGCGGGGCGTGATCGGTGTGGCCGGAGTCGATCGCCTGCTGAAAGGCGTCCCGCGCCCCGTCCACATCCCCCTGCTTAGCCAGCAGCGCCCCCAGGCTTTCCGCCGCACTCGGGGCCCAGTCGGTGTGGCCGGAGTCGATCGCCTGCTGAAAGGCGTCCCGCGCCTCGGCCAGATCCCCCTGTTCGGCAGCCAGCACCCCCAGGCCGACCCATGCGATCGGGGCGTGATCGGCATGACCAGAGTCGGCCGCCGGCTGAAAGGCGTCCCGCGCCTCGGCCAGATCCCCCTGTTCGGCAGCCAGCACCCCCAGGCCGACCCATGCGATCGGGGCGTGATCGGCATGACCAGAGTCGGCCGCCCGCTGATAGGCCTCACGCGCCCCGGCCACATCCCCCTGCTCGGTAAGCAGCAACCCCAGTCTCACCATTGAGGGGACATGACCAGCATCAGCAGCCCGGCGAGCGGCTGTCTGCGCATCGGCGATCCGTCCCGCGATGTAGGCAGCACTCGCGATCTGAAACCACGCATCTGCGGCGGAAGTCCCGTCGATCACTGCCTGCCAGCTATGGGCGGGCACATCGCCGACCGTCGGGGTGCTGGTGGCATAGTCGAGCAGGATGTCCGAAACCTGGTACCCGTCGACCTCCCCGACCTGGGCGGCGATCGTTTCCATCGGCGCGATATCCCCGCGTACCGCCCGACATGCCCACTCCAACCCTTCGTCAAGCCACCGAGACTGGGCAGCCTGCGCCCGCTGCCCCGGGGGTGAGATAGGACGGTGCCAGCGCCTCGATCACCCCTCGTGGAATCGGCTCTGGGTGCCCACATCGGCGTGCGTCCACCATGGCTGAGATGACGGCTCGCCCATACGGATCGCCGCCATGCCGCCAACGGGTGATCAGCTCCGTCTTGTTCGCCAGCGTGG
>NZ_VSFA01000248.1 GCF_008119785.1 Micromonospora sp. MP36 | reverse complement strand
CATCCGGCGTCGCCGCGACCCGCTCGCCAAACAACTCGTGCACCCGACGATCCACCACGGACACCGCAGCGGCGCCGGCGGTCAGCAGCTCACGCTCGCCGGGCGGTAGGTAGGTGCCGGTCGCGTCGCCGTCGGGGCTGGCGGCCATCGCCTCGAGGACCGCGCGGTACATGCCGGCGATCCGCTCGGCGTGCACCGGGCTGATCACGCGGGTGTCGACCGCGAGCCCGACGTGGCCGACCCGCACAGAGACGGAGAGCGGAAACTCGGTGGGGCTGTCGTCGATGCTGGACAGGTAGTCGACCAGCTCCCGGTCCACCTGGTCGAAGTCCAGGTAGATGAACATCGTGTCGAAAAGGCGGCGGCCGTCACCGAACTCCTGCGCGATGGCGGGCATCGGGTACTGGCGGTGCTGCCACATGCCGGTCTCGGCCGCGAACACGTCCGCGACGGCCTGCCGCCAGGTCCTGGCGGCGGCGGGGCGGAAGCCGATCGGCAGCGTGTTGAGGTACATGCCGTAGACCCGCTCGGCGCCGGTCACGTCCGGTCGGCCGTGCAGGACCACGCCGGTGTGGAACGACTCCTCTGCGGTCAGCTGGCCCAGCACCGTGAGGTGCGCGGCGAGCAGCACGCTCTTCATCGGCGCGTCGGCGGCCCGGGCGAGCTCGCGCAGCCGGTCCTCCAGGTCGAGGTAGGTCACCGCGGTCACGTGCGCGGAGCGCGGGCCGCTCGTGCCCTCGACGCCCCAGCCGTCCGGCAGCTCGAACGGGGCGTGACGGGTGACGACGTCCCGCCAGTAGCCCTTGTCGTTCTCCGACTCCAGCGCGCGCAGCTCGGCGGCGATGAAGTCGGCGTACCGCAGCTCGGGCAGCGGCTCCGGCGCGGGCTTCTCGCCGCGGCGCAGAGCCCGGTAGTACTCGAGGACCTCCATGACGAGCGAGTGGTGGCTCCAGCCCTCGATGATCGGGTGGCACTCGGTGACCGACAGCCACCACGTCTTGTCGTCGCAGACGTGGGCGTGCAGCCTCAGCAGCGGCGGGCGGCGCAGGTCGAAGAGCGTGGCCCGCTCGCGGGCGGTGAACTCACGCAGCGCCGCCTCGACGGCCGTCTCGTCAAGGTCGCGCAGCTCGCGCACGCCGACCGGCAGGACCGCGGACTCGTGTACGAGCTGGAGCGGCTGCGAGTAGCCGCTCAGGTGGATCGACGTGCGCAGCACCTCGTGCCGGGCGACGACGAGGTCGACCGCGGCGCGCAGGTCGGCGGCGGCGAACGGCAGGTCGTCGCGGATCCGGAAGGAGGTGACGTTGTGGTACGCGTGCAGGTCGGCGTCGGCGAGCATCTCCACGACCATGCCGGCCTGTACGCGGGACAGCGGGTACGCGTCGACGACGCCGGCGGGCAGCAGCTCGCGGTCGGCTGCGGAGATCAGCTCGAACGGCGCGACCCGGCGGTCCTCCTCCGTGGTGAGCGCCTCACGTCCGCCGAGCGCCTCGGTCAGCTCAGCGACCGTGCGGTGCGAGAAG
>NZ_VSFA01000247.1 GCF_008119785.1 Micromonospora sp. MP36 | reverse complement strand
GCGCGGCGGCAGTACGCGGCTGGGACGTTGCCTGTTCCTACTTACCGGCTGGGTCGACTCATCATGGTGGGTGAGCCGCTGCCTGCTGTCTCGGCTGGCGTCGAGCGGGTGGTGGTGTACGCCCGGGTCTCGTCGGCCGACCAGCGCGCCGACCTTGACCGGCAGGTCGCTCGGGTCGTCACGTGGGCGACCGGGCAGAACCTGCCGGTGTCGCAGGTGGTGACCGAGGTTCGATCCGCGCTGAACGGGCAGGGCAAGAAGTTCCTTGCGCTGCTGCGCGACCCGGCGGTCACGACCATCGTGGTGGAACACCGCGACAGCTTCGCCCGCTTCGGTGCCGAGTACGTCGAGGCGGCGCTGGCCGCGCAGGGTCGCAAGTTGTTGGTGGTCGACCCGGCGGGGGTCGATGATGACCTGGTCCGGGACGTCACGGAGATCTTGACCTCGTTGTGCGCGCGGCTCTACGGCCGTCGGGCTGGGGCGGATCGGGCACGCCGGGCGGTCGAGGCCGCCACCACACAGGACCCGCCGTCGTGAAGGTGATACAGGCGTACCGGTTCGCTTTGGACCTGACTCCAGCGCAGGAGCGTGACGTGCTCGCCAACGCCGGCGCGGCCAGGGTGGCGTACAACTGGGCCCTGGCCAGGGTGAAGGCCATCATGGACCAGCGCGCCGCCGAACGCACCTACGGTGTACCTGAGGAACTGCTGACCCCGACCGTCGGGTGGAATCTCGCCGCGTTGCGCAAGGCGTGGAACGCGGCCAAGTCGGATGTGGCGCCGTGGTGGCCGGAGTGTTCCAAGGAGGCGTTCAACACCGGCCTGGACAACCTGGCGGCCGGTTTGAAGAACTGGTCCGACTCCCGGGCCGGGAAACGCGCCGGGCCGCGGGTGGGGTTCCCGCGGTTCAAGTCCCGCCGCCGGTCGACACCGTCCGTGCGGTTCACCACGGGTGCGATCCGGGTGGAGCCGGACCGCAAGCATGTCGTGCTGCCCCGGCTGGGCCGGCTCAAGCTGCACGAGTCCGCCCGTAAACTCGCCCGCCGTCTGGAGGCGGGCACGGCCCGGATCCTGTCCGCGACGGTGCGCCGTGACGGCGGCAGGTGGCATGTCGCGTTCTGCGTCGAGGTCGACCGGGCCGAGCGCACCCCGACGCGTCCGCGGGCGGTGATCGGGGTGGATGTGGGGATCACGCACCTGGCGGTGCTGTCCACCGGCGAGATGGTGCCCAACCCCCGGCACCTGGACGAGGCGGCCCAGCGGATGCGGCGTCTGGCCCGGCGCATGTCCCGGCGCGTCGGGCCGGACCGGCGCACCGGTCAGCAGCCATCCAGGCGGTGGGAACGCGCCCGCCGGCAGGTGGCGCGGGCGCATGCGCGGGTGGCGAACCTGCGCCGTGACGGCCTGCACAAACTCACCACCCGGCTGGCCCGCGAGTACGGCACGATCGTGGTCGAAGACCTCAACGTGGCCGGCATGCTGCGCAACCGGCGGCTAGCCCGGCAGGTCGCGGACGCCGGCTTCGGTGAGATCCGCCGACAGG
>NZ_VSFA01000246.1 GCF_008119785.1 Micromonospora sp. MP36 | reverse complement strand
CGCTTAGTGCTGCTCGGCGTTAATTCGTCGGGGGTTGGGTCCAGGCGGTGGGGTCGTTGAGGTAGAGGCCGCAGGCGCAGTCGAGGGCTTCCTCGGCGGTGCCGGCGGTGTGGCCGCTGGGCAGGTACGAGTCTTCGTATCCGTCTTTGCTGGCCAGGTAGATCGCGAAGCCCCACTGGTTGGCGTAGCCGCCGTAGCGTAGCCGGAACAGGGGCAGGGTGGTGCCGTCGGCGAGTCGGCCGTCGACGTAGGCGAACACGCCGCGGTAGCGCACCGACACCGTGGTCAGGGCAGGCCAGTGGGTGCGGGCGTGAGCGCCCAGGCGTTGGCGTAGCGAGGTCTTGGTCGACTCGGGCGGAGGCTTGGCCACGACTGTCATAGTGCCGCACCCGGCGGCGTGTCGGTGCGGGCACTGCGGCGTGTGGGGTGGCAGAACATGCCGATGCCCCCGACAAGCCCCTACGTGATCGCCCTCGATCCTGATGAACGTGGCGCGCTGCAGGCGTTGACGCGTCGGTCTACCAGCGCGTATCGGCTGGTGCTGCGGGCACGGATCGTGCTGGCCGCCGCGGACGGCGCCACCAACACGGCGATCGCCGCCCGCCACGGCGTGCACGTGGACACGGTGCGCAAGTGGCGGCGGCGGTTCTGGCAACGCCGGCTGGAAGGGCTGGCCGACGCGGACCGGCCCGGCCGCCCGCCGGTGTTCACCCCGGTGCAGCAGGCGCAGGTCAAGGCCCTGGCCTGCGAACTGCCGGCCGACCACGGGGTGCCGCTGTCACGCTGGAGCGCGGCCGAGCTGGCCGGCGAGGCGGTCACCGCGGGGATCGTCGCCGACATCTCCGCCTCCACGGTGGCACGTTGGCTGGCCGCTGACGTGATCAAGCCCTGGCAGCACCGGTCGTGGATCTTCCCGCGGGACCCTGACTTCGCCGCCAAGGCCCACCGGGTGCTCGACCTCTACGCGCGGACATGGCAGGGCCAGGCGCTCGGCGCCGACGAGTTCGTGATCAGCGCGGACGAAAAGACCTCCATCCAGGCCCGCTGCCGCTGCCACCCGACCCTGCCCCCAGGGCGGTCGAGGCTGATGCGGGTGGAGCACGAGTACGACCGAGGCGGAGCCCTGGCCTACCTGGCGGCACTCGACGTGCACCGCGGCAAGGTCTACGGCCGCTGCGAGCCGACCACCGGCCTGGCCCCGTTCGCGCGGCTGGTCGAGCAGGTCATGACCCGTGAGCCCTACGCCTCAGCACGGCGGGTGTTCTGGATCGTCGACAACGGCTCCTCCCACCGCGGGCAGGCGTCCATCGACCGCATGACCACGGCGTGGCCCACCGCGACCGTGGTGCACACCCCGCTGCACGCCAGCTGGCTGAACCAAGTGGAGATCTACTTCTCCATCGTGCAGCGCAAGGTCGTCACCCCCAACGACTTCTACGACCTGGCCGACGTCGAGAGCCGGATCGAGGCGTTCCACGACCACTACAACCTCGGCGCACGGCCGTTCAACTGGCGATACACCAAGAAAGATCTCGACGCTCTCCTCAAACGCCTCGCCACCCACACGCCCCTACCCACCGCCGCGTGACCCCCGACGAATTAACGGAAATGAGCACTTAG
>NZ_VSFA01000245.1 GCF_008119785.1 Micromonospora sp. MP36 | reverse complement strand
TTGGCTCTGGCGCAGAAACGGTGGTCGGGGTGATCGATCTACGCGAGGAGGATTCGCTGCCGGAGTAGGGCGAATCCGGCTCGGCCGTACATTTGCCGCTTGAGGAATTTGACCTTGGTGTTGGCGCCTTCGATCGGGCCGTTGCTGTAGGGCAGGGTCAGGCCGGCGACGACGGCGGGCAGGTCCATGCGCATGCCGTGGACGAAGCCGTGCAGGGCGGGCAGGTCGTCGGCGTCGACGGCGGTCATCCAGGCGTCCAGGTCCTCGCCCCGACGGCCGGTGAGCAGGCTGGCGAACTCGCCGACCCGCCGGGCCAGCACGGTCAGGTGCGGGCAGGCCGCGAGGAGGTCTCGTAGGTGGTCGCGGTGGTGGGCGGCGAGATGCTCGGGCTTGGTCATGAGCCAGGAGACCAGGCGGCGCGGTGACGGCGGGGTGCGTTCAGCATCGGCACGGCCCTGCTTGAGGTAGCGCACCAGCAGGTTCGCGCTGCCGGTGTAGCCGAGTTCGCGGATCTCGGCCAAGAGTTGGGTCACCGGAACCTGGGGGTCTTCGGTGCGTCGGCGCCGCAGATGGTCCCGGAACGGGTCGACCAGCGTCTCGCGGTAGCGCGGCGGACGCTGGAGTTGCTCTGCGGTGGCCGCGCGGGCGTACCGCTTCACGGTGTTCAGTGCCCAGCCGAGCCGGCGGGCGCATTCCAGCAGCCCGACGCCCTGGCCGAGCAGGGCATGCACGGCCGCATGCCGCTCGCGAGTGCGCTGGGCCAGGGGCTGGTTCGGGCGGACTGGACTGTCGTGCCAGCAGCGGCTGTGCTCGGCTACGGTCTTCTCGACTGCCCTGGCCAGGTTGTGCCACAGGTGCCACCGGTCGCTGACCTGCACCGCCTGCGGCGCGCCGTCGCGGATCGCCTCGGCAAATGCGGCCGACCCGTCACGGCAGACCACCTCGACTTCCGGGTGTTCGCGCAGCCACGCGGCCAAGGTGGATGCCTTCCGATCAGGCAGCACGTCGATCCGGCGATGGGTGACCGCGTCGATCAGCAAGGTCGCATACCGGCGGCCCCGGCGCAGCGCGAAGTCGTCGACGCTGAGCACCGCCGGCACCGGCCCGGCCGGAACCGGCGCCGTCATCAACACCCGCAGGACGGTGCTGCGGGAGACCCGCACACCCAATCGGGACAGCACCGCCGCGCCGGCCCGGCCGGCGACGGCCACCGCCAGATCGGCGACCAAAGCGGTCAGCTGCCGGGTCCGCCGTGCCCATCGCTGAGTCAGCGCGGGCACCTGTTCCCGAAACGTCCGCTGCGGGCACGACCCTGCCCGGCAGACCAGGCGCCGGACCCGCAACTGCACGATCACACAGCGCCCACCAACGGGAAGGTCAGCCAGCCGACGCTGGTGATACGCATGCACCCGGTCGCTGAGCTGCCCGCATCCCGAACACGGCACCGGAGCCACCGGCGTGCGGGCGACGACCCGCACCACTGCCCCTTGATCGATCACCCGGTCGATGACCAGACCCGACAGCTGAGGGAAGACCGTCTTGATCACATCGCACCGGGCTTAGGATGCCCCACAGCACCGACCACTCTGGACTCAGGTCACCACCGTTTCTGCGCCAGAGCCA
>NZ_VSFA01000244.1 GCF_008119785.1 Micromonospora sp. MP36 | reverse complement strand
GGGGTAGCGGCGGCGGAACCATGGCCAGACCTGGAAACAGCCGGCGAGCAGTGCCACCGAGCCGAACAGGATGTGCGCCACCAGCAGCGGGTAGTACTGCGGGTAGTCCTGCGGGACAGGCAGCCGGGACCGGCTCGGGTCCAGCGTCACATAGGGCGGCAGCGCGTACCCGACGAACGCAACCGCCGCCAGGAGCAGCGGCACCGCCCAGCGCAGTTGCCGCCGCCCGCGGCTACGACCGGCCGGGAGCCCGGGCGGTACGCCGGTCGTAGGCGCGGAGTTGTTGGTCGTCGTGGGCATGTCGCTTCCCCTGCCTGCTCGAATCAGCTGGTCCCGTTGACCAAGGGCGTCCGGCGCTCACCCACCCGGCCCCGGTCGGCCCGGGTCTCGCGGCCGAGCTGGCAGTGCCGCTCGTGACGGGACGAACCCGGATGCAAAGAACTCTGCGTCGTCTCGGCCGTCGGGTCAGCGGTGCTGGCTCCCGCATCGCCGGTGGTGCTGGCACCACTCCCGGTCCACGCGCTGTCGGCAGCGACGCTGTCGGCCGCGACAAAGGCCATCTACGGTCAGCGGAACGAGCGCGGCCAGCGCCGGCGGCAGACGCTGGCACCGCCCGACCGCGAGCCCTGCCAGAGGCACCCGCAGAGGCCAGCAAGCGGCGCGGCGATCCGTCAAGTGCGATCGATCTGGGTAGCCCTCAGCGACACAGGGCGACTCTGGAGCTGGCCCTGTGCAGGATCGCGAGCACTCGATCGCCGATGACGGCGCGCCATCGTTGCGGGGACGGCTTGATCCAGCTAATGCGGAGGTGCGGCGAAGATGTCGGCATGCTCCAGGAGTGATTGGGCGAAGTCTCGATGAGCGGTCGCCGCGACATGCGCATCCTGCGTGCGTCGGTCGGGTGTGCGGGGTAGGACCGGGTGGAGGATAGTGGGCAATCGCACCCGGCGACCTGAAGGACCTCTGAAGAGGTTGACCGACCTCCGGTGAGTTCCAGCACGGTCCGGGGTCTTCAGGCACATCCACCTTCCGCGCGCGAATTTGGAGGCACCTTGAAGCTCTTGCTTACGTCAGGCGGCGTCACGAACCCAAGCATCCACTCGGCGCTCGTGCAGCTCCTCGGCAAGCCGATCGCCGAGTGCCACGCCCTCTGCGTCCCGACAGCGCAGTGGGGCCACCCGATGTGCGGTCCGAAATCGGTGCGGGGCTTCGTAGCCGCCGAGCCCACGTTTCAGTACCTGTCCGGCCTGGGTTGGGCGTCACTCGGTGTCCTCGAGCTCACCGCACTGCCCACCATCGGTGCGGAGCGATGGGTCCCCTGGGTCCGGGAGGCCGACGTGCTCCTGGTCGACGGCGGCGACGCGACGTACCTGTGCCACTGGATACGGGAGTCCGGGCTGGCCGATCTGCTGCCATCGCTGCCCGAGATCGTCTGGGTGGGAGTGAGTGCGGGAAGCATGGTGATGACGCCCCGGATCGGAACGTACTTCGTCGAATGGCCGTCCGCGCCGGACGACCGCACCCCGGGAGTCGTCGACTTCTCGATCTTCCCGCACCTGGACTTTTTTCCAACAAACACCCTGGCCGACGCAGAGCGGTGGGCCGCCGAAATCGGTGTCCCGGCCTACGCCATCGACGAACAGACGGCCATCAAGGTCGTCGACGGCTCCATCGAGGTGGTCTCCGAAGGGCAATGGAAGAAGTTCGGGTCATAGCCGTCCGGCATCCGTGACGTCGCGTCGTTGACGTGACCCGTC
>NZ_VSFA01000243.1 GCF_008119785.1 Micromonospora sp. MP36 | reverse complement strand
CTAGCGTTCGCTTGGTTTCTGGGGTTTTGACGGTTGAGCCAAGTTTTCATCGGGCGGCCGGTAGGCGTGCTCGGGTGAGCTGGTCGTTGAGGTGCTGGTCGATGGTGCGTAGCGCTTGCCGTAGGGGTGGCGGTGCGGGTGGTTGGTCGGCGGCCAGCAGCGGGGTGAGGATGCGGTTGTGGACCTTGGTGTAGAAGATCGCGAAGCGGAGCCCGTCGGGGGTCAGGGTGTAGGTGTTGGAGTGCGGCTGGCGGGCGATGAGGCCTTTGAGGCGTAGCCGGCGCAGGTCGTAGCTGGCCTGGCCGATCGAGTATGGCGCGCCGTGCAGTCCGGTCATGAGGGCGCGAAGGCTTCGGTTGGACAGACCGGTGACGGCGTGCACGCAGGTGGTAAGGGCGCCGGCCAGGGCCATGACCCGAGGGTCGCCGAACCGTAGGGCCGGGGCCCTCCTGCCCTCCTCGATGGTGGGGTGCGCGACCCGCGCGAAGGCTGGGCTCGCGAGGACACAGCCCTGACCGACCCGCTCAGTATCGAGGAGCCGGTTGTTGATCGCACGGGCCTTGCCCTGTAGTTCGTCGAGGTGGTGCAGACGGCGCCCGACCCGCAGGTCGGTGGGTGAGTTGATGACGGTCTCGATGCGCAGCGCCCGGCCGTCCTTGAGGTACTGCTTGATGCGGGAGTGGCGGTAGAGGGCGTTGACGGTGACGTCGACACCGCGGGTGACGACCTTGGTCTTGAACACCCCGGGGGTGGCGCGTTTCGGGCCGGTGCGGATCTGCCGGCCGAAGATGATCTCGACGGTGTCCGGTCGGCCGACGTCGAGGTTGTCGGCGACCAGGGCCTCGAAGAACGCCCGGGCGTGGCGGGGGGCGTGGAACACGATGGTGCGGGAGGTCTCGATCTGGCGCATGGAGAACTCCCACCAGTAGCCGCCCACCTCGTCGACCTCGGATAGCGGGGTGGGCAGCGCGTCGAGCCAGCGGTGGCAGAACGCCTGGATCTGGGCAGGCCCCAGCTGGTCGCAGATGGCCTGCAGCGCGGCCGGATCGGTGCAGGAGGCGAACCCGTTGGACAGCTCAGCGAACCCGATCCCGGCCTTGGTGGCCTGCCGTTTTGCCCACTCGTGGCCGTTGACCCACACCTTGATCGGGTAGGGGAAGTAGGAGCAGATCTTCACGAAGCCGGGACCGAACTGTTCGTCGACGAGGTAGAAGTAGTAGCAGGTCACCCGCCGTTGGGCCTTGGCGAAGGTGAACTGCGGCAGGTCTGTGGCGCGGGTGTCACGCTGGTAGGCGGTCCATACCGGCTGGAACTCCTGCGCCACCCCGATCGCGGCCACTCCGCAGCGTCCTTGCGCCGCAAGCCGATCCTGGTAGGGGCGCATCACGTCGATCTTCCGGTCGTCCTTGTCGAAACGCACGACAGGGATGTCGCCCGCTGCGGCGAACTTGGTTACCGCCCGGCGGAACCGGCCGCCGATCTGCTCGAACACCGCAGGTGACGGGATCGGCTTGCCCAAGTGCCGGGTCAGGAACGTGACGACCTGCCCTCCAACTTGAAGGTTAGGCACGTACCCGTTGAGGTAGATGCGGTCCAGACACTCGATGTCCAACCCCACATGCCCGTCAAGGAAATCATTGACCGTGACCACCGAAGCCGCCATCGGACACCTCCCACGACCAGCGTCGATGGCATCCAGGGTGGCGCTCAACGACCTGCACGTCACTACCTGCAGCAACCACCCACCTCGGCGGTCCGAGGCGAAGCCTCACTGGATG
>NZ_VSFA01000242.1 GCF_008119785.1 Micromonospora sp. MP36 | reverse complement strand
GCCAGGGCGAGTCGGGCGAGGTGGCTGGTGCGGGTTCGGTCGAGGGGGTGACCGTTCCAGTAGGCGGTCAGCCGTATCAGGTTGATCGCGACGGCGCTGAAGACGTTTTGCAGGTGGGTCTTGTCCAGGCCGCGGTAGCGGGCTTGGCGTATGCCGGTGACGTTGACGGCTTGGCTGATGGTTCCTTCGACGCCGGCGCGTCGGGCGTATTTGGTCTGCCAGGCCTTGGTGTGCTGCTCGGCGCGGGCCAGTTGTATCGCGTGGTGGACCTCGCGGGGACGCACGGACAGCTTGCGGCCGGTGTGTCGGTCGGTGGTGCACTGCTGGCGCACGGGGCAGGGTCGGCAGGTTTCCCGGGCGAAGCGAACGACGATGACGTCGCTGCCGCGTTGGGTGGTCGGGCTCCAGGTGGTGCTGGTCTGGTCCTGGGGGCAGGTGGCGCGCTGGTTGTCGAAGTCGATGGTGAACGCGGTGCTGTCGAAGCCGGCTGCAGCTCGGGCCTGGACGGAGTTGTTGGTCCGCAGCGGGGTGACCAGCGTGATGCCGTAGCGGGCCGCGGAGGCGATGACCAGGTCGATGGAGGGATAGCCGGAGTCCAGGTAGTGCTCGTCCGGCAGCAGTCCGCGCCGTTGCAGCCGGTCGTGGATCGGGCTGGTCATCACCGTGTCGTTGACCGTCGCGTCGGTGGTCATCACGTTGGTGATGATGTTGGGCGGCTCGATGAACGGCGTGTCAGCGCTGTCGTCGGGGTCGTTGCAGGTTTCGCTGAGGTGGACCTTGTAACCGTTCCAGGGTTTGCTGGCGCTGCGCGTGGTGCCCCACCGGGCGTGCGTGTCGTAGGGCGAGGTGAGGCGATGCCTTCCCGGCGGGAGACCGTCTACCTTCGCCTCCCGCCGTCTGACCACCTCCCGCCCGTGCTCATCGTGCCCACGCACGTAGTTCTGCAGCAGCACCACCCGCAGCACCTCCACGGCCGGCAGCTGCGCCAGCCACGGCGGCGCCGACGGGCCGTAGACCGCCGTCAGCAGCGCGAACCCGTCAGTGCCATACGTGTTTGCCAGCTCGGCCCGGGCGGTCTGCGACGACGGCAGCCGCCAGTCGTGCACCCGCTGCCCGTACCGCCTGCTCCAGGCCGGCACGTCGATGACCTGCGCCACCCAATCCGGCGCCGCCGCGGCCAGGGCCTCCAGACAGGCGCGCACCGACTCCCCGGCCAGCTCCAGCCGGCTGAGATCCCGCACGGCGGCCACCACGTGGGTGGCGTCCGTGCGCTGCTTACCACCCGCCGCCAGCAGCCCCTCACCAACCAGCCTGGCCAACAGCAGGTCAAGGACCCGTTCCTCCAGGCCATGGGCGATCACCCGGGCCCGGAACTCGCTCAACACCGAAGCGTCGAAACCGGTGTCGGCCAGATCCAGCCCCAGCGCGTACTTCCACGACAACTTGTCCCGCACCGCCTCGGCCGCCTGCCGATCGGTCAGGTTCTCCACCAGCTGAAACACCGTGATCAACGCCAGCCGCCCCGGAGACCAACCAGGCCGGCCGCGGACCCCGAACGCCGCACCGAACTGCTCATCAGCGAACAGCTCACCCAGCTGATCTCGTACTACCACCGGCAAGGGTGCCTCACGCCCTGCATACATCGCACGAATCGCCGAAGCCACCTGCTCATCAGGCTCGGGCCACGGCCGCGGTTGCATCGACATCACACGACCCGTTTCCGCGGCTGCAGAGGGGAAGGAAGCCGCAAAACCGATCATGCATTCACGGCAAGGAAGCAAGCACCGCAACA
>NZ_VSFA01000241.1 GCF_008119785.1 Micromonospora sp. MP36 | reverse complement strand
CAGCACCCTCCGTCACCACCGAATGTGAGACAGGGCCGTTAACTTGACACTCCCATGCCGTCCGGGGCCGATGGCGTCAGCCGCCACGGTGCTCTATTGGAGTCAGTCGCTGCGCACGGTGAGGCCCAGGGCGTCGATGGCCAGCTGGGTGAGGTCAGGAAGTTGGTCCTCTGTGATGCCCTGCAGATTCGCGAGGGGTGCCTTCATTCCTTGGAGGCGGCTGCCACGCAGGTCGGCACCGCCAAGGTGGCAGGAGTCCAGTTCCAGGCCCGCGAGGTCGCATGACCGCAGAGCCATGCCGGGAAGACGGCAGGAGGAACAGGTGGCGTTGGCGAGGCTGCAGTCGGTGAAGGCGACCGAGCCGGCGGCAGTGACGCGCTGGAGTGTGGCGTAGTCGAAGCGGCAGCCGTCGAACAGGACGTCCTTGAGGCGGACGTCGGTGAGTCGGGTGCCGGTGAACCGTGAGCCGGTGACGGCGCACCGTTCGATGGTGATGCCGGTCAGGGTCGCGCCGGAGAGATCGGTACGGGTGATCTCGCAGCCGTAGATGCTGCCGGCTTCCCATGTGCATTCACTGAGGTCACCACCGGTGATCCGGCTGCTCCGGGCGCTGATCCCTTCGATCTGCGCACCGCGCCAGGACGCGCCCTCGACGAGGGCCTCGGTGAGGCCGTCGTCCAGGTCAGACGCGCTGTCGAGATCGTCCGGATTGAGGTCCGGCAGCAGGATCTTCACTTCGCCGACTGAGGTGGTACGCATATGTCCTCCACCTTTGTGTGCGCGGGGTGGGCGCGCCGACCCGCGTATCCGATCGTTTCCGCGTGTCGGCGGGCTACTTCTTCTTGTTCCAGTTGTCCCAGCCGGGTCGGCTGTCGAACTTCCCCCGATTGTCCCAGGTAGGCCGATTGTCGAACTTCGCCGCATCGATCGACGCTACCGACCGATCCGGGTCGACGCCGAGGCGGGCGAGCTGCTCGGATGTGGCGTTGACGAGGATCGCCAGGGTGCTGGTCATGGTGCTCCTCCTTGAGGGGTGAGGTGGTCCGCGGCGGCGCGGACGAGGGCTTGCCTGCTGGTTCGGCAGTAGGCGGTCTCGCAGGCTGTGAAGGTGTGGTGCTCGAAGTAGCGGTTGCCGGCCTGGGCGCCACGGCAGAAGTCGTAGTAGGCGCAGTGGTCGGCGCAGCCGTTGAGGGCGGTCACGAACTCGGCGACGTGGCGGAGGTCGCCGGCGCGGGCGAGCATGGCGGTGATCGGCTCGTCGAGGACGTTGCCCGCGATGAAGTCGCCGTATCGCGGGTCGGTGATGCCGAGCAGCTCCGGTGACAGCAGCACCACCTGCCCGTCCCAGGAGACGGTGGGGATCGGCTCGTAGGGAGCGTGGTCGACGTGCCCGGCGCGGGCAGCGGCGAGGTAGTCGACCAGCCGGTCCAGGTCGCGGATCCGCAGCGGGCTGCCGTCGACACGGCGCTGGACGAGGCGGTCCCAGAACCGGTACGCGGCCTCCTCAGACACCGGCGTCCGGTCGGCGCCCTCCTGCTCCTCGATGTTGAACCCCACCGACTGGCAACCTGGCAGACCGGTGAAGAAGTCAACGAGGGCATCCGCGTAGTCGATGGTCTCCGGCGTGGCGACGCAGATCACCGAATACGCCAGACCAGCGTCTGCCAAGATCTGAGTCCCCCGAAGGGTCCGGCTGTCCGTTGGGTTGCCGGCCCGGTCGAGACGGTTACGGTTCAGGACGCCGGGCCCGTCGATGCTGACGCCAATGTCGAACTCGTAGGCGGCGAACAGCTCGCACCACCGC
>NZ_VSFA01000240.1 GCF_008119785.1 Micromonospora sp. MP36 | reverse complement strand
TTGTTCCGGCTGACAGGGAGGTGGGTCGGAGGGGACGATCGGTGACGTGTGCTCCGCTGGTGTCAGCGCGCTTACCTGCCAGGTGTTACGCCCAGATCTGTGAGAGCCGGGAGGTGAGACCCCTCCCGGCTACTCGACCTTAGGTGATCAGGTGGGGCCGAGCTGAGTCTGCTGCGGCTCCGTGCCTAGTGTTTCCAGCGACAAGAACAGTTGACCCGCGTACTTCTCTGCTGCGCGCCGGACTGCCGCCTGGGTGCACAATCGCCACCACCCAACAGCCGCTAGAGCGTCGAAGCTGATCAGGCCTGTCTGCTGCTCCCAGCCGAGTGGTACCAGTGACAACCAGGCGAGCACCATCATGACCAGCGCTGCCAGGCCGCAAATAAGAATGGCCGGAAGGCGACAGGCGTAAGTGTTGCGACGGAATCCGTATGCGATGTTTTCCTCGAACACCAAGGGGAAGCGCGACCTATCCCGGGTTCTTTCTCGCAACGCGGCCGTGGCGGTGGCATAGAGCTCGTCGGCTTCTGCTGGATCAGCGGCCTCAGTCGTCTCGTCAGGCAGCGCGATACCGAGATGCGTGGCCACCAGCTGATGTCGGCGAGCCACAGCCGACTTGGTCGAAGCTGCACGCCATCGCAGCATGTTCTCTGATGGCCGGCCGCCCCAGGCGCGGAACAACTGGGGCTCGACTCGAAGTCCTCGATCGCGGACGGCTTGCGAGGCAGCGAACGGCAGGCAGAACGCGGCAAGCCCAGCTACTTTCGTCCAGACCGTCACAGCAACGGGTATGGCCGTCACAGCGAGGACAAAAACCGGCAGAACCATAAGCGCGGCGGGCAGGAGCCGCGCGTTCCGGTTGTATCGATCGGTAATCTGCTGCAGCAGACTCATGACGTCGACCTCCCGATGGCGTCAGCGCGCCCGACACTCAAGAGTGCCGATGTAATACAGGCCATGGCTGTGGTCGCGGCCCTCGTTATGGAGGAAGTTAACGCCGTAGGCGTGATCGCCGACATAGATGTGCATTTTGTTGGTATCCGTATCGAACAGAATATCGCCGCAGGAGTTTTGGGTGATGGTGTTGTAGCCGTTGTAATAGTCCAAGTACTCCGACGGTGCCTCGCCGACTACCACTAGCCCCGGATCCATTTCTTCCAGCCACCCCCTCGGCACCTTGCCTGACGTTCGGCCGTGATGTGGGGCGAACAGGACGTCTACCTTGGGGATGGCCACCTTGCTCTCGATCTTCTCCATGAAGTCAGTCTCGAGATCGCCCATCCACAGCATTCGGGGGCCATCGTCAACTGAGTACTGCAAGATGCAGGAGATATTGTTTGGCGACATGCCGGCGGCGGCATCAGCCAAGGCGCTCCGGAAATCGGGGTCTGAAGTGATCGGCCACAGCACGTTGAGCCCAGCCGAGCCGCGCTCCTCGTTGCTCTGATTCATCCACCGTCGCGTGCATCCCTTGTAGATATAAAAGGCTTTCTCAGCGTCGTCACGCAGGCTGCAGTAGTGTTTGAAGTCGTCGGTCGGGTCGTCCTTGGTCGCTTCGTTCTTGACGCAGTAGAAGTTCCTTATACTGATGTGATCATCGAGTTCGGCCAAGCCGCCAATGTGGTCTTGATCGGGATGGGTTGAGATGAATCGGAGGCATCCCTTCCCCTTTGACTGGGTCGCAATCTCCGTCAAGATGCTGCCGGCCCGCTCAGGCGGCAGTGAGCAGTCGATAATGGTGAAGTTGTCGCTGCCGTGGCGGATGTAGTACATATCGCCGTTGCCGATGGCGAAGGACTTGATGGTGGGCATCTCTATGCGCCTCCTACGGTGTTTC
>NZ_VSFA01000024.1 GCF_008119785.1 Micromonospora sp. MP36 | reverse complement strand
CCCCCCCCCCGCCGATCGCCTACCGGTGGGAGGCGCTGGGCGCCCTCTTCACCGTGCTGCTGGTCGCCGTCGTGGGCCTGTACGCGGGCCGGTTCAGCCGGCGGCGGCGGGAACGGGTGGCGGAGCGGATCTGCCGGGAGGACTTTCCCGACGCGCCGCCGCAGGCCGCCGGGCAGGTCCAGCGCGTCCGCCGGGCGATCAGCAGATCGCGCCTCGCCGAGCAGTTCAGCCCGCTGCTCATCGTGTACTTCGTGCTCTCCCTGCTCAGCCTCGTGTTCACCGCGCTCGACCTGATCGAGATCGGGCCGACCCAGCTGGCGCAGCAGCTCAGCGGGAACCGCCAGACGTTCGTGGGGCTCGCTGCCTACCTCACCGACGCCGGGACGATCTCGCTCGGGTTGATCATCGTCGGGCTCGTGTTGATCGGTCTCATGGCCTACGTCTCCCCTGAGGTAAGGCGGGCGGCCGGGGTGCTGTGGGACCTGGGCACCTTCTTCCCCCGCACGACCCACCCGTTCGCGCCGCCCTGCTACGCCGAGCGTGCCGTGCCGGAGCTCGCCAAGCGGGTGAGCGCACTGGCCCGGCACCAGAAGGTGGTGCTGTCCGGGCACAGCCACGGTTCCGCGCTGGCCGCGGCGGCCGTCCTGCAACTGCCGCCGGAGATGCTGCACCGGGTTGCCCTGCTCACCTACGGCTCGCCGCTGCGCCGGCTCTACGGACACCTGATGCCGGCCTACTTCGGCGAGGACGTCCTACGCGAGCTCGGCGAGCGCGTCGGGTGGCGGTGGCGCAACCTCTGGCGGAACACCGACCCGATCAGCGGGGCGATCTTCTCCACGCACCGGCCCGGCGAAGCACCCGCCGTCGAGGGTCCAGCCGGCCAGGTGGACGTACGCCTGCGCGATCCGCGCGCGGTCACCGTCAACCCGATGGACACGGTCCCGCCGCCGATCGAGGCGCACTGGCCGTACCACACCGACCCCCGCTACACGGAGGTCGTCATCGAACTCGCCGACTGCCTCGACCGGCAGGGGCCCGCCGAGGGTGGGCGCACCGCGTCCGGCTGACCTGGTCGGCCATGCCGGCGAGCGTGCGGTCGCCCACCCCGAGGGCAGCGGCGCGGTGAGCGGCACACGGCCGGCCCAGCGGCGAGCAGGGTCACCGCAGGTGGCGTTCCGCGGCGGCGTGCCACCAACCGGGCGGCGAGGGTCCGTCCACGACCGAGGTCGGCTGGTCAGGGTGCAGGCCGAGCGGCCGTAGCGCCCTGCCGTGGACCATCACCCGGTACCAGCCGTGCCATCGGCCGTCCGGCCCCGGGCCGCAGGCCAGGTCGTAGCGGATCTCGGCCGGGCGAAACGGCATCCAGTCGATGCCCCGGTCGCGTAGTCAGGCCCGCAGCGCGGCCATCGGCGACGGGCAGCCCGGCAGGTTCTCATAGCCGGCCACCGTGATCCAACGGTCCATGCCCCCAGCATGCCAGGCGACCGGGCAACCGTGGGGACAACTCGCGCCGGCCCGACCCTCGTCCGACCGGCTCATCCCGCCCGGGCCGGTCGTCGGATACACCGTTGACCCTCGCTTGAGGAGGGTGGACCGGACATTGTCATCCACCACGGGGGTGTGCACATGACCGAACTGAACCGTCGTGCCCTGCTGCGTACCGCGGCGCTGGCCGGCGCGGCCGCGGTGACCGGCGTGGCCGGGGGACTGGCGGCGGCGCCCGCAGCGGCGGCGGAGGCCACCGAGGTGGTCAACGGGCCGTGGCTCGTCACGGGCAGCGCGGGGCTGCTCCAGATCAACCCGGGCCACACCACGCCGCAGGTGCTGCTGACTAACGGCTACGACGCCACCACCTCGCCCGACGGCCGGTGCGTGGCCGTGAACAACCTGCGCTACGAGGGCGAGACCGGGTCGAACCTGTCGCTGTTCGACCGGGTGACCGGCGAGGTCCGGAAGGTGATCAGCGACCCGTTCGGCGTCCACTACGACTGGCCGACCTGGTCCCCGGACGGCACCGAGGTCGCCCTGGTCGTCAACCACGACACCTTGGTCGCGGTGAACGTGGCCACCGGCGCGCGGCGGGTGCTCGTCCAGGGGCACAACATGACCCGTCCCAACTGGTCCCGGGACGGCTCCATGATCGTCATGAACTGGCTCAGTCGCTCGGAGGGTCCGCAGCTGCGCATGCTGGAGCTGGCGACCGGCAAGGTGCGGCGGGTCTACCAGCCCGATGCGGGTGAGACTTTCTCCTGGCCGGTCTTCATGCCCAACTCCGAGCGGGTGGTGTTCTGCACCAACCGCTGGACCCGCGACGTCGCGATCGTCGGCGGGTCCCTCGGTTCGGTGCGGATCGACGGCACCGGCGTCAAGCGGCTGACCGACGAGCCACGGGTCTACCTGTCGCCGGTCTTCTCGCCGGACGGACGCTACTGCGCCGCGCTGTCGGTGCCGCCGACCAACGAGTACCCGGACGGCGGCAACATCATCGTCTCGACCAGCGGCTTCGGCGACCCGTGGTGGATCCCCGGCGACGAGTACGACGACAGCATGCGGGTGGACTGGGCCCGCGCGATCTGACCCGGGCACGACCCGCGACGCGGCGGCCGGCTTCCCGGCCGCCGCGTCGGCGTCGGCCCGGATTTCCTCGCCGCTTCGCGGGTGTGGTGCGAGGCTGTAGGCGGGCGCCGTCGCCGGACCCGGCGACCGCAGTGGAGGGTGCATGGGCGAGCCGCCGATCGGAGCCTCGTCCCGCAGCGCCCAGGCGCACGGCCGGCGCGCCAACCGGCGCAGCTATCACGACGGCGTGCAGGTCAACGGGTACGTCGACGACCCGTACCACCGGATCCGCCGGGCGGTCGCGGCCCGGCTGATGGTCGACGGCGTCGTCGGCGGACGCCCGGTGCTGGAGCTGGGGTGCGGCCCGCGGAGCATGCTCGAGCCGGCGGAGCTGCCCGGCCCGCTGGTGGTGGCGGACATGGCGGAGGCGGCGCTGGGCGAGGCCCGCCGGGCCGCCCACTGCCGGGCCGTGCCGGTCTGCCTGGACGCCACCCGTAGCCTGCCGTTCCGCACCGGCAGCTTCGCCGGGCTGCTCACCGGGGAGCTGATCGAGCACGTGTACGACCCGGTGGCGCTGCTGCGGGAGTGCCACCGAGTGCTCGCCCCGGGCGGCCTGCTGGTGCTCACCACCCCGAACCTGGCCCCGGTCCAGGACCGGCTGGCGTTCCTCTTCGGACGGGCCCCGCGCCAGGTCGATCCGCTGCACCCCTACCTCTGGCTGCACATCCGGCCGTTCACCGCGTCGCTGCTGCGCCGGGCGCTGCGGCAGGCCGGGTTCGCGCCGCTGGCGATCCGCTCCAACCACGTCGGCTGGCGGCTGCCCGGCGGGCGCTGGGTGGCCTCCAGGCTGCTCGCCCGACTCGCGCCGGGGCTCGGCGGATCGTTGATCTGCGCCGCCCGCCGCGGCGCCGCTCCACCGTCACCGAAAGGCACCGCCCGGCTGAACGGTGCGTGATGGTGATATTGACAAAGGGCTATCATGAAGGCTCCGCCGTCGACCGGGGGGTGTCATGGCGCGCGTGGTCACCTGGGTCGTCAAGAATCTCGACGCGTTCATCGGGCTGGTGCTGGCCCTGGTCGTCGCGATCCTCGGGCTGAACAACACGGTCAGCCAGGACGTGGTGAACAGCGTGATCCTGCTCGTCCTCGGCGTGCTCGCCCAGGCGCTGCTGCGCGACCGGCTACGCCGGCAGACCGCGGAGCACGAGGTGCGGGAGGTCATCCACGACACCCGGACCCAGCTCGCCGAGCTGGTGCCGCAGCTGCGCGAGATCAGCGGTCCGGAGGGGGCGCTGAACCGGGCCCGCGAGGCGATCGACAGCGTCACCATGGTCCGGGTACTGCACGGCAGCGAGGTCGGGCAGGCCCTGGCCGAGGCCCGCCGGCACACCGACCGGTGGACCTTCAAGGGCGGCACCGGCACCTACACCCGCGCGGTCACCCTGCCGGAGTGCCTGGAGCACGCCCGCCGACGAAACGCCACCCTGCAGTTCGCCATCGAGATCATCGACCCGACCGACGAGGCGGTCTGCGAGCGCTACGCGCAGTTCCGGCGCAGCCTCGCCCCGGACGCGCCGCGGGAGCGGTGGACGGTCGACCGCACCCGCAAGGAGTCCTACGCCACTGTGCTGGCCGCCTGCTGGCACCGGCAACGCTCCGGGCTGCTCACCATCGACGTGCGACTCTCCGCGCAGATGACCACCTTCCGCTACGACCTCTCCTCCAGCTGCGTCATCATCACCCAGGAGAACCCGCAGACCCCGGCGCTGCGGATCGACCGCACAGAGCTCTACTACAACCGTTACAACATCGAGTTGCAGTTCAGCCGCGAGCAGAGCCGACGGGTGCCGATCGAGGCCGCCGGGCAGGTCAAGCTCGACGACGAGCCCTCCGTGGAACAGGTCCGCCGGCTGTTCACCGCGCTCGGGCTGCCACTACCCCGGTCCTTCGGCGACCGCGAGGTCGCCGACATCGTCAGCCGGGCCATCCAGGCGAGGAACCCGTACGCATGATGACCTACGCCGACCTCGAACGCGAGATCGACCGGGGCACCCGGCCGGAGCTGCTCCGCGGCTGGGTGCTGACCGTCCTCGACGACGTCGCCGAGGGGCGGCGACCGCTGCTGGCCGTCCGCCACCCGCTCGGCTTCACCTGCCTGCCGGTGGAGCGCGCCGGTCCCGACGGGATCTGCGTGCACGCCTGGCCGGCCGGCCCGCCGGCCGGGCAGCCCACCACGTCCGCCATGCACTCACACAGCTGGGACCTGCTCAGCCATGTGCTCCACGGGCGGGTCCGCAACGAGCTGATCGAGGTGACCGACGCGCCCGTGGACCCCGCCTGGCGGGTGTACGAGGTGCACAGCCGCGGTGACGTCGACGAGATGGCCGCCACCGACCGGCTGGTGACCGCGGTGACGGCCACGGTGGAGACCCACTCCGCCGGCGACTCGTACGCGCTGCGCGCCGGCGGCTTCCACACCTCCGAGGTGGACCGGGGGCAGCCGGCGGTGACCGTGGCGCTCGGCCGGACCACCCCCGGCGCCTGCGACCTCAGCCTCGGCGCGGTGGACGGGCGCAGCCACCGGGTACGCCGGAACCGCTGCGACCCGGCGGAGACCGCGCGGATGGCGCGGGAGATAGCTCAACTGGTGGCACGGGGCTGAGTGGCTGGAGGGGCCATGGACGTGGAGCCGAGCAGAGGCGGACCCGACCTGCGCGACGCGCACCGGTTCGCGGTGGAGGCCGCCCAGGCCGCCGGGCGGCTGCTGCGCCGGGGCGCCCGGGGCGAGCTGCACGCCCGGGCCAAGAGCGCCTCCGGTGACCTGGTCACCGACCTGGACCTGGCCGCCGAGCGGCTGATCGTCGACCGGATCCGGGCCCGCTGGCCGGAGCACGGCGTGATCGCCGAGGAGGGCGGCGAGTACGCCGCCGACACCTCCTGGGCGTGGCTGGTCGACCCGCTCGACGGCACCAACAACGTGGCGATCGGGCTGCCCGCGTACGTCGTCGGGATCGCCCTCTGCGACCGGGGCTCACCGGTGCTGGGCGTGGTGCACGACCCGGTCGCCGGGCGCACCTGGTCCGCCGTACGCGGTCGGGGCGCGTTCGTGCACGCGTCCGGTCCGTCCGGCCGCCCGCTGCGCGCGCCCCGCCGGCCGGTGCCGGCCGCGCCGGTGCTGGCCTGGACCCAGGGCCACGAGGTACGCCGGGACGACAGCACCGCCCGGGCGCTCAAGGTGGTGCTCGACGCCACCGCCCGGCGGGTGCTGCAACTGTGGGCGCCGCTGCTGTCCTGGGTGATGCTGGCCCGCGGCGACATCGACGGCATCGTCGGCTACCGCCCGGAGGCGGTCGACCTGCCGGCCGGGATGCTGCTGGCCGCCGAGGCGGGCATGGCGGTCCGCGCCCTCGACGGCGGCTGCTTCGACGACCGGTACGGTTGCCCGGCCGAGCGGCGCAGCTTCGTGGCCGGGCCGCCGGAGACCATCGACCGGCTGGTCAAGCTGGTCACCGCGGCACAGTGGATCGAGCCGCAGGTTCGTCAGCTCACGCCCATCAGCCTGGCCTCTGTCGGTTGGTGAATATCGTTCGGCCGACTGGTCCGAGTGTGATTACCGGTTCGAGCCGTAATGCGACAGTGAGAGAGCAATTTGTTCGTATAAACACGACTTAGGGTTTTGGCGGCTAACGTGGCGCCTGTCGGATTGACCGAAGGGGCGACAGTGACCAGCCATGACATGCCCGCGGCGGCAGACAGCCGAAGGACAGCCTGATGCGCCGGTCTTCGGCGCTGCGCGCCACCGTCGTCCTGACCGTGATCGTTGTGGTGCTCGGCGGCGTGTATCTGATCGGCCGGTCCCTGCTGCCGCACGCCTCACCGTCCGCCGAGGCGCCGTCCGCCACCGAATCTCCCGTGCCGTCCGGTGTCCAGATGACCACTGGGTCGGCGCAGGTGGCGCTGACCTTCAACGACGGACCCGATCCCACCTGGACTCCGCTCGTCCTGAAAACGCTGCGCCAGTTCCACGTCAAGGCGACGTTCTGCCTGCTGGGCAAGAATGCCGAGGCCTATCCGGAACTTGTGCGGGCCATCGTGGCCGACGGTCACACCTTGTGCAACCACACCTGGAACGAGGACCTTGACCTCGGCAGTCGGCCCCGTCAGGACATTGAGAGCAATCTGCTGCGAACCAGCCAGGCCATCCACGTCGCCGCGCCGCACGCGCCGATCACGTACTTCCGGCAGCCGGGCGGGAACTGGACCCGACAGCTGGTGGACGTCGCCGAGGACCTGGGCATGACCAGCCTGCACTGGGCGGTGGATCCGCGGGACTGGGAGGAACCGGCAGCAGCCGCCATCATCTCCACCATCTCCAAGGGCACCGCGGCTGGCTCCATCGTGCTGCTGCACGACGGCGGCGGCGACCGGCAGAACACCGTCACCGCCCTCGCGACCCTTCTGCCTGACCTGCTGAGCCGCTTCCAGCTCGGGGCGTTGCCCGTCAATGCACCTGTGACCGGCCCGACCAGCGCGCCGTCACCAGCGCTGAAACAAGGCGGGCAACCGTAGGAGGTCGTCAGCCAGTCAGGGGCTGGTCTCCGATCAGCTCCGCAGGGCGCTGCCAGATCGCCTCCCACTGCGTCCACTGCCCGGTGCCGGGGATGTCCCGCTCGGTGCGGTGCGGTCGGGCCGGAAGCACCGGCGCCCACCCCGCGAAGAGCTGGTCCAACTCGGCGCGGCTGAAGAAGTGGATGTCCAGCCCGCGCTTCGATCCCGCCGTGTAGCGCACGGTGAACCCGTCGTCGGTGGCGCGCTCGACCACCTCGTGCGCCGGCCACACGTCCGTGCCGACCGCGTTGACCCGTACGCGGATCAGCCCGCCCGGGGCGACTCGCCGCTGCGCCGCGCGGACCTGTCGGTGCGCCTGCCCGCAGTCGCCGTGCTGGAAGACCTGGATGCCGATCACCAGCGGCCAGGTCGCCCCGGCCGGCAGCGAGTCCAGGTCGCCGTGGTGCAGCCGTCCGGCCCGGTCCGGTCGCCGGTCGGCGAGCTGGCGGACCGCCTCGGCGGAGATGTCCAGGCCGAGCAGATCGAGCCCACCGTCCACCAGCGGCAGCAGGTTGCGTCCGTTGCCGCAGCCGACGTAAAGGCCGTTGGTCGCGCCCGCCCCGTGGGCGGCGGCCAGGATGTCGGCGACGAACGCGACCGGCGGCTCATCCTGGTACCGGCCGCGCCGGTACTCCTCGTCCCAGGCCTGTGCGGCGGTTCGGGGTGCGCGCATCCGGCAACTCTGCCAGAGCACGGCGTGGGCCCGCAGTCCCGCGCGCCCGGCCGGTACGGTCGCCCATGGACCGTGCCGAGGTGAACCTCGCCAGGTTTCAATCACAAATTGGTGGCCGGGTGAACCGATCGGTGTCGGATCGCAACACAGAGGCGATGGACAACGACGAGTTGATCGCCGCCGTTGCCGGCGGAGACGACACGGCGCTGCGGGAGCTGTTCTCCCGACACGCGCCGTGGCTGGCTGCCCGGCTGCGCGCGGTGCTGCCGGCCGCCGACGTCGAGGACGTGTTGCAGGAGACCTTCCTGGCGGCCTGGCGGGGCGCGTCGGGCTACCGGTCGGAGGGCGCCGGCGGCTGGCTGTGGGGGATAGCGCGCCGCCAGGCCGCGTTGTGGCTGCGTCGCCGTGGGCGTCCCGAGTTGCTGCTCGCCGCGCTGGGGGCTGCCGGCGGGCGTTCCCCGGCCGACCCGGCGGACGCGGCGTTGTCCAGGGCGGAGCTTGCCGATGCCGTCGAGGCGCTGGGCGCGGAGGGCAGCCCGCAGCGCGAGACCTGGCGGCTGATGTATATCGAGGACCGGACGGTGGCCGAGGTGGCTGAGCTGATGGGTGTTCCAGCGGGGACGGTGAAGAGCCGTGCGTACCAGATCCGCCGGCTGATGCGGGCCGCGCTGCGGCGGCACGAGCCGGAGCCGGAGGGTGGCGGGCGATGACCAGTGACGGGGTGAGCGGCGGCCAGGACCGGATGGAGTTGGAGCCGGGGCAACCCGACGTCGACCTGGATCGGGTCTGGATCGGGGTGGCCGCGCAGGTGTGGCGCCGCCGTCCCGGGCCGGTGGAGCGGCTGGCCGGGCGGCTGCTCCGCTCGCCGGGGCTGGCCCGGGCGCTGGTGACCACACCGTCGCTGCTGCTCGGGTGGGTGATCGCCACCGCCGTGGTGCTGCTCGCCGGGATGCTGGCCACCCGCGAGACCGGGACACCGTACGTGGCGCTCGTCGCGCCCGCGGTCGCCGCGGCGGGCATCGCCTACGCGTACGGGCCGGGGATCGACCCGGCCTGGGAGCTGTCGTGCAGCGTGGCGGTCAGCGACCGAATGGTGCTGCTGGTCCGGGCGTTGGCGGTGTTCGGCCTGAACGCGGCACTCGGGCTGGCCGCCTCGGCCACGTCGGGAGCCGCCACCGTGGTCACGATCGGTTGGCTGGTCCCGATGACCGCGGTGTGCGCGCTGGCGCTGGCCGCCGCGACGGTCGCCCGATCGGCGAACGTGGGCGTGGCGGCCGGCCTGGCCGGCTGGGTGACGACCGTCCTGTCCGGGCGGGTGGCCGCCGGCCAGCTCACCGCCGCGGTCACCGATTCCGCCCTCTGGCTGCCCTACCTGGCGTTCGCCGGCTGCTGCGCCGTGATCGTCCTGTACGCCACCCGGATTCCGAGAGGAACGTGATGAACGTCGAGCTCATCGAGGTGACCCGGCGGTTCGGCCGTACCCGGGCCGTGGCCGGGGTGACGATGGAGGCGGGCCCCGGGGTGTTGGGGCTGCTGGGTCCGAACGGCGCGGGCAAGACCTCGCTGTTGCGGATGATGGCCACGGTGATCCCCCCGTCCTCGGGCCGGATCCGGCTGCTCGGCCGCGATCCCGGCGGGTACGGGCAGCGCAGACAGATTCGGCGTGGGCTCGGCTATGTGCCGCAGAACCTGGGCTACTACCCGCGGTTCACGGTCGTGGAGTTCGTCGAGTACTTCGCGCTGCTGAAGGAGATGCCGCCGGCGCGGGTGCACCACGCGGTGGCCGCGGCGGTCGAGCGCGTGGGCCTCGGCGACAAGGCCAGGGCGAAGCTGGCCACCCTCTCCGGCGGGATGCTGCGCCGGGTCGGCATCGCTCAGGCGATCGTCAACGAGCCGGAGCTGCTGCTGCTGGACGAGCCGACCGCCGGGCTGGATCCCGAGCAGCGGGTGGCGTTCCGGGCCCTGCTGCGTGACCTCGGGCAGGCCGCCACCGTGGTCGTCAGCACGCACCTGGTGGAGGATGTCGGCGCCGCCTGCGCCCGGGTCGCCCTGATGGACCGGGGAAGGATCGTCTTCCGTGGCACCCCGGACGAGTTGGCCGGGCGCGCCGAGGGGACCAGCGCGGCCGGTGACGCCCCGCTGGAGCGCGGCTACAGCGCGGTGTTGGCGGAGGTGCGGTCGTGACCGCCGCGCCGGTGGTGCCGGCGCCCGCCAGGCCGGTGCGGGCGCTCCGCGTGCCGCTCACGGCGGCGGGACGGATGCTGCGGCTGGAGCTGCGCCGCAACGTGATGCCGTGGCTGCTGCCGCTGACAGCCGGGCTCTTCTGGTTCATCACTTACCGTCCGAGCATGGCGTACCCGCCGATGTGGAACCTGCGCGCCATGACCATGCAGGGCACGTCCCTGGCGGTCTTAGTGCCGACGGTGGTCGGCGCCGCCGCCTGGCTGGGCTCCCGGGAGGGCCGCCACGGCATGGCCGAGCTGGTGAGCGGCACCGCCCGGCCGCGGTGGTTCCGCCAGCTCGCCGCCTGGGCCGCCACCACCTGCTGGGCGGTCGTGGCCTACCTCGGCTGCGTGGGCGTCCTGTACGGGGTGACCGCGCGGCAGGCCGCCTGGGGTGGGCCGTTGTGGTGGCCGGTTGTGGTGGGCGTGGCCAGCCTGCCGGCGTTCTCCGCGCTCGGGTTCGTCGCCGGGGCGCTGCGGCCCAGCCGGTTCACCCCACCGCTGGTCGCGGTCGCCGCGTTCCTCGCGTTCGAGATCAGCGCGCAGTTCATCCACGGCGACCATTCGTACTGGCAGGTCTCGCCCCTGGTCGCCGGTCCGTGGGAGATCGGGCCCGACGAGGGTGTCGCCACGTTCTACCCCTACCTGCCCGACCTTCCCATCGCCCAGGTGATGTTCCTCGCCGGCCTCACCGCGGCGCTGCTGGGCGCCCTCGGCGTGCCCGCCGGCGCCGGCGGGCGGTGGCTGCGCGGGTCCGCCGCGGCCACCGCCGTTGTCGGCCTGGTCGTGGCCGCCACCGCCGTCGGGCTCGCCGGCACCGGCCGGCTCGACGTGCACGGCATGATCGCCATCCCGGCCCTGCACGACGCGGCCGACGACGATCCGATCCGCTACTCGCCGGTCTGCAGCCGTACCGCGGTCCCGGTCTGCCTGCACCCCGCCTATGCGGGGTATCTGCCCGTCGTGGTGGACGCCCTGGAACCGGTGCTCCGCGAGGTGGCCGGCCTGCCCGGCGCGCCGGCCCGGATCAGCCAGGTCGCCGCGACCTACCGGCAGGACCCGGGCAACGGCGTCCGCATCGGCAGAGCCGGCCCGCCGGTGAGCGGCACACCGCCGGTGTTCCACCTTGTCCTGCCTAGTCACCTCGCCCGTCGGACGGCCACCGGTGACTTCGCGGCCGAGGTGCGCGCGACGGTCGGCCGCGACCTCGTGGACGCCGTCGTCGGCGGCGGCCGCGGCGCCACCCCGGCGCAGCAGGCGGTCGCGGACGGGATGCTGCGGACCTCCACCCTGCCGCCCGGTAGTCCGGCGGCGGCCGCCGCCCGGCGATTCGCGGCGCTGCCGGCCGCCGCCCGGCACGCCTGGCTCGTGGACCACCTGGCCGCGCTGCGGACCGGCGACGTCACCCTCGGGCAGCTGCCATGAGCAGGGGTGGAGCACGGACACTGCCGTCCGGATCACCGCCGGGCGGGGCGGCGCGGGTCGGCCTGCGGTTGGCACACCTGCACCTTGCCAGCCGCCGGGTCCCGGCCGCCCTGGCCGCGGTGGCGGCCTGCGCCGTCGGGCTGCGGATCGCGTTGCTGCACGGGCACTGGACGGCGTACGGGGCACGCCAGCTGCCGCTGATCTTCGAGACCGGCTGCGCCGTGGTCATCGCCGCCACCACCGCGAGCCCGTTCGGCGAGCCGGAACGCGCCACCGGCCGGTGGCTGCCGTTCCTGCGGCTGGGCACCGCGTTGGTGCTGACCGCCGCCGCAGCCGGCGCGCTGGCCGCCGCCGGAACCGGGGCGCACCTGGCCGGCGGCACCCTGGACGTGCTGCGCGACACCGCCGGGCTGACCGGCCTCGGTCTGCTGTGCGCCGCCGCGCTCGGCGGCCCGCTGGCCTGGGCCGGCCCGGCCGGCTACCTCATGGTCGCCCTCTACGCGCTCTACACGCAGTGGCACGGGCCGGCGCTGACCACGCCGTGGATCTGGCCGGCCCGTCCACCGCACGATGTCGGCGCAGCCATCTGCGCCGGCCTGGTGTTCGCCGGCGGAGTGCTGCTCATCGCGGTGCGCGGCGCCCGCGACACCGTCGCCGGATCGTGAAGATGGGCGTTCACCCGTCGCTGCTGCCCGACGCGGACGGCCGCGAGGAGCCGGCGGGGCGGGCACGGAGGTGCAGGCGTTCGCCCTGCCGGCCGAACAGGCTGAGGAACTCGACCGGTTCGGCGTCGGCGGCGCCGAACCAGTGCGGTACGCGGGTGTCGAACTCGGCCGCCTCGCCGGGGGAGAGCACCAGGTCGTGGTCGCCGAGGACGAGCCGCAGCCGCCCGTTGAGGACGTACAGCCATTCGTAGCCCTCGTGGGTCTGCGGGTTGGGTTCGCTCCGCCGCCCGTCGGCCGGGATCACCAGCTTGTACGCCTGGATGCCGCCGGCCCGGCGGGTCAGCGGCAGCATGGTCATGCCGTGGCGGGTGACCGGGCGCAGGTGGATGCGCGGGTCCCCGGTGGGTGGGGCGCCGACGAGTTCGTCGAGGGTGACGTCGTGGGCCCGGGCCAGGGGGAGCAGGAGCTCCAGGGTCGGCCGGCGGGTGCCGGATTCCAGCCGGGACAGGGTGCTCACCGAGATGCCGGTGGCGGCCGACAGTTCGGCGAGGGTGGTGTCGCGCTGCCGGCGCAGCGCGCGGAGCCGGGGGCCGACCGCGTCGAGCGCCTGGTCGAGGTCGTCGGACATGTGCCCTAGTTTGCCAGATCAGCAACAAAGGTTGCCAGTTTCGCGTGCCGCCCGGATGGTTGCCCTCGGAGGTGGTCAGGATGACCGAGCAGCTCAGGGAGAGCTACGACGTGGTGGTGGTCGGCGGTGGCGCCGCGGGGTTGAGCGGGGCGCTGATGCTGGCCCGGGCGCGCCGGTCGGTGGTGGTGATCGACGGTGGCGCCCCGCGCAACGCCCCGGCCGACGGGGTGCACGGGCTGCTGGCCCGCGACGGGATGCCCCCGGCCGAGCTGTTGGAGCGCGGCCGGGCGGAGGTCCGCGACTACGGCGGCCACGTGGTGCCCGGCGAGGTCGCCGCCGCGACGCGCGCCGGCGACGGGTTCGTGGTGGCGCTGACCGACGGCCGGGCGGTACGGGCGCGCCGGTTGCTGGTGGCCACCGGGCTGGTGGACGAGCTGCCCGACCTGCCGGGACTGCGCGCTCGGTGGGGCCGGGACGTGCTCCACTGCCCGTACTGCCACGGCTGGGAGGTCCAGGACCAGGCGATCGGGGTGCTGGCCACCGGGCCGATGTCGGTGCACCAGGCGTTGCTGTTCCGCCAGTGGAGCGCTGATGTCACGTTCTTCACCCACACCATGCCGCCGCCCGGCGACGAGGAGGCGGAGCAGCTGGCCGCCCGCGGGATCCGGGTGGTGGCCGGCGAGGTGGCGTCCCTGGAGATCGCCGAGGACCGCGTCGTGGGCGTACGGCTCCGCGACGGCACGGTGGTCGACCGGGACGCGCTGGTCGTCGCGCCCCGGATGGTGGCGCGCGGCGGCTTCCTGGCGGCGCTCGGGCTGCAGCCGGCGGCACACCCGGCGGGGGTCGGTGAGCACATCCCGGCCGACGCGACCGGCCGTACCGAGGTGCCCGGGGTGTGGGTCGCGGGCAACGTCACCGACCCGGCCGCCCAGGTCGGCGCCGCCGCGGCGGCCGGCGCGGGCGCGGGCGCCCAGATCAACGCCGACCTGGTCGCCGAGGAGACCCGGCAGGCGGTGGCCGCCCACCGGGACCCCTTCTCGGCCGCGTCGGAGGCGCGGATCAGTGAGCTGGTGACGGGCGACCGCCGCCACGGCCTGGCGGACCACGGTCAGCTCAGGTCATGAAACCGCTGTAGGAGGACGATGACGAACGCGACGAGCAGCGGGGTGGCCGCCATGTCGAGCGTCCAGAGGAGCGTCGGCCGCGCCGGCCGCGCGGTGAGCTGCACCATGATCCGGGCGATGAGCGCCACCATGAGCAGGGTGAGCACGGCCGCCTGGACCGGCCCGGACCGGGCCACGCTGAGGAGGGTGTCGGTCATTCCGCGTCCCATCGTCTCCGGTGGTGCTGCAGCACGTCGCGGCCCAGCTCGATCAGGGCGGCCAGCGACGCGATCGCGGTGAGGGTGACGATCCCGAGTAGCGGCGACCACAGGTGCAGGTGGATCATCCCCTGAGCGACCAGGACGCCGAGGGCGAGGCTGAGCGCGACGCCGACGACGAACCGGGTGAGGCCGTCCGGTATCCGGATCAGCCTCGCGCAGGCCAGTCCCGGCGCCACGGCGAGGTAGCCGAGGACGGCGACGGCCCGCAGGATGCCCGGCACGTCCCAGAGGACAAGAGCGAGAACGGCGTCGCCGGCGACGAGCGTCGCCAACGCCGGCCATGGCGTACCGGAAGGGAGGTCCGGCAGCGAGGGAGAGGCCTGTTGGCCGGGAAAACCTGGTTCGGCGTCGATGGCGGTCCGGACGATCTGGGTCATCGGCCGCCCCCTTCGCTGCCCAGGACGTAGACCCTCGCCTCGGGATTCCGGTAGACGAGCCGAAACCGTCCTGAGTCGACCACCTGGCGTTCCAGGTCCTCGCCCCAGCCCCGCGGCTTGCCCAGGAACGACTGCGCGAAGACGAACTGCCCCTTCGTCATGATCAGATATGCGCCCTTCGGGTTGCTCCGCATCTCCGCCTCGATGGCGGGGACCGTCGTCGGCCCGAGGTCCTGGCCGAGGGGTCGGTACTGGTACCGTTCGACGCTCTTCGCCCGCCAGGGGACGTTGGAGGTCACCGAGACGAACGTGGCGTCCGCCGGGGCGTGCGCGTAGAGCCACTCCACGGCCCGATGATCACCCGGGCGTACCTGCTCGAAGGCGTCGTTGCCGTATCGGGCGACGAAGAAGGCGCCGATGAGGACGGCGCTCAGCGCGCCCGCCGCGAGAGCCGCGGGGACGCGACGCCGCGCCGGCCACACCGGGACCAGCAGCGCGGCCAGGAGGATCGCCATGAACGGCAGGGCGAAGGCGTACACCCGGAGGAAGATCTCGCCGCCGTAGCTCTGCATCCCGAGCAGGAGGAACGGTGCACCGGCGAGCACCAGCAGCCCCAGGCCGGCCTGTCCCCGGCGCATTCGTCGCCACGCGCCGATGGCCGCCAGCCCCCACACCGTCACCGCGAGGACGACCCGCAGGAGCACCACCAACTGGTGCCCCGCGTCGCCGCGTACCCGTTCGACCGCCCCGTCGTTGATGGTGCCGCCGACATTGCCGAAGGAGCCGAACATGTCGTCCAGGTGCCCCGCCCAGTACGCGACGGCGCCGTAGCTGATGTAGGCCATCAGCACGACGGCGAGCAGGACCGGCAGCGTACGGAGCGTGCAGCGGCGGACCAGCACCAGCGCACCGACGCTGACCACGATCGCTATCGGGGTGAGCTGGTGGCTCACGGTGCTGGCCGCGAAGACCGCGAGGACCAGCGTAACCAGACCGGCCAGCGACGCCGGGCTGGCCTGATCGGCCACCGGTTCGAGCAGCAGCGGCCGCGGCGGGAGCCGGAGCAGGCGCAGCAGCAGGCCGACCGGACTCCACGGGGACCGCTCGCGGCCCGGGTCGCCGTGCCCGCTCGGGCCGAACCAGCGCAGCAGCACCATCAGCAGGACCAGGTAGAACAGGTAGTTCATCGCCTGGGGGCCGAAGTAGTCCTGCCCCACCCAGTTGGCCGGGAAGAACAGCCAGAGGGCGAGCCACGCCGCCCGCGCGTCGGTCGACATCAGCCGGGCCAGCCGGAACAGCGCGACGCCGTAGAGCAGGTTGAACCCCACCGGCGCCCAGGCGAGCAGCGGCATGGCGTCCGGCATCCCGGCCGCCCGCGTCGCCATGGCCGTCAGGGCGAAGAATCCGGGCCAGCTGAAGCGGGCGTCCAGGTCCGGCAACGTCTCCCCGGTACGGGCGATGTAGTCGGCGAAGCCGACGTGCAGCCAGCCCGAGATCACGCGCGGCAATGGCTCGATGATCGGCGCCGCGCCGAAGAGCAGGATGACGAGCACCACCACGTGCGCGGCGAGCAGGGCGTCGGAAGCCGGGCGGGTGCGGAAGACGCCGCGGAGGAAGCTCGCGGTCAACAGGGCCAGCGCGACGTACAGCTCGGGGCGGAGCGCGGTGACCAGGCCGAGCGACCCGATGTCGGCGGCGTCCCCCCGCCGCAGGGCCCAGACCCCGAGCGTGAGCGCCGCTGCGGGCGCAGCCCAGTCGGTGCCGGCGAGCAGGCCGTTCCGGATCCGCTGACCGGCTGCGGTCGGGGTGGCCAGGAGGGCCGCGCGGCCGCTCACGAGGCGCTCCGCAGCAGCCGCGTCAGCGACGGCAGGACGGCAGCCATCACCACGACCTGCCCGGTGAGGTACGCGACGCCGACCCCGACGACCCCGATCTCGGGCATCGCGACCAGCGCCAGCGCCACCACCAGGCCGCTCGTGGCCGCGTGCACGGCGATGATCCGGCCCACTCGGCGTTGCACCCGGGACGCCGCGATGAACACGGTCAGCACCAGCTTGGGCAGCACCGCGACGGCGAAGAGCCGCAGGGTGTCCGAGCCGGTGGCGGCGTAACCGCTGCCGAACAGGGTCAGCAGCAGCGGCGCCGACACGCAGAGCAGGACGACCGCCGGGACGAAGAGGAGCAGGCCCCGGCGCAGCACCTGCCGCGCGTACGCCGCGAGCCGCGCTTCGTGGGCGGCGGCCTCCACGGTCAGCGAGGTGCCGAAGTGGTACGCCACCAGCTCCAGGGAGCCGCCGAGCAGCCACGCCACGTAGAAGAGGCCGTTGGCCTCCGCGCCCAGCCGGGCGGTCACGATCAACGGCAGGGCGTTGGTGCCGGCCTGCATGAACAGGTATCCGACGTAGTCCAGCGCCACGAACCGGGCGAGTACCCGTCGGTCCGGCAGCGCCGCTTCGGCGCGGCGTGCCCGTTGCCGGGGCAGCAGCCGCCGGAAGACCAGCACGTTGACGGGGATGAGTGCCGCGACGACCGCCAGGTTCCACGAGATGAAGATGCCCAGGCTCGGTACGGCGCCGGCGAGCAGCACCAGCAGCCCGATCTTGGCGAGCCCGTAGGCGGTGTTCTCGACGGGGACCCAGACGACACCGCGCAGGGCGGTCAGCACGCTGTCCTGCAGGGTGAAGACGCACCAGCACGCGACGGAGAGGGCGAACGCCACGGCGAGCAGGGGAGTGCCGTGCAGGAAATCGAGCCGGTCGGTGACCATGGGAGCGAGCAGCAGGAAACCGCTGCTCAGGGCGAGCGCCGCGAGACAGGTGACCAGGTAGGCGTACCCGACCAGCCGGCTGCCCTGCCCGGCCGCGGCAGGCAGGAAGCGGGCGACGGCGCCGTTCAGATTGAGCTGGGCGAGGTTGCTCAGAAACGTCATCGTGGACACCATCGCCGCCCCGACGCCGAGCTCGGCCGGCGAGTAGAGGCGGGCGGCGAGCGCCCAGTACGCGATGCCGAGCAGCGAGCTCACCGCCGTGTTGAGCATCAACGCGTAGACGTTGCTGTTCAGCGGGTCGCGCAGGTGCTGGCGCAGCCGTACGCCGATCGGCTCGGCGACGGCGCCGACGCCGGGAGCGGAGCGGTCGACCGGTGCGTCCGCGGTCCCCGCATGCTGGGTGCTCACCCGGTCACCCCTCCTCCGGTCGCTGGTGCTCTCCCTGACATCACGAGGTCGGCTGGCTCGGCCACGGCGGTGCGCTGTGCGCGACGAGGTGGCGGGCCCGTCGGTACGCGCGCCAGCCTCGCGTGCGCAACCGCTCGCCGCGCCAGGCCAGCGGCCAACCGGTGCCGTCGAGCAGAGCCCCGATCCCGGCGACGCCGGTGTCCCGTTCGATCAGCACCCGGGCGATGGCGAAGACGTCATCGTTCGGGTGGCTCAGCGCGTTCTTGACTCCGCAGGCGGAGGAGTAGCCGGCGGCCCGCACCGCGCTCCGCACGGCGAGGCTGTGGTAGCCGTACGGATAGGCGAACGACCGGACCGGCGTCCCCATCCCGTCCTCCAGCAACCGTCGGCTTCCCGCCGCCTCCTGGTGCAGCTCGGTATGGCGTAGACAGTCGAGCGCGCGGTGGCTCCGGCTGTGCGACCCGATCTCCACCCCGTGCGCGTGCAGCTCACGGAGTTGGTCCCAGTCGAGTGACGGGTCCCGGTCCGGCGACGGCGCCGTGCCCACCCGCGCGGCGATGACGTACGCGGTAGCGGTGAGCCGGTGCCGGCGCAGCACCGGCAGTGCGGTCTCGGCGAGGTCGGGGAATCCGTCGTCGAAGGTGATCAGCACGGGTCGCGGCGGCAGCGGGGCCAGCCCGCGCAGGACGGCCGCGTAGCCGCTCACCGTCATCGGCGTGCGCCCGCTCTCCTGGATCAGCGCCAGCTGCTCGTCGAAGTCGCCCGGCGACACCGACCAGCGCAGCGTGTTGTCTCGCGGCACGTCGCCGATGCTGTGGTAGCAGAGGACGGGGACGACCGTCTTCGGTGAACGGTTCACCTGCGGCTCCTTCCAGCTCGGGCCGCGGCGGCGTAGTGGACCGGCCCGAGCGCCAGTCCGCACAGCTCGAGGGCGGTCAGCGAGGCGGGATAGCCCTGCTGCTTCCGGTTGTTCTTCGCCGACCCGGGTGCCAGGGCGTAGGCGATGCCGCGGGGCAGCCGCCGCAGCAGCTCGCGTCGGGCGGTGGGGTCGCTCGCCAGGCATTTCGTCAGGACGGTGCCGAGGCCGACCCCGTACTGGTACATGGTCCGTCGCAGCGCCCGCAGCTCCCGTCGGTGCGTGTGCCAGGCGATGGCCCCCGGCTCGTAGGTCAGCGCGTGCCCGGCGAGCACCGTACGCAGCAGCAGGTCGATGTCCTCTCCGCTGCGCAGCCGCGGATCGAAGCCGCCCAGCCGGCGCAGCGCGTCGGTGCGGAAGGCCATGTTGGCGCCGGAGCCGTACGACCCGGGCAGGTACGGGTGGAGCGACCGCGGTGGCAGGTCGACGCGACGTGCGCCCCCCGCCTCGATCGCGGCAACCCCGGACCGGTCGAACCTCCGCCGCTGGCAGCCCTTGCCGTAACCGCCGTACTGCTCCAGCCAGATCTGCGCCGGCGTGTCGAGTTCCCGGGCGAGGATCTGACCGGTCACCCCGGCCACGTCCTCGTCGATGAAGCCCTCGACGAGGCCGCGCAGCCACCCCCGGTCGAGGATGAGGTCATCGTCGGCGAAGGCCACGATCTCGCCCCGCGCCTCGGCCAGCCCTCGGTTGCGGGCCTGGGCGACGCCGGGTCGCGGTTCACTCGTGTAGCGGAGCCGGGGATCGGCGGCGGAGCGACTGGCGACGATCCGCGCCGTGTCGGTGACCTGCGGCGCGTTGTCCACCACGACGATCTCGAAGTGGGGGTAGTCGAGCGCGGCGAGCGTGTCGAGGGTGGACTCGAAGAGCGGCGTGCGGCCACACGTGGGCACGACCACGCTGACGAACGGGGCGTGCGCCGCCGGTGGGCGGGACGGACAGGACCCGGCGAGAGCGGCCCCTTCGGCGACGGTCGTTGTCCCGGCGTCGTCGGTCCCCCCGTCCGGGCGGGCGTCGAGCGCGGGCAGGCCGTCGCGTCGCAGGTGCGCGTCGATCGCCGTGGCGAGGTGGTCCCGGATCGCGGCGGTGAGCGCCGGCGCGGTCAGCCCGCCGGCCGGCAGCGCGACGTCGACCAGCCCGAGCGGCTCCCCGTGCAGCCGGACCAGGACCTGCGCCGCGCCGTACCGGACGCCCTCCGGCCCGCCCGTGTCGGGGATCTCGGGCACCCCCTCGGCGAGCTCGACGGTGAGCACCCGTACCGGCGCCGGATCCACCCGCCGCCGGGGCACCGGCTCGCCGACCGCCTGAGAGGCGCGCAGGGCCAGGGCCGAGAGGTAGCCCGCGGCGGTCACCAGCAGCCCGGCGACGATCGCGCCGGAGCGCAGCAGCCCGGCGCGGTCGCCGGCACGGACCTGGCGCAGGCCGCGGCGTATCCCGGCGGGCAGGGTACGGCGGGTGTAGGTGCGCTCCGTGGCAAGCCCGGCGTCGCTGCCGACCAGCCGGGCGACGACCGCCTTGGACCGCCCCTCGGAGAAGCAGCGCTGCCGGAAGTAGCGCCACGTCGCCCGGTCGACGGTCACCCGGTGCCGGACCAGGGCCGCGGGCTCGTAGAGCACCACGCCGTCCGGTTCGAGCTGCCTGATCCGGATGCAGAGTTCCGTCTCCTCGCAGCCGACCGGCGTCCGGCCGACCCGACCGAGCGCCGGGTCGAAGCCGGTGGTGCGATCCAGGACCGACCGGCGGAAGGACATGTTGCAGCCGATGACGTTTCGTACGGGGGCGACCTCCGTGGGCTGGCCGGTGAAGCTGCACCCGACCACCCAGTCGAACTCGGGGGGCAGCCAGCGCGGCCGTTCCTCCTCCCAGGCCGGTACGGCGTGGCCGCCGACGGCGAGCACCCGCTCGTCCCCGTAGTGCGGCAGCAGCCGGGCCAGCCAGTTGGGCTCCGCTTCGGCGTCGTCGTCGAGGAAGGCCACGATCTCGCCGGTCGCCCGGGCCAGCCCGGTGTTGCGGGCCGCCGAGAGGCCGCGCGGGCCGGTGTTCGGCACGACGGTCAGCTCGGGGAACGAGGCCCGTACCCGGTCCAGCAGCGCCGGGTTGTGGTCGACGACCACGACGACCTGTGCCGCCGGTGCGTCCTGCGTCAGCACGGAGCGGACCGCCCGGACGATCTGTGGCCACCGCCGCTCGGTGTAGACGCAGACGACCACGGTCACGGTCACGGTCGGGGCTGAGCCGGGCCCGGCCGGCGCCTGATCCAGGACGGCGACCGGCTCAGACGCTGGCGAGGACGCGTTCGACGTTGCCGCGGATCCAGCGTGGATCGTCATGGTCACCTTCCGAGTCGATGAAGAGCAGGATGTGGCGTAGCCAGTAGAGGAGCAGGGCCGGTCGGGGCGGGATGCCGTCTAGCCAGTCGGCCGCCTCGTCGGCGGGGACGTCGAGCGCCCGGTCGATGCCGTGCCGCAGTGCCTCGACGACGATCTCGCCGAGTTCGTCGCCGCGGGCCAGCCGACGGGCGAGGACGTGCAGGTGCAGCAGGTCGTGCAGGGGGAGTTGGCGGGCCGAAGCCTGGTCCCAGTCGACGATCCCGGTCACCTGGCCGTCCGGGGAGGTGGCCAGCAGGTTGCCGGGCCAGAGGTCGCCGTGGATCCAGGAGGTGTGCACGGTGCGGCCGACGAGGGCGAGGACGAGTTCCTCCCGTAGTCGCCAGACCGTGTCGAGGAACCGGGCACCTCGCGGGCGGGTGGCGGCGAACGCCTCCAGCCGCCGGAGCGGGACGTCCACCCACTCCGCCACCGCGGCCCGGTCCAACAGGGTCCGTTCCCGAGTGCGCCGGTGGAGGTCGCGGATGACCCGGCTGGCAGAGGCGAGCAGCGCGGCTCGCCGGGCACGCCGCAGCATCATCCCGCTCGCCGGAGTGCCCCGCAGCGCCCCCTCGACGCAGTAGTAGCGCCCCTCGACATCTCCCTGCGCCGCGCAGTACGGCAGGAGCGGGCGCAGGCCGGGCAGACGCGGGTGCGTCCACAGCAAGTCGAGCACCGCGGCCTGGCGCCGCAGGCCCTCGACGGCCCGGTCGGTCCACGGCACCTTGACCATGAAGCGTCCGTCGGTCCCGCGGCCCCCTACCGTGGCCACGGCGACGGACGTGCTGGTGAAGGCGACGGACTCGGTCCGCCACCGCGCGTCGTCGGTGGCGGTCGCCCGGGCGACCAGGCGAGGTGCCACGGCGGCGGTCCAGCTCCGTTGGGGCCGGTGCAGCCAGCAGGCCAGCCGGTCCCGCAGGACCGGCTGCGCCCACTGCACGGCGCCCCTCACCGGGCCGTCCGCTCGACGTAGTGCCGCCAGATCCGGCCGAGTGCGTCGGCGAGCACCAGTTCCGGCGCCCGGTCGGCGTCCACCCGCTCCAGGTGCGGAACACGCCGGCGCAGCCGCCGGTACTGCTCGCGTTCCCGCTCGAGGTGCTCGGGGTCGTACTCCCCGGAGCGGCGGTGCATGACCGAACCTGGCACGTCCAGCAGCAGCACCACGTCGGGTGCCGGGCAGAGCCGGCTCAGCAGCTGGAAGTACGGCCGCTTGAGCCAGACCAGCGGCCCGCGCGGCGGCAGCAGGGCGTCGTAGACGTAGCGGTCGAAGACCACCATTCGGCCCAGTGCCCGGTGGCGCACGGCCGCCAGGTAGCGACGCCACACGGTGAACGGGCGCAGCAGAATGCGTACGCCCTGCTCGGCGGTGCTGCGCGGTGCCTCGTGCGACGGCCACAGCCCCATGTAGACGCGGCGTACCGGAAAGTAGAACGCCGACTCGATGCCCTGGGCCAGGGTCGACTTGCCCGATCCGTCGGGACCGATCAGGGCGACGGCGGCACCGCGACGGCTCCACGCCTGCAACGGCCGCTCAATCGAGCGCAGGACGGCCGAGCCGACGAGACGGCCGGCCGCGCTGGCCGGACGGGCCCACCAGCAGGCGGCGAGCAGCCGCCGACGTACGGCCGGCAGCGCCGCCGGGCGCCCGGCCCGCCAGTAGGCCAGCAGCATCCGGGCCGCCCGGTCCGGTAGCGCCCGGGCGAGTGGACCGTCGAGCGTGGCGTCGTCCTCCAGCTGTCGCAGCCGGCGTAGATGGTGGTCGGCGACCGTGCCCTTGTCGAGCACACAGTGCAGCAGCAGCGCCCAGAACTCGTCGCCGGGCGCGAGCACCCACACGTCGTCCTCGCGTGCCCGGCGGTCCAGGCACTGGTCGGCGGCGAGGGCGTGCACCTCGAAGTGACGGCCGTAGGCAAGCTCCGTCACCAGGTCGAGTTCGACCCACGAACTGGTGGACCGGTCGAGCCCGAGGAAGAAGCGGTGACTGCCCCGGCCGTGACTGGCCAGCCGGACCAGGCCGTGTTCCGCCAGGACGGCCGCGGCCCGCGCGAGATCGGCCGGCGCGACCAGGAGATCCAGGTCTCCGGGGGCGATGAGCGTCTCCGGGCCGCCGCGCAGCAGGCACCAGCGGACGCCGGCTTCGTCGAGGCCGGCCAGCACCCCCCGGGCGAGCCCGTGGGCGGCCGTGGCCGGTTCCGCCGGCCGCGGCGCTTCGGGACGGCCCGCCACCGCCGTCGGCGGGCCCGGCGGCGTACGGATCATGCACTGCTCCGCACCGGTCGGAGCGCCAGGATCCGCCGTACGCCGCCCCGAGCGCGCTGGACCAGCGGGGTGATCGGCACCCGCTCGATCCGGTAGCTGGCGTAGTCCTGGCTGACGGCACCGAAGCGGCTCTTGAACAGCTCCAACGAGGACACCCGTGCCGAGTCGCCCATGTTGTAGGCCGTGCACCCGGCCTCGATCGCGTCCGCGATCGCCGTCTTGTGCAGTAGGTAGTTGGCGTAGACGGGTCCGGCGAGCTTCTCCAGCATGGCGCCGCGCCAGTACATCGCGGTCGTCGCCCCGAGTAGCACGACGATCGCGGCGACCGGTCGTCCCTCGTGGTACGCGGCGTATATCCGGCACCGGGAGCCGAGCCTGGCCGCGACGGTCTCCAGCTTTCGGTGCGGCTCGCGGCGGGCCGCCAGCCGCCGGGCGAGCGGGAGCGGGAGCCGGTCCCGCCGCGCCCAGCGGTCGACGGACTCACCGTAGAGCCGATGGAAGGCTGGGACCAGCCGGCCCGTGTCGTCACACTCGACGAGGACGCCGGCCCGCTCCGCGCGGCGGATCCGGTTGCGGGTGTCGCTGCGGAACCGCTTGCGCCAGACCTCGTCGAAGCCGCCGTCGAGGAAGACCGTCTGCGTCATCCGCTCCTCGCGCAGCACGCTCGCCGGCACCACCGCGTCCCACGTCCCGGCCGTCGCCGGGTCGGGGCGGACCAGGGTGCTCAGTACGTGCCGCTGTGCCAGGTCGGCGACCACCATGCGGACGTCCTCCGGGCGGAGTTCGCCGCCGTCGCAGACCAGCCCGCCCGGTCCCCAGCCGACGGGGAGTCCGAAGTCCGTCGCGAGGATCGGACCGAGTCCCGGGCGTCGTACGAGCGGAAGGACGAGGCGCCTTCCGTCGACGGTCTCGTAGAGCCGCGAGACGTCTTCGTAGCCTTCGACCGTGCACACGCAGCGGAGCCAGGTCGGTGTCTGGCTGGGCAGTGCGTTCGGCGCGGAGGCGAGCACCTGCTCCCACGTGTCGACCGGGGCTGGACTCGTCACCCGCAGCGGTCGCGGGTCGCCGGGTGCCGGTCCGAGGCGGGGCTTGAGGGTGGTCCCGGCGCTCACGACGAGCCCAGCGGGATGTCGGCGTGCCAGTAGCGCTGGGTGACGTCGTTGCTGGCCAGGATGACCATGCCGGTGGCGCTGGTGACGCTTTGCTTGGTGCTCGTCACGTTGTTCATGTTGGGCGAGAGGGCGTCCCTGATGACCGGGGTGCCGCGACCGTCGGGGAAGGCGATGCCGCCCATCGGGGAGCTCTTCATGAAGATCGTGCCGGGGTAGCCCGTGTAGGGGCAGCCGGTGTCCGGCGCGGTCATGAAGACGTACAGCATCTGATGTTCGGAGTCGAGCAGCAGGACCGGCCGGGTGTGGCAGTCCTTGATCCGCCCGACCTGGTAGCTGGACCAGTTGCCGGTCGACGTGTCCCGGGCGAGGAGCATGATCAGCGGCGCCGAGGTCGTGGCGCCGGCGTCGTCGAGGCTGGTCTTGATGACCGCGAAGACCCGTCCGGAGGCGTCGGCCTCGAGCGCCTTGAGGTTGATGTGGTCGTCGGCGCTGTTCGGACCCTGGACCGCCGTACGCGAGACGCCCCAGGTGGAGCGCGACGCGCCGTCGACGTGCTCGGCGAAGTACACCGCGGACCTCGGCTGGTTGCTCCACATCACGCCGATCCGGGAGCCCCCGAAGCTCACCACCGACGAGATGTCGTCGCTGGACAGGTCCGCGGCGGCGTCGACCGGGAGTACGAACGGGGTGCCCCAGACTGCGTCCCCGCCCGTCGTGTTGTTGGCGTAGACCTTCGAGCCCTGCGTCCAGGTCGCCCAGAGCACGCCCGTCGAGTCCTTGTCGATGGTCAGGGTCTCGCTGGAGTAGTTGCTGATCTGCACCGGGAAGCCGGTGTCGCGGGTGTAGGTCTTCGTCGCGGCGTGGTAGCTGAAGCGGTAGAGCCGGGCCGGGTTGCCCGCGGCCGCGTCCGCGGAGGAACTGGCCCGCACGTGTGACGAGACGTAGAGCCGGGTGCCGTCCCACAACGCGTCGGAGCGGGTCTTCGGCCGGTTGTCGACCACGGTTCCGGTGTCGACCCACTGCTGGCTGGAGCGGTCCAGCCGGAAGATGTGGTGGGTCTGGCTGCTGGTGTGGAAGAGCACGGCCCACCAGGCGCCGTCGTTCCACCACAGCTTGCTCTCCGGCTTCTCCCCGGTCGCCGCCGAGCCGTCACCCGAGGTGGACGGACCGACGTGGCCGATGTCGCCGGTAGCAGCCCTGGCCGGTGTGGCGAGCCCGCCGGGCAGGGGTGCGACGCCGAGCGGTAGGCCCAGCAGCAGGGCGAGGGCGTAGACACCGCGCGCCACCCGGGCGCGCCGCCGGAAACGCGTCCTCATCGGGGCACCTCGCTCAGGGTCGGGCTGGTCGACTCGCCGGTCGGGGGCTGCCACCGCTGCAACACGCGGTGGTCGATCGGGTCCACCACGGGTCGAGGGCGCCGTACGACCCGCTCCCTGATCAGGGTCCGGAGCACCCGCTGACCGTCCCGGAAGGTACGCAGGTTGGAGATGCCGCAGCGGCGGGGGAGTTCGTTGCTCGGCACCTCGGCGATGCGCAGGTTCGCCTTCAGCGCGTGGACCACGAGTTCGGTCTCGATCTCGAAGCCGTGTGCGGTCAGGGCGAGCGCCGGCAGGCAGTCACGGCGGAACGACAGGACGCCGTAGCACAGGGCGGTGAAGCGGACCAGGAAGAAGCTGTTCGTCAACCGCACCAGCACCTGGTTGCCGCTACGGCGCAGCGGAGTCAGGTCGGTCGACCCGCCGCCGGCCAGGAATCGGGAGCCCTTGACGAAGTCGTATCCGTTCATGAGCGGGGTGACGAAGCGGTGGATCTCGCCGGGATCCATGCTGCCGTCGGCGTCGATCATCACGATCAGGTCGCCGGTGGCCGCGGCGAACGCCACCCGCAACGCGTCGCCCTTGCCTCGGCAGTGCTGGGTCAGCACCACGATGTCCGGCCGGATGGCGCGGGCGACCTCGACCGTACGGTCCGACGAGTGCCCATCGACGAGGAGCACCTCGTCGACGATCGGCGGCATGCGCTCGAGCACCCATGCGATGTTCTTCTCCTCGTTGAGCGTCGGGATGACCACGCTCACGGTCTGCCGCTCGGGAGCAGCGTCGACCACTCCGGCCTCGTCCGCGGGCCGTTCCCGCATCCGCAGGATGCTCAGTGTCCGGTCACCCTGCCCGGACGGTGCGGTGAGCGCCGGCTCGGACGGCTGGTTGGGGACGTGCGTGTCAATGCCCTCCCGGTACGGGGTCACCGGATCCCCTCCTTGGCCGGCGTCGTGCGGCCGCTCCGCGGTGCGAAGTCGGGCTCCCCTGTGCGGCCGGCGGTGGCAATCCATCTACTTCCCATCAGCTCCTCTTCCCCCGTAATGCGTGAGCACTATCGACCCTTAAATGCCGAATGTCCGGTTTGTGCCGATTCGGTCTGGTTTGGGTCGAGATGAATTGGAGGAAAAGCTAACACGGCGCAAAGAGGAACACGCCGGAACTATGTGATGGATCAGGTCGATTGTGCACGACGTGTCAGGAGGGGTGCCCGCGCGGCCGACCGAGTCGGACGGTCGGCTGATGTCCACTCTGGTGGCGCCCGCACGAGCCGCGGTCGTGCACGCGAAGCTGGCAAACGGGATCGCCGCGAGATGCGACGCCGTGAAGGTGCCGCCGGCACCGAGCCGGCGGTCGCGCAGCCGACGGGTGATCAACGACGTGCTGAGCGGGCGGTCGGCGCCGACCGCCAGCGTGAACTGTCCTGAATGCTGCCGCTCTGACCTGCGGTTTTACATTTTCCTGCGCAGGGCGCTGACGGTGTCCCCCCGATTCGAACATGCTGCTCAACTGCACTTGGGGTCAGCATTCAATGCTATTCAATATTGCCTGGTGAGACCGTTTTCGTGGGGCAGGGCGGTAAGGGGCTGGTGGCGGTGGCAGCCCTGCCGTACCCGATCAGTGCGTGCCGGCCGGCTCCGAGCTGCGTCGGAACCGGCCGGCACCGTGTCCAGCGGGTGTTACCTCGGGTCCTTCTTGTGGAAGTTGCGGATGCACTGCTGCAGGTCGACCGTGACCGTCTGGCCCAGGTCGACGTTCACCGGCGTCCGCTGCAGGACCGTGCCGTCCGGCCGCTCGCACGTCAGGATCCACGGCTCGGCGTGGAAGCCGGTCTGGTTCGGGTGCACGCCGTCGGCCTGGTACGGCGGCACCGGCCGGTACGACGGGTTGACCGACCAGCGGAACTTGCCGTTCGGCCGGGTGATGTCCAGGTCGGAGGTCAGGGTCGTGGGGAACCCGCTCGGCCGCGTGGTGCCGTCCGGCTGCGGGTACGGCTGGGTGTACATGTCGAAGGACTTTCTGATCCGCAGCACCGCGTCCTTGGGTGCCTTGCCTTCGATGACCGCATGCTGCGCCGGGTCAGCGGTGTTCTCCAACGCCTCGAACATGGCCAACCGGTGGGCCGGGTAGGCGTCCGTGACCTGGGTCTGGAATGTCCTCGCGACGCCCCGGTCGGGGCAGGTCTCGGCCGTCAGCGCCAGCCCCCGGGTGGCGAAGTAGGCCCAGTCGATCGCCTCACCGGTCGTCTCGTAGTCGTGGGCGGAGTCGCGCGCGATGTAATTCGGGCCGTAGCGCTTGGCCATCCTGGTCGCCAGATCCTCGAACCGCGCCACGTCCTGGGTCGGCCCGGCCGCCAGCTGCAGGGGAGGGTAGAGGACGACCTGGATGCACGTGTGCTGGGTGACGAAGGTGGTGGCCTGCCGGGTTGACAGCAGCCATTCGATGTTCCGCGCCTCCGGCTCCGACCAGGGCGCCGCGCCGCCCGTCGAGATCGGCAGCCAGCCGAACCCGTAGTTGCGGTTCATGTCGACGTTGGTGTCGGTCTGCCGACGGTTGCGCACGAACCCGTCCACGTTGACGACCGGTACGACCACGAGCCGGGCGCGGTCCAGCAGGGACGAGACGTAGGGATCGCCGGCGGAGGCGCTGCGCACCAGATCGACGGCGTACTCCATGACCAGTTCACCGCTGGGCCACTCGTTGCCGTGATGCATCCCGACCGTGACGAAGACCGGCTTGCCGTCGTTGTTCCGTACGTCGCGGGAGATCTCGATGCCGCGGACCAGCCGGCCCGACGACGTCGGGTACGGAAGCGTCAGCGGCTTGACCAGATCGGAATGCTCACGCGCCAACGTCTCCATGTCGCGCTCGTAGTCGGCCAGCGTCCGGTAGGTGGTGTTGCCGCTCGGCAGCGCCGACTCGATGGCGGCGACCGGGGCGGCTGCGGCGGGGGCCGCGAGCCCAGCGCCGGCGAGACATGCCGCGGCTGCCGCCGACAGCACCGCCCGCCAGGGAAGCCGGCCAGGTTTGTTGATCCACATTTCGCATTCATCCCCTTGCTGTCGTTGCATGGACAAGGGCGGGCGAGCGAGACCGGCGTCTCACCTCCGTCCGCCAGGTCGCCAGGCTCGGCGCCGCGGCCCGGACTGCCGTCCCCAGGGCAAGATCAAGCGACCGTATCGACACCCGTCACGGCTGGTCAAGAGCATGCGGCAGGCGGCGTGCGGCACGTGGCTGCCGGGGCGCCTGGGCCACGGTGACCGGCGAAGGCTCGGTGCCGGGCAGTCAACTCACGGACCGAGGCAGCCGCGGTCAGGCCGGCGAGCCGAGCAGCAGGGCGGCGACGGTGGCCGTGGTGCCGAGCACGGCGAGGACGGCGCTGGTGGCGACGAACCGGCCCAGCGGGACGGCCACCCCGGCGGCCCGGCAGCGCTCGTACCAGATCAGGGTGGCGAGCGACGCCCACGGGGTGGCCAGCGGCCCGACGTTGGTGCCCACCAGCAGGGCCAGCAACTGGGTGTGATGGTCGACGGCGATGACCGCCTCGCCGGCCACGTACGCGGGCAGGTTGTTGACCACGTTGGCGAAGAGCGCGCCGACGGCGCCGGCCCGCAACGCACCCTCGGCGCCGGGGTCGGTGCCGATCAGCGTGCCCATCACGGTGTCCAGGCCGTGCCGGCCGATGGTCTGCACCACCAGGAACAGCCCGGTGACGAACACCAGCAGCCGCCACGGGACGAGGTGGAGCGTCAGGCTGCGCCGGGCGCGCAGGGCGAAACCGGCGACCAGGATCGCCGCGGCCACCCCGGAGGCGACTCCGATCTCGACCCCGACGAGGATCCCGGCGACGAAGAGCAGGCACGCGCCGAACGCGGTGCGGTACAGCACCCGGTCGGGCGGCACGTGCGGCGGCGGTGGGACGAACGGATCGGCGCCGGCCCGCGCCGGCCGCCAGTACCACCACCACAGCAGCAGCATGGTGATCACGATGGCGACCAGTTGCGGCCACCACATCCGGGCCGCCCACGGCACCGGTGCCAGCCCGATCCGGTCGCTGGCCAGGATGTTGGTCAGGTTGGACACCGGCAGCAGCAGGCTCGCCGTGTTGGCCAGCCACACCGTGGTCATCGCCAGCGGCGTCGGCGGCACGCCGAGCTTGCGGGCCAGCGCGATCATCACCGGGGTGAGCAGGACGGCGGTGGTGTCCAGGTTGAGCGCGATGGTGGTGACCGAGGCGAAGCCGACGCAGAGCCAGAACAGCGTGCGGTAGCTCCCCCGCGCGGTGATCGCCACCCGAGCGGCGAGCGCGTCGAAGACCCCGGCCACCGCGGTCAGTTCGGCCAGCACCACCACCGTGCCGAGGAAGATCAGGATGGGGAGGATCCGGCGTACGGTGGCCTCGGCGTCCGCGCGGGGGAGCAGTCCGGTGAGGACGCAGAGGACGCCACCCGCGGCCAGCCCGATCGCGATCCAGTCCAGTACGTGCAGCCGGCCCCAACGGGATCGGTCCGGTGCGGCGGACGGTGGCTCGCCGACGGTCTCCACGACCCGTGATCCTCGCACACGCGCGCCCGCCCGGCGGCGCCCCACACGGCTGCCGAGGGTGTCCACGAATTGACGATGGGTGGCCATAATGGCCGGGTGGCTGTAGGCGCGCACCCGACCCGGTCCGACCGCCCCATCGACTTCTTCATCAGCTACTCGCCGGCCGACGAGCGCTGGGCGACGTGGCTGGCCTGGGAGTTCGAGGCCGCCGGCTACCGCACCCTGCTCCAGGCGTGGGACTTCGTCGCCGGCACCAACTTCATCGACTTCATGGACCGTGGGGTGCGGGAGGCGGCCGTCGTGGTCGCCGTCCTCTCCGAACGCTACCTGCACTCCACGTACGGGAAGCTGGAGTGGCAGGCCGCGCTGCGCGCCGACCCGGACGGCACCGGCAACAAGCTGGTCACCGTCCGGGTCGAGGACTGCCCGATCGACGGGCTGCTCGCCACCATCACGTACGTCGACCTGGTCGGGGTCACCGACCCGGGGCAGGCGCGGGCCCGGGTGCTGGACCGGATCGGCGAGGCGCTCGACGGGCGGGCCAAACCGGTCCGGCAACCGGCCTTCCCGCACCATCCCGCCGACCCGGCCGGGGTGCTCGCCGCACCCGTCGCCGGTCCGCCCGCGCCGCGCCGAGCCCGGCGTACGCCGATCAACCCGCCGCCGTTCCCGCCCGCGGCGGCGACCGTGCCGGCGACCCGGGGCACGCTGACCGTGCTCCAGGTGGCCGGGCCGCGCTTCGGCCGGGGCGTGATCGAGCCGGGCGCCCCGGTCACCCCCGGCGAGCTGCAGGAACACCTGATGGGTGACCTGACCCTGCTGGTGAACGACGGGGTACCCCGGCCGGACCTGCTGGTGGTGGCCGGCAATCTGACCGAGTCGGGCAGCCCACGCGAGTTCTCCGACGCGCTCACCTTTCTCACCGGGTTGCGGGTGCTGCTCGGGTTGGAGCCGCACCGCCTGGTCGTGGTGCCCGGCCCGCGTGACGTCACCATGGCGGCCAGCCGTGCCTACTTCGCCACCTGCGAGGCCGACGACGTCGACCCGCAGCCGCCGTACTGGCCGAAGTGGCGGCACTACGCCCGGCTCTTCGACGAGCTCTACCAGGGCCTCGACGACCGGATCTTCGACAGCGAGCAGCCGTGGACGCTGTTCCCGGTGCCGGACCTGCGGGTGGTGGTGGCCGGGCTGAACTCCACCATCGCGATCACCCACCGTGAGGAGGACCGGTACGGCTTCCTGGGCGAGGCCCAGTCCACCTGGTTCGCCCAGCGGCTGCGCCACTACCAGCAGTCCGGCTGGCTGCGGCTGGGCGCAATGGCGCACGCCCCGGGCGGGCGCACCCCGTACGCCGACGAGCTGGCCGTCCCGGACGGGGTGACGCTGCGCGACCGCGCCTCGTTCCACCGCCTGGTCGGTCCGATGCTCAACCTGCTCCTGTCCGACGCCGCGTCCGGCGCGCGGGTCGACCCGGTGGTGCCGGTGGCCACCGCCTCCCGCGACGGCCGGGCGCAGGTGCTGCGACTCGCCGCCGACGGGATGACCCGCTGGGTGCTCGGCCGCGACGACCGGCACGACGTGGGCGAGCCGACGGCGGCCGCCTGGCCGCGGGCGGCGGCCACGTTCGGGGCGACCGGCCCGGCCCAGGTGCCCGACCCGCGGCTGCCCACCCCGGCCGAGGGGCCCACCCAGGCCGCGCCGGCCGACGGGCGGGCCGCCGCGCCGGCCGTGGTGCCGCCGGCCCCGCTGGACCGGCTGCTGGACCGGCTGGCCGAGGTCTGCGAGGCACGGCACGACCGGGTGCTGGTCCGCCGGGTGTCGGCCGAGCCGCCGCACCTGTTCGTCACCTACCGGTCCGACGGGGTGATCCGGCAGCAGCGGGTCGGCGCGCACGTGGGCACCCCGACCCCCGCGGACGTCGACCACTTCGCCCGGCGGGTGCACGCCACCGACCCGGACATCCCCTCCGAGCTGGTCTACGACGGCGACCGGGCGCCGCGCGGGCTGGCCGAGGCGGCGCAGCGGCGCGGCGTACGGGTGCTGCACCTGACCGAGTTCCAGGGCCTGCTCGACCTGCGCGAATACGTGGCCGCGCAGACCGCCCGGCTCCAGGCCGACCGGCTCTATCCCCCCGGCCAGTACGTGCCGCAGCGCTACCGGCACCTGGTCGGCGCGGACCAGCGGGTCCGCGAGGACGTGGTGGACGAGCTGCTGGAGCTGGCCTCCGCGCCGGACGGCCGGTTCGTGCTGGTACTCGGCGACTTCGGCCGGGGCAAGACGTTCGCGCTGCGCGAGGTGGCCCGCCGGCTGCCCACCGCCGCTCCCGACCTGATCCCGATCCTGGTGGAGCTGCGCGCCCTGGACAAGGCGCACTCGGTGGACGGCCTGGTGGCCGCGCACCTGGCCAACCACGGCGAGCAGGTGATCGACCTCAAGGCGTTCCGCTACATGCTCCGCCAGGGGCGGATCGTGCTGCTCTTCGACGGCTTCGACGAGCTGGTGGCCCGGGTGACGTACGACCGGGCGGCCGACCACCTGGAGACGCTGCTGCAGGCGGCCGAGGGCAACGCCAAGATCGTGGTGAGCAGCCGCACCCAGCACTTCAAGACCAACTCACAGGTGCTGACCGCCCTGGGTGAGCGGGTCGGGCTGCTGCCGCACCGCCGGGTGCTGGCCATCGAGGACTTCACCCCCGGGCAGATCGAGACCTTCCTGCGCCACCGCTACGGCGGCGACGAGCGGGCCGCCCGCCAGCGGTTGGACCTGCTCGCCGGGGTGAAGGACCTGCTCGGGTTGTCCCGCAACCCGCGGATGCTCGGCTTCATCGCCAACCTGGACGAGGGTCGGCTGGCGGCCGTGGCGGGGGCCGGCGGCGCGTTCAGCGCGGCGGCGCTCTACCGGGAGATCCTGGAGTCCTGGCTGGACTTCGAGGAGCGGCGCACCCAGGGGGTGCCCGGGGCGCCGGTGAGCCTGCGCCGCCCCGAGCTGTGGCACGCGGTGAGCCGGCTGGCGTTCCAGCTCTGGGAGAGCGGGGAGTCCTACCTGCGGCTGGCCGAGCTGGCCGAGACCGCTGGCCAGCTCGCCGGGCTGGCGGAGTCCCGGCTGTCCGGGCCGCAGGCGGTGCACGCGGTCGGTGCCGGCAGCCTGCTGATCCGGACCGACGACGGCCTGTTCGGGTTCATCCACACCTCGGTGATGGAGTGGCTGGTCGCCGAGGGGATCGCCGCCCAGATCAACCGGGGGGAAGAGCCGGCGGCCCTGGCGGTGCGCCCGCTGTCGGCGCTCACCGTGGAGTTCCTCGGCGATCTCGCCGACCCCGCCCGGTGCACGGCCTGGACCTCCCGGATGCTCGGGGACGAGACGGCGGGGGAGACGGTCCGGGCCAACGCGTTGCGGCTCAGCGCCCGGCTGCGGCTGCCCGACCGGGCCGACCTGCGCGGCGCGGTGCTGCGCGGCGAGGACCTGTCCCACCGGGAGCTGACCGGGGCGGACCTGACGTCCGCCGACCTGACCGACACCCGCCTGGTCGCCACCAACCTGGCCGAGGCCCGGCTGGAGCACGCCCGGCTGCGCGGCGCCCGTCTCGACCAGGCCCGGCTGGCCGGCGCCGACCTGCGCGGGGCGGAGCTGGCCGGCGCCCGGCTGTTCCGCGCCGACCTGCGCGGCGCCGAGATCACCGGCAGCAGCTGGCACCGGGCCGCCCTGATCGACGTGACGGCGGACCCGGCGCTGCTGCGCGCGCCGGAGCTGCGTGGCGCGGTGGTCGCCCCGGGCCGCCCGGTGGCGCCGGGCCTGGCCCCACCCGCCGTCGGCGTCTCCTACGGCTTCGAGGTGGGCCGGCTGCCGGTGCCGGTCGCGTACAGCCCGGACGGGGCGGTGCTCGCCGTCGGCAGCGACGACGGTGGCGTGCTGATCTGCGACACCGCCAGCGGCCTGCCGGTGCGTACCCTGCAGGGCCATCGGGGGCGGGTGTACGCGGTCCGCTTCGACGCCGCCTCGCACCAGCTGGTCACCGGCGCGGCCGACCTCACCGTACGGCTGTGGGACGCCGACCACGGCGACGTGCGGCACGTCATCGAGGACGTCTTCGCCGGCTGGGTCTGGCCGCTGCTCACCGACGGGGCGCGGGGCCGGTTGGTGGTGGGCGACGCCGCGGGAGTGGTCCGCCTCTACGACACCCGGACCGCCCGGCTGCGTCAGGAGTGGCCCGGGCACGCCGCGCCCATCTGGGGCACCTCGTTCAGCCCAGACGGCCGGCGGGTCGTGGTGGTGGACAGCGCCGGCGTGATCCGCGGCTGGGACATCACCTCCGGCGACCTCGCCTTCGAGGCGCGGGAGCCGGAGGTGGTCTACCGGGTGGTGCACACCCCCGACGGCCGGTCGCTGGTCGCGGTCGGCCAGCACGGCCGGGTGTGGATCCGCCGGGCCGCCGACGGCGAGCTGCTGCGCCAGCCGCGCGGCCACGAGGCCGACGTGTACGCCCTCGACGTGCACCCGGACGGCGCGCTGATGGCCACCGGCGACACCCACGGCGCGATCCGCCTGTGGGAGGTGGAGACCGGGCGGCCGGTGCGCGTGCTGGGCCGGCAGCGCGGCGCGATCTACAGCGTCCGGTTCAACGGCGACGGCAGCCTGCTCGCCACGGCCGCCAGCGACGGCGCCATCCAGCTCTGGGACACCGCCGACGGCCAGCCCCGGCACGAGCTGACCCGGCACCGCGGCTCGGTCTGGCCGGTGGTCTGGCGGCCGGACCAGGCGCAGGTGGCCAGCAGCAGCAACGACGGCACCACCCGGATGTGGGACGTCCGCACCGGGCAGCTCCAGCACACCCTGCGCGGGCACGGCCGGCGGGTCACCGCGCTGTCCTTCCGCGACGACGGTGAGGTGCTGGCCGCCTGCGGCAACGACGGCGTGGTACGACTCTGGGAGCCGCGCACCGGCCGGCTGGTGCGGCAGCTCGCCAGCCCGGCCGACCGGCTGCTCTCCGCGGTGTTCTGCCCGGGCGAGTCGTTGGTCGCCTCGCCCAGCGGCGACGGCGGGGTCCACCTGTGGAACACCGACACCGGCGTCGACGAGCGGGAACTCAACGTGGACACCGACCACGTCTGGGCGGCCGCGTTCAGCCCCGACGGCGACGCGTTGGCCACCGCCAACGACGACGACACCGTACGGCTCTGGTACCGACGCACCGGCCGGCACTTCGCCACGCTCACCCCGCACCAGGGGCGGGTGCGGGCGGTCGCGTTCAGCCCGGACGGCGAGACCATCGCCACCGGCTGCGACGACCGCCTCGTCCGGCTCTGGGACGCGGCCACCGCGACCTGCCGGCTCACCCTCGAACACCACACCGACCGGGTGTACGGGGTGTCCTTCAACACCGAGGGGACGCTGCTCGCCAGCGCCAGCAACGACGGCACCGCCGTGGTGTGGGACGTGCTCACCGGCGAGCGGCGCACGGTGCTCACCGAGCACACCGGCCGGCTCTGGTCCTGCGCGTTCAGCCCGAACGGCGCGCTGCTCGCCACCGCCGGCGACGACCTGATCATCCGGCTCTGGGATCCGGGCACCGGCCGGCTGCACGGCACCCTGGCCGCGCACACCCGGCGGGTCTGGTCGGTGGCGTTCAGCCCGGACAGCAGCCTGCTCGCCAGCGCCGGGGACGACGGCACCGTCCGGCTGTGGGACGTCGCGGACCCGGAGCACGCGCAGTTGCGGACCACCCTGATCGGCCTGCCGGACGGCTGGGCCGCGGTCAGCCCCGACGGCCGGTACAAACTGGACGGTGACCCGGGCGGCCAGTTCTGGCACGTCATCGGCACCTGCCGGTTCGAGGTGGGGGAGCTGGACCCGTACCTCACGCAGGTGCGGCGGCTGTCGGTGGACGCGCCGTTCTGAGCGAGCCGGCCCGGCGCGTCGCGTCAGTCGGTGACCTGGCGCGACTCGCGCGCCGGGCCGGAGGCGGTCGGGCCGGGTCCGCTCAGCGTCGCCACTTCTGGTTCGCGCCGCCGGTGCAGTCCCAGATCTGGAGTCGGGTGCCGTCGACGGAGCCGACGTCGGTGGCGTCCAGGCACTTGTCGGCCTGCGGGTTCACGATGTCCCCGGCGGAGGTGAACACCCATCGCTGTGCGCCGGTGCCGTTGCAGTCGTAGAGCTGCACCCGGGCGCCGTTGGCGGTCGACCCGCCGGTGACGTCGAGGCACTTGCCGAGGGCGCGCACCGAGCCGTCGGCGTGCCAGCTCCAGCGCTGGGCGGCGGTGCCGTTGCAGGTCCAGAGCTGGACGGCCGTGCCGTTGGCGATGTTCGCGCCGGCGACGTCCACGCACTTGTCGCCGAAGCCGACGATTGGGGTGCCGTTGTCGCCGGCGTTGTCCCAGGCCTGGACCCGGACGTAGTCGACGACCATCGCCTGCGGGAAGACCGTGCTGCCGTCCGGGGAGCCGGGCCACCTGCCGCCGACCGCCACGTTCATGACCATGAAGAACGGGTGGTCGAAGACCCACCGGTCGCCGCCCGCGTCCGCCGGGGTCTTGCGGGAATACGCCACGCCGTCGAGGTACCAGGTGATGGAGTCGGGCGCCCAGTCGACAGTGTAGGTGTGGAACGCGTCGGCGAGGGCCTGGCCGCGGGGCAGCGAGGTCCGGCCGGTCAGCGCGTTGCGACCGGAGTAGCCCGGCCCGTGCAGGCTGCCGTGCCCGGTGGACGGCTCGCGGCCGATGTTCTCCATGATGTCGATCTCGCCGTTGTCGGGCCACGGGTTGGCGGCGATGTCGTTGCCCAGCATCCAGAACGCCGGCCAGAGCCCCTGCCCCCGGGGGATCCTGATGCGCGCCTCGAACCGCCCGTACGCCTGGGTGAACGTGCCGGCGGTCACCAGCCGGGCCGAGGTGTACTGGCAGCTGCCGTACCAGCACCAGTAGCCGGACGGGTTCTCCCGGCGGGCGGTGATCACCAGGTTTCCGTTGCCGTCGAGGGCGGCGTAGCGGGTGCTCGAGGTGTAGTACTGCAGCTCGTTGTTGCCCCAGCCACCGCCGCCGATGTCGTAGCGCCACCTGCTGGCGTCCGGCGGCGCGCCCGCCGCCCCGTCGAACTCGTCGGCCCAGGTGACGGCGCTGGGCGCCGCCGCGGCGGGGGTGCTCGTGGTCACCGTGAGGGCGACCGTGAGGCCCACGCCGGCGAGGGCGACGGCGGCGATGGCGCGGATGCTGCGCAGACGGATACCTCCCCTCGGTCGGCCGGGTGCGGTTGCGGGACCTGCCTGACATATTGACGCCAAACGAAGCAATTGGGAAGGATCCCCTGCCGGGACACGGCCCCCCCGGGCGGTGGCCGCGCCCGCTGGCGTCCTGCAGGCGGCGGCCGTCGTCACAGCCGGGTCAGAGCGAGAGCTTCCAACCGGTGAGGGTGCCGGTGTCGTTGATCGCGGCGTCGTACACCTTCCAGCTGCCAGGCGCCGCCACGTGGCCAGCAGCGTGACGCCGGCGAGCGGTGGTGCGCAGGGCACTGGTCCATAGCGGCACGAGGCCTCCCGGCGGGCTGGTGGACGGGGGTGGCGCGGCGCGGCGGGCGCAGTCCGATCCGCGAGCACAGTCTCTTCGGGCCGGCCGTATCGAGGGTCTCGACCGAATGGCTCAACGCTGTGTCACCATCCCGACACAGTCGTTGTGAGCAACTTCCGCGATCGATGTGCTGTCGCCGACCAGCGCCGTCGGTGACGGCCATCGAACTGGACGAGGTGGCTCATGGTGGCTCTACGGCGGCTGCTGGCCGCGGCGATCGCGGCGGTCCTGACGGCCGCGCTGGCGCTGGTGTGGACGGCGGCGCCGGCCCACGCCGACGAGGCGTGGGAGACCGCGCTCAAGTCCCTGATGTCCCGCACCGCCACCTGGGCCGACGGTGGACTCTCCCAGATCGGGCAGCTCGGCCAGCCGTTGCCCCTGCTCGGGGTCAGCCCCGGCGCGCTGGTCGACGCGGACAAGCTCGCCAAGACGGCGTCCGACGCGCTGGCCAGCGGCCTGACCAAGGACGACGTGGACCTCGGCGGCGGCACCCGGCTCACCAGCTCGGTGACCACCAGCGGCGCTGACCACCTGCTCGACGTGCTGCTGACCACGAAACGCGAGGTGGCCGACAAGGAGTTGACCGTCAACGGGATCACCCTCGCCAAGGCGGTCAGTGTCACCGGCTGGGCCACCCTGCACCTGCGCGCCCGGCACACCGCCGCCGGGGAGACCTACCTGGTCCGCGACGGCGACACCCCACGGATCGACATCGACGCGGCGGCGCGACTGCGCGCCGACCTGGACAAGGCCACCGCCTCCGTCGGCATCCTCGGCGTCACCCTCACCGCCGGCAGCACCCTGACCGCCCGTACCCACCTCAAGGTCACCGTCACCGACCCCAACGGCGACGGCCGGCTGGCCTTCGACACGCCCGCCGGAGCCGGCACCGGTGAACTCGCCGCGGCCGGCTCCCTCTCCGGCCTGGCGCAGGTGGCGCTGGACGGATCCGGCGGCGGCCGGATCTCCGACACCGAGACCGAGCCGGGCCCGGGCTCGGTGCACGGCGTGATCAAGCTCGGCGCGGCCACCGCCGGCGTGCCCTTCGCCCTGCCTGCGGTGGCGGCGACCGTGAACATCGACTGGAATGACATCTCGGCCGGCAGCCCGACGGTGACCACCACCGGGCTGGACGAGACGATCGCCAAGTTCCGCAACATGAGCCCGCTCGACCTCGCCTCCGGGCTCGCCCAGCTCGCCACCCTGCTCAGCGGCGTGCAGCAGAGCGGCCCGGCGGGCAACCTGAACCTGCCGTTCCTGCGCGGCACCTTCGCCGACGCCGTCAAGGTCAACGAGAAGCTCACCGACTTCCTCAAGAAGTACGTCCACCCGCGGCCGGACGACCCGCAGTTCGATCCCACCAAGGACGACCCGGCCCTGGCCGGGCAGCCCAGGTTCAGCTCCATCCAGGAGCTGCTCGCGCTGCTCGCCGCCGAGGGGTTGCCCGTGGACAACCTCTCCTTCGCCGGCGACAAGCTGGCGTTCCGGGTCAAGCTGGAACGGGAGTCCACCGTGGAGGTGCCGCTCGACCCGGGCGCGGCCTCGCTCTCCGGCCGCGGTGCCACGTTCACCGCCAACGGCTTCAGCGTCAGCGGCAACCGGTTCACCCCCGGTGACCTCGTCGGGCAGCGGGTGGTGGCCGGCACCTCCGCCGGCACCGTCGCGGCCAACACCGCCAACTCCGTCACCCTGGTGCAGGACTGGATCGGCGGCCAGCCGGCCAACGACAGCGTCTGGGTGATCAGCGGGTCCAGCCCGAACATCGGCGCGGTCGAGCTGGCCGGCACGCTCACCGACCCGGTCGACGACGACAAGAAGGTCGGCCTGCGGGCGGCGAACGCGCAGGCCAGCTTCGCCAAGGTGAAGCCGCGCTACAGCGCCGCGCTCACCCTCGTCCTCGACCTGCGCGACGACCTCGGCAGCCCGGCGGCCAACGCGGACCGGGTGCTGCTGCGTACCGATCCCGCCGTGCCGCTGTTCACCGCGGACTTCCCGATCACCACCGGGGTCGACTTCTACGCCACCGCCGGATTCCTCAAGGTCAAGCTGGGCGGCGACCTGTCCGTCGGGCCGGCCGCCGCCGGTCAGCGGATGCTGGAGGTGAAGTTCAAGCAGGCCGAGGACATCAGTCTGGGCGCGTTCTTCCACCGGCTGCAGTCCGAGCCGACCACCCTGCTCGCCGCGTCCGCGTCGGTGAAGACCACCGGCCGGGTCAAGGTCAGCGTTCCCGGTGACACCGGCGCCCTGGGACAGGGCATCGGGGTGGATGTGAGCTGGAAGGCCGGGGAGGACCCGGTGGTGAACACCTCCGGGCTGACCGGGCTCTTCGCCGTGGACTTCGACCCGAACGACCCCAAGGCGCTCTTCGCGGTCGTCGTCGAGGCGCTCCGGCTGGTCAACGCGGCGCTCTCCCAGGCGGACGCGGGCAGCGGACCGCTGGACAAGAAGATCCCGCTGCTCGGCCGCTCCGCCCGGCAGCTGCTCGGCGCGGACGAGAGCGGCGTCGGCAAGGACGTCACCTTCGTCGCCGACGGGACGAACTTCCTGCTCAAGGACGGCACCCGCAAGGATGACGCCGGTTTCGACGCCCGGCTCGAGGGGCGGACCGTGGTGATCGGCAGCAAGGCGTACCGGGTGCTGAAGCAGGTGGACGCGCAGACGCTGCGGATCGACGCGGCGGGCACCCCGAAGCCGGCGGACGGCACCGCGTACGCGCTGCGGCCGGAACTCGCCGACGCGCTGGACCGGCTCCTCGCCGCGCCACCGGACAATCTCCAGGACGCCCTCGACGTGCTCAACAACGCCATCGGCGCGGGCAGCGGGGTCAGCTTCACCGTGGACCAGCGCGAGGGCGGCCCGTTCCTGCGGATCGGGCTGGACTGGAAGCGCAACTTCCACACCGGCGGTCCGCTCGCCTTCGGCTGGGGCGGCGGCAAGGACCTGATCAGCCTGGACAGCTCCGGCACCTTCGCCCTCGACGTCTCGGCGAACGCCAAGCTCGGGCTGCTGCTGCCGTTGCGCCTGGACGCCGCGCCGATCCTGGACCACACCTCCTCGGCCAGCGTCACCGTCTCCGGCGGGATCACCAACGGCGCGATCGCCGCCCGGGTCGGCCCGCTCGCCCTCGACCTGGGCAAGGACCCCGACTTCGCCACCGTCAAGGCCAACCTCAGCGTGGGGCTCGGCGGGTTGACCGAGGACGGCCCCATCAGCGGCCTGCTCGGGCTGGCCCCGCAGTTCAGCACCGCGGGCGTCGACTGCGGCGGTGGGGTCGGCGGCGCCAACGTGCCGATCTGCGCCCGCGCCCCGCTCTTCGTCAACAACTGCGAGCCGGCCGACGCCACCAACCTGCTCACGTTCACCATGGGCCTGGACCTCACGCCCACGGCGAACACCCCGAACCTGGACTCCTGCTTCGCCAACCTGACCATGAAGCTCACCGACTTCAACGTCGGCATCGACGGCTACCTGGCGAAGGTGGAGGAGGCGCTCCGGCTGGCCAGCTTCGACGGCAAGCTGCCCCTGGTCGGCGACGACCTGCAACAGGGCCAGCGGTTCGTGGCGCAGCTCCGCGAGCAGATCAAGGCGGCGATCGGCCCGGTGCTGGCCGACGCCACGCTGGACAGCGCCGGCCTGAACGCCGCGCTCAAGGAGGCGCTCAAGCCGGTCGACGAGAACGTCACCGCCGAGGTCAGCTGCCGCACCGGGGTGGCCACCCCCTGCCAGCCGGAGGACTTCCAGGCCGTCCGGATCAAGCTCACCTCGGCCAAGGGTGACCCGTCCGCGAGCGGCGGCTGCCAGACCGGCTGTGCCGAGGCCAACGTGCCGCTCGACCTCGGCATCCCCGGCCTGTCACTGAAGGCGAAGAGGGGCGCCGCCGACGGCATCAAGGCCAAGCTCGGCTGGAAGCTGCACCTGGACCTGGTCCTCGACCGGGACGAGGGCTTCTACATCCCCACCCACGACGGGGACACCACGCCTGAGGTGCAGATCGGGGGCAGCTTCGACACCACCGGCGACCTGGCCGCGCAACTCGCGTTCATCCAGGTCAACGCCACCAAGCAGAGCACCGACCCGCTAGTGCGGGCGTACTTCGGCATCGACCTCAAGGGCTCGCCGGGGGAGAAGAGCTGCTTCGACCCGACGGTCACCGCGGACTGCACGGCCGACCCGGACGCCAAGCTCACCCTCGCCGAGTTCGGCGACCTGGGCTCGCTGCTCGCCACCGACCTCACCGCCAAGGTCGACATCGACTGGAAGCTGGCGGCGGTGGTGAACACCGGCGACGAGGTCGTCCCCGCCCTGCCCGGCATCAGCGCCCGCTTCGGGCTGAAGTGGGGCCTGGAGCACAAGCAGGGCGCCCTCACCGCCACTGGCGACGGCGTCACCACGCCGCTCAAGGTCACCTTCACCGACATCGCGCTGGACGCGGGTGCCTTCTTCGACAAGATCCTCAAGCCGGTCGTGGCGAAGCTCAAGGCGGTCACCGGTCCGCTCCAGCCGGTCATCGACACCCTCTACGCACCCATCCCGGTGCTGTCGGACCTGTCGAAGGCCACCGGCGGGCCGGACATCACCCTGGTCTGGCTCGCCAAGACCTTCAGCACCCTCAACGGCGGCCCGAAGCTGGACTTCGTGGACACCGTGCGGGCGGTGATCACCTTCGTGAACCGGATACCGGACTGCGACTCCGGCTGCTCCATCCCGCTCGGCCAGTTCCTGGTCGACCCGGCGAAGGCGCTCACCACCGAGGTGTCACCCGCCTCCGCCGAGAGCCTGATCAAGCGGGACGACCCGTTCACCCAGGCGAAGTCCGCCGCCGAGGTGAAGAGGAAGATCGATGACGCCGCCGGCGACGACGGGGAGAAGCTGTTCACCCCGAAGAACGCCGGGGAGAAGTCCAACGCGGAGAAGACCGGCTTCAGCTTCCCGATCTTCGACAACCCGGGCTCCCTGTTCGGACTGCTGCTCGGCCAGGACGTTGAGCTGGTCAGCTTCGACTCCGGTCCGCTGGCGCTGGGCTTCAGCTGGCGGCAGTCCTTCGGCCCGGTCTACGCCCCGCCGCCGGTGCTGGTCACCCTCTCCGGCAGCGCCTCGGTCACCGCCCGGTTCATCGCCGGGCTGGACACCGCGGGCATCCGGCACGCCGTCGAGGCGGCCACCGACGGCAGCAAGCTCGACGCCGTCAGCCTGCTCGACGGGCTGTACTTCAAGACCGCCGACAGCACCGGCAAGCCGGTCCCGGTGGTCACCCTGCGTGGCGAGATCGGTGCCGGGGCCGAGGTCAGCGTGCTGATCGTCAAGGCCGGCATCCAGGGTGGCATCCGGCTGACCGTCGGATTCAGCTGGAACGACCCGAACAACGACGGCAAGTTCCGCACCAGCGAATTTCTCGAGAGGCTGCGGGTGAACCCGATCTGCCTGTTCACCACCAGCGGGCAGCTCTCGGTCTTCCTCAAGGTCTACATCACCATCGACCTGTTCCTGTTCTCCAAGACCTTCGACTTCACCCTGGTCGACGCGACCCTGCTCGACTTCCGGGCGCAACCCGACTGCACCCCGCCACCACCGGAACTCGGCGGCACCGTCGGGGACACCCTGGTGGTCTTCGCCGGCAAATTCGGCAAGCAGGAACAGCGCGGCGACAAGGCCTGGGACAACAGCGCCGGCACCTACGCCGGTGACGTGGTCAAGGTGTACGCGCTGCACTACGCCGACGCCGGCACCGAGGGCGCCAGCGACGACTTCGACGGCTTCGCGGTCGAGGCTCTCGGCCGCAAGCAGGAGTTCCTCGACCCGTCCCTGACCCGGGTGGTGGTCGACGGGCGCGGCTACCAGGTCGCCGACGCCGACAAGATCTCGCTGTCGGTGCTGCTGCTCGGCGACGGCGACACCAGCGGCGACGGCACGAAGACCTCGGCCTTCGACAAGACCGCCGTGGTGCTCGGCTCCGACGGCAAGGACCAGATCCGCACCGGCACCGGACCGGCGTACGTGGACGGGCGGGGCGGCGACGACGTGATCGTCACCGCCGAGGCGCCCGGCACGGTCAGCCGGGTCGCCGGCGGGCTCGGCAAGGACACCGTCACCACCGGGGACGGCAACGACGTGGTGGCCGGCGACAGCGGTCTCGGCGGCACCGACCGGGGCGCCACCACCGTGCACACCTCCGTCGGCGACAAGACCCTCACCGGGCTGATCGACTGGACCACCCTGACCGACCCCACGGCCGCCACGGCCGGCGAGGACGACCACGTCACCGTCGGGCACGGCGCCAGCCGGATCTACGGCAACGGCGGCGACGACGTGCTCGGCGTGGTGGTCGACGACCGGCCCAACGGGAAGAACACCCTGGTCGGCGGCCCCGGCGGCGACACGATCAACGGGGGCCGCGGCGACGACACCATCCACACGTACGACACCGCGATTCCCGCCGACGTGGACCAGGCCGGCAGCGGCGACGTCGGGCTGACCAACCAGGTGGACACCGGCGCCGGGCAGGACACCGTCTACGGCAGCGCCGGCATCGACCTGGTGGTCTCCCACTCCGCCAACGGCCAGACCGGTCGCCTCTACGGCTACGGCGGCGACGACGTGCTGGTCGGCGGCTACGGCACCGACGAGCTGTTCGGCGGCCCCGACGAGGACTACCTGATCGCCGAGCCGTCGCAGGTGGGGGAGCCGGGCGCCACCGACGGGTACGGCCCGTTCCGCCAGGTCACCCACCAGCCGCTGCCGGCCGGCACCCAGTCGCAGACCAAGCTGCTCGTCGGTGGGCTCGGCAGCGACCACCTGATCGGCGGGGACGGCGGGGCCACCGTCTTCGGTGACCGGCACCTGCCCGCCGAGACGTGCGTCGACGCCACCCTCGCCGACGCGCAGCCGGCCCCCGCCGACCAGGGCGCGGCCGACCTGATCCGCGGCGGCGCCGGGGTCGAGGTGGTCTCGGCCGGCAGCGGCGCCGACCGGGCCGACCTCGGTGCCGGCGACGACCGCGCCTGCGGCCAGCTCGGCGACGACACCCTGCACCTGGGCGGCGGCAACGACCGGGCCTGGGGCGGCGCCGGCGTCGACCAGCTGCACGGCGACGACGGTGACGACCTGCTCTTCGGCAACACCGGCAACGACGGTCTCTACGGCGACGCCGGGCACGACACCGCCGAGGGTAACGAGGGCGGCGACCAGGTCTTCGGCGGCCCGGACGCGGACGTGCTCTACGGCGGCTCGCGGGTCGCCGGCGCGAGCGACGGCCGGGACTTCCTCTACGGCGAGGAGGGCACCGACCGGATCGTCGGCGACAACGGCACCCCGCGGATCGGGGACGTCGGGCCGTACCCGCTGGACCTGGCCGGGGACGTGGCCGGGGCCGGTGCCGGGGATGTGATCTCCGGCGGCGGGGACGACGATGTGGCGTACGGCGGGCTCGGCGCCGACCGGATCAACGGCGACGCCGGGGACGACCAGCTCGAGGGCAACAACGACGCCGACCTGATCCACGGTGGCCTCGGCCGCGACGAGATCGTCGGTGGCTCCTCGCAGGAGCCGGTCGCCGGCACCGGCCGCCCGGACACCGGCGACCAGCTGTACGGCGACGCGGACGCCGACCTGATCGCCGGGGACAACGCCCGGTTCACGCCGGCCACCACCGACGCGACCCGGGTCACCCAGGGCCGGACCGGCCGGGCGCGCAAGGTCACTCTGCTCGACCTCGGATTCACCCCGGCGGCCGGCACCAGCGGCGGCGACCTGATCTCCGGTGGGGACGCCGACGACGTGATCTTCGGGCAGGGCGGACCGGACCGGGTGCACGCCGACGCCGGGAACGACTACGCCGAGGGCGGCCCGGGCACCGACTGGGTCGAGGGCGACGCCGGCGACGACGACCTGGTCGGCGGCTCCAGCACCGCGTACGACGGAACCGGGGCGACCACCACGGGCCAGCCGGACACCGCGGACGCCGTCTTCGGCGGACCCGGCTCCGACGCGGTCATCGGCGACAACGGCGCGGTGCTGCGCCCGCTCGCCGGTGAGCAGCCGACCGCGGTGACCGTGCGGCTCGGCGCCGACGGCAGCCCGTTCGGGCCGCGGATCGTGGTGCTGCTGGACCGGGCGGCGGCCACCGCCAACCGGTACGGCGGCGACCGGCTCAGCGGCGGCGACGGCGTGGACGCCCTCTGGGGCCAGGACGGCGACGACGCGCTGACCGGTGACGGCGACGGCGACTACCTGGAGGGCAACGGCGGCGCGGACAACCTCCGCGGCGACAGCGCCCTCGGGGCGGCGGGCCGCCAGGCGGTGGCCCCGCTGCCCGACCCGGGCTGGCCGGGCGAGCCGTCGCCGCCGGCCGAGCTGGTCGGGGCCGGCGCCCCGGCCGGGCAGGACGACCTGATCGGTGGCAGCTCGGCGGCGGGCTTCCGGGACACCGGGGACGTGGTCGAGGGCAACGGCGCGGACGACGTGATCCTCGGCGACAACGGTTCGCTGCTGCGGACCGTGACCACGGTCGACGGCAAGGCGGCCGAGCGGGTCTACACCGAGCGGTACCCGACCGGCGCGGTGCCGGTTGACGCCACGGTGGCCCGGACCCACGACCCGGCGCTGCCCGGCCCGTCCACCCGGTTCTGCACCACCGCCCAGGCCACCTGCGAGCCGGCCGGCGCCTTCGGCAACGATCAGCTCTACGGTGACGCCGGCAACGACGGTGTCTGGGGTCAGGACGGCGACGACCTGATCCGGGGCGGCGCCGGCGACGACGACCTCGTCGGTGAGCTCGGCACCGACACCCTGTACGGCGACGACGGCGCCGACGCCATCCTGGGCGACCGGGGCGGCGTGGTGAACCAGTACCTCAACGCCGACGACGTGGCGACGCTGGGCTTCACCGCCACCCTGTCGTCGGTGCCGCAGGAGACGTTCACCGGGTTCCGGGCCGGCGACTACGACCGGCGGGTGGACCTGCTGCACGACACCGACGGCGACGCCTGGATCGGCAGCGCCACCTCGGCGCCGATGCCGCACGCCGGGCTGACCGCCGGCGCGGGTGACTTCATCCGCGGCGGGGCCGGCGCGGACAACATCCACGGCGGGTTCGGCGACGACGTCGCCAACGGCGACAGCGGTGGTGACCAGGTGTTCGGCGGGGAGGGCTCGGACGTGCTCTGGGGCGGCAAGGGCTGCGACCCGGCGCTCGACGCGACCAACCCGCAGTGCCTGGTCGACGGCGTGTTCAGCGCCGCCGCCCGGGGCGACCACGACCAGTACGTCGACCACCTCTTCGGCGGTGCCGGGGCGACCAGCGGCCCGGCGGTGACCGCCGTGCTCAGCTCCGACCTGCTGGACTTCCGTCCGCGCGGCGCCTACCCGGGCAACTGCGCGGCCGGGGCCTGGCCGGTCGACCTCACCTCGGGGACGGTCGACCCGTGCCGCTGGTTCGAGATGACGAACCTGGACAACGACGAGGTGGCCGACAACCAGCACCACCACGGCACCGACTGGATCTACGGCGGCTGGGACCGGGACGTGCTCCAGGGCGACGTCACCGCCAACGGCCCGAACAACGGCGACCGGCTCTTCGACTGGAACGGCGCCTACAACCTGTTCACCCACTGCAACTCGGCGTACGGCGGGTTCAACGACGTCCGCCAGCACAGCCCGGCGATGCAGGACTTCCTCACCCGGCTGGCCTGGGCCACCGGCGCGGGTCGCAGCGCCTCCGACGTGACTACGGCGGGCACCTCTGCCTTCCTGGAGTTGTCCTACGTCTACCCGAGGGACAACAAGGAACAGGGAGCCGGGGCCGCGTTCCCGGGCACCCCGGGGCACTTCGACGAACCGTCCTGCACCGACTGACCGGTCACCAGGGCCCGGCTTCCCGAGCGGGGAGCCGAGCCCTGGCCCGCCTGCGTCCAGGCCGCGTTCGGGTGGGCGTGGCGGGGTGGGGTCAGCGGGTGGGGCGGGCGCCCTTGAGGCGGCGGCCCAGCTCGCGGGCGATCTCCTTGTTGGCGTCCCGCTCGGCGAGGGCCTGCCGCTTGTCGTACGACTTCTTGCCGCGGGCGAGGCCCAGTTCGACCTTGGCCCAGCCGTTGGAGAAGTACATCGACAGCGGCACCAGGGTCACCCCGCCCTCGCGCAGCTTCTCCAGGATCCGGCCGATCTCGATCCGGTTGAGCAGCAGCTTGCGGGTGCGCCGCGGCTGGTGGTTGGTCCACGTGCCGTAGCCGTACTCGGCGATGTGCAGGCCGTACAGCATGAGCTCGCCGTCGCGCTCCTGGGCGAACGCGTCGACCAGCGACGCCCGCCCCTCGCGCAGCGACTTCACCTCGGTGCCGGCCAGCACGATCCCGGCCTCGTACGTCTTGAGGATGGTGTAGTCGTGCCGCGCCTTCTTGTTGGAGGCGATGAGCTTCCGTCCGGTCTCTCTGGCCACGCCCCACCTCCCCGTGCTCTCGGCCCCATGCAGGATAAGCGAACGGTCAGGGCGGCACGCCGCGCACGCCGCTCTCGGTGTCCGGCCCTACCCCGGTCCAGCGGAACCAGGGTCTCCGGGGCGGACGAGGCCCGTCTCGTACGCGGTCACCACGAGTTGGGCACGATCCCGCGCCCCGAGTTTGCCCATCGACCGGTTGACGTGCGTCTTGACGGTGGCGGGGCTGAGGAACAGCATGCGTGCTATCTCGAGGTTGGACAGGCCCCGGCCGACCATGGCGAGGACCTCCCGTTCCCGATCGGTCAGCACGTCCAGCGGGCGCGGATCGGGCCGGTGCGGTGGGTACGCCACGAACGTTTCCACCAGCGACCGGGTGGCCCTGGGCGAGAGCAGGGCCTGCCCGGCGGCAACTGTTCGAATGGCGGCCCGCAGCTCGGTCGGGCTGACGTCCTTGGTGAGGAAGCCGCTCGCCCCCGATCGGATTGCCTCGAAGACGTTCTCGTCCTGCTCGTATGTGGTCAACACCAGCACGCGGACGCCCGGACCGATGTCCCGGTCGGCGAGGATACGGCGGGTCGCCGCCAGCCCGTCTAGCACCGGCATCCGGATGTCCATGAGGATGACGTCGGGGCGACGTTCCCGGGCGAGGGCAACCGCCGCCTGCCCGTTCTCCGCTTCCCCGACCACGGTGATGTCGCCGTCGTGCTCACACAGCGTCCGCAGCCCCGTCCGGACCATCTCCTGGTCGTCGGCGACCAGGACCCGGAGCGTCATCGGGCGTCGCCCGTGGGGAGGCGGGCCTCGACCACGAACCCCCGGGGCGGGTCCGGGACCGGGCCGAAGGACAGCGCGCCGCCGAGGGCGGCCACCCTTTCCAGCATTCCCTGCAGGCCCGATCCCGGAACCGGCCCGCCGGTGGGCGACTGGCCGGGAACGTGCCCGTCGTCCCGCACCTCGACCCGTACCTCGTCGGTGCCGCGTTCGACGAGGATGGCGACCGAGGTGGCGCGAGCGTGGCGTAGCACGTTGGTCAGGGACTCCTGCACAATCCGGTAGATCGCCAGCTCGACGGCGGGCCGCAGGGGCCCCGCATCGCCCCGGACGCTGAGCGAGGCGGTGAGCCGGTCCGAGCGGACCGAGTCGACGAGATCCGGCAGCTGGGCGAGCCCCGGCGTCGGGCCCCGCCGCGTCTCGTCCGCGATGTCCTCGCGAAGGACGGCGATGGTGCTGCGCAGGTCCAGCATGGCGTCCCGGGTGGCCGAGCGCACCAGCTCGACCGCCTGCTTGGCGCGCACCGGGTGGCTGTCGATGCTCTCCGCGGCGACGCCCGCCTGGATGCTGACGACGGCGATCGTGTGCGACAGTACGTCGTGCAGGTCGCGGGCGACCCGCAGCCGCTCGGCCGTGAGGCGCCGCTGGTGCTCCTGTTCCGCCATCCGCAGCCGCCCGACCGCCTCCGCCCGCAGGGCCCGGCGGCTGCGCAGGCTGTCACCGAGGAGCAGCAGCACCGCCAGCAGGGCTACGTCGAACATGGTCGCCAGCGCCACCTGACCGACCGGCTCCGCGCCCGCGTCGAGGAGGCGGAACGGCACGCCGATGGCCAGGACGGCGACAACTGCCGTCACGCCCCACCACAGATATCCCGCCCAGGCCACCGCGAACAACGGGACGCCGAGCGCCAGCGCCGGGGAGAACCCGGGCACGCCGAAGAACAGGGCGACGTACAGGCTCGCGCAGCTGCCCACCAGCGCGGTCCGTGGCACGCGCCGCGCGGCGGCGGTCCAGCTCCCGACCAGCGCCACCGCCGCGATCACCGGCGCGTCGACCGGCCGCGCCGGAAAGTCGTCCGACTCCGCCGCCGCGACGACCATCACGGCCGTCATCACCCCGGCGCTGGTCACGTCCGCCGGTAGCCACCTCCACCAGCCCGAACGCACCAGGCAAGTTTAGGGCCGCACGGCGCGGTGGTCGCGGCGCTGCGCGTACCGCATCCGCGGTATCTCGAACGATCCCCGCAGCCGACGCCGGCGGCGCCTGCGGCCCCATACGTTCGCTTGACGAACAGTTGCACCGGCGATCCGCCGGTGGCCCTGACCCAGGAGCTGATGTCCCGGATGTCGATCCAACCCGTGGCCCACCCGCCCGCACGGCCGCCACGGCGTCGCCGGTTGGCGCGCTGGCTCGGTGGATTCCTGGCCGTCGCGCTCCTCGTCCCCGCCGCCGCTGCCGGGGTCCTGGCCCTGCTGTGGGCCAACGCCGTCACCAACACCGCCGGCCGGACGGTTTTCGTCCGCCCGCTCGCCATCCCCCCGCTGGCCACCAGCCGCGTCGAGGACGGACGCCGCGTGTTCGACCTGCGCGCCATCGAGGGCGTCAGCGACTTCGGCGTCGGCGACCGGAAGACCCTCACCTGGGGGTTCAACGGCTCCTACCTCGGTCCGACGCTCCGCACCAAGCGGGGCGAGCAGGTCCAGATCAACGTCAGCAACGAACTCGGCGAGACCACCACGGTGCACTGGCACGGCCAGCACCTGCCCGCGGCGATGGACGGCGGCCCGCACCAGATGGTCGAACCCGGCGAGACCTGGAGCCCCCACTGGCAGATCGATCAACCGGCCGCCACCACGTGGTACCACCCGCACCTGCACGGCTCGACCGCCGCCCACGTCCATCGCGGCCTGGCCGGCATGTTCATCCTCGACGACGACAGGACCGCCACCCTCGGCCTGCCGTCGATGTACGGCGTGGACGACGTGCCGCTGATAGTGCAGGACAGGTCCTTCGACGCCGACGGCCAGTTCCACGACGGCGATCCGACGTTCAGCCCCGTCGGCTTCCTCGGCGACACCATCCTCACCAACGGCACCATCGGCGCCTACCACGACGTCACCACCGAACTGGTCCGGCTGCGGATTCTCAACGGCTCCAACGCCCGCGTCTACGACTTCGGGATGCACGACGACCGCGACTTCTTCCTCATCGGCACGGACGGCGGTCTGCTGCCGGCCCCACACGCCACCAACCGGGTGCGTCTCTCGCCTGGTGAGCGGGCCGAGATCGTCGTGCGGGTGCGGGCGGGCGAGCACGCCGTGCTGCGCAGCTACCCACCGGAGCTGGGCACCGACTTCTGGAACGAGCGATTCGCCGGCGGCGACGACACCTTCGACGTCCTGCAACTGCGGGCCGCCGACAGCCTCACCTCCTCACCGGCGCCGCCCGAACGCCTCGCGGACGCGCCCGACCTCGACGCCGCCGACGCCAGGAAGACCCGCACGTTCCGGCTGGGCGGCTCCAACATCAACGGCAAGAAGATGGACATGAGCCGGATCGACGAGGCCGTCGAGGTGGACACCACCGAGATATGGGAGGTCACCAACCCCGGCAACACGCCGCACAACTTCCACGTGCACGACGTCCAGTTCGCCGTCCTCGAGGTCGGCGGCCGCCGCCCGGGACCCGAACTGTCAGGCTGGAAGGACACGATCTACGTGGCGCCCGGCACCACGGCCCGACTGATTCTCCGCTTCTCCGACTACGCCGACCCGGACGTCCCGTACATGTTCCACTGCCACGTCCTGCGGCACGAGGACCGCGGCATGATGGGCCAGTTCGTCGTCGTGCGGAAAGGTCAACGCCCCGGCCGGCCACCGGCGGCTGAGCATGATCACCAAGGGTCTGGCGGTGGGCTGCTGCCCGACAGGCCGCCGGCGGGTGCCGGCACCAGCGTTCGACGGTAGCCACTGCCGTCCTCGGCACCCGACCGACTCTGGGTCGCGCAGGTTGCGGTATCCGACACGGGGCGGATACCGCAAGCTGCGCGACCTTGAGTCACAATCCAGGCTGGTCCGGCGGTGGTCGGGCCGCGTCCAGCCGGTGGGTCAGCCGGTCCGTGCCACCCGTAGCGCGAGGGCGGCGAAGCCGACGGCCTGGAGCGTGGCGCCGGCGACCTCGAACCACTCGGTGCCGGCGATCAGGCCGGTCACGTGCAGCACCGGCCAGCAGCAGATCGCGGCCGCGGCCCAGGCCGGTACGGTCCGGGCGCGCAGCAGGGCGATGCCGAGCAGCAGCGTGCCGAGCAGGTTCCCGGCCACGAAGAGCAGCAGCCACGGGATCGCGGCCTCGCTGGCGGCGTCCAACACGGCGGCGTAGTCGCCGGTGGGGCCACCCCGCTCGGCCATGGCCAGGTCGACCAGACCTCTCATCACGGCGCCGAAGTACGCCACGTACCCGGCGATCATGAGTGACCCGCCGATGAGGCCGAGTCGGTTCGCCCGGTGCCGGGTGAAGCCGATGGCGCCGAGCGTGGCCGGGACGATGAGCAGGCAGCCGAGCATGGCCGCGATGGCCCCCACCCGCACTGGCGTCGGATGCGCGGCGGCGAGCGTGAGGCTGTCCGCGCCGGTCGCGTCGCTGCCGCCGTCGCGGGTGGCCCAGGCGTAGCCGACGTTGGCCACCACGAACCCCCACGGGGCGAGCAGCATTGCGGTGGTGGTGCCGACGCGGCGCAGCGCGTCGGTCGGGGCGACCGCGACCTCACGGTCGAGGATGGTGGTCATGACGCGGCCACCGCCGGCCGGCGCAGGCCCGGCCAGATCAGCGCGAGGGCGGCCACGGTGACCGCGAGACCGACGCCGAGGAGAACCTCGTTGGCGGTGGAGATGGTGTCGTCCCCGAACGCCGGCAGCATGGCGAGCCCGGACAGGATCCGGCTGACGACCACCGCCACCAGGCCACCGCGCCGGCCGCGCCAGGCGAGCCAGGTGCCGGCGAGGGTGATCGCGCCGAGCAAGGTGATGACCGCCGCCGCGGCGACCGGCGGCTGGCCCGGGCCGCCCACGCCGAAGAGCCAGGTGGCCACGTCGCTGAGGCCGAGCAGGCCGGCGAGCACGAGACCGACGGTGAAGGTACGGGTGTGTCTCACGATTGCCCTCCTTGAGCGGATGTCCTGGCCAGCAGTGTTGGTCCGCGGGCCGCCGGCGGGCATCGGGGCGGGCGCGGGATCCGGCCTGCGGGGAGGCACGGAAGCGATCTCCGTACTGGCACGCATCCGCCGCTGTGGTGGAGGGCTTACCGTGAGCCCATGACCCTGCCGCGGCTGGTTGCGTACGGCATGGCGGCGCTCACCGCCGCGCTCGTCGGCGCGGGTGGCTGGCTGCTGACCCTCGGCGCCGACGCCGGTCAGGTCGGCTACTTCGCGACCGCCTGTCTGCTCGCCTCGGCCTCCGTGGTCCTGGGCGTGCTGATCGCGACGAAGCGTCCGGCCAACGTGATCGGGGCGCTGCTCACCCTCTTCGGGCTGCTCTCGATCTGGATCGCCGGGACCGACGTGTACGCGTACGTCATCGCGCACCGCCCGGAAGCGTTGCCGGTGTCGCCGCTCCTGGCCACCGCGAGCCAGGGGCTCTGGATGCTCAACTACGTGCCGGCGGCGCTGCTCATGCTGTTCTTTCCCGACGGGCGGCTGCTGCCCGGGCGCCGCTGGCGGGTGGCGGCGGCCGGCATCGTGGCGGTGCCGGCCGCGTTCATCGTGCTCGCCGGTCTCGACCCCGCCCCGTTCCCGGCACCGTTCGCGGGCGTCGACCACGCCTTCGGCAACCCGCCGCCGGCGCTGTGGCGGGTGCTGCAACCGATCGTGTTCGCGCTGCTGCCCGCGCTGCTCGCCCTGCTCGTCGCGTCCGCGACGGCGATGGTCGTGCGGTACCGGCGGGCCACCGACCCGGAACGCCGGGCGCAGCTGAAGTGGTTCGCGCTCGGCGCGCTGTTCCTCCCCGCGACGCTGCTGCTGTGCTGGCTGAGCTACCTGCTGCTCGACGGGCCGGAGCTCGCCGTCGCCGGGCTCGCCGCCACGTTGATCGCGATCCCGGCGGCGACCACGGTCGGCATCCTCCGCCACGACCTGTACGACGTGGACAAGGCGCTGAGCGCCACGGTCACCTACGGCCTGGTCACCGCCGCGCTGCTGGCGTTCTACACGGCCGCCACGGTCGTCGTCGGCGTCGTGGCGGGTCGGTCGTCGCCGGTGGCTGCGGCCGGGGCCACCGCCGTCTGCGCGCTGGCGCTGTCCCCGTTGCGGGTGCGGTTGCAGCGCCGGGTGGACCCGTCGGCTCTATCCCGCCCGCCGGGCGGCGCTCGCGGCGATCGAGGACCTCCGGGACCGGATGCACGCCGGAGAGGCGGCGCCGGAGCGGCTCGAAGCCGCGCTGCGACAGGCGCTGCGTGATCCGCAGCTGCGGGTCGGATATCGGATGCCGGGCACGGACGAGCTGGTCACCGCGACCGGGGCCGGCTTCGAGCCGGCGGACGACGCGGTCGCCATCCGGCTGGGTGGCCAGCAGGTCGGCGTCCTCGTGCGCGGCGCGGCCACCACCCGTGAGCTGATGCGCGAGCTGGCCGACGCCTGTGCCCTGCTCGTCGAGGTGGTGCGGCTGCGGTTGCAGCTACGTCGGGCGCTGCGCGACGTGGAGGCCAGCCGGGCGCGGCTGCTGCGCGCCGGCTACGCCGGGTGCGGCTGGAACGCGACCTGCACGACGGTGCCCAGCAGCGGCTCGTCTCGCTCGGCATGGCGCTGCGCCTCGCCCAGCGGCACCTGCCCGAGACCGACGTCGCCGGCCTGCTCGACCAGGCAGTCGCCGAACTCGGCACCGCGGTCGCGGAGCTGCGCCAGATCGCCCACGGGCTGCGCCCGTCCAGCCTGGACGAGGGGCTGACCTACGCGCTGACGATGCTGGTCCGTGGCGTGCCGCTGCCCGTCACGCTCGACATCGGCGGCGAGCCGGTGCCCGAGGAACTGGCCACCACCGCCTACTACGTGGCCAGCGAGGCGCTGGCCAACGTGGTCAAGCACTCCGCCGCCACCAGCGTCCACCTGCGGGTGTCGCACACCGACGGCCGGCTGAGGGTGACGATCCGCGACGACGGCGTGGGCGGGGCGTGCGTACGACCGGGCGGTGGCCTGGCGGGCATCACGGACCGGGTGGCCGCCGCCGGGGGCGCGCTCACCGTGGCGGGCCGACCCGGCGACGGGACTCTCGTCGAGGCGGTGCTGCCGTGCGGATCGTGATCGGCGAGGACTCGGCGCTGTTCCGGGAAGGGCTGGCCCGGTTGCTCGCCGACGCCGGCCACGAGGTGGTCGGCAAGGCGGTCGACGCGCCGAGCCTGCTGGCCGTCACCGACGCGGCCCAGCCCGACCTGGCCGTCATCGACGTACGGATGCCGCCCGACCACACCGACGACGGCGCGCGGGCGGCCCGCGAGATCCGCACCCGCCATCCGCAGCTCGGCATCGTGCTGCTCTCCCAGCACATCGAGACCCGGCACTCGGTGGACCTGGTGGCCAGCGGACGGTTCGGCTACCTGCTCAAGGACCGGGTGCTCGACGTCGACGACTTTCTCGACGCCCTGCGGCGGGTGGCCGCGGGCGGGTCGGCGCTCGACCCGGAGGTGGTCACCCGGCTCATCGGCCGCCGGCCGCCGGACGACCCGCTCAGCACCCTCACCGCGCGGGAGCGGGAGGTCCTCGCGCTGATGGCCGAGGGGCGTACGAACGTGGGGATCGCCCGCCGACTGTGGCTCACCGAGCGGACGGTGGAGGCGCACGTCAGCTCCATCATGGCCAAGCTCGACCTGGCCGCGTCCGACGAGGACCACCGCCGTGTCCTCGCGGTGCTGGTCCACCTCCGCCAGGCCACCCCACGTCGGACGCACGGCTGAGCACCTCGTGGGTCGGCCCCAAGCCCGCCCGCGCCTTCGGTCAGGACTTCGCTTTGCGGGGCGCGAGCGTGTAACTGAACGAGATCAGGAAATCGATGATCAGGACGATGCCCCATCCGCCCATCGGCCCCCACATCGCCGCCACCCGGGTGTCCCCGACGAGCAGGGTGAAGAGCCCCATGACGGCCGCGGCGACCGCGTACGCCAGGAGATGCCGCAGCCACTGCCGCCGTTCGTGGGCGGCGTGCTCGAGCCCGGTCTTCCGCGGCCGTTTGGGGCTGGGTCCGCCGGCGAACCGGTGCGCGAACCGCTCGTCGGCCCAGCGGAGCAGCTGGCCACCGAAGGCGACCGAGACTCCGAGGTAGATCGCGGCGAGGCCGTGCGCGGTGTCGGCGTCCGCGCCGCGGCGCAGGTCGAGGACGGAGGCGGCCAGCAGCAGCACGTCGACGAGCGGCACGCAGATCAGCAGGACGGTGCTGAGCTTCCGGGCGCGCAGCAGATAGCGAGCGGCGAGGCCGAGCAGGAGTAGGACCCAGAACGCGATCTCGCAGGCGACGATCAACGCCAGCACGGCCGACCCTCCGTTTTATCGCACGAGCGTGTCATTTCCGTTTTTACACGAGCGTGCGATAATCATCAAGTGCCGAAGATCGTCGACCACGACCAGCGCCGACGCGAGCTGGCCGCCGCCGTCTGGCAGGTCATCGCCCGGGACGGGGTGGACGGAATCTCCATCCGATCGGTGGCCGCCGCCTCGGGTTGGTCCTCCGGCGCGCTGCGCCACTACTTCTCCACCCGCGCCGAGCTGCTCGCCTTCGCCTGCGAGCAGGTCATCGAGCAGGTGACCGAGCGGATCCAGGCACTGCGGCACACCGGCGACCCGGTCCACGCGGTCCGCGCCATCCTGCTGGAGACCATGCCCGTCGACGAGACGCGCCGCACCGAGGACTCGATCGCCTTCGCCTTCCTCGCCCTCGGCCTCGGCGATCCCGAGCTCGCCCGGGTCCAGCGCCGCCACTTCACCGGCATGTACGAGCTGTGCCTGCGGCTCGTCCAGGACCTCGCCGAGCGCGACGCGCTGGCGCAGACCGGGCAGACCGTGGAGACACTGGCCCGTCGCATGCACGCGGTCGTCGACGGGCTCACGGTCCACGCCCTCGCCGGTCACCTCACCGCCGAGGAGATTGTCGCGCAGCTCGACGCGTACCTCGCCGACCTCACGGGAGCCGAACTCACCGGTTAGGCACGCAAGATACGGGATGTGGCGGTATCCGTCCGGCGTGGACACCGCCACCTGCGCGACGTGGAGTGGATCAAGCCAGGGCTGGCCCGATCGCGGACGGGTGGCGGTCGGCGGTGGTCGGAGCCGCCGCCCAGCCCGTGGTGATGAGCAGCAGCGCGGCGATGTAGGTCGTCATCACCAGCAGACCGTGCCCGGGCAGGTGGACGCCGGCCGCGTCGAGCCCGATCAGCAGGTCCGAGCCGAGGAAGAGCGCCCCGCCGGCCGCCACCCGCCGGGACACCCCGGTCGCGGCGGCGGCCATCAGGGACAGCGCCAGGCTGTAGCCGAGCACGGGCAGCCGCAGCGGTCCCAGCGCGCCCCAGAGCAGCGCGTTGGCGACCGCCCAGAGCGCCACGTACGCCAGCATCGCCGGGGCCGGCGGCCGGCGGTGCCGGACGAACGCGGTGAGGAACGCCAGCTGGGTGACCAGGAAGCAGCCCATGCCGGCCAGGAACGCGGCCTGTCCCGGCACCAGCAGGGCCACGTCCCCGGCGGTGGCGGCGACCAGCCCGACCGCCACCGGGTCCACCCGTCGCCGCCGGTCCCACAGGTACGCCAGCAGCAGCGGCGCCAGCAGCGGCTTGGTCAGCCACTGGATCGCGGTGGAGTCGACCGCGACGCCGGCCAGCTCGATCGCGGCGACGGCCCCGAACAGGAGCAGCCAGGGGCGCCTCACCGGGCCGGCTGCCAGCCGGGTCGGCCGAAGACGTAGCCGAGCCGGTCCCGCCAGCTGCGGGCGGCCCGGGCGTCGGCCCAGATCGCGGCGAACTCGTGGGTGGCCACCCGCAGCGGGTTGTAGGTGTTGATGTTCTTGGTGAGCCCGTACCGGACCGCGGCCCGTTCCGGCTCGAAGGTGCCGAAGAGCCGGTCCCAGACGATCAGGATGCCGGCGTAGTTGCGGTCCAGGTATTCGGTGTTGGCGCCGTGGTGGACGCGGTGGTGCGACGGGGTGTTGAAGACCAGTTCGATCGGCGGGGGCAGGACGTTGATCCGCTCGGTGTGCAGGAAGAACTGGTAGAGCAGGCTGATCGACTGCTGCAGGAAGATCATCCACGGCGGTACGCCGAGCAGCGCCAGGGGCAGCCAGAACGGCAGCGAGGTCATCGGCGTCCAGCTCTGCCGCAGCGCGGTGGAGAGGTTGAAGTAGACGCTGGAGTGGTGGACCACGTGGCTGGCCCAGAACACGCGTACTTCGTGGTGCAGCCGGTGGAACCAGTAGTAGGCGAGGTCGTCGGCGAAGAACAGCAGCACCCAGGTCGACCAGTGGGTCGGGGAGAGGTGGATCGGCGCGACGAGCCACAGCGCCGCGTAGACGCCGGCGGTGACCAGCTTCCACGGCACGCCGATGAGCACGCTGCCCAGGCCCATGGAGAGGCTGGTGGTGGTGTCGCGCAGCTCGTAGCCGCGTTCGTCGTCGTCGGGCAGGAGCCAATAGGAGACCGCTTCGATGATGATCAGCAGCAGGAACGCCGGGACGGCGTAGAGCACGGCGGGGATCATGCTCGGGCTTCCTTTTCGGACGGGGTGGTGGGGGTGGTGACCGGGGCGGTCAGCAGGGCCCGGGCGTGCCGGGCGGCGGCCGCGCCCTGGCCGGCCGCGATGGCGGCGGCCAGCCGGCGGTGGCCGGCGACGTCGAGCAGCTCGGCGGCCCGGCCGTCCAGCGGCACGTCGTTCACCGCGAGCGCGCCGGCCACCAGGCTGTTGAAGGCCAGCAGGTAGGCGGTGTTGCCGGAGCCGGTGACGATCAGCCGCCACATGGCGATGTCGGCCTCGTGCATCCGGGGCAGGTCGGGAGCGAGCACCGCGTACTCCTCGGCGGCCCGCACCACTTCGGCGGTGATCGCCGGGTCACCGCGCTCGGCGCAGAGCCGGGCCGCGTCGATCCCGACGCAGGCCCGCATCTCCAGCATGTCGCGGACCAGCGTCTCGACCGGGAGTACGTCGCCCGAGCGGGCCAGCGACAGCGCCAGGTCCAGCCCGGCGTGCACCCGCCAGTCGAGCACCCGGGTCGCGCCGCCCTGGCTGACCCGGAGCAGGCCGAGCTGCTGGAGCCGGCGCAGTGCCTCCCGGACGGCGTGCCGGTTGACCTCGAAGGCGGTGGCCAGCTCGCGTTCGCCGGGCAGCGTCTCCCCCGGCCGGTACCGGCCGCTGACGATGGCGTCGCGGAGCTGGCCGAAGACGTGGTCGGAGACCGAGGCGCGGGGCACGGGGGCGAAGGCCATGGCAGCAGTGTGGTCCCCGACACATCAACCCGTCAACTGGTTGGACCAGACCGAACCCGCCACCCTGCGGTGGCCGGATGCGCACGCCTCGTATCCTTTCCGCCGGAAGGCCCGCGACATGGAAGGGAGTCGGTGTGAGCGACCGGGTCGAGACGTTGGAGTTCCAGGCGGAGGCCCGTCAGCTGCTCCAGCTGATGGTGCACTCGATCTACTCGAACAAGGACGTCTTCCTGCGCGAACTGATCTCGAACGCCTCCGACGCGCTCGACAAGCTGCGGTTGGAGTCGTTGGTCGACAAGGACCTGCAGGTCGACACCGCCGACCTGCACATCGAGATCGAGGTCGACAAGGAGGCCCGCACGCTGACCGTGCGGGACAACGGCGTCGGCATGTCCCGCGACGAGGTGATCGGGCTGATCGGCACCATCGCCAAGTCCGGCACGGCCGAGCTGCTGCGCAAGCTGCGCGAGTCCAAGGACGCCGCCGCCTCCCAGGAGCTGATCGGCCAGTTCGGCGTCGGCTTCTACGCCACCTTCATGGTGGCCGACAAGGTCACCCTGCTGACCCGCCGCGCCGGGCAGAACGGGGGCACCCGCTGGGAGTCCACCGGCGAGGGCACCTACTCGGTCGAGTCGGTCGACGACGCCCCGCAGGGCACCTCGGTCACCCTGCACCTCAAGCCGGCCGACGCCGAGGACAACCTGCACGACTACACCGCCGAGTGGACGATCCGGGAGATCGTCAAGCGGTACTCGGACTTCATCGCCTGGCCGATCCGGATGACCGTCGAGCGGTCCGGCCAGGACGGCGCCACCACCCGCGAGGAGCAGACCCTCAACTCGATGAAGGCGCTCTGGGCCCGCTCCCGGGACGAGGTCGACGAGGCCGAGTACAAGGAGTTCTACCGGCACGTCGCCCACGACTGGGCCGACCCCCTCGAGACCATCCACATGCGCGGCGAGGGCACCTTCGAGTACGAGGCGCTGCTCTTCCTGCCCTCGCACGCCCCGCTCGACCTGTTCTCCCCGCAGGGCCGCCGCGGCGTGCAGCTCTACGTCAAGCGCGTCTTCATCATGGACGACTGCGACGCGCTGATGCCCAACTACCTGCGCTTCGTCAAGGGCGTGGTGGACGCGCACGACCTGTCGCTGAACATCTCCCGGGAGATCCTCCAGCAGGACCGGCAGATCCGCGCCGTACGGCGCCGCCTGGTCAAGAAGGTCCTCGCCACCCTCAAGGAGCTGTCGGCGGAGACCTACCGCACCTTCTGGAGCGAGTTCGGCGCGGTGGTCAAGGAGGGGCTGCTCGAGGATCCGGACAACACCGAGGCGCTGCTGGACCTGGTCCGGGCCGCCAGCACCCACGACCCGGCCGAGCTGACCACCCTGCGCGACTACGTGGAGCGGATGAAGGACGGCCAGACCGAGATCTACTACGCTACCGGCGAGAACCGGGCCACCATCGAGAACTCGCCGCACCTGGAGGCGTTCCGCGCCAAGGGCTTCGAGGTGCTGATCCTCACCGACCCGGTCGACGAGGTGTGGGTCGAGCGGGTCGGCCAGTACGACGGGAAGACCCTGCGCTCGGTCGCCAAGGGGCAGGTCGACCTGGAGACCGACGAGGAGAAGGAGAAGGCCGAGGCCGAGCGGCAGGAGTACGCCGACCTGCTCAGCTGGATGAGCGGCGCGCTGACCGACAGCGTCAAGGAGGTCCGGCTCTCCTCGCGGCTGACCACCTCGCCCGCCTGCGTGGTCGGCGACGCGCACGACATGACGCCGACGCTGGAGAAGATGTACCGGGCGATGGGCCAGGAGGTGCCCCGGGTCAAGCGGATCCTGGAGCTCAACCCGACCCATCCGCTGGTCACCGGGCTGCGCAAGGCCCACGAGCAGGGCGGCGACCAGACCGCCCTCACCGAGACCGCCGAGCTGCTGTACGGGATGGCGCTGCTCGCCGAGGGCGGGGAGCTGGCCGACCCGGCCCGGTTCACCCGCATCCTCGCCGACCGGCTGGCCCGTACGCTGTAGCGCCCGCCGCCTCCGTCGGCCGCGGCAGCCACGTCGCGGCCGACGGAGACCACCGCCGTCGCTACTGGGTGGCCGCGGTGAGGGCCGCGGCGAGTGCCGCCGCCCGGTCCTTGCCGATCGCGGCCACGATGGCGGCGGCGGCGTCGGCCGGGGCCTGCCCACCGAGCGCCTGCACGGTCGCCGCGGCGATCGCGGCGGCGGTCGGGGCGGCATGGGTGGTCTGGTAGAGGTCGTTGAGCACGTTCAGCGTCGACATGCCCGCGGGGATGCCGCCACCGATGTACTGCCAGGGCAGCGCGCGCATCTTCGCGGCGACAGCCGGGTCGGACAGGATCGCGGAGAATTCGGCGGGGGTCATGGTGTCGTCCTTCGTCAACAGGGCCCGCAGCTGGGCGAGCGTGCCACGGTATGCGTTGCAGTCGGTCTGTCCGGACGCGCCGGGGCAGGCGACGTTCGACCCGTACTGCCAGATCGACGGGGTCACCCCGCCGTACGCGGCCCAGCCCGGGCCGCCGTCCCCACCACCTTGCGCGTAGACGGCAGCGGGCGCGCCGGTGGGGTTGCTGCCGTAGTCGCTGGCGACCAGGGGTGCGTTGAGCGGCCGGAGGTCGGGCCGGCCGAGGTTCCCGTCCCAGTTCCACTTCGGCAGGTAGATCGCCAGCACCCGCTGGTCGACGGCGTGCCAGCGGTCCACGAACCGGCGTACGTCGTCCCAGCGCGGCCAGAGTCCGTTGGCGACCAACTCCGGGTAGCGCTCGACGTCGACCATCGCCCACACCGCACCGATCCCGTCGAGCGTGCTCCGCAGAAAGTCGACCTGCCGGTTGGTGCTGGCCTGATCGCCCCGGATCAGGTTGTGGTAGCCGCCGATCACGTCGAAGCCGGCGCTGGCCGCACCGTGCGCCATCTCGCTGACGTGGGGGCTGGGCGGGTGATAGCCCTGCGGATCGCCGTAGGTGGCCCGCAGGCACAGGACCGGGGAGGTGGCCCGGCGGACGGCCCCCCAGTCGAACTCGCCCTTCACCCGGTCCCAGTCGTGGTAGGACAGGTCGACATAGATCGTGACCATTGCCATCACCTCTGCCGCCCACCGTAGCTCGGCCCCTCTGACCTGCGCTAACGCGAAAATTGGTCAGTGGTTGGGATGGCCGACGGCCCCGTGGTGGCCCCGTGGCGGCGGCCGCCGGCGGTCAGATCTGGCCGGCGTAGAAGCCGTGGCGGGCCAGTGGCTCGACGATGTTCTGCTCCTCGTACGACAGGTGCGACAGCAGGGTGTCGGTGAGGATGTCCACCGCCTTCTGGACCTCGGTGAAGTCGCCCGGGTTGCGGATCAGGTCGACCAGAGCCCGGTCCACGCCCTCCACGACATCGTGGATCACCACGTGCTCCGCCTCCAGCCGGTCCAGCACCGGGCCCAGCCCGGGGTCGGACCGCCGCAGGTGCGGGAAGATCGAGTTGTCCTCCAGCCCGTGGTGCTGGGTGACCACCGTGCAGTACGCGGCGCAGTATGCCCCCAGCGTCCAGTTGTTCTGCCGCATAGTCATCTGGTTGAGCACGGCCCGGGCGGCACCGGCCGAGACCACCCCCCGCTTGACCTGTTCCAGCAGGTCGCGCACCTGTGCCAACTCCTGGCGCAGGTGGTCGTGCACGTCGACGAGGTGCGCGCCGACGGCCTGCCCGTGCGGGGGGTAGACGTGCCCGGCCGGCGCCGGCGGGGCGACCGGGCGGGTGGACTCGTCCCACAGCTGGTGGTCGGTCAGCCGTACCCCCGGGTCGGGGGTGGGGGTGACCGTGAGCGTGGTCGACCCGCCGGCCTCGATCGCCTCGCGTTGTTCCGCCACCGCGCTGGCCCGGGTGCCCGGCTCGGCGCGCTCCGCGGCGACCAGCTCGCGCAGCGCGGGCGCCACCTCCCGGGCGAAGAGTTGGATGGCGGTGGGGTCGTCGGCGCCCAGGATGAAGGTGGAGATGCCGTGGTCCAGCGCCAGTCCGGCCAGTTCCTCCACCCACTGCTCCGGTGGCCCGGCGAGGAAGTCGGTGGAGGAGCGGGTGAACCGGCCGTTGATGTTCAGCAGCCGGCGGACCGACCGGGGGTCCCGTCCGGTGGCCTCGGCGCCCTCGTCGATCAGCGTGTTCAGCCCCGGCAGCTCGGCCGACCCCTTGGGCAGGTACGACAGCGACGGCAGCCAGCCGTCCGCCGCCCGCCCCACCAGCCGCAGCATCCGGGGCTTGTACGCGCCGACCCAGATCTCCACCGGGTGGGCCGGCGCCGGTCCCCGTTTCGCCCCGACCACCCGGTAGTACGCGCCGTCGACCCGGACCATGTCCCGCCGCCCGGCGTCCCAGACCTCGCGGATCACCCGGATCGCCTCGTCCAGGGCGTCCACGGCCTTGCCGGGGCTGAGCCGCCGACCGCCGACCGCCTCGATCGCCTCCCAGAACGCCCCCGCGCCGAGACCCAGCTCGACCCGGCCGCCGGTGAGCAGGTCCAGGCTGGCCACGCTGCGCGCCAGCACCACCGGCTGGCGCAGGGGCAGGTTGAGCACGTTGCCGGCCAACCGGATCCGGCTGGTCGCCGCGGCCAGGTAGGACATCAGCGTCCAGGTGTCCAGGAAGCCCGGCTGGTAGGGGTGGTCCTGGAACGTGACCAGGTCCAGGTTGACCTGCTCGCAGAGCTTGGCCAGCGACACCACCTGCGCGAACTGGCCGGCGGTGGGGGTGAGGAAGCCGCCGAAGGCCAGCTCGTGTCCGTAGTCAGTCATTTCTCTCCGCCTGCGCCCGGGCCCGGCGACCGTGCCGGACCTCGCCACCGTAGTCGGTGCCGGGGCGGCGCGCGCCCGCTCCGGCAACCGCGAGGACTTTTCGCGCAGGGTGACGAACGCAGTGGTGTTGATCAATGTCTCGCTGGCCTAGGGTTCTGGTGAACGGCCTTCACGTTCCTTCGAAAGGAGCGACCCGTGATCCGCCACCGCCCCCTCGGCCTCGCCCTCCTCGTCGTCGCGGTCACCGCCCTGGCCGCGCCCGCCCCGGCCGCTGCCGCCGGCTACCCGTACCAGGACCCCACGCTGCCGGTCACCACCCGCGTCGCCGATCTGCTCTCCCGGATGACCCTGGACGAGAAGATCGGCCAGATGACCCAGGCCGAGCGCGGCTCGGTCACGGCGAGCGACCTCACCACCTACCGGCTCGGTTCGGTCCTCTCCGGTGGCGGCTCCGCGCCGACGCCGAACACCGCCACCGCCTGGGCGGACATGTACGACGGCTTCCAGCGGGCCGCCCTCGCCACCCCGCTCGCCATTCCGATGATCTATGGCGTCGACGCCGTGCACGGGCACAACAACGTGTACGGGGCGACGATTTTCCCGCACAACATCGGCCTCGGCGCCAGCCGCGACCCGGCCCTGGTGCAGCAGATCGGCCAGGCCGTGGCCGAGGAGGTCGCCGGCACCGGCGTCGACTGGGACTTCGCGCCCTGCCTCTGCGTCGCCCGCAACGACCGCTGGGGCCGCACCTACGAGTCCTTCGGTGAGACCCCCGACCTGCCGTCGAGCATGTCCACCCTGGTCACCGGCCTGCAGGGGGGCACCCTCGGCGGGAGGCCCACCTCGGTGCTCGCCACCGCCAAGCACTACATCGGCGACGGCGGCACCACCGGCGGCGACGACCAGGGAAACACCCAGCTCAGCGAGGCCGAACTACGGACCGTCCACCTGCCCCCGTTCCAGGCGGCGGTGCAGCGTGGCGTCGGCGCGGTGATGATCTCCTACAGCAGTTGGAACGGCGTGAAGCTGCACGGCAACCAGTATCTGATCACCACTGTCCTCAAGGGAGAGCTGGGCTTCTCCGGCTTCGTCGTCTCCGACTGGAACGGCATCGACCAGATCGACGGCAGCGCCGGCTTCACCGCCGCCGAGGTCACCACGGCGATCAACGCCGGCATCGACATGGTCATGGTCCCGACCGCCTGGAAGACGTTCATCAGCACCCTCCGCGCCGAGGTGCAGAACGGGCACGTGCCGATGAGCCGGATCGACGACGCCAACCGGCGGATCCTCACCAAGAAGTTCGAGCTGGGCCTCTTCGAGCGGCCGTACACGGATCGGAGTTGGACCCCGACGGTTGGCAGCGCGGCGCACCGGGCGCTCGCCCGGCAGGCCGTCCGCGAGTCCCAGGTGCTGCTGAAGAACTCCGCCGGGATCCTGCCGCTGGCCCGGGACAACAACAAGATCTTTGTGGCCGGCAAGAACGCCGACAACATCGGCAACCAGAGCGGTGGCTGGACCATCTCCTGGCAGGGCTCGTCGGGCGACATCACCCCCGGCACCAGCATCCTCCAGGGCATCCGCGCCGCCGTCGGTCCGACCACGACGGTCACCTACAACCAGCGCGGCACCGGCATCAACAGCAGCTACGGCGCCGCGATCGCCGTGGTCGGCGAGACACCGTACGCCGAGGGCCAGGGCGACCGTACGGGTGCCATGAGTCTGGACCGGGAGGACCTGCGCACCATCGCGACCCTGCGCAACGCCGGCGTACCCGTGATCGTGGTGCTGGTCTCCGGTCGGCCGCTGGACGTGGCCGGCGAGTTGCCGAACTGGACCGCGTTGCTCGCCTCCTGGCTGCCCGGCACCGAGGGCGCCGGCGTCGCCGACGTCCTCTTCGGCGGGTACGCGCCGACCGGAAAACTGCCGATGACCTGGATGAACTCCGTTGACCAGCAGCCCATCAACGCCGGTGACGGGCAGGTTCCGCTTTTCCCGCAGGGCTTCGGCCTGACCTACTGACGGCCGCTTGTAAGGCACCTGTGGACGTCGCGCAACTCGTACGGTGCGGCCTTCGCCCGGCTGGGTGAAGAACTTCACAAGAAGTGGGCGATCGTCCGAATCCGTCCCTAACGTCGACTGCGTTCGCGATCGCGGACACCACGGGCCGGCAACGCCTAATCCCGCCGCCGGCCCGTCGGTCACTGGACCTCAGGCGGGAGCGGGGGACCCACATGTTCCTCGGTGCTCGACACCTCGGGGTGAAGCCGCCCTTCCGGCGGCCGGGCTCCTCGGCCCGAACCCGACAGCTCACCTCGTCGGCGTGGAGGAAACCAACATGGCAACTGAATACGTCGCACGCCACCGGCGGGCCACGCAGCGTCGCGTCGCCGTCGGGGCGCTCGTCGTCGGTGCCGCCACCGGCGCCGCCGCCATCCTCGGGCCGGCCGCGCCGGCCAGCGCGTCCAGCGTGAACTGGGACGCCATCGCCCAGTGCGAGTCCGGCGGAAACTGGCACATCAACACCGGCAACGGTTACTACGGCGGCCTCCAGTTCTCGAAGAGCACCTGGAACGGCTACGGCGGCCAGAAGTACGCCAGCCGCGCCGACCTGGCCAGCCGCAGCGAGCAGATCGCCGTCGCCGAGAAGGTCCTCGACGGACAGGGCATCGGCGCCTGGCCGGTCTGCGGCAAGAAGGGCGGCTCGACCAGGCACTACTCCACCAAGGACGCCGGCTCCCCGAAGCCGCACAAGAAGGTGACGAAGAAGGGGCCGTCCCGCGGCGACCAGCCGGCCACCCGCAGCCAGCGGCGTACCGCGCCGGCGTCGGGCGGCGCGACCTACACCGTCCAGCCGGGTGACTCGCTGTCGCTGATCGCCGAGGCGAAGCACCTCGCCGGCGGCTGGCAGGCGCTCTACGAGCGCAACGAGCGCGTGGTCGGCGACAACCCGGGTCTGATCTTCCCGGGCCAGCAGCTGCGCCTGCGCTGACCCGCGTTCCGCGCTGATACCCGGAAGGAGTGGCCGTCCCGCCCGGATGGCCGCTCCTTCCGGGTTCCGGGCTCTGGGTGCTCGCGGTGCCCGGGTCGGGGCGGTTGCTATCGTCGCGGTGCTCCGGAAAGACGTGAAGAAGGCGCGGATATGACCAACGACTCGTTCTCCGCGGCCGCGAGCCTCGACGAGCTGCTCACCAGGACGCAGCAGGCGCTGTCGGCCATGCGCTCGCGGGCGGCCGAGCACCCCGACGGCGACCCGGGCGAGCTGCTCCGCGCCGAGGGTACGGCGGCCGACGGCCGGGTCCGGGCCCGGGTCGTCCAGGGCGGCCGGCTGGAGTCCGTCACTGTGGACCCGGCACTGGAAGGGGAGGGGTTGGCGGCGGTCTGCGGGCACGTCGTGGTGGCCGTCAACGCCGCCCTCGCCGAGCTCGACGCCCAGGTCAGCGCCTCGGCCCAGGCCGACGTCGACGCTCTGGCCGCGCGGCTCGGCGGGCTCGAGGAGCAGCCGGTGCGACAGGTGGAGCTGTTCAGCCGGGCGGTGGACGACGTGCTGGGCCGGCTCAACCGCGGCGGTGACGCCCGGGCGGGTCGCCCGGGCTGAGCACCGCCCGCTGTCGGACCCGGACGGCACAATCCCGGCATGGAGAAGCCACGGAGCGGCCGGCCGTCGGGAGGACGACGGCCGGCCGCTCCGGTCGTGCTCAGGAGAGGTTGACCGCGGTGTCGTCGATGACGAAGGAGGTCTGCAGGGAGACGTCCTCCGCGCCGGTGAACGAGATGGTGGCGGTGGTCCCGGCCAGCGACGAGACGTCGAAGGACTTCTGGACGTAGCCGGCGGCCTTGTTGAGGTTGGAATAGGTGGCCAGGGTGGTGCTGCCCGCCTTCACGGTCAGCTTGTCGTAGGCGGTGGTGGTCGTCGACTCCGCGCTGTCGATGTGCAGCCAGAAGGTGAGGGTCGCCCGGCAACCGGACGGGATCGTCACCGACTGGGACAGCGTGTCGGTGTGGGTGGTGCCGTAGCCGTCCAGCCACGCCTTCCACGAGCCGCTGTGCGCGGCCTGGCCGGTGGAGCTGGTGATGACCCCGGAGGAGGCGCTCCAGCTCACGTTGCCGGACTCGAAGCCGGGGTTGGCCAGCTTCTGGCCGGAGCAGGAGCCGGTCGGCGGCGGGGTGGTGCTGCCCGAGCAGGTCGGGTCACCGGACTGCGCCGGCACGCTGACCGCGTCCCAGGCGGCCTTGACGGTGTTGAACTCGGTGCAGCCGGTGCTGCCGTAGAGGTTCTTGGCCGCCTGCAGCGTCCAGGTGCGGTACTTCAGGTACGACGACGACGAGGTCTTCATCAACATCGCGTTGTACATGATCTTGATGGCCTTCTGGATGCCGAGGCCCGTGACCGAGCTGCCGTTGCAGGTCGGGCTGGACGGCTGGCCGTTGGTCGGGCTGCTGCCCATGGCCAGCAGATAGAACCAGTGGTTGCCCGGGCCGGCCGCGGCGTGCACCTCGGTGCTCGGGATGCTGCTGGAGTAGCAGTTCGGGTCGCCGAGGGCCGACGGGTTGTACATGTTGCGGATCGGGCCGCTGCCCACGAGGTTGACCTTCTCGCCGACCAGGAAGTCGGGGGCGTCGTAGGTGGAGGGCTCGTTGGCGAACCACTCGGTGGCCGCGCCGAAGGTGTCGGCGACGAACTCCTGGGTGCCCGAGCCGGAGATGCCGCCCGGGGTGTGGTCGTCGATGCCGTGGCCGATCTCGTGCGCCACCACGTCCAGCGAGCCGATCCACTGGCCCGAGGTGTTCTTGCCGATCTGCACCTGGGTGCCGTCGTAGTAGGCGTTCTGGTCGTTCAGGCCCACCCGGATCGGCCAGTAGCCACCGTTGCCGTCGGCGCCGTTACGGCCCAACCACTGCGAGAGCATCTTGTGCTCGGTCTGGGCGCCGTAGAGCGCGTCGACGCAGCCGGTCTCCTTGTTGGTGGCGGTGCCGTTGCCCCAGACGTCGTCCGAGCCGGTGAACGTCGTGTTGGTGGCGGCGTCCTGGCAGCTCAGGTTGGTGACAGTCGGGTCCTTCATGGAGTACGTGCTGCCCGACAGCGTGGTGTTGAGCGTGAGCGGGCTCGGGCCGTTCCACGCGCCGGTGCCGGTGCCGTGCACGACGTGTTCCTGCGTACGCAGCACCTTGCCGGTCAGGGCGTCGACGTCGACGGTGAGCCGGCTGGGGCCCTCGGCGCCGCTGCCGCGGACCGTGGTCTCCCAGGCCAGCGCCGGCGTGGCGTCCAGCGTGAAGACGACGAGCCGGGTGCCCTCGACGGCGCTGACCGTCTTGAGCTGGGCGCGGGCCGTCTTCTCCGCCGCCGTCGAGGCGAGTTTCGGCGTGGTGGACAGGCTGCCGATGGCGCGCCGCTGCGCGACGGAGGCGTACTTCAGGTTGCCGAGCGAGCCGGTGGCCAGCACGAAGTCGCCACCGGTCACCGGAAGGCCCTTGTAGGTGCGCTCGTAGGGCACGTACTGGGTGCCCTCGGAGCTGATGACCGGCTTCTGCACGAACGCCTCGTCAGAGCTGGCGTGCAGGTAGCCGGGCCGGCTGGCGACCAGCGCGCTGGCCGAGTTCGCGGCGAGCGTACGGGCCTGGGCGGGGTCGGGAGCGGGACTGGACGGCGCGGCCTGCACGGCCGCGGCGGTGCCGGCGGCGATCAGGCCGGCCGCGGCCGCGCCGGAGAGCGCGGCGAGGCGGGGTGAGAGCTTCACGGGGGTACGCTCCTGTTCCTGGGCGCGCAGTATGGAGCCCGGTGGGGACACGCGGCGCGACGTGGTGATGAGGCGGGACGACGGTCGGTCCCCGGGGCTGCCGGCGTGGCCCCGGTTCGACGGATCGACCGTCCGAGCCGCCGGGGGTCGGCGACTCGCTGGAGCACAATCACACGGCCGTCGACCCGGATCAATGGGTGACCCGGGCAACCACCTCGGTCGATCTCCGCGCCGGGTCGCCGGAGCCAGCGATCCAGGGTCTTCTATAGCCCCTGGCCAGGGCTAATACGCTCCGGAGTGGAGGAGCCGCGCCCGAGAGGCGGCTATTGCCGCTCCGCGCGGATGGCGCACGTTCACCCTCGGTCGATATGTCGATCTACCCGACCCGACCGGTCGGGTGCCGGGTGCCGAAACGGACGGCCACGATCATCCGTGGCGTCCGGGGAGATCGCCGTTCGGCTGATCTCGCCGCACCGGGTGCTGGCCACCCCATCGGGACCTTCCGGCCACTTTCGTCTGTCGTGGAGAAAAGTAGTCCGTGAGCCGACGAAAGCTATGGACAGCCTGAGAGGAAGTTAGTACTGTCGGGCACCATCAATATGTTTCGTCGAGATGAACTACCGGCACAGTAGTTCTCGACCGTGGCCTTCAGGCGGCGCAACACGTCCGAGGGTCATGACCGGCCAGCGACGGCCACCCCGGGTCAACGCCGCACCACGGGCGACTCGGCGCGGGCACGCGCCACGGGTCGACCGACCGCCCGTACCCGACAACCTCCGACCAGCTCCGACGCGCCACCCTGCCCGGTGTCGCGGGCGATCCGGCTCGCCGCTGACATCGGAGCCGACCAAGCATCCATATCGGACGACCGTGGCCGCCGCCACGGCCGGGGATCCCGTGCGGCCAGGGAGGGGCCGGCGGGACGCCAGCACGCGACAACGCACCTCTGACGACACCTGACACCGACGGGCCGAATCCGCCCGGTTGTTCCCGGACCGTGAAAGAGGCATCCATGAACCCATCCGCACCGCGGGCTCGGCTCTCCGGGAGCCGGCTCCGGAGATCGGTGGCCGCCATCGCCACGATGGCGCTGCTGCTGACCGCCGGTTTGACCGGCTCCCCGGCGAACGCGCGTCCGATCGACACCGAGCGGTCGGCCACGGCCGGGACCAGCTCCTCGACGCAACTGCAGGCCCAGGTCCTGACCTGGACCGCCGGCGACAACTTCCTGTCGTACCTGTCGGCGCCGACCACCGCCACGGCCGGGCCGGCCACGCTGGTCTTCGAGAACAGCCGGGCCACCGGCAACACCACCGGCATGCAGCACACGCTCACCTTCGAGACGGGCGACCCGAGGTACAACAGCGACGTCGACGTGAACATCCTGGCCGACCCGACGGACGCCAACGGGGGCCGCTGGACCGTCGACGTGGTGTTGTCGCCCGGCACCTACCGGTACTTCTGCTCCATCCCGGGCCACGGCGGCATGACCGGGCTCCTGGTGGTCAGCGGCGGCAGCTCGGACACCACGCCGCCTACCGTGACCGCCACGGTGTCCGGGGAGAAGGATTCCACCGGGGCGTACGTGGGCAGCGCGACCGTGACCCTGTCGGCGACCGACAGCGGCTCGGGCGTGGACCGGGTCGAGTACTCCCTGGACGGCGGGGCGTACGGCACCTACTCGGCGCCGGTGACGGTGAATCAGCCGGGTCAGCACACGGTGAGCTACCGGGCCACGGACAAGGCGGGCAACACCTCGTCGCCGCAGTCGGTGTCGTTCACGGTGGTCGAGACGCCGCCGACGGACACCACGCCACCCACGGTGACGGCCGCGGTGACCGGCCAGCGGGACGCCAACGGCGCGTACGTGGGCAGCGCGACGGTGACGCTGTCGGCCACGGACACAGAATCGGGCGTGGACCGGGTCGAGTACTCCCTGGACGGCGGGGCGTACGGCACCTACTCGGCGCCGGTGACGGTGAATCAGCCGGGTCAGCACACGGTGAGCTACCGGGCGACCGACAAGGCGGGCAACACCTCGTCGCCGCAGTCGGTGTCGTTCACGGTGGTCGAGACGCCCCCGGCGGACACCACCCCGCCCACGGTGACGGCGACGGTGACGGGGGAGAAGGACGCGAACGGCGCGTACATCGGCAGCGCCACGCTGACCCTCTCCGCCACCGACACCCAGTCGGGCGTGGACCGGGTCGAGTTCTCCCTCGACGGGCAGCCGTACGCCACCTACTCCGCGCCGGTCACGGTGAACCAGCCGGGCCAGCACACGGTGAGCTACCGGGCGACCGACAAGGCGGGCAACACGTCCTCGCCGCAGTCGGTGTCGTTCACGGTGGTCGAGCCGACGCCGACCGACACGACCCCACCGACGGTGACGGCCGCGGTGACCGGTCAGCGGGACGCCAACGGCGCGTACGTGGGCAGCGCGACGGTGACGCTGTCGGCCACGGACACCGAATCGGGCGTGGACCGGGTCGAGTACGCGCTCGACGGCGGCGCCTACGCCACGTACTCGGCGCCGGTGACGGTGAATCAGCCGGGTCAGCACACGGTGAGCTACCGGGCCACGGACAAGGCGGGCAACACGTCCTCGCCGCAGTCGGTGTCGTTCACGGTGGTCGAGACGCCCCCGGCGGACACCACCCCGCCCACGGTGACGGCCGCGGTGACCGGCCAGCGGGACGCCAACGGCGCGTACGTGGGCGGCGCCACCGTCACCCTGTCCGCCACCGACACCCAGTCGGGCGTGGACCGGGTCGAGTTCTCCCTCGACGGGCAGCCGTACGCCGCCTACTCCGCGCCGGTCACGGTGAACCAGCCGGGCCAGCACACGGTGAGCTACCGGGCGACCGACAAGGCGGGCAACACGTCCTCGCCGCAGTCGGTGTCGTTCACGGTGGTCGACCCGCCGGCCCCGGACACCACCCCGCCGACCGTCACCGCCGCGGTCTCCGGTCAGCTCGACGACGACGGCGCGTACGTCGGCAGCGCCACGGTCATCATTTCGGCCAGCGACAGCGGCTCGGGCGTGGACCGGATCGAGTACTCCCTCGACGGCGGCGCCTACGCCCGGTACTCCGCGCCGGTCACGGTTAACCAGGCGGGCCAGCACACGGTCAGCTACCGCGCCACCGACAAGGCCGGCAACACCTCCGGGGCCGCCTCGGTCACCTTCACGGTGGTCGCCAGCGGGCCGCAGCCGGAGTGCGTGAAGGACACCCGGCCCACCGTGTGGTTCGGCACCGTCGACAGCGGTGTGCCCAACCGGGTGGTGGCGGGCGACTGCACCATCAACAACGTCATCGAGGACGAGCGCCCGTGGCCGAACCACGGCCAGTTCGTCTCCTACGTGAACGAGGTCGCCGAGCACCTGCACCACCTGGGCGTCATCAGCCACCAGGAGCACGGCAAACTGACCAGCGCCGCCGCCCGCTCGGGCGTCGGCAAGCCGGACACGAAGAACGGCTACCAGGCGATCCTCGACGACACCGCCGCGTCCTTCGGCAAGTGGCAGCAGGTCGGCGCGGGCGGCTTCACCCGCAACGCCGACGGGTCGATCACCAGCAAGCCGGTGCCCGGGCTCGGCATGCTCTGGTACCCGGTCGCCCAGTACGGCGACTTCTCGCTGAAGTTCCAGTGGCGCGACGACGCGCCGGGCGACGCCCGGGCCAACAGCGGCGTCTTCGTCCGCTTCCCGGACGTGCGCCGCCACCCGGCGGAGTCCCGGCCGGAGTGGGTCGCCATCAAGTACGGCCACGAGCTGCAGATCCTCGACCGGCCCGACGGCGACCAGTACAAGAGCGGCTCGGTGTACGGCTTCGACCAGGTCAACCTGGCCGGCGCGGGGGTCACCCCCAAGGGCACCTGGAACGACTACGAGATCCGGGTGGTCGGCCAGCACTACTCCGTGTTCCGCAACGGAAAGCTGATCAACGAGTACGTCAACCGGGCGGACGCCGTGTTCAGCCCGCCCCGGGCGGACGACCCGGGCGGCGCCGGCCGGCAGCACGCCACCGGCTACGTCGGGCTGCAGAACCACGGGACAGGCGACGTCATCAGCTTCCGCAACGTCCGGATCGCCCCGCTGACCCCCTGCTGCCCCGGCGGCGCGGCGGGCGGCCCGAACTCCTGCTGCTGATCGAGCGAAAGGGAACCACCATGGCAAGGAACAGGATCGACAGACGTACCCTGCTGCGAGGCCTCGCCGGCTCCACGGTGGCGGTCAGCGCGGCCAGCCTCGCCGGCGCGCTGCCGGCCGGAGCCGACCAGGGGGGCCAGGGCAAGCTGATCCCGCAGGGGCACCTGGGCATCCAGCTCTACAGCGTCCGCGACAAGATCTCCCAGGTCGGCTTCGCCGCGGTCTTCGAGGAGCTGTCCCGCATCGGCTACCGGGAGGTGGAGTTCGCCGGCTACACCCAGGGCTCGGTGGGCGCCATCACCCCGGAGCAGATCCGTCAGCTGCTCGACGACAACGGGCTGAAGGCGGCCGGCAGCCACCGCGGGCTGCGAGACTTCCGCACCAACTTGGAGTGGGAGCTGGACGTCGCCGAGATCCTCGGCATGCCGGCGATCGGCACCGCGGAGGCGCCCACCGGCAACCGGACCATCGCCGGCTACCAGGCGGCCGCGGCCGAGTTCAACGCGTGGGGCGAGGCCGCCACGGCCCGCGGCCTCAAGCTCTACCAGCACAACCACACCATCGAGTTCAGCTTCGCGACGGACCGGCCCGACGTGCGGCTGTACGACCTCTTCCTGGAGCTGACCGACCCCCGGTACGTGTTCCTGGAGATGGACATCCTGTGGGCGTACGGCGGGGCGCGGAAGTACCCGGGCTTCCGCCCGGTCGACTACGTCAACGCCCACCCGCACCGCTTCCCGCTGTTCCACGTCAAGGACGGCGTGCCGCTGCCCAACCCGCAGCAGGGCAACTCCTACCTCGACGTGGAGTTCGGCGCCGGGGTCATCCCGTTCGCCGAGTTCTTCGGCGAGCTCAAGGGCCGGGGCCGCTTCGAGTTCCTCTGGGAGCAGGACTCCGCGCCGGGTGCCCAGCCGAACCCGCCGGGCTCGCTGGGCGCCGCCGAGCGTAGCTACCAGCGCCTGGTCGAACTGCGGGGTGCCCGATGAGCTCCTGGCGGCTGGTCGAGGACGACCCGGCACCCGAGGCCGGGCCGACGAGCGGGGCCGGGCCGACGAGCGAGGCCACCGGTCCGCTGGGCGGCCGGACCGAGCGCCCGCGTACCGGTGCCCGGCGGATGCTGGTGGTCGCGGCGACCGTGCTGCTCACCCTGATCGGCGCCGGCGGGCTAGCCGTCGCCGGCACCGGGATGTTCGCCGAGAAGCCGGAAGGTTGCAGCAAGCCGGACCGCAGCATCCAGCTGTACGCGGTGGAGCTGCCCAAGGACGGCACCCAGATCCGCCTGGGCTACGGCCTCACCCCGCAGACGGCCTCCTACCCGGGCCCGCTCATGGAGATGATGGAGGGGGAGTGCCTTGCCATCACCCTGCACAACCAGGTGTCCGCCGAGACCCTGGCGGCGCTGCGCACCGACCCGGCCCACCCGCTCGGCGTCTCGCTGCATGTGCACGGGGTCAAGTACACCCAGCAGTCCGACGGCACGGTGCAGAGCGGGTCGTACGTCCCGCCGGGCGAATCGCGGACCTACACCTGGTACGCCCAGCCGCGCAACAACCGGACCGGGGCGCAGGGCACGGCCGGCTACTGGTGGTACCACGATCACGTGGTGGGCGGCCCGCACGGCACCCAGGGCCTCTCATCCGGCCTCTTCGGTGGCGTGGTCGTCCGGCGTCCCGGCGACCCGAAGCCGGACCGGACCTACACGGTGGTCTTCGGTGACCGGCAGAGCATCAACCTGCGCCGTGGTGCCGCCACGGACACCTGCACCGAGGTGAACCCGCAGCCGGGCCCGAGCTGTCTGGTCGCCCGCAAGGGCGAGCGGGTGGAGTTCGTCGTGGTCGGCATCGGCAACGACATGCACACCTTCCACCTGCACGGACACTCTTGGGCGGACACCCGCACCGGGGTGATCAGCAACAACGGGCAGCCGTTCGTCGACTCCATACCGATCATCGACAACAAGACGCTCGGCCCCGGCGACTCCTTCGGCGTGCAGGTGGTGGCCGGCGACTCGGTCGGACCGGGGCACTGGATGCTGCACTGCCACATGCAGTTCCACTCGGACGCCGGCATGTCGACCATGCTGCACGTCCTCGACGAGAACGGGAACATGCCGCCGGGCATGGACCACCAGCACGGCGCCAGCACCGCCGGCACTGCGGGCACTGCGGGCGCCGCCTCGGCGCCCGCCGCCGGCGGCGGTCAGCACCAGCACAACTGACGGGTCCCTGGCTGCTGGCCTCCGTCGAGGGGCCAGCAGCCACCGGACCGGCACCACCACCCGCGACACCGCCGCACCGGCCGCCCCACCCGGGTGGCGCCGGCGGTCGCGCGGCCAATGCTCCGGTGAGCGCCTCACCTCACCGGCAGATGGACGACCCGGAAGAACCTGTCCCTCAATCCAGGAGGAGTCGAGATGGCCGACAGACGCCATTTCCGGTTCTCCCGATGGGTCGGACGCCTCCGCGCCGACTCGACGGGATCCACCACACCCACACCGCTCACCGCAGCTGTACCGCGTCGCACCCAGGGGCGCCGAATCGGTGCCCTGGCGTCGAGCGCCGCCCTGGCGCTCGGTGTGCTGGCCCTGCCCGCCCAGGCGGTCACCCCCGCGGCGGCCGCCGCCGAGGCCGCCGCGGCGGTCAAGGTGCTGGTCTTCCATGGCCCGGTGGACAAGCAGGACGACCCGGTCGCCCGGGCCACCGCCACCATCCGTGAGCTGGGCGAGCAGCAGGGCTTCAGCGTCGACGACTCCGCCGACCCGGCGGTGTTCACCTTCGGCAACCTGGCCCGCTACCGCGCGGTGGTGTTCCTCTCCGCCAACGGCGTCACCCTCAACGAGGCCCAGGAGGCCGCCTTCCAGGCGTACGTGAAGGGCGGCGGCGGTTTCGTCGGCGTCCACGACGCGGCGCGCGCCCAGCCGGAGTCCTCCTGGTTCACCGGCCTGATCGGCACCCGCCCGGCCGCCAGCCTGCCGAACGCCGAGAAGCCCGTCTCGGCCACCGCGAGCGCGGAGAACCCGCCGAACGAGACCGCCGCGAAGGCCATCGACGGCTCGACCGGCACCAAGTGGCTGACGTTCAACCCGACCGGCTGGCTAGCGGCGAAGCTGGCCAAGCCGGTGGTGGTGAGCCGGTACGCGCTCACCTCGGCCAACGACTTCCCCGGCCGCGACCCGAAGAACTGGACCCTGCAGGGCTCGAACGACGGCTCCACCTGGACCGACCTGGACAGCCGCAGCAACGAGACCTTCCCGCAGCGGTTCCAGACCAAGCAGTACAGCTTCACCAACACGACGGCTTACCAGCACTACCGGCTGAACGTCACCGCGAACAGCGGGGAGCCGCTGGTGCAGCTGGCGGAGCTGTGGCTGATTGGGCCGGACGCCGGGCCCGCGCCGGACAGCACGGTGCAGAAGGCCACCATCGACCTCACCGACCGGCAGCACCCGGCCAACAAGGACCTGCCGCTGACCTGGACCCGCTCCGACCAGTGGATCAACTGGGACCCCAGCCCGATCGGCAAGGTCCACACCATCGCCCAGGTCGAGGAGAACACCTACAACCCGGGCCTGAGCGGTAACGGCGCCTTCCACCCGATCTCCTGGTGCCAGGACTACGAGGGTGGCCGGTCGTTCTACACCGGGATGGGCCGGACCGAGGCGAGCTGGACCAGCGACAAGCAGTTCCAGGGCCACCTGGCCGGGGCCATCAAGTGGTCGGCGGGCCTGGTCCGCGGCGACTGCCAGGCCACCATCGCCTCGAACTACCAGATCGAGCGGCTCACCACCACCAACCAGTCGGGGCAGCTCGACCAGATCGGTGAGCCGCACGGCCTCACCATCGCCCCCGACGGCAAGGTCTTCTACATCGGCAAGGCCGCCTGCCCGAGCGGGCCGATCGTCAGCTGGGACGACCCCAAGGTCGGCCTGGGCTGCGGCACCATCCACCAGTGGGACCCGAAGACCAAGCAGGTCAAGCTGCTCACCACCCTCGCCGTGATGGGCAACCGCGGCAGCGGCAGCGAGCTGGTGAAGAACGAGGAGGGCCTGGTCGGCATCACCCTCGACCCGAAGTTCGCCCAGAACGGCTGGGTCTACGTCTACTGGATGCCGCACGAGTCCATCGACCGGGACAAGCGGATCGGCAAGCGGACCGTCTCCCGGTTCACCTACGACGCCGCAAACCAGACGCTCGACCAGAGCACCCGCAAGGACCTGATCAGCTGGGACACCCAGATCCACAGCTGCTGCCACGCCGGTGGCGGGATGACGTTCGACGAGAGCGGCAACCTCTACATCGGCTCCGGTGACAGCAACTCCTCCGGCGGCTCCAGCGGCTACTCCGGCAACAACTGGACCCAGGACTACAAGGGCACCTCGTTCCAGGACGCCCGCCGTACCTCGGGCAACACCAACGACCTCAACGGCAAGATCATCCGGATCCACCCGGAGGCGGACGGCACCTACACCATCCCGGCCGGGAACCTGTTCACCGGCAAGGAGGAGGGCGGCGGCAAGACCCGCCCGGAGATCTACGTGATGGGCGTGCGCAACATCGCCCGGATCGCCTGGGACCCGGTCAACCACTGGCTGACCGCGGCCTGGGTCGGCCCGGACGCCGGCGCCCCGAGCCCGGACCTCGGTCCGGCGAAGTACGAGACCGCCACAATCATCACCTCGGCGGGCAACCAGGGTTGGCCGTACTGCATGGGTAACCGGCAGCCCTACCGGGACCGCAGCAACACCGACGCCAACGTGCTGACCGGCTGGTACGACTGCGACAACCTGAAGAACGAGTCGCCGCGCAACACCGGCCTGGTCAACATCCCGCCAGCCCGGGACAACATGATCTGGTACTCGCCGCAGGGCGGTGGCCCGGTCTACCCGAAGCGGACCGACGGCAGCGGACTGCCCTCGTACGTCGTGGGCGAGGAGACCTTCACCCAGCCGTACCTCAAGGGCGGCGGTCAGGCCATCATGGACGGCCCGACCTACCACCGGTCGAAGGTCGACACCAACAGCGGCGTCGCCTGGCCGGCGTACTGGGACAACAAGTGGTTCATCGGTGACGAGTCCAACGCCAACAACCGGATCGCCGTCACCGTCGACCCGGCCAAGGTCGCCAGCGCCGGCCCGCCGGCGTTCGCCGAGGACCTGCGCCAGATCATCCGCTCCGGCAGCGGCGGCACCCAGCTCCAGTCCTGGATGGACGCCAAGTTCGGCCCGGACGGCGCGCTATACATGCTGGACTACGCCGGTGGCTTCTTCAGCCTGCACTCGAACCAGAAACTGATCCGGATCACGTACAAGGGTGGCGAGGCGACGCCGCGGCCGAGCGACGCCACCTGGCAGGCGGTCACGCCGAGCCAGCCGAAGACGATCGCGTTCTCGTCGGCCCGGGCCGGCGGCGTGGCGTGGGAGTGGAACTTCGGTGACGGCAGCGCGCCGTCGCGCGAGGCCAACCCGACCCACACCTACGCGGACTACGGCACCTACGAGGCCACCCTCAAGGTGACGTACGCCGACGGCCAGGTGTCCACCGCGAAGATCACCGTCACCACGGGCTGCCCCGCGCCGGACACCCGCAAGACGGTACAGCTGCTGGACACCGACACCGGCGTGGCCAACCACGTAGCCGGCGGCGGCTGCACGATCAACGACCTGATCGACGACGAGCGGAACTGGACGAACCACGGCCAGTTCGTCAGCCACGTCGCCGACGTGGTCAACGACCTGCGGGCCGGTGGCATCGTGGACAACAAGGAGGCGCAGAAGCTGCAGACCTCCGCGGCCCAGTCGAAGATTGGCAAGGTCGCCGGGTACCAGTCACTCTTCGACGGCACCGCGGCGTCGCTCGCCGACTGGCGGCAGGCGCCCAGCGGGTCGTTCACCCTCCAGCGAGACGGGACCATCCGCAGCTCGGGTGGGCTCGGCATGCTCTGGTACGCCAAGGACGAGTTCGCCGACTTCTCGCTTCGGCTGAAGTTCCGGGACGTGTCCGCCGGCACCACGTACGCCAACAGCGGGGTCTTCACCCGCTTCCCGGACCCGCGGATCCCGCTGGATCAGCGGCCGGCCGGCAGTTGCGGCACGGTCGGCTCGGCCCGGAGCTCGCAGGCCTGGGTGGCGATCTACTGCGGCCATGAGATTCAGATCTACGACGGGCCGACCGGCGAGGTGCAGAAGACCGGGTCGATCTACAACTTCGACCCGCAGGGTCTGGACAAGGCCGGGGCGACCCCGAAGGGCCAGTGGAACGACTACGAGATCCGGGTGGTCGGCCAGCACTACACGATCATCCGCAACGGCGTGGTGATCAACGAGTTCGACAACACGCCCGGCAAGGCGTCGTCCCGTGCGGGTGACCCGCCGACCGACCTGCGGCAGTTCCTCAGCGGGTTCGTCGGGTTGCAGAACCACGGTACGAACGACCTGATCGAGTTCCGCGACGTGCGGGTCCGCTCGCTGTAATCCGTTCGGCGCCGGGCACGGGATCCTTCCGTGCCCGGCGCCCGCGCCGCTCACGCAGGTCAAAGGCCACTTCCCGGAAACGGGAGGTGGCCTTGCTGGCCCATGGGCAACATCCTCGCTCACCCGCGCCCGGTGGCCACCGGTCAGCTCGCCGCCGGGCTGGTGTTCTCTGATCTTGCAGACGGCACCTCGCACGATGGCTCGGCGCATGAGGAAGACTGGCGGGCATGGCTGACTTGGGCGATGCGAAGGCTGCGCTGCACCACTACCTCCAGGCGACTCGCGAAGACCTGATCTGGAAGCTCGACGGGCTGAGCGAACGCGAGGCCAGACTGCCCCGCACCGCGACCGGCAACAATCTGCTGGGAGTCCTCAAGCATTGCCTCAATGTCGAAGCCGGCTACTTCGGGCCTACGTTCGGGCGCGAATTCCCGACGCCTGAGGAACTGGTCCCCATGCAGGCGTTCGAGGAGGACCCGCAGGCAGACTGGTACGCGCGGGAGGAGGAGACGAAGGACGGGCTGATCGATCTGTATCGCCGTGTCGGGGTGTTCGCGGATCAGACGATCGAACAGCTACCGCTCGACGCGCCGGGGCGGGTGCCGTGGTGGCGGCCAGGTGCACAGGCCGTGACGCTGCAAAGGATCATCATCCACGTGACCTGCGACCTCGCTCGTCACGCCGGTCACGCCGACATCATGCGCGAGCAGCACGACACGGCGATCGGCCTGCGGCGGGAGAACACCAACATCCCGCACGACTATGACTGGCCGGCGTACGTCACCAAGCTGACGAAGCTGGCTGACCGCTTCGGATAGCCGCCGGGTCCCGTCGGTACAGTCGGTGAGTTCAGCGGTGACCTCGCTGCCGATTGCATACTCAGCTCTCGGTGACTGGCCGGGCTCTCAGCGCGTGACGGCAGCGAGCCGCTGCACGCTGTCCGCATGCGGCTGGTGGTGTCCGAAGCGTCCCTGATCAGCTTATTGATCCTGAGTCGGATGGGGTTTCCGGGGTCGTTTCCCACCGTGGTGGGGTCGCGTGGGCGTGGAAGTGGAATCCTGCGCCCAGGGCGGCTCCGCGTGGCTGGTGGCCGGTGGTGGGTGTGCTGGTCGTGTTCACGCCCTGGTGTCGGTGGGCTGCGCGGGGCAGCCTCCGGTCCGTTGGTGCGTGTCCCTCCGGACGCTTTCCCGCCGGGCCGTGGGGTCGGGTGGGGGAGGGTGCCCTGCGTCGCCTGGGCGCGGGGCGTGATGGCTTGCGCCGGGTGGGGCCGGTCTTCGACCGGTCTCCCCGGCAGGTCTTGGTGATGACCGCTGCGGCTTCGAGTTTGTCGACCACGGCGGGGATGACCATGTGCCCGCTGGTCTTGTCGGTGACGGTCTTTGCCTGGTGGGTGAGGCCGCGGGCGGCGATGCGCCGCCAGGCGCCCTGGTCGCGGTCGCCCTGCCAGCTGGCAGGACTGGTGGGGGCAGACGGCCCACCTCCAGCCCGCCACCATGTGGCGGTCGGGGGCCTTGCAGTGCCGTAGCGGGGTCAGGCACTGCGGGCAGTAGAAAGACCTCGAAGCGTTTGGGAGCTGAGGTCAGGAACGTCCTCCCTGGTGGGATAGACGGGCTTGATGTCCCAGACCTACCGAGGAGGACGTTCGTGGCCAAGCGTAGCGGGTTGACCCGAGGGGATCGGCGGCGGAACAACCGGATCGCCGTGTTGCGGGCGCTGGTGCGAGAGGACCGGGCGATCCTGGCGATCGATCTGGGTGAGGACAAGCAGGTCGCGGCGTTGATGGACCACGATGGTCGGGTGCTGGGGCGCAGGACGATGCTGGTCAAGGCTCATGCGTTGGGCGGGCTGTTGGCTTGGGCCGCTGGGCAGGCGGCTCGGCACGGGTATGCCGGGATCGTGGTCGGTTGCGAGCCGACCGGGCACCGCTGGCGGTCGGTGATGGGCCTGGCCGACGCCGCCGAGATGGGATTTGTGTGCGTGCAGTCCCTCGCGGTGCACCTGGCACGCGAGGCTGACGACTACACCCGTGGCAAGACCGACCATAAAGACGTGGTGCTCATCGGCAGGTTGATCGCTCGGCTGGACTGCTACCTGCCCGAACGCGTCGACGCCGACTGGGCTCGGCTGCGGCACCTGGGTGCCCGCCGGTTCCGGCTGGTCGTCGAGACCGTCGCGTGTGGGCGGCAGATCGCTGATCTGCTGTCGTGTTGTTGGCCGGCGGCGCTGGCGTGTGCGGCCAAGCCCTTGGACTCCACGACCTGGCTGGCGTGCCTGGCAGCGACCGTCGACCGCTGCGCTGGCGACCCGGCCCGGCTACGGCGGCTCGGCCGTGACGGGTTCTTCGCCGCCGCACGCGGGCAGCTGCCCCGCTTCGGCGCGAAGCGGCTGTGCCACCGGGTGGCCGGACGGTTCTTCGACGCCCTGGCCGATCGTGGCGGGGTGGGCGCCCAGCGCCGTGGTGGGCTGGAACGGGTGCGTTTCCTGCTCGACGACTGGCGTGCCGCCCTGGCCCGCCTGGATGATGTCGAGCAGCGCATGGTGGATGTCCTGGATACCCTGGGCCTGACCGACCTGGCCGCATCGATTCCTGGGGTGTCGGCAGTCGGGGCGGCGGTGATCCTGGCCGAGACCGGCGACCCGGCCCGGTTCGCCAGCGCCCGCAGCGTGGTCAAACACGCCGGGCTCAACCCGTCCGAGAACACCTCGGCCACCTTCCGCGGCGTGACCCGCGTGTCCCGGCGGGGCCGTCCCGGGCTGCGGGCCGCAGCATGGCGCGCCATGTGGGGCGCACTGCCCCACAACCCGGTCCTGGCCGACAAGTTCACCCACCTGACCACCCGCGAGCGCGGCCGGCTGACGCCGGCCCAAGCCCGGGTGGCCTGCGCCGCAGCCCTGCTGCGCTGGCTATACGCCATTGTCACTCACCGGCGGGCGTGGGATGCCGCCATCGCCGCTGGCGCCGATGACGCCTCCTGTCCCGCCCTCGCCGCCGCAGCCTGACCAGCCCCCGACGACCAGTGCGACCCACGACAACTGCATAGACCGCCCTCCGCCGCGGGGCGAGCCCGTAAGGCAGTTGAGCCACCAAGCTCGTCAAGCACCAAGGGCCGCCCCGCCGCACCCCGTACAAGCTCGGTTGCGCGCTGTCGGGACCCCGCCGAAGCGGGACAAGCCCGGTTAACGATCTACGAAGAGACGCGGGATGTGCAGCGGAGCCCCCGCCACCCACGGACGGCGACCACACCTACGCCGATCGGCAGCCGCCGCCGACCGGTCGCCCCCGCCTGCCCGCGACCGATTCCCCGCTGCCCACCACACGCGCACCCACGCAGCCGCACCACCGCGAACAGCGCAAACTCCCGATCCACGACACTCTCAGCGACCGACTTGACAACCAGCTCTTACGTTGGTGCTTGGAGGTGTTGCGGGCAGGCGTGGTGACCACGGCGATACCGGTCTCGGCGGCGAGGTGCCGCATCCGGTCGGCGATCTGCCCGCGCACCTGCTGCGACAGCCGCGTGTTCAGGGTGGTCCCCAT
>NZ_VSFA01000239.1 GCF_008119785.1 Micromonospora sp. MP36 | reverse complement strand
TTCTCGTCCAGCGCCCTTTGAACCGTGTCGCTTTGGAGCGGGAGATGCCACTTTGTGGCGGCCCTACCCGGGGCTCTACGAGGGGACTCGCGGGAAGGCGCACGCATCTGCCGCATCAAGGTGCTCGTGCCAGAGCTTCGTCCGTTGCCACGGCGGTGTTCGGCGCTCACTCGGCCCCAGTCGACCTGGACGGTGTGACGTGGCACGGCGCCGCTGACCAGGTTCACCACGCTGCGTCGGTGGATGCTGGCATGATGCCTGGCTGTGGACTGCTCGCGCTTCGCTGACCAGTTCGGCCCTCCGCCGCAAAGCCCGCCAATTCCCATCGACTGGGCGGTGGTGGAGTCGTGGCTCGACCTGCAGGTGCCCGCCGACTACAAGGCGATCGCGTCGGCGTACGGGCCGCTGGACATCGGCGAATACATCTGGCTCCATGTCCCCTGCGCCCAGGCGGACCGGTTCGACTACGGCACCTGGCTACGCGAGAACCACCGGTGGGCGCGGATCTCGTCCCGGATGGTCCCGCCGCACGAGCCGCCCGCGTTCCACCCGGCCGCCGACGGCCTACTCGCCTGGGGCACGACCCGACGATCAGACCTGCTGTTCTGGGACACCTCCGCCTCCGACAACCCGGACGAGTGGCCCGTGGTGATATTCCACGCGGACGCCGTGCATGCTGGCGTCAATCCGTGGCGCGGCTTCGGGACGTCGCTGCTGGACACGCTGACCGCGCTGGTACAAACCAGCCTGGACCTGCCCGGCGGTGGCAGCCTGGGCCCGCTGCCAGCGAGTGCACGCCGGACCGCATTCCTGTCCGACGCCGGCGCCTGGGCTCCGCCGGTGCCCAAACCGCGCCTGGTGCCTGAGCAGTTGCAACGCGAGGCGCTCATCGCAGGCAGCGGGCTGGACACATTGCGCCTGCTCGTGCCCCCACCCGAGGCGCCGTGCCTCGGCGACGGCAGATGGGACGACCTATTCGCCGAGCTCGGCACCCCCCTGCCGACCGAATATGTCGCCCTCATGGACCTCTACGGTGCCGGCATCTGGTCGAACTGGCTGAGGTTCGCCACACCGCTGCGTTCAGGCGCAACCCTCGCCGCCTACGCGCAGGAGCGGCTCGGGTGGTATCGGGACCTGCGCGACCAGTTCCCCGAGTACCATCCGCTGCCCATCTGGCCGGAGCCCGGCGGGTTCCTGCCGTTCGCGAGCTCCATCGACGGCGACAGCCTCGGCTGGCTGACCGAGGGTGAGCCCGACCGTTGGCCACTCATCGTCGAACCCCGCCATCACGAACAGGGCCCGCCGCTGACGGGCACGCTCATCGACCTCCTGCTCAGCTGGCTGCGGGGCCAGCCAGCCGCCCGCGAGTTCCCCCACCTCGATCCACTCGACGATCCGCTGGAGTTCACCGACTTCCAACCATGGACCGACAAGGCGTACTGGTGAAGTACCGGCCAACGGTCACGTCCGCCCAGACCTGAGTCCTCAGCGACCGAGCCGAACTCGGGAATCCGCACGCCGTCACCGGAATCTTCGCCATGCAGCCGGCTCTGGTAGGGCATCCGCATCGGGCCGTCGCTGATCGGGCGTTCAAAGCGCGGCACGCGGCTCTGCCCGATGAGTGAAGCCTCGCCGCTGTCGGCATGCACGAATGACGGAGCATTGGCCGGTCGGGGCGGCTCCCGCGGCGTCTCAAGATCGGTGGCCCGTCGGAGGTGTCCCCAGGCCGGGAGGCGGTGGCGTTGTCGCGGCACGTCGACGGCCCCCGCAGTCTCTATCCCGCGCGTTGAAGCGACGCTCCTGTTGGCCCGGCAGACTCCTTGACCCCCAGGCGACAAGCAGGCGGCATCTACCTGCATCCCTCCGCGCCAGACGCTGGCAGTCGCGTCCGCCGTCGTCCGCTGGTGTCCGGCCGCGTGCACCCCGATCGC
>NZ_VSFA01000238.1 GCF_008119785.1 Micromonospora sp. MP36 | reverse complement strand
CCACCACCCGGGCGGCCCATGTTGCCCAGCAGCAGTTGGATGATGGCGCCGGTACGGATGTACTGCACGCCCACGCTGTGCTGCGTCCAGCCGACCGAGTAGATGAGCACCCCGGTGCGCTCCCGGCCGGAGTTCTCCGTCCAGGCTCGGGCCAGCTCCAGGAACTTCTCCCGCGGGATACCGCAGACCCGTTCCACCATCTCCGGCGTGTAGCGGGAGAAGTGCCGCTTGAGGATCTGGTAGACGCAGCGCGGGTGCTGCAACGTCTCGTCCCGCTGGACCTGACCGCCGACGGGCATGCCGTGCGACTCGTGGCGCAGGCCCGCCGCCGACTCCCGCTCCTTGTGCGTGTTGCGGTCGCCGGTCGACTCCTCGTGCCCGTGGTACTGCCAGCTCCGCTGGCCGTACGTGTTCGTCTTCGGGTTGTAGCCGGAGAACAGACCGTCCAGGTCCTCGGTGTCGACGAACTCCTCGCTGACGATGCTCGCCGCGTTGGTGTACGCCACCACGTACTCCCGGAAGTCCAGCTCGTTCTCCAGGATGTAGCGCACCACGCCGCCGAGCAGCGCGATGTCGGTGCCCGCCCGGATCGGCAGGTACGTGTCGGCCAGCGCACTGGTGCGGGTGAACCGGGGGTCGACGTGGAAGACCTTCGCCCCCCGCCGCTTGGCCTCCATCACCCACTGGAAGCCCACCGGGTGGGCCTCGGCCATGTTGGAGCCCTGGATGATGATGACGTCAGCGTTGGCGACATCCTGCTGGAAGACCGTCGCGCCGCCGCGACCGAAGCTGGTCCCCAGACCGGGGACGGTGGCGGAGTGTCAAATCCGCGCCTGGTTCTCGATCTGTAGTGCGCCGAGCGCGGTGAAGAGCTTCTTGATCAGGTAGTTCTCTTCGTTGTCCAGGGTGGCGCCACCGAGGCTGGCGATACCGAGCGTGCGGTTCAACAACCGACCCTGCCCGTCGGTGTCCTCCCAGGTGGCGTCCCGGGCCGCGAGCACCCGGTCGGCGATCATGTCCATCGCCGTGTCGAGATCGAGGTCCTCCCACTCGGTGCCGTACGGCCGGCGGTAGCGGACCTTCGTCTGCCGCAGCGGGCTGGTCACCAGACTCTTGCTGGCCGAGCCCTTCGGACAGAGCCGACCACGCGAGATCGGGCTGTCCGGGTCCCCCTCGATCTGGGTGACCCGGCCGTCCTTGACGTACACCCGCTGGCCGCAGCCCACCGCACAGTACGGGCAGACGGACCGGGCCATGCTGTCGGCGGTCTCGGTGCGCGCCTGCAGGGCCGCCGAACGGGCCGACTGGGCCGCCGCACCCCGCCCGAGCGGGTCGGTGCCCGTGAGCTGCCGGTAGACCGGCCAACCCTCGATGAAGGTCTTCAGACCCATCCCGGGGCACCCCTTCCCCGCCGGCGGAAGCTGACCTCCTGACACTAGGCCAGCCACCGCGCCGTCGCGACACGAGTCGCGGATCATTTTCGGCAAATCCGGAGGGCGGAGAAACAGCGGCGCCCCGACCGGGTGGCCGGGGCGCCGCTGGGCGTCGGTGTGCAGGTCGCCTCTCGGCGAGTGGCGCGACGCGGCTCCAGCCGGACGGTATTCCGCGAAGGCAAATTAGGTGAGGCCCGGGGACACTGGACACACCGACGCTCTGCACAACGGTACGAGGGGTCTGGTTCTTCCGCTGCGCTTCGTGACCGCTGTCACCTGGGTCTTTCGCCTGGGTTGCTCTTGTGGGCTTGGGGGCTGACCCTGGTTGCGCTTGGGGGCTGGGGGCGAGGGTGACCGGCTCCGGGCGGTCAGGCTTGATCCCTGCGCCGGTCACCCTCGCCCCCAGCCCCGTCGTGCGCCCTGCCCGTCCGCCGGTCGCGGTTCTTCCTCTGGTACGAACCCGTGCCGCTTTCCGATCTTGGATAGTTACCGTTCGCTGCGTCTGGGGACGGTGCTCTCTGGAGACGGCGCTGGCCGGCACCCCTTGGTTGGGTGCCGGCCAGC
>NZ_VSFA01000237.1 GCF_008119785.1 Micromonospora sp. MP36 | reverse complement strand
GCGGGGTGGGGCGGGGGGGCGGGCGGGGTGCCGGGACCCCCCCCCTCACGTTCGTGTGACTGCCACGGGTCCGCAACGCCCGCCACAATCGCTTCCGCTTGGTCAGCCGCGCTGTCGGGGAACGCACGCATCTCGGCTAGAAGAGGACATCACCCGAACGGAACCCACCGGAGCTGACCCCTTCGGGCTCGCCGAAGAGGACCTGAAAATATAGACCCGGGCGAGGTTGGGCCTCGACGGTCTTCGGGCTGATGAACAGGCGCGGGATGCGTCGGAGGCCCTGCGGTGCGTACAGTTCCGGGTCGGACTTGGGGTGGGCCGGGTAGGTCCGGCGCAGGGAACGGGACGAGACAGCGACGGCATGACGGCGGACAACATTACGGAAACCGGTCAATACGGCATTGACCCGACCCGGCTGGAGACCTGTCTCAGCGTCTTTGAGGCGTTGGAGGACCTGCCTCCCGATCACCCCGACGTGGTGCTGGTGCAGCGGGCCACCGCGAAGCTCTACAAGATGATCAAGCAGCGGCGACGCGAGGAACGGCGGGATGCCATCGCGGCGGCCGACCGCGCGGTGACGGCGGCCACCGCCACCGGCGCCCCGGGCCGGATCGACGACGAGACCCAGGGCAACCCGCTCGCCTCCCCCACCGTGGGTGCCACAGCCGGCTTCCTGCACAATCCGCGCGGCTGCTACGTCTGCAAGCAGCGCTACCGCGAGGTGGACGCCTTCTACCATCAGCTCTGCCCGCCCTGCGCCGCGGTCAACCGGGAGCGCCGGAACGCCCGCACCGACCTGACCGGCCGGCGGGCGCTACTCACCGGCGGCCGGGCGAAGATCGGCATGTACATCGCGCTGCGGCTGCTGCGCGACGGCGCGCACACCACGGTAACCACACGGTTTCCCCACGACGCGGTCCGCCGATTCGCCGCGATGCCCGACAGCGGGGACTGGCTCCACCGCCTGCGGATCGTCGGGATCGACCTGCGTGACCCTGCCCAGGTGATCGCCCTTGCTGACTCGGTCAGCGGCCAGGGACCACTCGACATCCTGATCAACAACGCGGCGCAGACCGTCCGCCGCACGCCCGGGGCGTACGCGCAGCTCGTCGCCGCGGAGGCGGCAGCCCTGCCGGACGGTCCGCTGCCGGAGATGATCACGTTCGCCAAACCGGCCGGCCGGGGCGACCCGGTGGCCAGCCTGATCGCCCCACCCACGCCCGCGATCACCCCGGACGCGCTCACCGCGCTGGCGCTGACCAGCGGCTCCGCCTCGCCGGAACGGATCGCGGCAGCCACCGCCATCGACGCCGGCGGTCTGGTGCCGGACCTCGACCCGGTAAACAGTTGGGTGCAGCGGGTGCACGAGGTGAACCCGGTCGAGCTGCTCGAAGTGCAGTTGTGCAATGTCACCGCGCCGTTCGTGCTGGTCAGCCGGCTGCGACCGGCGATGGCCGCAGCGGCCGCCCGCCGCAAGTACGTGGTGAACGTGTCGGCGATGGAGGGCCAGTTCGCCCGCGGCTACAAGGGGCCAGGGCACCCGCACACCAACATGGCCAAGGCCGCGTTGAACATGCTGACCCGGACCAGCGCCCAGGAGATGCTGGCCGACGGCATCCTCATGACCAGCGTCGACACCGGCTGGATCACCGACGAGCGGCCCCACCCGACGAAGATGCGGCTGGCGGACGCCGGCTTCCACGCCCCGCTGGACTTGGTCGATGGCGCGGCCCGGGTCTACGACCCGATCGTCCGCGGCGAACAGGGCGAAGACCTATACGGCTGCTTCCTCAAGGACTACGCACCCTGCGCCTGGTGATCAGCGCGCCCGCCCAGTGGTACGGGCGTAAGGTCATCCCCGTCGACCGGTGGCTGCCCACGTCCAAAACCTGCTCGGCGTGCGGATGGATCAACACCACCCTCGCCCTCAACGAGCGCTCCTGGACGTGCCCGGATTGCGGGGTCGAGCACGACCGGGACATCAACGCCGCGACAAACATCCTCGCCGCCGCGCTGGCGGAGAGGTAAAACGCCTGCGGAGCTGACGTAAGACCTCAAGGGAAATCCTCCCGGAAAGGCAATCGGCGATGAAACAGGAAA
>NZ_VSFA01000236.1 GCF_008119785.1 Micromonospora sp. MP36 | reverse complement strand
AACCTCCGGACGGCCCGGAGTGCCGTACCGCGGGTGTACGACTTGCCCGTGATGGGCCGGTTGCGCAGATGAGATACGGCCATTGCGTCGACCCTTCAAGACGACCAAGTCAGAGAAGGAAGAGAGAACGCGATGGCCGCTTCTGAGAGTGTGGACCGTGACGCCGTCGGCGTGCCGGACCTCGCCGGTGTTGACCGTTGCCGCGGGCACGGATCGCGCGTTCTGCACGCGACTGCCACGGCTATAGGCAGTCACCGTCCGGAAGAAGGCCAACTGTCCGCTGAGCGCCGGCGCCTCCAGGCACCGACTCCACGTAACCGACCACGCACACCGTGCCGAACTGTGCCGCGTACAACAGAGAGCCGACCGGAGCCGGGTCACCTTCCCGGGCCAGTCGCGCGTCGACGGCCGACGCCCCGGTTCGCCCCAGCCAGAGCCGCGCCGTCTTGACGTCCTGTTCGGTAGGCGGATGCGACGGTGGCCGACGCGAACACGTGGGGTCGTTGGACGAGGTGCACCAGCCGGCATGAGAAGCAGCGGTACGCACTAACCCGGCCACGTCATCGGCCCGCTGGCGTTGTTCGTCGAACATGAGGGCTCGACGGCGACTGTCTTCCGCGAGGTTGCCACAGAACGAGCCGCGATCCGCGCCCGCCCCGAAGATCGGACACCCGATCTTGCTGGCCTGCTGAGTGCTCCGAGCTACCGCGGCATCGCGGCGGCTCCACCACAGGCCACCAGCGGCAGCCGCCAGCACCATCAGGACCACTGCGGATGCCAGCAGCGCCAGACGAAGACGCTCGACGACCTGCCGTTCACCCCGAGCCCTCGACGCGGGTAGGCCCATGCCGTCATCCACGGTAGAGATGGTAGACACGCACCGATGCTCGCGGCCCCTCGCGGCAACTCGGCGACGGGTTCGGGGACCCGCGGGCCTCATCATGGTCCACAGGGGATGTTCCGGGGTCACCGGCATTCCCGTAATGTCCGGACGGTGCCACGCAGCGTCGCGGCCGGCAGGTATGCCGTATCGACAAGGATTGCACTAGGAGAACGAGGAACGATGAGACGTCTCGTCGCGGTCGGAGCCGCCGTGCTCGGCTTCGCCCTCTTCACCGGCACCGCGGCCCACGCCGCGGAGCCGCCCACGGAGTTCGGCTCGGACTGGGACGACCCGCGTACCGCGGTTCAGCCCATCTCGAAGCCGCCCACCCCGTCCTGCACCGTGACGATCGTCGACCACGAGTTCCGGGACTTCACGCCCTACACCGGCACGTACACACCCCCGGCCGACTGTGTCGGGCCGTGGAACAAGGTCGTGCTGCGGATGGAGACCACGATCGCCGGACGGCAGTACGATCGTCTCGGCTCGCTCAGTCTGGGTGGGGTGACGATCTTCAAGACCTCCACCGCCGAGCCGTCCGTCGACGGCATCCGGTGGACGGTGGAGTCCGACGTCACCCGGTACGCCCCGCTCCTCACCCGCCAGCAGCCGGTCTGGATGCTGATCGGCAACGTGGTCAACGAGACGTACACCGGAATCCTGGACACCAAGGTCGAGCTGACCTTCTACCAGGCCACCACGGACCACCCGGCGGCGGAGACCTCCGACGACGTGCTGCCGCTCGCCGACGCGAGGCAGACCGGCGGCGAGTTGCACGGCACGGTCACGGTGGCGCGCAACACCGAGCGGCTGGTGGCCGAGGTATACGCCACCGGTTCCGGCGGCGGCTGCGAGGAGTTCTGGTACGGCACCACCCCACCGGACACCGGCTACTCCTGCGGCACCGCCGCCGACGGGCCGTACCGGGAGGTGCAGGTGCTGATCGACGACCAGGTGGCCGGCATCGCGGCCCCGTACCCGTACATCTACACCGGCGGCTGGTCCAACCCGTACCTCTGGTATGTCCTTCCCGCGCCGCGCGCCTTCGACATCCACGCCATCCGGTACGACCTGACCCCGTTCGTGGGGCTGCTCACCGACGGTCAGCCACACCGGGTGCGGGTACGGACGATCGGCGTGCCGGCCGGGCAGTCGGGCTGGGACACCCCGACCAACTTCCTGGTGTGGCGGGACCACGGCGGCACCCGCACCACCGGCAGGCTGCTCAGCCACGACCCGGGGACGCTGCGCAAAGACCCGACCAGCCCGGGGGGGGGCGACAACCACCACGTC
>NZ_VSFA01000235.1 GCF_008119785.1 Micromonospora sp. MP36 | reverse complement strand
CGGTGGCGGAAGCGATGCGGGGTGCCCGGCCTGAATTTCAACGCGCTGTCATCGGCATAGCCGCGAGCGCTGGCTATGTCCCGGAGGCCATGTAGGCGGCGAGGATGTAGTTGGGGTGCCGGTCGAGGTTCTTGCGGGCTCGGTCGTAGCGCATGGTGGGCCCAAGAGGGCGACCAGGGCGAAGTCGTTCGGGTTGGCCGACAGACGGGCGGCGGTGATCAGGGCCTCGAACTGCAGGTGGCCCAGTCCGAGTGCCGGCGACTCGGCCGGCACCGTGGGCGGGCGGACGTAATCGGCTGGCGAGTGTTTCAGGATGGCGTCGATGACGCAGACCCGATAGAACCCGACCACGACCGACAGGCGCCGCGACACCGTCGAGGGCTGGTACCGGCGGACGTCTTGCAGCCAGCGCACGTACCGCTCGACGTCCATGCGCGCCATGGCGAGCGGATCAAGAGCTTGGTCGGTGCACCAACGAAGGAAGACTCGCAGGTCGGACTCGGTATGGACGCGAGTCTGCCCACGGTAGCGGCCCAAGAAGGCGGACACCGCGGCGCGCACAACAAGTTGATCGGCCGGTACGACACTGGAAGCCGAAGCAGGAAGGGTAGCCATACATCACCGTGCGTCACCACCGGGAATGAACGCCAGCCCACCCGGAGCGGCAAATCCGGATGCCGTTGGCGCGCGCGCCACCCAGCGGAAACTGGCACCAAGGCGGGGCCAACGAGTTACTCGAACTCTTCATCACCGGCGAACTCGACATTGTCGGGAGCCACGTCGAAGACGCTGTCACCATCTCGGCGGCGGAGCTGGTTTGACGTGGCGGGCCGGGCGGCGGCCCGCTCCCCAGGAGGGCGGGTCGGCGGCATACGGGATGGCGCAGATGTTGACGCAGGGTGCGATTGTGTGGCGAGCGCCTGAGGTCGGAGTGGAGAGCCAGTTGGATAGCCCCGACATGCCCACGATTGCGGAGTCCTACAGATACCGCCTGTTCGTCAGGGGGATGCGGCTTGCTTTGCTCTTCCCGGTCACGGCCTTGCTGATGCTGCTGGTCCGCCTCGGAGTCGCAGAGAGCGTTCTTGTGCCGCTCGTGATGCTGCTCTTTGTCGCCATGGTGCTGGGGATCATGGTGGGCTGGATCGGTGCGGTTCTCCTGGTGCGGGAGACTTCTCGCTATTCCGGCGCAGCGAGAGGCAACGTCGACACCCGGAAGACCGGAGCTCTCATCCGGCAGGCAGCTCGGGATATCTGCAATCTCCGCAGATGGTGACGAGTCCTCGCCTGGGTGACCAGGTGAGTGACGACGGGCGCGGACGATGGCGGACGAGCGGGGACGAACCTGCACTGTTCCCGCAGGCCACGCTTGCTGTCAGTGCAGGCCAGGGAGCCATGCTGGTTCTTTCACACCGAAGCGGTCGATTTCCGGCACGTCGTCTCTTGCCAGCATCCAGGGACATCGCGCCGAGCTGGGGTTGGCTAGCGGACGAGGCGAAGGCATGATCACGCTGTGACTTTCTGGCCTACGTGGGGCGAGTGGCTGGCGACTCTACCGCCGGATGTCCGCGATTCTGCTGTATCGCTCGCGGGGAGGTTCAGGGAGCTTGGAGCCGAGGACCCGGAGGAGTGGGCCAGGTCAGAGATCAGCGAGAACATTCCGCAGCTGGCTCGGTTCATGGTTCTGCGCGCCCTGTGGCGGGAGGCGATATCTCCCTGGATGGATGCCAGCAATCTGAGCGACGTGGCGGCCGCCCAGCGGCTGATTGACGCAGGCGCGGATCCCCACGATGTGCTGCTGGTCGCACGAGCTGGAGCGTACGAGGCGGTCGTTGCCGCAGTGGGCATTATCGACGGGTGCGGGGACCCGAACGCGCGCGAGAGCGACCCCGGCTGGCACCTGGTCGAGACGGACGCGGAGTGCAACCCGACGGGCCGCGAGATCGGGGGGCTCCATGAGTCTCTGGGGGAGACGGACCCGTCCGGCAACGAGGGTGCCGACTTGTGGGAGTGACACGGCCGGGCGTCAGTGATCGGCACCCCGGCCTCCCAGGTCCAGACCGAGGCGGTCGCCGTGCCCGATGCGTGCCCGAACCAGCAGTCAACAACGGCCACCACCAGTACATCGACAGCCGCAAACCCTGACTCTCTCCGCTCATTCACCAGTTGGCCTGGCTGCTTGTACCGGAGATCAAT
>NZ_VSFA01000234.1 GCF_008119785.1 Micromonospora sp. MP36 | reverse complement strand
GTTGAGTCGCGGCCCCTGGTCCTGGTGCCGGCTGGTCGTGGATGTCTGGGCGATCCGGCCCAGCGCTGCGACGGACCTCCGCTGGCCGATGTTGACCGCTGTATCGGGCACGTATCGGGCACGGACTCAGGGACCCGGTGTCATGAAGCTCTGTGCACGATGGTCCATCTCGTACACCAGGCGGAGAAGTTGCGTCGTGAAAGCCAGCGTGTTGTAAGCGCGCTCCTGGGACGCCGCCTCAAGTCGGTGAGTAGAGAGATTGCCGTGTGTACGGATTAGATCGAGCCATGGCCTCATGGGCGGCGTAATGTAGCCAGTGGTTAGGAGGTGGTCGAGATATTGGACGAATGACTTCCCCTCTTCCGCCCCCTTGTCGACCGCAATATGCATAAGTATCTTGCGACACATCAGCTCGCACGAGGTATAGGCACCCCACCCGGCAGTCTTGCGGGCTTCGAGGTATGCGGCTCCAACTTCCGCCGGAAGCCCATCCACTTTTTCCCCCACTAACGGGGACGGGCTGACCGTGCCGTTATTCTCGACAATGCCCAGGTCGCAGCCCATGCAACGACTCCATGCGACATTATCCGTTGAATAATTGGGGTTCGTGTTAGCAATCACCGCCGCGTTGGTCGTTGCTCCACAATGGGGGCAAATATAGGGCCGGGTTGCTCTCGCATCCGAAACGCTGGCGGTATGGTAGTTTTGTGCGTTCGTCGAGTAGTGGATGATTCCGTCGTGCCCAGACATTGGAGGATGCTAACCCTTCGCGCCATGGGTCAGCTACCTCGTAGCGCGATGCCATCCCGTCTGCCGTCGACCCGCCCTCCTGGGGAGCGGGCCGCCGCCCGGCCCGCCACGTCAAGCGGACCTTGACGGCTCGTACGGACGCTGGCGGGCCGGGCGGTGGTCTGCTCGGCTCGCCCGGGTCGATGGCAGGCGGGATGGCTCCTTCCGCAACCACCCACGGACCGTGACCCGCCGGCGGAGCCCGGCCATCCTGGAGCCGGAGCGCCCCCGCCGGAGGCGCACTAACCGCAACCCCGCGACCGCCGTCAGCTCGCCGACGCGGCCGGCGTGCGCTCCCCTACGCCGCGCGGGCTCGTGGCCGCGCGGCCCGGCCGGCTGCCGGCCCACCACCTCACCGGTCAACGGCCTGTCGTTCTGCGGCGGCCCTCCGGGATTCCCGCTGTCCGCGCCAGCCGCCGGGCATCAGGCGTGACGGCCGCAGAGCGACAGCGGCAGCGGCCGGCGCGCGCCCAGGCGGCGGCGCGTGCGGCCCGCTCAGGGCCGCCTTGATCGATGTAAGGAAAGTTCTCCCACTCGGCCGGCAGCCGGTCGCCAGCGGGCGGCCGTCCTGCCCTGGCGAATGCCTCGCAGGTGAGTGCGTAGAAAGCCGGTGGTTCGGCAACGGGCGACCACGCTACGGTTCGCGGATGAGCATCCTGCCTGGCGCGACGAGACAGTCTTTCGCCGGCCGCGATCTTCGGCATCGCACCCTTGACGGGCACTCGTTCAAGTTGTGTGACTTCCGCGGTGCCAACCTCCGCGGGGCCTCTCTTCGCGGTGCCAGCTTCGCTGGCTGTGATCTGCGGGATGCCGACCTGCGTGACACGGATCTGTCCTACGCGCGGTTCAGCTACGTCATGACGCACGATCCGGAGTACGGACGCACGGACGTTACCGGGGCCCGGTGGAACGGGGCCGACCTTCGAGGCGTCGCCGCCGAGCGCGTCATTGGGTGGCCGCACGGCCTCCCAGACTCCGGGGTTACGTCGGGTTGACGTGTCGGCACCCGGTGCTACTCTGGCCTTCGTCGAGCACGCCAGCGCGGCCTTCCTGCCGGATCGCTGGACTCGACCTGTGAGATGCCGAGCGGACTTCCTGCCGCTGATGCGGGCCACGTCCCGCCGGCTCTCGATCGCACCGGCCGCTGTGCCGGTCTCCCGAATCCGCTGAGCGGCCCAGGACGGTCTTCCCTGCCGTCCACGATGGCCCGGATTCGCTTATCTCCACGGGTGGGTGCAGCCTGCGGCAACCCGCCGGATGCCGACGTCCCAGGCTCCCCACCCGTGCCGGCCTAGTCACCAGCTCGACGAGCGCGAAAGGACATGACCCATCGGCGGGACGTGGCACCACCACGAACCCGCCCTCCGGCGTCAGCCGCCCTCTCGGCGGTGCCAGGAGACACGACGAACACCACCAGCGGACAGACGTCCACGGCTA
>NZ_VSFA01000233.1 GCF_008119785.1 Micromonospora sp. MP36 | reverse complement strand
GGCGATGTTGACGACCAGGATGAGGAGCAGCGCCACGGCGCGCAACGCGTCGACGTCGACGATCCGGGAGAGCGTGCCGGACGACGCTCGATTCCCGACAGACGGGTCTTCGATGGAAAAATTCACGTGACTACCTCCGGAACGGACAGGAATCGGTTCGATGACCTTCCTGCGACGCTATGAAGCGGTCGGTCCAGATGACAGCCGGTCAGCGTGAGGATTGTCGGTGGTGCAGGCCCTACCCCAGCCTGGGGCAGGCCCTACCCAAGGGCTCTCGCAAGGTAGCTGTATGCCCGTTCTGCGCTTCCCCTCGTAGCGTGAAGGCCTGCCCAGCGTCCCACGACGTAGCGCATAGCCGGGCAGCACGGGTACGTCGGCTCCGTGCTCGCCGAGGGCTCGCAACACGGCGGCTTCGCCGGTGAAGGGTGCTACGGCCGCCTTGTACACGATGCTGCTGCCGTCTGCGAGGAACAGCCGCTCGACGGCGGACAGCTGCCACGCCTGGATGACCTGCCGCCCGGTCTGGACGTGCCCGGCGTCGGCGAGCAGGTTACGCCGCAGCTGGTCGACGGTGCGCTGGTCGAGTCCGGGTGTGCTCACCGCGTGCTCCCGGTTCGGATGCTGGTGTTGATCCGTTCGAGCCGGGTCAGCGTGACGTCGAGGCGCGCCGACATGCTGGCCGGCACCCGAGGGTGCGCGGCCTGCTGGAATGCCCGAAAGTGCGGCAGCAGCGCGCGCAACGCGGGCCGTCGGGCGAAGAAATCGGGCACGTTGCCGCTGGCGCGTGCCCGCCGTAGTAACGACCCCAGTGCGACGATTTTGTCCGCGGTGGACACGAGCAGCACCGGCAGGTCGTCGACCCGCACGGGCGGGTCCGGTTCGTCGAGCGCACGATGCTCGACCTGCAGAGCGGCGATGATCCGCGGCACCTCCGACCCGTAACCGGCGGCGAGCACCTGGTAGATGTTCGGGGTTGCCGGGGCGAAGTCCGGGACGTCGTGCAGCAACGCCGCCGCGACCAGGGTGGGCGGCGTGTCGGGGAGATGCTCGCCGATCGCCACCGCGACCCGAACCGCGTGCGCCAGGGCAGGACGGTCGTCGATGGTGTGCCCCTTGCACCATCGCCTGGCGTCCCGCAGCGCGTGGTCGATGATGATGGGGCGGGGAGGAGATAAGACCGTCATACCCTGATACCTCCTGATTGCCGTAGCATCGGCGCCATGCCTGGGCCGCTACCGCAGTGGTGTGAGCAGACGTGCGTCGTGTGTCCTGCCCAGCAGCTCGGGCCGGGCCAGTTCGACGTGGTCGACCGGCCCGGACCCGAGTTCGCCTACCACCCGAACATTGGCTGGCGGGTCACCGCAGACGGCGTCGCTGTCTGCGTCCACCCGTACCGGGTCGGGCTTCCACCCGGCCGGTACGCCTCACAGGGTGAACCGGTCCCCGTCGAGGCACCGCGACCGGCACCGACCGCGGCAGCGCTTCAACTACCTGCCGACCTGGTGGACCTGGAAGGCTGGCTCGTCGCCGTCCTCCGGGACGCGCCCCCGGAAGGGATCCTCACCGCCGTCGCCCGCGCCGAACGGCTGGCCGGTGAACGGTTTGACCCGAAGCAGGTGGTGGCGGCCATGCGGCGGGTGCTGTCGGTGGAGCTGGCTAACCGCTGACCCCAACCGGCACGGCGGGGGCCGGTCCTGGCTGGTGGAAGTCGAAGTCGTGGCTGCGGCCGTCGCGCCCGAGACCCGCCGCCTGGTAGTGGGCGTTGAGCTGGTCCAGCCGCCGGGTCACCTCGGCGGCGTCCAGCCAGTACCGCAGCGGCTGCTCACCCCAGCCGGCGGCGGCGTAGTAGGCGTCGGTGACGCAGCCGCGGGTGTAGGTGAACTCCTCCAACTCCGTCGCGTGCGGGAACACCACCCCCAGGTCGGCCTGCATCCGGGACATCAGGGTGAACTGGGCCAGCACCGCGTGGACCATCTCGTCCACCGGCGCCGGCACCAGCAGCTCCGCGGCCTCCTCGTCGCCGCCGGACAGCTCGAACACCGCCGCCTTCAGCGCCAGCACCCGCAGCGCCTCCACCAGCAGCGGCCCCGCGTCCCGCTCCAAAGACCAGCGGCTGATCGCCGGATACCCGGTGAACGTCGCCCAGCAGCTGGAGTACTTCATCGACGAGCTGTGCAACCGGTCGAACGCCGGATGCCGCCGCATACCCTCGAGGATCTCGGCGGCCCGACGACCGACCGCCGCGGCCTCGGGCATGGATGACTTGGCCATGGCACTTCCCTTCTACGGGACAGTGGACATTTGGACGCATCGCGAGCGGGACTCGCGCTGCCCCTCACCGCCGCTCCAAGTCCGGAACGAACGATGACGCTCCCATCACAGCCATCGATCTGAGTTGTCGATAAGGCTTGTTCATGGTCTCCGACAATTCGCCGACAACTCCTTGCTGCCCCATCGGCGGCCCCGGTTGATCACCGCGCGCGACCGCCGACTACCGGGCCTCACCCGGTTGGGAGACGCTTTCCTACCCGCCATGGTGTGGCTCGTGGCCGGACCAGTCGCGACCGAGACTTTTCAGGAATCCGGCGCCCATCCTCATTGCTGTCGTCGCCCGATGCCCCGACGAGTGGCGGCGAAGTTTGGGTGCCTCGGTGCTCGATCCAAGCCGGTCAAAGACGGCCCAGCGGGCGATACACCCGCCGCAGTTGTC
>NZ_VSFA01000232.1 GCF_008119785.1 Micromonospora sp. MP36 | reverse complement strand
GCCAGGGGCGGGCCCGTGGAGGCGACGAAAGACCCTGCCTCTATGGTGGGCCGATGGCGTCGGTCAAGCAGATCCAAGTCACCTTCGATTGCGCAGATCCTGAGCGCGTCGCTCGCTTCTGGTGCGAGGTGTTGGGGTATGTCGTACCGCCGCCACCGGAGGGGTTTGCTAGTTGGGGCGATTTCGATCGCGCGCTGCCGCCTGAGCGTCAGGGTTCAGCGTTCGCCTGCAGTGATCCCTCAGGTGTGGGTCCGCGACTGTACTTCCAGCGCGTTCCCGAAGGCAAGGTCGTCAAGAATCGGGTGCATCTTGACGTACGGGTCGGCACCGGGCTCGTGGGTGAAGAGCGCCTGGCCGCACTTGAGGCCGAATGCGCACGACTGGTCGCGCTCGGCGCGGTACGCGTGCGACTACTGCCTGCCGATGACGACAACGAGTCGTGCCTCGTGATGCAGGACATCGAGGGCAACGAGTTCTGTCTCGCCTGAGTGGCCGCGAACGTGGCACCTTCGCGAGTCGACTGGTGCAGTTCGCCATCACGAGGGTCGCCGTCCCGCCGCGCTCCAACGGTCCTGATCCAGAACCACCCCTCGGTGCCCACGAGCACGAATCTAACGGCGATCGGCGCGAACATCCGCTCATGCCGCCGATCGCGTGCGGTGTGCCGTCACGTACCGCAGTGCTCTTACGAGTCGATCTGGATCCACTCGATCGATTGGTTGGTCTCCTGCTCGATCTGGGCGGCGACGGCGATGACCAATCGCGTTGCCACGTCCTTGGGCATCGGCCCCTCGAACGAGACTTCCCAGCCGACGGGCTCACCGGAGAAGGAGACCTCGGTGTCACCGCACCGCAGCCGGTAGTCGCATCCGCATCCGGATACGCCGACGCAATCCCAACCAGCCGGCGTCAGCACGTGAGGCATCCGGCCCCGGTGTATCGCCGGCCACTCGTGACCGCCACGGGTTCGGATCAAGAACTCGATCACGTCGTACATCCTGCCCGGCGTCACGGTGCGCACATACTCATTTGCCGCTGTGTGCGGCGGTCAGCTGGTCGCGCGTTCCCACGGGCGCTTAATCCACGGGTTGCTGTCGAGGTATGCCGTGAGCGTCCCTGATCAGCTTAGTGCCGCTCGGCGTTAATTCGTCGGGGGTTGGGTCCAGGCGGTGGGGTCGTTGAGGTAGAGGCCGCAGGCGCAGTCGAGGGCTTCCTCGGCGGTGCCGGCGGTGTGGCCGCTGGGTAGGAACGAGTCTTCGTATCCGTCTTTGCTGGCCAGGTAGATTGCGAAGCCCCACTGGTTGGCGTAGCCGCCGTAGCGCAGCCGGAACAGGGGCAGGGTGGTGCCGTCGGGCAGGCGGCCGTCGACGTAGGCGAACACGCCGCGGTAGCGCACCGACACCGCGGTCAGGGCGGGCCAGCGGTTGCGGGCGTGTGCGGACAGGCGTTGGCGTAGAGAGGTCTTGGTCGACTCGGGCGGAGGCTTGGCCACGACAGCCATATTGCCGCAATCGCTGCGGCGTGTCGGTGTGGGAACTGCGTGTTCGGGGTGGCAGAACGTGCCGATGCCCCCGACAAGCCCGTACCTGATCGTGCTCGATCCCGATGAACACGGCGCGCTGCAGACGTTGGCGCGCGGATCTACCGCCGAGTACCGGCTGGTGGTGCGGGCGCGGATCGTGCTGGCCGCTGCAGGTGGCGCCACGAACACCGCGAACGCGGCACTCCACGGGGTGCACGTGGACACGGTGCGTAAGTGGCGGCGGCGGTTCTGGGCCCACCGGTTGGCGGGCCTGGCCGACGCGGACCGGCCGGGCCGGCCATCGACGTTCACCGCGGTGCAGCAGGTGCAGGTCAAGGCCCTGGCGTGTGAGCTTCCGGCCGACCGCGGGGTGCCGCTGTCGCGCTGGAGCGCGGCCGATCTGGCCGGCGAGGCGGTCACCGCCGGGATCGTTGCCGACATCTCTGCCTCCACCGTGGCCCGGTGGCTGGCCGCCGACGCGATCAAGCCCTGGCGGCACCGGTCGTGGATCTTCCCGCGTGACCCGGACTTCGCCACCAAGGCCGATGTTGTGCTCGACCTTTACTCGCGTATCTGGCAGGGTCGGCCACTCGCAGACGACGAGTTCGTGATCAGTGCGGACGAGAAGACGTCGATCCAGGCACGCTGCCGCTGCCACCCGACCCTGCCACCGGGCCGGTCCCGGCTGATGCGCGTCGAGCACGAATACGACCGCGGCGGAGCCCTGGCCTACCTGGCCGCACTCGACGTGCACTGCGGCAAGGTCCACGGCCGCTGCGAGCCTACGACCGGCATCGCCCCGTTCGCGCGGCTGGTCGAGCAGGTCATGACCCGCGAACCCTACGCCTCAGCGAGCAGGGTGTTCTGGATCGTCGACAACGGCTCCTCCCATCGCGGACAGGCCTCCATCGACCGCATGGCCGCCGCATGGCCCACCGCCACCATCGTGCACACACCGCTGCACGCCAGCTGGTTGAACCAGGTGGAGATCTACTTCTCCGTGGTGCAGCGCAAGGTCGTCACGCCCAACGACTTCCACGACCTCGCCGACATCGAGAACCGCCTCGACGCGTTCCACGACCACTACAACCTCGCCGCCAGGCCGTTCAACTGGCGCTACACCAAGAAGGACCTCGATGCCACCCTCAAACGCCTCGCCACCCACGCACCCGTGCCAACCGCCGTGTGACCCCCGACGAATTAACGGCAAGGAGCACT
>NZ_VSFA01000231.1 GCF_008119785.1 Micromonospora sp. MP36 | reverse complement strand
CACGACGTGGAAGGTCTGGCCGGGTTACCCGACCGGCCCCGCCCCGGGCGGCCCCGTCTGGGCAGCCCACGCCTGGGCGAGCGGATCCGGGCCCTGCTCGGCACATCGAAAGCGTGGACCACCGCCCGAGTGTGGCGTGCCTTGGGGCGCCCGAGGATGAGCCTACGCACCGTGTACCGCCGCGTGCGTGAGCAGGCCCGCTGGTGCCGGCCCCGCCTGATCGCCAAGAGCGACCCCGACCGGGACACCATCTGCGCCGGCATCCGCGAACGCGTCGCCGCGCTACCAGTGGGGTCGGTCGTGCTCGCGCAGGACGAAACCCACCTGGACCTGCTCGCCCGGGTACGGGCCTGCTGGATGCCCACCGGCACCCGCCACCGCGTGATGACCCCCGGCTCGAACATCCGCCGCACCCTGCACGGCGCGGTCAACCTGGCCACCGGCGCCTTCCACCACCACGTCAGCGTGAAGAACGTCTCCGTGGTGTTCTGCTACTTCCTCGACCTGCTGCTCACCGTCTACCCCGACGCCCCGATCGTGGCCGTGATCTGCGACAACGGCACCACCCACCACAGCGGGATCACCAAACGGTGGCTGGCCGAACATCCCCGCCTGATGCTGATCGAAGGCGCGAAGTACAGCCCTCAGGACAACCCGATCGAACGGATGTGGGCCGTCCTCAAACAACACATCGCCAACACCGCCCCGGCCACAATGGCCGACCGGGTCCGGCAAGCCCACGCCTTCTTCCGCCATCGAACCCCGACCCAGAACCTGACCACCACCGCGCCCTGGACCTCACCCTGGCTACCCGAGGGTTACGGACAAAACTTCTGGCCAGGCGCTTAGGAGGGTGTTGCTGCGGTTGCAGTTGCCCACGCGCCCGGATCCGCGAGCCTATGCGGATTGGGCGTGGGTGGCTTGTCCGATCAGCCTGCCGCCCACGGTCCCCGCGGGCGCGGTGCTGCACCTGCCCACCCTCCGGGTCACCGGCCGGCAGGTACGCGCCGATGTCGCGTACACGCACGCCGTGCCGAAGGCTCGGCGTACCGGTCACTCGGTGGCGCTGGGTGTGGACTGGGGGCTGAACACCCTGTTGTCCGCTGGAGCCCTGCGACTGCACGAGGACGGCCGGATCACCGCGTTGGGGGCGGGTGGCCAGTTCCGGGCGGCCGGGGTCCTCGCCAAGCAGCACCGCCTGCGGCGGCTGTCAGAACGGCTGCACGCCAAAGCCGACCACTACCAACGCCTCACCGGCCGTGACGAGCGGCATCACCTCGTCGGCAAACTGGCGGTACTACGCGCCGAGATCCGCCACGTCTCCGCCCGCCGCTCCAACCTGAACGCCGCGCTCGCGTGGGCCGCCGCCCGCTGGGCCGTGGACCAGGCGATCGCCGCCGCGGCGAGCGTGATCTATGTGGAAGACCTGCGGTCGTTGGAAGCCAAGGGCATGGGCGCCACCCTGAACACGCGTCTGTCCCAGCAGGTGCGCGGGCAGATCGTCGACCGGATGCGGCACCTCGCCGCCGAGGCGGGTATCGCCGTGGTCACCACGCCTGCCCGGAACACCTCCAAGCACTGCCCCCGCTGCTTGACCCCGCTACGGCATCGCAAAGCCCCCGACAAGCCGACCGTGGCGGGCTGGAAGTGGGCCATCTGTCCCCGCCAGTCCTGCCGCTGGCAGGGCGACCGCGACCAGGGCGCCTGGCGGCGCATCGCCGCCCGCGGCCTCACCCACCAGGCCAAGACCGTCATCGACAAGACCAGCGGGCACATGGTCATCCGCGGCGTGGTCGACAAACTTGAGGCCTCCGCGGTCATCACAAAGAGCCACCGGGTCGACCGGTCGAAGATTGGCCCCACCCTGCACAAACCATCACGCCCCGCGCCCAGGCGACGCAGGGCACCCTCCCCCACCCGGCCTCACGGCTCGGCGGGAAAGCGTCCGGAGGGACACGCACCAACGGACCGGAGGCTGCCCCGCGCAGCCCACCGACACCAGGGCGTGAACACGACCAGCACACCCACCACCGGCCACCAGCCACGCGGAGCCGCGTTGGGCGCGGGATTCCACTTCCACGCCCACGCGACCCCACCACGGTGGGAAACGATCCCGGAAACCCAATCCGACTCAGGATCACTAAGCTGATTAGAGACGCTGGGGGGACGATGCCGCTGACATCGAACGGAGTAGGCCGCGTCTTCCCGCGAAGTACACCGGGAGGATGCGGTTCGATCTGACCGTCGACCACATGCTGGAGCAATGGGTGCTGATTTTCGACTCGGGAAACGTGGGTGTCGCCAGAGACAGCCGGGAGGCGGACGCCGTCATCCGTGCCAGGCGCGAGGTGTTCGCTCGGATACTGACTGGAGAGCAGGGGGTGTACGCCGCCGTGTGGCGGAACCTGCTCAGCGTCGAAGGCGATATCACCCTGCTGGCCACGCTGCGTGAACTGCTGCCGGCGGCTCGAAGGGCCAGCCGGACCGCGGCTCGGACGCCGGAGGGCTGACCGTGGATCCGAAGCTGGTCAGCACCGTGGACGGCAAGCCGTACATCCTGAGCGACAATCGCGGCGACATGTCCGCCGCCGCGGGCATTGCGACCGGACTTTACTCCTTCGACACCCGGTATCTGAACCTGTGGGCCCTGCGTGTCAACGGGGAACGCCGGAACCTGCTTGCCGTGGACGAGCTGAACTACTTCGAGACGCGGTTCTTCCTTCTCGGCGTTTCGGGTCCGTGGGGACGGCTGGACGCCGTCGCCCACGGCCGACTGCCGGTACCCGGCTGACCCGACGAGTGTCTGCTTCCTACTTCTTGCTCATTGCTGAGTGGTTCGGATGTTTCGCTCTCCGCTCAGCGGTG
>NZ_VSFA01000230.1 GCF_008119785.1 Micromonospora sp. MP36 | reverse complement strand
CGTGCGATACACCACCCGAGGCGCGGCGGGATCCCGACGACGAGGCACAACCACACCCAACCCGACGGGTACGACAATTTCCGGCAGCGACCAACCCGACGAACGTTACTGGACACCGCACTAGCTGCGGCGCCAGAGGTCATCGTCGTCCTGCCCGCGGCGTGGCGTGCCGTACAGCGTGCCGCGTCCGGCTCGCGTCGACCGGTGGGCGCCGAGATCGGACAGCGCCTCGGCAGGTGGCTTCGGCGCACCTGATTCGAGCGCGCCGACCGTTCGCGCGCCGTCCGCGGCCAACCGGCTCCGGCGCATCCTCATCAGCCGGGAAATGGCGAAATAGGCGACCGCGAGAGCGCAGGCGGCGATGACGAGGTTTTGCAACGTGCCCGCATAGGATTCGACGGCGTGCCAGTTCTCGCCAAGCAGGTAACCGGCCACGACGAACACGGTGTTCCAGATCAGGCTGCCGAGCGTGGTGTAGAGCAGGAACCCTGCGACCGGCATTCGCTCGATCCCAGCCGGGATGGAGATCAGGCTCCGGAAGATCGGAATCATCCGCCCGAAAAACACGGCCTTTGCGCCGTGCCGGGCGAACCACGCCTCCGTCCGGTCGATGTCGTCGAGCTTCACCAGCGGCAACTTCGCCGCGATTGACCGAACTCGGTCCCGCCCCAGCACGACGCCGACGTAGTAGAGCGCCAACGCGCCGATGACCGAGCCGAGCGTGGTCCAGCCGATGGCGTGGAACAGGTTCATCTTGCCCTGACTGGCGGTGAACCCCGCCAGCGGCAGGATCACCTCACTGGGGATTGGTGGGAAGAGGTTCTCCAACGCCACCGCCAAGCCAGCGCCGGGGCCGCCGAGCCGCTCCACCAGGTCGGTCACGAACCCGACCAGACCGTCATCCGGCGACTCAGCCGGCCCGGCCAGCACTTCCGCGTACATCGACACATGCCACGAATGGATCATGCCGATGACGCTATGCGGGCACCGCGGCCGGAACCATGAGGTCGACCGCCGACCTCCGCGGGCCGACCCCAGCTGCCGGGGTGCGGAGAACCCCACCCCTGCCGGCGGAGGCCGGTGTCAGCAGTCGGGCCTGATCGGGAAGGCCAAGGCATTCACTGCCCCGCCGGTGGGTCGGCCGGGGGAGGCTCGGGGTCCATCGGCACGCGGAGCCGCTCGACCAGCTCGCGTGCCGCCTCGGTGAACGGCTGGTCGGACTCGCCGGGCCGGTGTCCCTGGATCGGTGGTGGGACGCTGTCGCCAGGCGGCGCCACCACATCGGCGGGGTCTCGCAGCCGGCGGTCCACCGTTGCCGCCGGGCCGTCGACGGTGACGGGCGCGGCTGGCCGGTGAGCGGAGAAGATCCAGCCGCCGACGGAGTCGGTGGCTCGCCAGAGGTTCACCCACCGCCAGTCGATCCGGGCGCCGATCTCGTGCAGCACCTCGTCGTCGATGTAGGCGGGGAAGAGCCGGGCGTAGAGGCGGTGCAGTGGTGACGCGCGCGGTGAGAGTGAGCGCCAGCAAGCGGCACACGGATCTGACCAGCGCATCGGAGCCAGGGTTCGCCGGGCGCATCCAGATCGCCACGTTGACCAGCATGAACGGCAGGAGGAACACCAGCGACAGGGTTCGGATCATGGTGCCGGAGGGCAGGTCACCCCAGCGGTACGCCTCCAGCGTCACCCGAGTTCTAGCGCTGGTGCCCGAGTGGTGGCGGGGTCGGTAGAAGCCCCCCACTGCCGTCACCCGCGACCTGCTCGAGCTGCGGCAGCTCCAACACCTGGCCGGCACTCGCGCTAGCGGCCCCGTGTACCCGCAGCTCCACCACGTCATCGGACATCCCGGCCCGCCCAACCGCGCTGACGCATCCGACATCGGCCCCTGACCGCCTTGGGAGGCCCAAACCGGGTGAACCCGGCCGATGACCGCCCCGCCACTCGTGGCGGTCTACCGCACCCGGGCAGGCCCAAGCGTGGGACGACCGGTCCCGCCCAGGCCCGGAACGGTCGTAGACGGCCCGTCCAGGCTCCTGAAGGCGGCCGGCAGTCGCCGCGAGTGCCCCGGCAGCACGGTCACCATCTCGCGATGGGCCTCGATTGTCACGAGCATGTCTCGCACCGCGAATATCTGTTGATCTCTATTGCCGGGCGACCAGGGCCAGTGGTACCCAGGTTGGACCAGGCTTGATCACCAAGCGGCCCAGGAGGCGTCGACGATGGTTGCCATTCCCTGGCCGGGCGGTGGCCGCTCCGCCACCGAGCCGCCACCTGATCGCCGCAGCTGCCAGCCCTCCTGCGGGATGGTGGGGTCGCGTGGGCCGCCACCACAGGTCGCCTAGACGCCGCACGATCCCTTGATCTCGGAGAAAGGTGGACCAACTCATGAACCACGCGCAGAAGGAAGGGCTGAGCCGACGTCGCGTCCTGGGGGGAGCGGCCGGACTGGCCGCCGGCGCCGCGACCGTCGCGGCGGGCCTGCCCTCCGGCGGCGCGTCCGCCGCCCCCGCACAAACCCCGCCCGACCTCGCCCGCTGGCGTAGGCAAGCCGCGCACGTCACGATCACCCGCGATGACTGGGGTGTCCCGCACGTGGTGGGCAGGTCCGACGCCGACGCCGTGTTCGGGATGATGTACGCCCAGGCCGAGGACGACTTCAACCGGATCGAACGCAACTACCTGGTCAGCCTCGGCCGCCTCGCCGAGGCCGAGGGCGAGAGCGCCATCTGGCAGGACCTGCGCCAGCGACTGTACGTCGACCCTGAAGCGCTCAAGCGGGACTACGCGAAGAGCCCGGCCTGGCTGCGCGACCTGATGCAGGCCTGGGCCGACGGGCTGAACTACTACCTCGCGACGCACCCCGAGGTGCGTCCGCGCGTGATCAGCCGGTTCGAGCCGTGGATGCCGCTGAGCTTCTCCGAAGGCAGCATCGGCGGCGACATCGAGCGGGTGCCGCTCACCCAGCTCGAAGCCTTCTACAGCCGGCGTGCGGTGGAGATGACCGATGAGGAGCGCGGGCTGCTGTTCCGCGAGCCCAGCGGCTCGAACGGCCTGGCCGTCGCGCCGAGCCCCACCCGGGGCGGGCACCCCCCGCCGCCTGTCCACC
>NZ_VSFA01000023.1 GCF_008119785.1 Micromonospora sp. MP36 | reverse complement strand
GTCCGGGATTCAACCGCAGACCAACTCAAAGATCTTCGAACCGCCCTCTCATAAAAGCCAGTCAGTGCACCGGCGAGCATTTCCTCCAGCCAGTCGCCGTACTCAAGCTCAAGATCCTGCCAGGCCAGGTCCTCCGGCCCGAAGTAATGCACCGTCGGCCTCACGCCCGGTTCCGCCTGCAACCACGCGAACTGCCCGCCCATCACATCGAAAGCGACGACCAGACGGCCGGCCCCGGGAACCATCTTGGCAGCCACATCCGGCAGCCCGTCGTGCCCACCACCAAGCACCCGAAGCCAACCGTGATCGATCAGCAGCCCGCCACTGTTGGCGACCACTGCCCCGAGCCACGACCTGGTCGTGATTTCCAAGGCTGCCAGGCAAGCCGCCGCCCGCTGAGGATCGGCCGGTAGCACCTCCACCGGATACGGAGCCGCTGCCACCAGCGCCGAAATCTCGGACCACGCAGACTGTGTTCCACCCCCTCATCCTCGCAGGAGGATCAACCATGCGACTCTGAGGCCTGCCGCAAACCCTGCCGTCGATCAGGCCATCAACTTCAACGACGTTCGCTGTCCGAACCGCGCCAAGATCTCGATAACTGAGGGTGACTGTTCGGGCGCCCGAGCCGCCGCGCGCATCACGGCAGATCCGCGCGTCGGACATGCCAGGTCGTGCAAGACCACGACCGCTCACCGATCGGCTTGCGTTACCCGCAACATCACCTCCAACTGAAAGTCAGCACTGCGACGATCATCAATGAGCCCGCGTGATCGGCGCCCTGACGGCTGCAGTGCGAGCGGGTGACTCCGTACGCACTCGCGCCCTACGGACATACCTATGTTGCGAAAGTTTGGTGATCGCCGATATCGGCCATAGATAGGCGTCACAAACGCTCCCAGAGGAGGCCCCTCATGCCTCGAACCACCCCCCTCCTGATCGCCGGCGTCCTTACCGCCGCGCTCGTAGCGCCGGTCGCGCCGGCGCAGGCGAGCAACCCACTCGTCCCGATATCCAGTTCCCTGGCGCGGACGCTGACGACAACCTCCGGCACGATCCCGGTGTTTGTGCACGGAACGAGCATCGGCGCCGCCCGGCAGGCGGCCGCCGACACCGGCCTCACGCTCATCACAACCTGGAACAAGATCGGCGTCGCGGTTGCGCGCGGCACCGCCGAGCAGATCGCGGCCGTTCGCGGTCATGCCGGTGTCACGTACGTCGAAGGTGACCAGCCGCTGCGGCCATACCTGTCGACCTCGAACGTCGCTACCCGAGGCGAGCAGGCGCGCGCTGAGCTGCGCGACGGGCAGGGTCGGCCGGTCGACGGCCGCGGTGTGTCGGCGGCGATCATCGACACGGGTGTGGACGGCACGCACCCGTTCTTCCGCAACGCGGACGGTTCCAGCGCAGTGAAGCTCAATCTGAAGAACATCTGCGGCCCGCTCACCGATCTGGGTCTGCCGCTCCCGCTCCCCAACGACTCGTGCTTCCTCGACCTGACTGCGGCCAACGACACCGACACGCTGTCGGCCGGCGGGCACGGCACGCACGTCGCGGGGATCGTCGCCGGGCGGGACACGACGCTCACCGACGGCACCCGGCTGCACGGCGCTGCCCCTGGCGCCACGCTGATCAGCCTGTCGGTCGGCGCGGGACTGAGCATCTTCGGTGCGGACAGCGCGCTGAACTGGGTGCTTGAGCATCACTTGAACCCGTGCGCGGGCTGCCCGCCGATCAAGGTGAGTAACAACTCGTACGGTCCCGGTGGCGGTGGGGTGTTTGATTCGAACTCGGCGACCACCAAGTTGCAGCGGGCGCTGGCCGCCGAGGGTGTCGTCACCGTCTGGGCGGCTGGCAACGACGGCCCGGACAACAGCGCTACCAACCCTCCGGGTCAGGACCCCACTCCGGGCATCATCATGGTCGCCTCCTACGACGACCAAGGCACAGGCACCCGCGACGGTAGCGTGTCGACGTTCTCCAGCCGCGGGGCGGCGGGGCGCCCGGAGACCTACCCGGACGTCGCGGCACCCGGATCGAACATCACCTCGGCCTGCCGGACATACCTGCTGATCTGCTCGACCGGTCTGGACCCGCGCAACGGCCCCGGGCCGCTGGACCTCGGCACGTTCAACACGATCAGCGGTACCTCGATGGCAACCCCGCACATCGTGGGCATCGTTACCCAGCTGTTCCAGGTCGCACCGAACGCGACCCCGGCCCAGGTCGAGGACGCGCTCAAGGCCACGGCGTACAAGTTCACGGACGGCGCGGCCTACCAGACCGTCGGGCCCTACACCACCGCAGTCGACAAGGGAACCGGCCTCGTCGACGCGTACGCCTCGGCGGTACGGCTGGGGGCGACACCTGCCTGATGGCCGGTCAGCTCAACGCGCAGTAGCGAGTTCAACCGGCACCGTCACCGACAACAAACAGCGCCCCGGAGCGCACGATCACCGGCTGGCAACATGCCGCGATGACCGTGTTTGCTCTGGCGCAGCTCACGATCCATGACCAGGACCGCTACGACACGTACGCCGCGGCGTTCAGGAAGTAGTACCGGGGACGACTCCTCGCCGACGAGGCGCCGGAGTGCCTGACAACAGGAGAAGGTCATTCCGATGGCGTTCGAGGACAGGCAACACTTCGAGCGCTGGGGCCTGCTCCCCTGAATACCGGGAGCCCTCCGGGGACCGGGCGTCCGCGACGGGCCGCCCGGTCCTCCGGGTCCGGGCGGCTCGGCTGCCCTCTACACCGAGCGACGCGTCAGCACCTGCCCACCATCGGCGGGGTGCCCGCTTCATCGCCACCGTGGCCCTGGTGTCGGGTGCGCCGACGGGCACTGACAGGGTGGCTACACCCGTCTGAGCAGCGGGCGCCAACACAGGCAGGTTGTACACCGAGGCTGCTCCACCTGCACGTGGCCGTGGCCAGCAGCCAAGCGCTGGCCACGCCGACCTGTTCAGGTTCGCTGCCGACTCCGCCGCTTGTCGGCGCCCGCTGATGGGCCGTGGATAGCTTTGGCGGTTGTGGAGATCGTCCTGGTCATGGCTGTTCTGCTAGCGGGGCTGCCGGTCAGCGATGAATTGCGACCGTTCATCGATCCGTTTTCCCTGTCGGCACCGTCGTCCGTGCGAAAGCTGAAACTGTCGCGGCACCTACGGCGCACAGAGGAGGTTCGATGCCGGACATGGCGAGCGGATGGAGGCCGCGGCGGCGATTGTGGGCGATGGCCGTTGTGGCTGCGCTGGTGATGGTCGCCGGGCTGGCGGTACCGGCGATGGGGAGCAGGGCCGACGATGGGAAGCCCGAACTGGACCATGGCATGCGGGCGTGGAGCCAGACCTGGCAGGCCGCGCCACAGAAGCCGCAGCAGGCGGGGTTCGCCGACCAGACGCTCCGGATGATCGTGCACACCTCGATCGGCGGCGAGCGGGTCCGTATCCGACTGTCCAACACCTTCGGTGCGGCGCCGGTTCTGCTGGACGGCGCGTTCGTGGGTCTGCTGGGCAGCGGGGCGAGCATCAGCGGCCGCAACGTCCGGCTCACCTTCGGTGGATCGCCCGGGGTGACCCTGCCAGAGGGCGGGGACGTGGTCAGTGACCCGGCCGACCTGACGGTGCCGGCGTTGGCCGATCTGGCGGTCAGCCTTTACCTGCCCCGCGACACCGGGCCACCGACTGGGCACGCCGACTTCGGCAACGCCCACCAGACGTCGTACATCGCCTCCGGCGATCACGCCGCCGCGGCGGCGGGCACCGCCTTCACCGGTCAGACTCGAGCGTGGTTCTTCCTCTCCGGGGTGAGCGTGCCGAGCCGCCGAGCCGCCGCGGTCGTCACCCTCGGGGACTCGATCACCGACGGCACCGGGTCCTCGACGGACACCAACTCCCGCTACCCCGACGCGCTCGCCCGGCGGCTGGCCGCCCGGCCACAACCGTTACGGCTCGGCGTCGGCAACGCAGGGATCGGCGGGAACGAGTTGCTGCGTACGTCCGCCTGCTGCGGGGCCAGTCCGTCGGTGCTGGCCCGGCTCGACCGCGACGTGCTCGCCCAGGACGGCGTGCGATCGGTGATCCTGCTGGCGGGCATCAACGACATCGGCGGTGATCACCACGCCGACGCGGCTTCGCTGATCGCCGGTGTGCAGCAGGTGGCCACGCAGCTGCGGGCACACGGCATCCGGGTGCTCGGCGGCACCATCACACCGTCCTACGGCCGGCCCGGCCCGTACGGTACGCAACAGACCGAGGACGTGCGCCAGCAGGTGAACGCCTGGGTACGCACGGCCGACGCGTTCGACGCCGTCGTCGACTTCGACCAAGCGCTGCGGGACCCGGAAGACCCGCGCCGGCTTCGCGCCGGCTACGACAGCGGCGACCACCTGCACCCCAGCGACGCCGGCTACCAGGCGATGGCCGAGGCGGTACCGCTCGACCAGCTGTAACCAGCTCCGGCAACGGCCGTCCGGGGATCCGCCTCCGGGCGGCCGTCAGGGCTTGATGCCGCGGTACTTTCGGCAGGTACAGCGCCATTGCCTCCGTTCCGCGGGGAACGTCGTGGAGCGAGATGATGACCGGGATGCAGCGGCCGGCGACGTCAGCCCGGGGTGGCGGTCTGCCTGGAGGGCCACCAGTTTCGCTCGCCGAGCAGCACCGCGAGAGCGGGGACGAGCAGGGCCCGGACGAGGAACGTGTCGGCGAGCAGGCCCAGGGTGATCACGAAGCCGATCTGAAACAGCGCCTCCATCGGAACCGCCATCAAGGTCGCGAAGGTGGCGGCCAGCACGAGGCCGGCGGAGGTGATCACGCCGCCGGTTCGCTCAAGGGCCTGCGTCACCGCGCGGCGGGTCTCGTGCTGCCGACGCTGTTCGCTGATCCGACTGAGGAGAAACACGTTGTAGTCGACGCCCAGGGCGACGAGGAAGATGAACGCGTACAACGGCAGGTTTGGGTCTGAGGCCGGCTGGCCGAGGATGTGGGTGAAGATGAGGGAACTGACGCCGAGGGCGAAGCCGAAGGAGAGGATCACGGTCGCGATCACGTAGAGCGGCATCACCACCGCGCGCAGGAGCAGAGTGAGGACGAGGAGGATCAGGGCAAGGCCGACCGGGACGATCAGCCTGGTGTCACGCCTGAGTGCCTGGCGAGCATCGTAGTTCTCGGCCACGGTCCCGCCGATCAGGATGGTCCGGCCGTCGGCCGCGCGGTCAGCGATCTCACGCAGCACGGGGACGGCGTCGGTGGCCCGCTCTGAGAACGGATCCATCCGCAGGTCCGCGTCGAAGATGACCAAGTTTGTCGCGGACCTTCGCTGGCCTTGCGCCGCCGCACCCAGGAAGCCGCTGTCCGCCCCGATCGACCTGGCCACCGCGTGCATGTCGGCGATGGGTGAATGTGTGCCTTCGGTGAGAGCGCTCTGGACCTTCCCGCTTACCTCGTCGGCTACGACGATGCGAAGCGGCGCCGCCCGGCCGGGGATGAAGTGGTTGCGGATCACCTGTTGACCGCGGACCGAGTCCGGCGCCTCGCGGAACGACTCGGCAAAGTCGAGCGCCGGACGCCCGCCGATGGTGGCCAGCGCGCCCGCGGCAAGGAGAACGGTGACCGCCGCGGCGATCATTCCGGGTCGTGCGTGAACAAGGCTCGCGATGCGCCCCCAAAACGTGACTGCGGGTGCGGACTCGGGCTCGTGGCGGGGAATCGCGGGCCAGAACGCCCGTCGTCCGAGGGCGGTGAGCATCGCGGGCAGGAGCGTCAGACCGGCACAGACCATGATCGCGACGCCGAGGGCGAGGATCGGGCCCATCTCGCGCGTGGCGTTGAAGTCGGCAAGGGCGAGGACCAGCATCGCGCCGACGACGATCGCTCCGGCGGAGAGAATCGCCGGGCCGGTGCGCTGGGCGGCGGCGACCATCGCCTCCTCAACGTCCGGCGCCCGCCGCAGTTCGTCGCGAAACCGCGCCACGATCAGCAGACAGTAGTCGGTGCCCGCGCCGAACATCAGCACGATCAGGATCGCGGTCGTCTGGCCGCTGACCGCAGTGAGGCCGGCGGCGACGAGACCGTAGGCGAGGGCGGCCGCGACGAGATAGGCGACGGCGACGACGGCCAGCGGTACCAGAGCAACCAGCGGCGAGCGGTAGGTCGCGAGCAGCAGGAGCAGCAGTATGACGACCGTGACTGCCAAGAGGGTCTCGTTGATCCCTTTAACCGCAGCACTTCGATCGGCCTCGAAGCCGGCACGGCCGGTGACGAAGGCCTTCAGTCCGCTCTCGTCGCCCGCGGTCGGTGGGACGACCTCGCGGATTGCCGCGACCGCCTGCTCGACGGCGGGCGTCGAGTCGTCGGTCATCAGGACGGTGCTCAAGATGACGCTGTTGTCGGGTGAGGTGAGCAGCGAGCCGCCCGGGCTCATGTCGAGCGGATCGGTCTCGCCGCACGCGCGCTGGTACGGGGTGGCGACCATCGTCACGTTCGGGATCGCGCCGGATCGGCACAGCGCGCGGGCGTCGGCGTCGGCGCGCTGTCCGTCGTCCGCTGTGATCCCACCCTCGCGGAAGTAGGCGATTACCGCCGCTGTTTCGCTGCCGCGCCGGAACTGCTCGTTGATGATCCGCTTGGCCTCTGCCGACTCCGATCCCCGGACGAGGAAGGTTTCGCTCTCGTCGGCGGCCCGTTCGCTGAGCTTGGTTTGTAGCGGCACCGCGAGCATCGCGAGCGCAAGCCACACCGCGATGACGACCCACCGTGACCGCCGACCGGTGGCGGCTGCGGAAGCCCTGGTGAGAGTGCGCATCGGGTCGTCGCCCTAGAGCCCACCACCGACGCCCTCTATGTCGCTGACGGCGCCATGCTCGATGTAGACATAGATCCTCGTCGGGTCGATCTCTATCGGCACGGGCTGGCTCTTGCCGTCCTCGCGCGCAACGACGACCTCGCAGTCGTGACGGGCCGCCTTCTCACGGGCCTCAGCGAGCTGCATCCCGAGCAGCTCCGCCGTATCGAAGGCGTTCTTCGCGGGCCGGTACTGGCTGACGCCCGTGTGCTGTCCCGTCTCCACCATCGGGCATTGAAGCGCCGTCAGGTCGCGCTCCCGCCCCGTCGCCTCCCCGGAATCGTCGCTGCATCCCGCCAGACCCAGTGCCCCGACGGCGATCGCAACTGTGGCCGCAGTGACGCTGAGAAGCCGCCTGTGAACCCTCTGCCCACCCATGGCAGGGACGCTAGCGGAGCGAATCGTCTGGTTCAAGACAGCTAACGTCTCCGATCAACAAAACTACCGTTGCTCGCGAGTGATCTTTTGTTGGTCGCAACCGGAAGTTCTTGACCATCCGTCAAAAGGAGGACATGCTACGTCCTAACCTTCAGGCGGTCGCACCATGTCGCTCCGACCGCGGGGCTGGTAGCCGCCGCATTGGGAGAGGAAGTGAGTGGCATGTGGAACGCCGCGCTGCCTGCGCGGAGGGTGAAGCATCCTGGAATCGCTTTGATCGCGGTCGCTCTTGGGGCTCAGATGCTCGCCCCGGCGACCGCTGTCCAAGCGAAGAGCACCCGACAGGCTCCTAGCAGCATCCACCCGGCGGCTGCCGGCCCGGCGACAAGCACCAGGCAAGCCAGCAGCACCCTCCCTGCGGCTCCTGCCCAGGAGGAGCGCAACAGGATCCTCATCTACACCGGCACGACCGGGTACCGGCACACCGATGGGATCAACAACGGTCGGCCAGTGCTGCAGGACGCTCTCAAGGCCGCAGGCTACGAGGTCGACTGGGAGGACTGCGACAACAACGGTGGCGGCCCGAACAACTGCGACCACCCGGACAAGAACCCCCGGATCTTCACCGACCAGAACCTGGCCCGATACGACGCGATCCTGCTGCTGAACGCGTCGTGGTCGTGGGCCGGCGGCCGGCGGCCCGGACCGCTCCTCGACCATGCCCAGCGTGAGGCGTTGATCCGCTTCACCCAGAACGGCGGCGGGATCGCGGCCGTGCACAACATGACCGACGCCGGCGCCGGCGTGTCCGTGTGGGACTGGTGGGACGGCGGGCCGGACAGCGTCGTCGGCACGACGATGCGCGGCCACTCGAGCGGGTCGGCGACCGGCAACGCCGCAACCGTCCAGGTTGCCGACCACAACCACCTCTCTACCAAAGACCTGCCCGACACCTACAAGATCGCCGACGAGCACTACAACTTCGCCCGCAACGTCCGGGGCGACCACCACGTGCTCGCGACCTTCGACGAGCGCACCTACAACACCGGCACCTACTCCATGGGCCAGGACCACCCCACGACGTGGTGCAAGCTCTACGACGGCGGCAGCGTCAAGGACGGCACCGGCACCCCGCGGCCCTACAACGATGGGCGGACCTGGGTGACCTCGCAGGGCCACTTCGGCGTGCGTTACACCGAGAACGGCGGCGACAACCCGCTGATCAAGCAGATCGTCGGAGGGGTGCGCTGGGTCGCCGGCGAGGGGAAGAAGACAGACTGCTCAGGCACCGTGTGGTCGAACTTCACCCGCACGACCCTGGTCGACAATGTGAACGGCCCGATGGCTCTCGACGTGGCGTCGGACGGCAAGGTCTACTGGACCGAGATCGGCCCCAAGCCGGGGTACGAGTCCGAGGGCTACGTGAAGATGCACGATCCGAACGGCCCGCCGAACAACTCGACGACGGTCGCGACGATCCCGACCCGCGCCGACCACGGCAACTCCGAGGACGGCGTGCTGGGAATGAGCCTGGAGCCGGGCTTCGACCTGTCGGAGCCGGACAAGCGCGACATCTACGTCTACTATTCCCCGCGCAACCCCGGCGACTGGCCGACCACGGGCAACCAGCAGACGGTCGGCTACAACCTGGTCAGCCGCTTCACGCTGAACAAGACCGGCACCACCTTCGAGCCGGCACCAGGCGGGCCGAAGCACCTGGACCCGGCACATCCATACATGGAGCGGCAGATCTTGCGCGTGCCCAAGGCGAAGATCTCCGGCAAACCCTCGGGCTTCCCGGGTGGCCCCACCGACAACGGCCCCGGCCATGTCGGCGGCGCGAGCCTGGTGTTCGACTCCGAAGGCAACCTCTACGTCGGCGTCGGCGACGACGTTTCCCCGAACGCGCCCGGCCACAACCGCTACACGCCGATGGACCATCGCGCCTCGGAGCGCTGGGACGCACGCAAGACGGCGGCCAACACCGCCGACCTGCGCGGCAAGATCCTGCGCATCAAACCGCGCGAGGGCCCGCCGCAGACCCCAGGGCGCGCACCCGATCCCGGCCTGGGCAAGACCTATACGGTCCCGAAGGGCAACATGTTCGCGCCGGGAACCCCGAACACCCGACCGGAGATCTACGGCATGGGCTTCCGGCAGCCGTTCACGGTGCACACCGACCCCGCCAACCCGGGTTCGGTCGTCGTCGGCGAGTTCTGCCACGACAACTCGGTGGACCAGCCCGACCGCGCCCCGGCCGGCGTCTGCGAGTGGAACAAGGTCGACGGGCCCGGTTTCTACGGCTGGCCGTTCTGCGTCGGTGACAACTCGAAGATCAACACCACCTGGCGCTGGAACTACGAGGCCAACTCCTCAACCGGTCAGCAGTACGACTGCTCGCTCGACAAGCTCCCGTCCGACCTGACCTGGGCGCCGCCGGGCGGTACTAATTCGCAACCCACATTCCAAGGCCTCGATGAGATCCCAGGTCCCGCGAAACCAGCGACGGTCTGGCGCAAGTACCCCGGCAACCCCGGAAGCCAGGATCCGAAGGACTTCGGCGACCTGGGCGCAGGCGGGATGCAGCCGGTCACCGGCCCGGTCTACCGATACAAGGACAGCCGCGGTCCCGGCGCCTTCCCGCCCTACTACGACGGCTCCTGGCTGATCACTAACCGTGGCACCGACAACGGGTTCTGGAAGGAGGTCCGCCTGCGGCAGGACAACAACCAGATGCTCCGGGTCAACGACTGGCTGCCTGTCAACCACTTCGGCACGCCGAACAACAGCTTCGTGATCCCGACCAGATTCGGGCCCGACGGCGCACTCTACATGGGGCGCTGGACCTTCGGTTGTTGCCGCAACCAGATCAACCCCGAAATGAAGATGCAGCTGATCAAGATCGAGTTCACGCCCGAGGCCGACCAGTGCAAGGAAACCGATGCACCGACGGTCTCGCACCAGATTCAGGGCCAGGCCGATCCCGACCAGCAGAACACCTATATCGACTCGGCCACGCTGAGCCTCACCGCCAACGATGTCGGCTGTGCCGGCGTGGACAAGGTCGAGTACCGCGTCAACGGCGGAGCGTGGACCGCCTACAACGGGCCGGTACCGTTCAAGGACGCGGGGAAGTACACAGTCGACTATCGAGCCACCGACCGCCTCGGGAACGCCTCCAACCCGCAGAGCGCCACCTTCACGGTGCGTGACGGCGGCGGGACGCTCCCCACGACGTGCGACATCAACGCCACGGGCACGCAGTGGAGTCCCGACAACTGCAAGATTGCCCGCGGCGGCACCGTCACCTGGCACTTCAACGAGGCGGATGCGCGGTTCCCACACGACGTCTGGCTCGTGCCACCCGGCGGCAATCCGGACCCGAACGGCGGCGACATCTTCCAGGTCACCAACGGGCCCGTTTCGCCGGGAGGTCCACCGGTCTCGTACACCTTCGATCGGGAAGGGACCTGGACGGTCATCTGCAGGCTCCACGCCGGCTACAGCAGCGGGCAGTGGGTCGGCATGATCGCGACAGTCACGGTCGGAGGAGGATGAGTTAAGGCCTGCTGGCCTGGTGGGTCGGGCCCGGACACGCCGTCCAGGCCCGGCCACCAGGCCCAGGCCTCTGTGGGCCGACGCGCGTCTTCCGGGCAGTCGCTAAATGCCGGAGGCAGCGGCCTCACCGCGGCTGCCGCTGTTACACCGAGTCACTTACTCTGCCGGACGCCGGGGCGGACTCGGCAGTCCGTCAGAGGCGCGCGGCCAGCGGCCAGTGGCAGAAGGGGCGTCGTCTGCCGCTAGAAATCCGGGCAGCCACGTTAGCGACGCCGGAGCCGGGCATCGGCCTCACCCTGCCATCGCGAGCATGTCGAGAGCTGCGAAGAATGCCATCGGCCGGCCGGGGCGGATGACCTGTTCGAGGAGCACGACTCCGATACGGTCAGCGACGTCGCACTCTGCTTCGATCGTCGTGCGGACGGGGCCGTACCGGCGGGAGGAGGAGCGCGCCGAGGCGAGGACGACGTCGTCTCGGCGGAGCTGTGCCTGACGTGAGCTTGTGTGGACGATTTCGTACTTGCGTCCCTGGAGGGTCCATGTGGTGCCGGCATTGCGTCGGCGGCAGGGCGCTTTCCTGCCGTTCACAAACTCGAACCGTTCACCGGTGGTCAGCGTGACCGTGACGGCGTCGGCCTGGAAGGCCTGAACCCGTGATCGGGGCGGCCACGTCGCTTTCTCTGCGCCCCGGCTAGGTTCCACGATCGTAAGCTCAGCACCGCGCTCATCGAGCAACCGCAGCCGGCGCGCGTCCTCCGCGTCGAACGAGTATCCAAAGCTTAGGGATTCCACCACGCGCGGATCAGTCACGCCCTCATTCAAGCAGTCGACGTTGTCTGCCAGCCGCCGACCGCGCGTCGATGCCGCCGCGTGTGAGGTAGCCGACCATGGGCGATGTTTCACTTACGCGGCTTGCGCCGGTCTGGCCGTCGCGGATCTCCCGGCCGGTGTCGTCGGTGATGTGCACCGTCGGGCCGGGTACGTTGTGCCGCAGGGAGACGATGCTGAGCGACGGCCGGCCCGGGAAGGGCGGGATCGGGTGCCCCTGGCGCGATGGCTCGACGACGTGCAGATACCGAACCGCGCCGCGAGATATCAGTCCCAGGGCCGCCATGCCGCGCCCGGACAGGACGACCAGCCGGTCGCCGTGGCGGGCGCGGATCATGCCACGGGTGCTCGGCCACCTCGTCAACGTTGGAGTAACCAAGATCGTCACCGTTCCGCACTCGGACGTGGTGCTATACGGTCTGGGGGTGAGAACCGAGCGTCACTGGTGGAACGGCGACCGCACCGTGCGAGGGCGCCGCGACGTGTACATCCGTACCGATGGCGAGTCGTGGGAGGTCGAGGCCCGAGCCGGCGGCGGCGCTGGTCGGTCGAAGATCTACCCGTGCCCTGGCCTGCGGTCGGCGGAGATCCTGGCCGGGGCATGGATGGACGAACAGAGCCGGTGGCAGGTCATGGCGCCCTGATCGGCCGGCGCCGATACTCGTTCACCACCTGTCAGCAGGCAGCATGGTCCGATCGCTGGTTCGAGTAGACTGACAGCGCGGCTCGCCCAGCATGGCGGCCGGGTTCGATGTCCCACGCCACGCGCCGCGGCCGAACGGTCAGCGCCGGGCGGGACGTCCCTTCGACGTTCGGAGCCGTCATGGCGGCACGCCGCCCACGCCAGACCACCTCGTCCAACTACCTGGCCTTCGCCGACCTCGGCGTGCCCGACGCGCTCATCCGCGTGCTGGCCGCGGCCGGGGTGGAGCGGCCGTTCCCAATCCAGGCCGCGACACTGCCCGACGCGCTCGCTGGGCTGGACGTGCTCGGCCGAGGCCGCACCGGTTCGGGTAAGACCTATGCCTTTGTACTGGCGGTGCTGACCCGCCTGGCCGCCACCGCCACGCCACGGCGGGCCGGGCGCCCTCGGGCGCTGATCCTCGTACCCACTCGTGAGCTGGCCACCCAGATCGACAGCGTGATGGCGCCGCTGGCGCAGGCGCTGTCGCTACGCGTGATGACCATCTTCGGTGGCGTCGCCGCCCGACCTCAGATCGCCGGGCTGCGCGCCGGGGTCGACGTCCTGGTGGCCTGCCCGGGCCGGCTCGCCGACCATGTCGAGGCCGGCAACGCGTACTTGGACGCCGTCGAGATCACCGTGCTCGACGAGGCCGACCACATGGCCGACCTCGGCTTCCTGCCCACCGTACGGCGGCTGTTGGAGCAGACCCCGCGCGGCGGGCAGCGTCTGCTGTTCTCCGCCACCCTGGACGCCGGCGTCGATGTCCTGGTGCGGCGGTTCCTCACCGATCCGGTCGTGCACAGCGTCGACTCGGCGCTGTCGCCGGTCGCCGCGATGGCGCACCACGTCCTGCACGTCCACGCCGACGACCGGTTCGCCGTGCTGGTCGAGCTGACCGCGGCGCCCGGTCGGACCGTGGTGTTCACGCGTACCAAGCGGGGCGCGAAAACGCTCGCCCGCCGGCTGGTCGCGGCCGGTGTGGCCGCTGTCGAACTGCATGGCAACCTGGCCCAGGCCGCGCGCACCAGGAACCTGCGGGCGTTCTCCGACGGGGAGGTGCACACGCTGGTCGCCACCGACATCGCCGCCCGGGGTATCCACATCGACGACGTGGCCCTCGTCGTGCACGCCGACCCGCCCGTGGAGCATAAGGCCTACCTGCATCGCTCGGGCCGTACCGCCCGGGCCGGGGCGGCCGGGACCGTCGTGACGCTGATGACCGACGGGCAGGTGCCCGAGGTGCAGGAGTTGACTCGCAAGGCGGGCATCACGGCGACTACGACCCGGCTGCGCCCGGGTGACGCGCTGCTACGCGAACTTGCCCCGGGGGAGCGGGCGCTGGTCCCCCAGCCCGTACCGCGGTCCGCCGGCCCGCGGCACGAGGCGCAGCTCGCCCACGACGGCCGGAGCCGACGCGGCGGCAAGCCGGCGCCGATGACCTCGACACGATCCGCACCAGCGCGATCCAGTGCGGCGGCCTTCTCCGCCCGGGCCCGGCCGGGCGCTCGCCGCGGTGGACGCTGACCCTTACGCGGCGGGGCCGAGCACCGAGACCTCGGTGAGTTCGGCGTCCTCGGCGGCGCCCAAGCCGCGTACCTGGTAGCTGGTCATTACCTTCAGCCAATCCTGGGGCAGGTGCCCCCGGCCGGGATCACCGACGAGGACACGTGCGCCGCGGTCGGCGGCGCGGTGTAGGAACCCCAGCATCCGCGCGGTCAGCTCTGGGTCGTAGAAGGCGTCGCCGGCGAGGATCACGTCGGCAAGGCCGCCGTCGCCGTCGAGCAGGTCGCCCTCGTTCACCGCCACGCTGACCGCGTTGGCCGTGGCGTTCATCGCGACGGCCGCCAGTGCGTACGGGTCGATGTCGTTGGCGGTCACCTCGGCGGCGCCCGCCTTGGCTGCGGCGATGGCGACCAGACCGGAGCCGCACGCCACGTCGATCACCCGTCGGCCGGCCACTACCTGCGGATGGTCCAGGACGTACCGGGCGAGGGCCTGGCCGCCGGCCCAGGCGTTCGCCCAGAACGGCGTGAGGCCCGGTCCGATCCGCGCTTCCAACCTGGCCCGCAGCACGATCGCGTCATCGGCCAGGTACAGGCGGATCTCCGGTACAAACGGAAGACGCGCGAGGTGCAGTCCGTCGAACTCGTCGGCGCGGAACGCGACGAAGGGCGTGAGCAGAGCGCCGGTCGGCGTAGGCAAGACATGCTCCGTTCATGGACGGTCGCCGGTCAGGCGACCGGTTCAGGCGCCCGCCGAACAAGGAGTACGTCCGACCGCGTGCAGGTGGCGCAGCGCCTGGGCGTACGACTCGAACAGGCCGGTCTGGCAGTACGTAAGGCTGTGCCGGTGGCAGAACGACTCGACGATCGTCTGCGCGTGGCGCAGGTTCGACCGGGGCATGCTGGGGAACAGGTGGTGCTCGATCTGGTAGTTCAGGCCGCCGAGCAGGAAGTCGGTCAGCCAGTGGCCGCGCACGTTCCGCGAAGTGAGCACCTGGCGGCGTAGGAAGTCGGTGCGGTCACCGGCGGCGAGGATCGCCATGCCCTTGTGGTTCGGCGCGAAGCTGCACCCGAGGTAGAGCCCGAACATGCCCTGCTGGACGAGGATGAACACGACCGCGCGGACCGGCGAAAGTATCAGGAAGACCGCGCCGAGGTAACCGATGACGTGGCTGGCGAGCAGCACCGATTCCCACGCGCGGGGGCGTCCGCCGCGGCGCAGCAGGGCGCGCGCGCTGTTCACGTGCAGGCTGAGGCCCTCGAGCAGAAGCAGTGGGAAGAAGAAGAACGCCTGGTAGCGGTACGCGAACGCGGCAATGCGGCCACGGTTTCCGGCTTGGCGGGAGGTGAACGCGAGCGCCCTGATCTCGAGGTCCGGGTCGGCGCCGTCGGTGTTCGGGTGGGCATGGGGCGGTTTGTGCTTGCCCCCCCCCCAGCCGTAGCTCACCCCAATGCCCAGATTGCTATGCAGCAGCCCGAGCAGGTAGTTCGCCCGCCGGGACGCGAAGATCTGCCTGTGTCCGGCGTCGTGGCCGAGGAACCCGAGTGGGGTGAAGACGAACGCGAGGAAACCGGCGACGATCAGTACCCACCACGAGTCCCCGATGAGCGCGAAGGCCGCCCAGCCGGCCGCGAACAGCAGACCGGTGATGGCGATCTTCCAGATGTAGTACCCGGTGCGGCGCTCCAGCAGTCCGGCGCCACGGATCTGGTGCAGGAGATGGGCGTACGGGCTTCCGTTGCCGGTTTGCGGCGGCGCTGTGGACATGAGCGCCTCCCGGCGGGTGCTGCGCAGACGCCGACGCGTGCCAACCAGCGAGGGCGCGGTAGGCACGCGCCGGCGGTGGTTCAGATGGCGCGGATGTTCGCGGCCTGCGGGCCCTTGGCGCCCTGCGTGATGTCGAACTCGACGCGCTGGTTCTCATCGAGGCTGCGGAAGCCGTTCGAGGAGATCGCCGAGAAGTGGGCGAATACGTCCGCCCCACCGCCGTCTGGGGTGATGAACCCGAAGCCCTTGTCCGCGTTGAACCACTTCACAATGCCGACAGCCATGTCTTCTCCTTGGAAGGCTGGATTCGGGACCCGCACGGTGCGGACCCCGACGTCGCGGTGTTGATCGCCCACATCCGGAGATGACCGGAAACCACCAGCGCCGCCGGGTCAGCTACCCACCACGCGCTGGCAAATATTCGGAAAGCAACTGCAACGGGACACACCGTACCACCCTCGGATAGGGCACAAGCCGGACGACACGAGTTACTTCCCCTTCCCGGCACCCACGCCCTGATCGCCGGACAGACCGCCAACGTGGTGTGCACCAACGCGGCCAACAGCCGCGACGCGCACCGTCCTGCCGCTGATCCTGGCCGTCGTCTTCCTGGTGTCTATCCCGCCGCTGTGGGCCCTGATCGCCCCACTGCTGCTCGCGTCGCGCTGCACGACGACCACGTGCTCCCACGGCAGGGCGGCCGGACAACGGCAAAGTGGCGGCGCGAGGGTCGCTACAAGCCGACATCAACCAGGTTGGTGTCGTTGAGGACGGGGACTGGCCCCCGATGGCCACCAAGCGGGCGTTCAGGCTGCTGCCTACTCGCTTCGGCAAGGCAGAGTTCACCGCCCTCAACGGCGACATCCTCCAGACCCGCTTAGGCACTAGGCCGAACTGGTAGCCAGCTACGGCAGCGGGCTACGAGGTGGGACGCGACGACGAGCTGATCAACGTGCTCGACGGTCGCAGCTTCAGCCCGCTCGTCGGCTGAGCCCCGTGAGCAGGGCAGCCGGGCGGTACGTCCTGCCGTCTGGGCAGGCCGGTCGCCCGGGATCAGGGCGCCGCTTCGATGATGCGCAGATCGCGTTCGGCTCCGTCGCCGAGCGCCCGCAGCGCCTCCTGGTAGGCGGGGCTGTGGTAGGCAGCAACCGCGGCGTCGACGCTGTCGAACTCGATCAGCGTCGTACGCTCCATCAGGCCGGACTCGAACGCGTGCGATGGCAGGCCGCGCGCCAGAAACGTGCCGCCGGCGGCGCGCAGCGCCGGCCCGGCCAGCTCAATGTAGGCGGCGAGCTTCTCCTCGTCGCTGATGGACCGGGAGGTATTGATCCAGTATGCCTTCGGCACCGTCGCTGTCTCCCGCTCATCCGGATGGGCATTCTCCTGCTGGATTTCCCCGGGAAGCGTAGCGGGCACCTGACCGGCGGCTCGATCGGGCGTGAGGTCAGCGGTGGGCCCGCCGCGCGTGCCGGATAGGCACTGCCGGGCGGGATCAGCGCCGCAGCCGGCGGGAGCAGGACCCCTCGTCGTCGGCGCGAAGCAGGCAGCGCCGGCCGCCAGGCATCAGCAGGTCGCAGAAGACCCAATGGCGAAGGTTCTGGTCGTCCTCGGCGGAGACGGTGATCCCGCCTGGCTCGGTCTGTGGCAGGACGACCAGCCAGCGGCCGACCACCCGGGCCAGGCGCTGGGCGTCGGGCAGGTCGGCGGCGACGACTGGCAGGTGGATGACGTACCGCTGGGTCACCGCTCGTGTCCCCGGGCGTCGCGGGCGCGGGCCTGGTCGGACTGCCAGCGGCGCAGGGCGTCCTTGATGACGGCAGTCTCCCGGCGGCTGGCGGCCAGGGCGGCGTAGACGGCGGCCAGGTCGCCGGCGACCCGGTCGAGGAACTTGTAGACCTCGTCGGGCTCCAGGCCGCGGCGTCCAAGCCCGACCGGCTTGAAGCGGCGCTCGCGCACCTGCCACGGCAGCAAGCTGGTATACACGCTGGAGCGGTAGGTCGCCCCGCTCCCCCGGGCCGGTCGCTGGTAGCGGACGATCATCCCGCAGACTCCCCTCGCATGCCGTGGGTGGATGGGGTGGGGCCACCCGCCCTCCCCGCACAGGCAGACCCACCCCGGCCCTGCCACCGCAGCTCCACTCAGCGGTACGGCAGCACGGCTCTTGTGGTCAGCTTGTGACACCGTCAAGCAGCAGCGCAACGTTCCACAGCGGATTTCTCGCCAGATGTATTGACTTTCTTTACTGAAACCTGTAGCTGTTGCAGAGCGGCGTCACGCAGTGTTGCAGGGCGGAATCTAGGAGTGTTCGAATGGCCGAGGATCTCGGGTCGACCGTGCCACGCCGGCAGCTCGGCCGGCTGCTGCGCCAGTACCGCACCGAGGCCGGCGTGACCCTGGACGGCGCCGCCGAGGCCCTCGAATACAGCAGGCAGAAGATCTGGCGCATCGAGTGCGGCCTGGGCGCAGTCCGGGCGCTCGACGTCAAGGCGATGTGCGAGCTGTACGGGGTCTCGGAAGAGATGACCGAGGCGATGAAGGGCCTGGCCGCGGAAACGAAGTCGAAGGGCTGGTGGCACGCGTACGGAGACGCCGTGCCGAGCTGGTTCGAACTGTACGTCGGCCTGGAATCCGCCGCGGCTCACCTGCGCCAGTACGAAGAGACGCTGATCCCCGGCCTGTTGCAGACACGTGAATACGCCCTCGGGCTGGCTCGACTCGACCGGCCGTCGGCCACTGACGAGGAACGTGAGCGGGCGGTCGAGGTGCGGTTGCAGCGGCAGGGCCTGCTGAGCCGCCGGCTACCGAAGCCGCCTCGACTGGACGCGGTGCTCTCGGAAGCGGTGCTTCGCCGCGCCGTCGGCAACCGTGGAGTCATGGTCGGTCAGCTCAGCCGGCTCATCGAGGCCGCCGAACGGCCAAACGTGTCAGTGCGGGTGCTTCCGTTCGCCGTCGGTCCACACTCGGGAGCGGTCGCCGGCTCCTTCGTGATCCTGGACTTCCCCGCCACGAAGGGCGGTCGGGCCGCGCCGGAGCCGTCCGTCGCCTATAGCGAGTCGCTTACCGGTGCCATCTACCTCGACAAGCCGGACGAGCTGGCTGCATATCGAGCCGCGTGGAAGAGCCTGGAGGCGCTGGCCCTTGATGAGGCACAATCGACCGACATGATCAAGAAGATCATCGGGGAGGTACGGCATGACTGACCTGGCTGGCGCCATGTGGCGCAAGAGCACCCGCAGCGGCGGCAACGGGGGGAACTGCGTCGAGGTCGCCACCAACCTCCCCGGCATCGTCGCCGTCCGCGATTCCAAGGACCCTGCAGGCCCAGCCCTCACCTTCACGCCGCAGGGCTGGTCTGCTTTCGTGGCCGCTGTCAAGTGCGACATACCTGTCCGCTGATTCAACTCGTGCAATTCAAGGAGCTCGCCTATTCTCTGCCCGGGCGCACCGCGCTGTCAGAGACGCAAGGTCGGAACATCTGGGCGACAGTGGCGCTCAGTGGCGGCCACAGGCAGGTCTTGTCGATCCACGGAGCGAGCACCGACTCAGGCCTCCGAAAAGAAGTTCTCGTCGATCTGCTTGAGGATGTAGGTCTCCTCGGTTACTACTCCGCAGCCGTGAACGATCATCAACCTGGCGAGCTCCGGACCGTCGATCAAGATGAGCCGAGAGTTTACCCGGTCCGCGTAATCCCTTGCGTCAGCGCTGAATCTACTTGTGGTGATAAAGATGCCTCTGTTGGCTTGAGCACCCTGAAGCGCTCCGACGGATGCCTGAATGTCGGGGCGACCGACAGGCCGGTCGGTGTAACGCTTAGCCTGCACGTAAACAACGTCCAAGCCAAGTGGGTCGAGCCGCACCAGGCCATCCAGCCCGCCGTCACCCGGCCCACCGATGTGCTCGATCATTCTTTCTAGACCGCCGTAACCCATAGCAACGAGAAGACGCAGCACGAGTTGTTCGAGAAACTCTGGCGGTTGGCTTACCACTCGACTTAGCAGTTCCGCCGCGACTGCTGAATGAGCAGCCTCGATGAGTTCTTCGATTGCCTCACGAGGCGCCAGCGTCTCAACGTTTACTTCCTCTCCCTGCTCCTGCAGCGCCGCGCCTGGCTGCCGCACTCGGGTACGGGTGCGGAACTCGACGTACTCGGGGAAGCCCATGAGGATTTTGATATCCACCCGTTCCGGGTGTGCCCGGAGGACTTCCTTCCCCCGCTCAGTGATCTCAGTGACGCCCCTCGCAGGCCTGTTCAGCAGTCCTGCCTGTGCAACATGCGTGATAGCCCATGCGATCCTGTTGAGGTACCGGGGCTCTCGCCCACTCGGCAACATCACTTTCCGATCCTCATCAGTGATCGCGAGAGCGGTCGCCACCGCCTCCCGGATCTCCGCCACAGCGTGCGGCTTCTGGTCGGCATGAGCGTTGAGCACAGGCCGCATGAAGGACTGAAAGTCAGGAATTGCCACTGTTCTCCTCCGGGCGATCCTCTCGCGCCCCTTCGTCAAGGCGCATGAGGTGGGTCAGTAGTGCCTCGATCTCCACCACACAATGCGAAGCCAGGCCTTGGACGCGACGAACATCGACGAGCAGGCGCTGAAGCTTCTTGGCGGGCTGTGTCGCCCACGCCAACTGGCCGAGCGGGTTACGTAAGCTCGTACTGCTCAGCGACACGCTCCTGCGCCTGCACGCGCCTATCCCTAGAAACGCTCGCCGTACACGTCAGCAAGCTCCCGGTACGCCTCACGAACCGCGTCGATGGCGTCTGGGTCGTGGGCGGCGTTCTCCGCGGCGACGGCGGCGAGTTCGAGGGCGGTCCGGATCCGGGCCAGCTCCGCTTCGGTCTGATCCCACAGCGCCGTCACCTTCTCCCGCTGTTCGGCCAACGCCTGGGCAGCATGGCTGCTTGGCGAAGCGGTTGGTGTCCGCTGCTGCTGGCGCACCACCTGCGGGCGTAGCTGCTGCCGGCGGCTGAGCACGTCGGCAGCCTCCCACAACACTTGGGCAAGCAACTGCCCGCCCTCGGCCGGATCGATTACCTCTTCAACGGCTGGCAGGGCACGGCCGGCCCGCTCGGCCGACTCCACCAGGTCGAAGAAGTCCTCGCGCTCCTCATCCTCACCCAACGTGTGGTGCAGCGCCGGGAACGCCTCCTGGTCCGGTGCCACCACTCGAGCAGCCGGGGCTTTCGATGTCGTTGCAGCCAACCCGATAGCCAGCGCAAGCGCGGCCAGGATGAAGATCACCAGAAAGGGTGCGCCACTGAGGCACAGCCCGACGGCACCGATCAGCACCAGGGTGGCGAGCACGATGATGCCGGCGATGTTGGGAGACTTCGGTGGCACCGGTACGGCGCGCAGGTCGGTGATGCTGCCCCACTCGTGCTTGAGCGGCGTCCTGGACATCTTAAGCGGAGCGAGTGCGGCAACGGTTCGCGTGTCGTCCGCGGCGATCCAGAGGTGGAAGGGGGGATCGGACGGGGACACCCGTCCTCCTCTCGGCAGGGGTTGGGAAGTCAGGCAGTGCCCTTGCTGCGGCGGATCATCAATAAGTAGCCGATGCTACGCGGTCGGCACGGACCGGGCATGGGCGTTGCCCGCCGTGTATCGCGGTCGCCCCGGACGGCCTCGCCGCCTGCCCACCACTGGCGTTATGCCTCCGTGCGGGCAGTTGGGCGCAGGCCAGGTCGTACAGGCGACCCGGCGAGGTCCATACCGGTCGTCGCTGGATGCCACGAGCAGTTGGCAACTGCCACCTACCTCGCGAAGCGATCGGTGACATCCCTGCCGGCGGTCAGAACATCCGCAAGCCGGATTCGAACATCGGCCCTGACCACCTCGGTGCCCGCTCCAAACGAGGCCGGCATCCGCCATGTCCGCCAGATTCCCAGCGGCACCGCCGCCTCCCGCTTCTGCCGCTTGAGGATCGCCTCGGCAGCGATCACGTCGGCGTGACGGCCTTCAACAACCTCGACCACTTCCGCGCCTGCTAGCAAATGCTGCCGAACCCGACGCGCGCCGCCGACCCCGAACTTCAGCACGCCGCGATGCCGGACCAGGTACAGCAGGTAGGACGTGTCTCGCAGCGCGGCAAACGACCGATCCCCCGGCTCCGGCGGGCACTTCGGACAGGCTCGGTCGCGGAGCCTCTGCCACGACCCACAGCGGGCGTGGACGCCCCAGGTCCCGTGGGATGAGGTCCCCTGCCGTGCGCCGTACCACGGGAGCCCGTGTACGTCACCCACAAGATCAGCCCAGCCGTCGCGGCGGCACCGGTCGAGCTCCTCGCCGAATGCGATCGCGGCCTGGAACTCGGCGGCGACGCGAGCGGGAATGGCGTCCGCGGCAGCCAGGCTGGCGAACCGGTGTACCTGGTCCGCGAGGGCGGGCTCAAGTGGGAGCCGGGACAGCAGCCGCTCGCCGGCCGCGAGGGCGAGACCGGCGGAGCGGTCGTCCAGGCAGACGTGGCATCGGGTCCGCCAACCCGTACGGCAGACTCGGTGGGTGCCGCAGTCTCGGCACCGGTAGGCCTCGGCGCCGCTGTCGTCCGGCAATAGGTCGACCGGTTCCATCTGGTCCCCGACCAGATCCGCGCAGGGGTGGCAGTGGACGAACCACGCTATATCCGGGCCGCGATGGCGGGAATTCGCCTGGCCCTGGACGGCTTCGCCGCAGTTGACACAGGCTCGTTCAGCGGGCTGGTTGGCCCTTCCCAGTTGCCTTGTCATTCGTCCGAGGCGGCACGATCGCGGGTGCCGGTCCGGTCCGCTGCGGCAGCGATCGCCTGTGGGGTACCGCGTCGACCACCTGCCGCCCACGACACCTGGCTGTATTCGTCCCAGCGTTTGTCGAGCTGCGGAACGGCCCGGTGGTCTGGCGTGACGGTGAAGTCGCAGCCAATGAGGTTCATCTGCATCCAGATGGCGTTCACGACGTCGGCGTACTGGTCATCGTCCACACCGAGGCGAATGGTGATCTCTCGCATCTCGTCGCTCCCCGTCTGTTGTGGACCTGTGACTGAGCTGGCAAGACAACCAGATCACCTTCCGGCGGAGCATCCTACGAAAGGCGGAAGGAGCCACCCGGCCGTCCGGTCGCGATGTGGGCTTACCGATTGGCGATCATGTGCCGAATGACATCGGTTGGCAGGTACCTCGGCGTGGCCCGGCGCGGCACTCCGGGCCCACGCCCGCCCTGCGCCTCAGGGCGAAGACGGGGCGCGCGGACGAATGCCGCCCAGACACCCCGGGCGAAGGTGAGGACGTGCCCGTGCGGCCCTTGCTGTCGTGTACGGCGGCGGCGCCTATGCGACTGCTCTCCTGCGTTGATCGCGGCCATAGACGTGGAGGCGAGCGACTCGCTGCGGCCCTGACGTCATTCGGTGGCGCTGCGGATCACGGCACCGCCGGATCAGGGTGCTCGGCCCGGGCCCGCTCCGCCGCATCCTCCGCGATGAGGTTGTTGTCCGCCAGAAATTCGACCGCACGCCGGAGGGCACGCGCGTTGCGGAAGTCCTGCCACACCGACACCAGGTGCGGGTACTCCTCATACAGTTCGTTCCGGAAGCGCCGGAAGGCGCCCCTGCCGTCGATCGCTCGATGCAGTCGTCGGCTGACGCGCTCGTCGCTGAGCAGGTCCGCGAAGTCGACCATGTCCTCATACCACACGTAGGACGGCAACGGGTCGATGGGCACCACATCGAGTTCGTCGAGGTCGACGGGCGTCTTACCATCGATGCCACCATCGGCGGTCCAGAGCAGCACCTCTCCCGTTGCCGGGTCGATCAGCCACCGGTGCTCGTACGCGCTCTGGTCCTCCAGCGCAGTAGCGATCTCCTCAAGGTCGAAGTCGTGGGGATCGCGCATCCGTTCCGCCTTCGCCAGCCGTGGCAGTTCTCAAGCCACCGAGAATACGCCGCAAACCACGCTTGGGCGGATCACGTCGTTCCGGCTCCTGGACCCAGGCTCGCGCCCGGAGGGAGGCCGGTTCGCGGCCGGTCAGTTCGGTGACCGCGTCGGAGGCCGCTGCCCAGCGGCCCTGGCGGATGGACTCGAACATGCCCGTGCACGTGTAGGTCCACCATGGCTCCTCGCCGAGGCGCAGCAACGCGCTGGCGAAACGGCCGGCGCGGTGACGGCGTGCCGGTGACGGCCGAGGCGATCGCCTCGACGTAAAGCTCTCCGGCCCCATCACGTCGTGGTGCCCGTTCGCAGGGGGCTCACGCCGCGCCAAGGCGGCCAGGCCACACGCCACGTCACTTCGTGCCCAAGGGATACGCGACCGTCGGCGGCCGGAAGCGCGACCGTCCCGTCGGTGCTCGTCCAGGCCTGCCTGATCAAGCCGAGGAAGAACTCCGCGAACCGGCCAGCGCGCGATGGAGTACGGGAGGCCGGAGGCGCGGAGCAGCCGCTCGGTATGACCGTCGGTGTACGGGTAGCGGACCTTGGCAATATCGCCACCCGCTCGACGTGGAGGGCTGCGCTGGCCGCCATCGCCCGAACCAGCAAATCCCAGTCGGGCCGAGGCGATTTCCGGGGGTGCCTCGCCAGGTAGTCGAGGTCTCCATCGTGGCGTACTCGGCGTAAGAACCCCTGGGGATCCCTAAGAAGCATTAGGGAGTCGGGACGGGTTGATCTTGCCGGTGGGTTCGTATTCGGATCCTGTTTCCGCAGCTCAGCCGCCTGACAGGGCAGACCGGTAAGGCTCGTTTGGGGCCTCGAATCGCCGACGCCCCCAACCGAGCCCCCGATGCCGCACCCAGCCGAGCCCCCACACGCGGGCTGACAACCACGGGGCCGGCTCGGCGGCGACGAGCGCCCACGACAGGCCCCTTTTCGACCGCTGGCACGGGTCGCCGCATAGCCCGCAGGCCACCGCGACGGTCGCGGGATTCCACACCGCTGCTGCACCCTTGTCAGCCTCCGTCAGGGCCGACAGCGCCGCCGATCTGGACCTGCCCTCGGTTCTCTGCAGACCAGCTGCCGGCCCACCCGTCGGGTCAGGTCCTGTCAGGTCGGGTCAGGTCCTGTGAGGTCCGGTCAGATTCTGTCAGACAGCGGGCTTGCGGACAGCAGCGCCCGCTCGCCTCACAGACACGGCGCGCCGAAGGTCAGTCGAAGGAGCCGGCCTGCCGGACGAAGGCCAGGAACCGCGCGGCCGCCGGGGCCAGCGCCCGGTCGGTGCGCCAGGTGAGGCCGACCACTCGCTCGGCTCCGGGCGCGGTGGCCGGGACGCCGACGGTGTTGGAGGCCCCGGCGAACTGCTCGGGCAGGAGGGCCACACCGAGCCCCGAGCCGACGAGCCCCTCGATGGTGGCGAGATCGCCGATCTCGAACGCCACTCGCGGCACCACGCCGGCGGCCCGGAACAGCTCGTCGACCTGGGTACGGAACCCGAAGCCGGCCGGGACGGTTACGAAGTCCTCGTCCGCGATGTCGTCCAACCGCACCTGGCGCCGCGCGGCCAGGCGGTGCCCCCTGGGTACGACCAGCGTCAACCGCTGCCGCTGCAACGGCAGCCAGCCGTGTTCGCCGGCGGGGCGCGGCGAGGTGATCGCCAGCTCGGCGGTGCCCGTGGCGAGATCATGCAGCATCTCGTGGCCCGGCTCCTGACGCAGCGCGACGCGGACGCGGGGTGCCGCCCGGCGGAAGTCGTGGAGGATCCGCGGCACCAGCGAGGTGGCCATCGAGTCCAGGAACGCCAGCCGGACGGTGCCTGACTCGGGGTCCAACAGGTCCGCCAGCTCGCGCCGGAGCAGGTCGTACCGGTCGGTGATGTCGCGCGCCGCCGCGAGGACCATCTCGCCGTACGGGTTGGGGTGTACGCCCTTGGCGTCCCGTTCGAACAGCCGGGTGCCGAGTTCCTGCTCGACCCGGGCGAGCAGCCGGGACAGGCTGGGTTGGCTCGTCCGCAGCGCCGCCGCGGCGTCGGTGATCCGTTCGTGGTCGGCCAGCGAGAGCAGCTTCCGGAGGTCGTCGATCAACACCGGATGAGCATACGCCTGCCGCATGGCAGCCAGACGTTTCATGCATTTGCTGTATGTCCACTGGTGGACGACAGTGGGATGGTGACTCTGCTCGGAGACGTACGACAGCAGGAGGGCCACCGGGCGGGGGAGGCGGGCTATCGCCGGGTCTCGGCGGCGCTCTTCGCCGCCGGCATGGCGACTTTCGCGCTGATGTACAGCACGCAGGCGCTGCTGCCCGAGCTCGCCGACGCCTTCTCCGTCTCCGCCGCCCAGAGCACCTTGTCGCTCTCGCTGACCACCGCCGGCCTCGCCGTCGCGCTCCTGGTGGCCGGGCCCTTGTCGGAGGTGCTGGGGCGGACCCGGCTGATCCACTTCTCGGTGACCGTATCCGCGGTCGTGGCGCTCGCCTGCGCGTTCGCGCCCGGCTGGCACGTGCTGCTCGGCCTGCGCCTGGTGCAGGGTGTGGCGCTCGCGGGGCTGCCCGCCGTCGCGACCGCCTATCTGCGGGAGGAACTGCATCCTGACACCCACGCTCGCGCGGCCGGGCTCTACATCGGCGGCACCGCGCTCGGCGGGATGATCGGACGCCTGGTCACGGGTGGGATCGCCGACGCGGCGGGCTGGCGGTGGGCGCTCGTCGGCATCGCCCTCGTCGGCCTGGGCTGCGCGGCCGTCGTACGGCTCACCCTGCCCCCGTCGCGCAACTTCGTCCCGGCGCCCGCGCGCGTCGACCACCTGCTGGCGGTGACCCGGCGCGCGGTCTCCGACCCCGGCCTGCTTGCCCTCTACGCCATCGGTGCCGCCGCGATGGGCGCGTTCGTCGCGGTCTACAACGCGATGGGCTTCCGGCTCATCTCCGCGCCGTTCCACCTGGGGCTCGGCGCCGCCGGGTTGGTGTTCCTGGTCTATCCGGTCGGCACGGTCAGCTCGGCCGTGGCGGGGCGGCTGGCGGACCGCTTCGGCCGCCGTACAGTCGTGCCGGTCGGCTGCCTGATCACCGTCGCGGGGCTCCTGCTCACCCTGCCCGGCTCGCTCCCGGTCGTCGTGCTCGGCCTGGCGGTGCTGACCGCCGGGTTCTTCGTGGTGCACGGGGTGGCCAGCGGCTGGGTCCCGACCCGCGCGCACGCCGGCGGCGCCGCTTCCGGACAGGCCGCCTCGCTCTACCTGTTCGCCTACTACCTCGGGTCGTCGGTCTTCGGCAGCCTTGCGGGGCGCGCCTGGTCGGGCGGCGCGTGGGCCGGGGTGGTGTTCCTCGCGCTGGCGCTTCTGCTCGTCGCCAGCCTTCTCGCCATCTGGCTGCGGCACACCCCCTCGCTGGATCCCAGTCGACGCTGATGTGTCTCCGCTGTGGACAACGAGACGGGTACCCGCATAGCGCTGACGAAACCTGCCGGGCTGGTCGAATCGGACGTGCGTCGGTCGGAATGCGGTAGCCGCACGGCTGGCCGAGAGTAGCCAGTCGTCACTCATGGTCCCTGACCAGCCTCACCACCTCAAGCGCAGGGGACTGATGGCATGTCTGGCGAACACTCCTTGGGCGAGGTCCGGGCTGGCTCGCCATTCCGCGTCCGCACCCTGACACCCGCCCCCGGTCCCGGTGAGTGCCACGGGTCGCAGCGGAGGCCGGGCGTCCTGATTGGCGCCCGCCCGCACCAGTTGACCCGGGGAATGATCACTCCGGCAGCTCGCGGCGAGTGAAGCCGCGAGCCAGCACGATACGCCGCAGCTGCCGTACGCCCCGCTCGAAGTCCTCAACGTCGTTCGGGTCAATGTCGCCGGGCAGTGCGGCGAAGGCGGCAGCAGCCTCGTCGAGAGCGTCCAGCACGGCGAATTCGTCGGACTCCTCGGAGACCTCCTCAGGGGTAGTCTGCTGCGAGCCGTCGTCGGCGAACATCAGGTATTCCACCTCGTCCGGCCTGAGTTCGAGCTCTCTGGCCCACTTGGTCACCAGACACAGGTAGCGGCGATAGTCTTCGACGTTCCAGTTCAGGCTGAAGTGGCAGTCGGCGTGCTGCCAGAGCCACCGCTGCACCCGCTGGTCGAGCACCAGCGCGGGCGATGCCTCCGCTCCGCTGGAGAAGAAGAGGTACTTGGTGGCGAAGGAGACGCCGAGGTAGCGCAGGCGATGCTGCTTCAGCCATTCGAACGCCTCCGCCCCGCCGTCGCGGCGCGTCTTCGACGCCACCTCGCGAAGAATCCGGGGCGCGTCGTGGTTCTCGCGCAGTACCCGGGCGGTTCGGAACGCGCCGTATCCGACCGGACCGTACCCCCACACCATCGCTGTTACGAACGCCTGGACGGCGGCATCCTCACCATCAGCGGCGCGGCCCCCACGCTCCGCTACGTACTCGCGGTCGAGACGGTCCGGCAGCTGGGCGAGAAGCGCGCGATGCTCCGGCAGGGTTGCCTGCCATGTGGAACGGTTCCACCCGACGCCATTCTGGGGCTGGCGTCCGTCGTTGTTCCACCGCGCCAGCAGCTCATGGAGACGATTCGGAACAGGGACACAATCGTTCGCCACAGCGACCATGCTCGCATCGAGCATGTCCCTCAGGCCACGCACAGGTGGACGGGTCGAGCCACCAATCGGGTCGGAACGCCGTGCCGCCCTCTCCCGCCACGATGGCCACCGATGCTGCTCAAAGCTCTCGGGGATCAGGTGTGCCAGCAGACGTCCAGCGCTGGGCGAGGGTCCAACCCCCATTGCCCACACTGGATCGCTGTCACTAGCCTCTCCCCATGCCTGAGATCTTCCAGATGGATCGCGTCGACCGTATCGCCGACATCCTCTACGGGGTTGCCGTCGCGGAGGGCCTTATCGGCTACGGCCCGCTCGGAAAGCGGGTCGGCCTGCAGGCGAACTTCCTGAGCCAACCGCTGGCCCAGGTCTCGGAGCGTGCCGCTGAACGAGGCGAGCCAATCTGGAGCGCGCTCGTGGTCGGCAAAGACAGCGGCCGGCCGCACGAGGGCTTCTACGCGCTCGCCCGCCGGCTGCGCTCCGAGTACGAAAACCTCGACGACGAGGTGCTGTGGCAGAAGGAGCGCGAACGCTGCTACACCGCCGCGCGCTGACCGCACCTGCGTCAGCGCTCAGCGGCAAAGGCCAGGAAGGTGCTGGGCTGCCCGCTCCATGACACGTGCAGCGCCTCCCGCGCCCGAGTGCTCGCCACGAAGAGCAGACAGCGCTCGCGGAGCAGGTCGCTCTCGTGCTGCATCGGGTCCACCTCCGACGGCGTGACCTCCTTGGCGAATGGCATCGCCCGGGCCGTAACACCGACCACCGCCACGCACCGGAACTCCAGCCCCTTCATCGCGTGCATGGTGGCCAGCCGCACCCCGTCGACGTCCGCCCCGGGCTGGTCCCGTACCCGGACAGCCGGAATCCCGGCGGCGGCCAACTCCTCCTGCACGTTGCCCAGGGTGATGTTGAACCGGGCACACACCGCGATCTCACTCGCCGCGACGCCCTGCTTCAGCCACTCTCCCACCCGCTGCACGAGCGCCGCGACCTCGGCCTGGCTCGTCGGATACCCCACGGCATGGGGTCGCTTGCCGTGCAGCAGCGACCGGTAGCCGGTGAGGCTGTCGTCACCGTCACCCCCGAGGTCCTCGACCCGCGGCCCGACGAGCACTCCCGTGGACCAGGAGAGGATCTCCTCCGTGCTGCGGTAGTTGACCCGCAGCCGGCTGCTGCGCCCGGCGACGGAGATGCCGAGGGCGTTCAGCGAGACCCGGGAGTCGTAGATCCGCTGGTGCGGGTCGCCGGTGATGAAAAGGTCGTCCGGGCCGGGCGACACCGCCGCCCGCAGCACCCGCCACTGCGCGGGATGCAGGTCCTGCGCCTCGTCGACCACGACGTGGTCGTAGCCGTGAACGGCGAGGTCGGCGCCGCCGAGCAACTGCGCCGCCTGGGCGCAGATCTGCAGGTGGGTGGCGTTGCCGGCCGCAGACACCTCCTTCTGAAACATCTCGACTGCGTCCCACACCCGGTCGCGCTGCCGCGGGCCCAACGCCGATCCCCTCCCCCGCCGGCTGGCCGCGCGGTACTCCTCCCGGGTCTGCACGTTATGGGCGAGGATCACGTGCCGGAACTCCTGGGCCAGGAACTGCTCCGTCCAGGGCAGGCTGAGCCGCCGACACACCCGCCGCCACACCTGCCGCTCGTCCGCGTCCCCGATCGGGGCCGGCACCCGCCCGGCGAGGCTCCGCACGGTGCGGTGCGCGAAGGCGTTCACCGTCGTCACCTCCACCCGCGCCAACCGCTCCTCGTCGTCGAGGAGCAGTGCCAGGTTCTCCCGCAGGGTCGCGGCAAGGGCATTGGTGTACGTGGTGAGCAGCACGCGGCTGTCGGCGGAACGGGACAGCAGGTGCTTGACGCGGTGCAGCGCGACCACCGTCTTGCCCGTGCCGGGCCCGCCTGACACCTGCGCCGGCCCGTTGTACGACACCCGGTACGCGACGCGCCGCTGCGACGGGTGGAGGAAGACCCGCCAGGCCGCGAACGGCTTGTCGAGGATCTCGGCGAGCTCGTCCGGCCGAGTCACCAGCGTGATGCGGTTGGCGGTGTTGGCGATCGCCACCGCCAGGCTCTCGCTCGGCTCCGGCGTCGCGTTCGCCGGCCTGCGCTCGGCCACGACGTCGCGATAGACCTCCTCCGGCGAGAAGCCTTCAGCGAGGTACTGCAGCACCTCGAACTGGTCCTCGGGCAACAGCGTGCCGAACGCCTCCAGCTGCAGTTTGTCGATGATCGTGCGTACCGCCCGCAGCACCTGGTCGTCGATGCCGAGATGGCGCAGCACCGTGTCGGAGTAGCGGGCGAACAGCAGCGTCGGCGCCTCCGCCGCCGCCTTTTCGAGCGCCGGGGTGAGCTGCTCGATGGCGACGACATTGCGCACCTCCAGCGCCCGCGTCGCCGTATTCACCGTGTAGAGCCGCTTCGCGGCCCAGGTGTACGCATCGTCGTGCGGCACGACGTTGAGCAACAGGAAGGTGTCGCTGCCGTCGTCGGGCGCCAGCACCACCCCGCGCCAGAAGTCGTTGATGCGAATGGTCCGCATCCGCGGGTCCCGGGCGTTGTTCACCGACTCCAGGTGCAGGCCCTTGTCGGCGTGCAGTTCGGCGATGCTGAGCTGCTGGAATTTGTCCATCGCCTTGCGTACGCCGGCCTTGACCGGCTTCTCCAGGACGTCGTAGCTCTGCCAGAAACTGTTGGCGAAGGCAAGCTGCGGCACGGAGTCTCCTGCGCGATCGATCGAGGCGGTGAGTGCGACCCTACCGCCGTACCGGCGGCCAGCCGCGCCAGACGACGTCCAGTGACGATCCGTGCCTGTCGAGAACCTGACAGTAGTTCGCGATCTCTTGGACGCAATATCCAAACTGATGTAGGGCACGCTCGGACGGTACGCCCAACGGAAACCGGAGCCGCCACAATTCGGTCAGGCCGGAAAGCTCCGATAGCCTCCCCGATCCGCTGCAATCCCTGGTAGCACGCATCGCCGATCGCCGCACCACGCGCAGCGAGGCAACCCTCCAAGCCGACATCCGGCAGCTCCTGCTGGCCGGCGACTTCGGGCTCGGCGACTCCGAACTCGACGTCGACCTTGAAGCTCCGGCCGGTCGTGGCGGGCGCATCGACATCGAGGTCGGCTTCACCGTCATCGAGGTCAAGAAGCGGCTCCCGGCCGGCCGGCCCCTTCAGGAGGCCGAACACCAACTGGCGGGCTACGTCAGGTCGCGGAGCCAGGAGACCGGGCAACGGTACGTCGGCATCCTCACCGACGGCGCCACCTGGCACGCTTACCAGCTGCGAGCCGGCGCCCTGGCCCTGGTCGACAGCCACACCCTGGCCGCTGCCCGCCCAGACGGATTGACCCTGTTCTACTGGCTGGAGGGCGTCCTGGCGACGAGCCAGCGCGTCCGACCAACTCCCGCCGAGGTGGCCCGCCGTCTCGGCGCGGCGAGCACGTCACACAAGCTGGACCGCGCCGCGCTTGCCGCCCTCTACGACGAGCACGCGCAGTCGCCGACCGTGAAGCTGAAGCGACAGTTGTGGGCGGAACTGCTGGACAGCGCGCTAGGTACGCAGTTCGTCGACGACCCGGACCTCTTCGTGGAGCACACGCTGCTCATGAACAGCGCGCACATCATCGCGCACCTGGTCGTCGGCATCGACGTCATGGAGTTGCAGCCGAAGGATCTGATCACCGGGCAGCGGTTCGACCAGGCCGGCATCCTCGGCGTGGTCGAGCACGACTTCTTCGGCTGGACCACAGAGGTGGCCGGCGGCCGCGAGTTCATCCACGGGCTCGCCCGCCGGCTGGCCCGGTTCGAGTGGGCGAGAGCCGACCACGACATCCTGAAGGTGCTGTACGAGTCGATGATCGGCGCCGAGACGCGCAAGCGAATGGGCGAGTACTACACACCGGACTGGCTCGCCGAGCATCTCGTCGACACCGTCGTCACCGACCCGCTGCGACAACGGGTGCTGGATCCCGCATGCGGCTCCGGCACCTTCCTCTTCCACGCCGTACGCCGATACCTCACCGCGGCCGAGGCGGCGGCCGTGCCGCTGGACGCCGCACTGACGCGGCTCACCCATCAGGTGATCGGCGTCGACCTGCACCCCGTCGCCGTGGCGCTCGCGCGGGTGACCTACCTGCTCGCCATCGGGCACCAGCGCCTGACCGCTCAGCGGGAGGACATCACCATCCCCGTCTACCTCGGCGACAGCATGCAGTGGCGGGAACGCCGGGACCTCTTCACGGAGGACCACATAAGGATCAGCGCCGGCTACAACGCGAGCCAGGTCGAGGACTGGCTGCGATTCCCGAAAGACCTGCTTAAGGAGCCGAGCCGGTTCGACCAGATCGTCGCGAAGCTCGCCAGCATCGCGGCGAAACCGCGAGATGCGGACAGTCCACCTTCGCTGGCGGGGTTCTTCCATCGGATGAGGATCGCGCCTGACGACCAGCCGATGATCCTCGGCACCTTCGAGGCGATGTGCCGGCTACACGACGAGGGGCGCGACCACATCTGGAGCTACTACCTGCGCAACCTGGCCCGACCCGTCTGGCTGGCCAAGGACGAGAACCGGGTGGACGTCCTGATCGGCAACCCACCATGGCTCTCCTACCGCCACATGCCAGGGGACATGCAGACGAGCTTCAAGCGGCTCTCCCACGACCGCGGGTTGTGGCACGGCCGGCAGTTCGCGACGCAGCAGGATCTCTCCGGCCTGTTCGCCGCGCGAGCGATTCAGCAGTACCTCAAGGAGGGCGGGACGTTCGCCTTCGTCCTTCCCAACGCCGTGCTCGACCGCGAACACTTCGAAGGCTTCCGCAGCGGATGGTATAAGGACGAGGTCGAGCCCGCCGCCGTCGCCTTTACCGACTCCTGGGATCTGCGGCGCCTACGGCCCCACCCCTTTCCACGAGGTGCCAGCGTCGCCTTCGGCGACCGTGCCACCTGGAGCACCTACCGCCGGCTGCCTTCGATCACCGAGCGGTGGACTGGACGCCTTCCTGCCGATGCCAAGACCTGGAAGCAAGTTGAGCACTTCATCCACCGCGAGCGCGTCGACCTGGTGCGGGGGCAGGGGTCGCTCGTCGAGTCACCATACAAGCCGCATGTGAAGAACGGCGCAACGATCTTTCCCAAGCTCCTGTTCTTCGTCGAAACAGGCTCCGGAGGACAGCTCGGCCTCACTGCCGGCCGCCGCGCCGTACGCTCCGCGCGCAGCAACCTCGAGAAGGCGCCGTGGAAGGACCTACCGGCGCTCCACGGCGTCGTGGAGGCGGAGTTCATCCGACCGGTGCTGCTCGGCGAGAGCCTGTTGCCATACCGCATCCTGCCCGCCCGGCAAGCGGTTCTCCCGCTCGACGGCTCGATGCTGCTGACCGGCACCGATCCCCGACTCGACTACCATCCCGGTCTCGCCGACTGGTGGCGGCAGGCGGAAGCGCTCTGGAAGGCGCATCGAAGCAGCAACCGGCTCACCCTCGCCGAGCAGCTCGATTTCCGGCGCAAACTCACCGCCCAGTTTCCGGCACCGCCCCGCCGGCTGCTTTACGGCAAGGCAGGCATGCATGTGGCGGCCGCCATCGTCGATGATCGTGCTGCGATCATCGATCACAAGCTCTACTGGCTGCCGGTTGCATCCTGGGCCGAGGGCCTCTTCCTTTGCGCGATCCTGAACAGCTCCGCGCTGACCGAGCTTGTCCGGCCGATGATGTCCTACGGCAAGGACGAGCGCGACATCGACAAGCAGCTGTGGAACCTACCCATCCCGTTGTACGACGCCGGGAACGCCGCACATCAACGGCTCGCGGAACTCGGACGTGACCAGCGCCAGGCTGTCGCTGGGCTCAGCTTCGACGACGGCATGAACTTCGTGACGATGCGACGGCGGATCCGCGCCGAACTCGCCCGGCACCCGGCCGTCTCGGAGATCGAGGCCATCGTCACGGAGCTGCTCGGGTAACGGACCCGGACGGCTCCTACCGGCACTCCTTCGGCCGCAGCGCAACCAGCAGCGGTCGCCGAGGCCAGGGATGAGGCCGCAGCCAGGACGTCGGGCCCCGCGGGCCCAGCATGGGACGCCGGACCCGCGAGTGCTTTACGCCCTCAGCGCGACGGCGGGGCTGCACGGACGAACGCGGCCCAGCAGCCAGGGGTGAACGTGAGGACCGGACCGCCGCGGTCCTTGCTGTCGCGCACGGCGACCAGGCCGGGCAGGTTGTCGGCGACCTCGACGCAGTTGCCGCCGTTGTCGCCGCTGCGGGTGCTGGTGCGCCAGTGCGCGCCGGTCAGTTCAACCATGGTAAACCTCCTGCATGATCTTCCCGATCAGGTGTCGGGACTGTTCCTGGTCCAGGGCCAGCGAGTCGAGGCTGGCCCAGACGTCCTCGTACGCGGCAAGCTCTTCCTTCCGGTCGAGGTAGAGCGCGCCGGTCAGCGACTCGCTGTAGACGACCGACGGTTCCGGCTCGACGCGGTTGCCGAGCGGGAAGTCGAGCAGCACGAACGCGCCCGCTACGGCGCCGTAATGCAGGCCGGCGGCCAGCGGCAGGACCCGGATCGAGACGTGCGGCAGGCGGCTCACCTCTACCAGGTGCCGTAGCTGCTTCGCCATTGTCGCCGGGCTGCCGACGACCCGCAGCAGCACCGCCTCGGAGAGCATGACGTCGAACCGGGGCGGCGGAGGCAGCCGCCGCAGCAGCAGGGTCTGCCGTTGCAGCCGCACCTCGACCACGCGCTCCCGCTCGTCCTCCGTCAGGCCCGGCCGGTGCTGGCAGACGGCGGTCGCGTACCCCCGGGTCTGCAACAGCCCGGGGACCAGCGCGTCGTCGTGCTCGCGCAGCCGGCACGCGGCGGACTCCAGGCCGACGTACAGCTCGAACCAGTCGGGGACCGTGTCGCCGTACGAGTGCCACCAGCCCTTCGCCCGCGTCTCCCCGGCCAGGGCGACCAGCGCGCCGGCCAGCTCGGGCGTCGCCGCGTACAGCTCGCACATAGCCCGCACGTCGAGCCCGCGCACTGCGCACAGGCCCGTCTCGATCCGCCACACCTTCTGCCGGCTGCACTGCAACGCCTCCGCCGCGCCGTCCAGCGTCATCCGCGCCTCCGTCCGCAGCTCCCGCAGCGTCCGCCCGAGCTGCCGCCGCGGCACCGTCGACCCCAGGTCCTCAACCATCCGATCCCCGCCCCTCGGCTCTCCGGTCCGCTCGGCACTGCCGATCGCCGGGCGGCTTCGGGTCGTAGCGGTCCGCGCGCTCGTTCGGCGTCAGAGCCGCCCGGCGCCGCGCGGGCTGCTCGTAGACGACCGCGCCGTCACACCGCAAGGTCACCCGCCCATCGGGTACGCCGTCAGGCGCGCCCAGCCGCTGGTCGCGGTCCGGCACGTCCCCGTCCGGTACGACCTGCCCGGTCAGGTCGGCTCTGGCCCGCCCAGACCGCAAGAACCACCTCCACCGCCTGCCCATACGCCTCCCCTATCTCGTTCCGCTGCTCAACGCAACTTTACAACCAAACAAGCCAATCAAGCTATAGGTTGTAAGGATGGCATAGGTTGCAAGATCGAACATTGGCTGTGATGAACTCCGCCCATGGCGCCCTACGAGCCGCTGTGGCGAAGGATCCGGCGGGAGATCCAGGCCAAGATCGCTGCTGGCATCTTGAAGCCCGGCGACAAGCTGCCCACGACCAAGGAACTGGCCGAGCAGTACGAGACCTCCGGCGTCACCGTCAGGAAGGCGATCGACCTCCTTATCGAGGCAGGCGTCCTGGAGGGCAGGCAAGGTGTCGGCGTCTTTGTCGCCGAAAACTACGAGCAGAAACCCTGATACACGTCACCGACTGGCTGGCGCAAGCCGCACAGCCAGGGCTCGCACCTCGGCGAGCAGTTCGGAAGGCGGCTGGTCGAGTTCGAGCGCGTGCTGATGGATGGTGATTCCAGCATGCCGGACTTGGTGCGCGGTGTGCGGGGCGTTGCCCTTGGCGTAGATGAGATGACCTTCTGGCAGGCCGAGCGCGGTGCAGTAGGCGAGCATCTGGTAGAGGTCGGCGTCGGGATAGCCCTCGGGCTTTTCGGCCTTGTACTTGGCATCGGCCACGGCGAGCGGGGTGCCGTCGTCGGCGGACCAGACGAAGTCGGGAATCATACGGATCACATGGCGCTCGTCGAGGTAATGAGTGGCCTGGAGCGCGCAGCGACCGCCGCCGCCCGTCAGGGCGTCGCGCAGGGCAACGGTGACGAAGTCCTCGAAGACTCTCGGCATGTCGAAGAGGAAACCGCTCACAGTCACGTCGCCGGGCCGATGCTCGACGGAGGCGCCCCGCAGCACGAGTTCGGCCAGGCGCAAGGCCTTGTGATAGCGGGCGTTGAGGCGGCTGGGCCGCCATGTCGGCAGTTCATGCCCGCGGTCGATCGGGGTGATGTCGGCGAGTCGGACGCGCAAACGCAGCAACCGGCCACGGCCGCCACGGCCGATACCGGCAGGCAGCCGGCAGAGCCGATCACAGGCCGTGCGCAACAGCCGGTTCTCGGCGATGTCCGGCGTGTACTCGTCGTGTACGACCTCCACCGGCATGAGCCTGCCGTGCTGCCGCCGGATCTGATCCGCCTCCCGGATGCGGCCCCGCACGACCATAGAGGTCTCCTCGGTGGTGCGGTAGCCCTGGAGCAGCCCCTGACGCAGCGCGTTCTCCGCCTGCCGTTCGAAGAGCTGGGCGAGCGCGGGCAGCAGCTCCGATTCTTCGTCCAGTCGTGCGTCCTCGTTCCGCCACCCCTTCGCGTCGAGGCTGTAGCCGAGGAGGAACAGGAGCCGGGTGACGGGGACCTTCGGCACGATCCGTAGGGTGACCGCCTGCGCGCCAGGCACGGTCACGGTCGCCACGCCGACCTTGCCGGCGGCCTTCACCCGCCACCGTCCGGGGGCGAACGGGTCGGGTGTCGCCTCGACCAGGCGGGAGGTGGCCAGGGCACGGCCTGCGGCGTCTTCAAGCGGGACCGAGCGCGCCGGGCCATGTTCGGTCAGTTCGATAACCGTCATGACGGGTCAGGTTCGCCGGTGCCGGGAGGCGGTGCGATGGCGGCGCGCAGCGTACGCAGCCCGTAGTGGCGCTCGACGTCCACGTCTTCGCCGTAGTGGTACTCCTCTAGCAGCGGCAGGATTTTGGTACGCCAGGTGCGTTCGAGCCCGCCGTCGCGGTAGACGCCCTTCTTCATCAGATACGACGGCCCTACGCGGAAGTCGGGGTCACCGATCCGGGCGTTGAGCGCGTCAAGAAGCTCGGCGGGTTCGAGGTCCCGTTGTTCACGCGTGAGCCAGCGGCGCAGCAAGCCGCTGGTCGGCTCGGCCCGGGGTGAGAGTTCGACGAAGGCGAAGCGGCGGCGCATGGCGGCGTCCACAAGCGCGATAGAACGGTCGGCCGTATTCATCGTGCCGATGACGAACAGGTTCGACGGCAACGCAAAGTCGTCGCCCGAGTACGTGAGCCGCACCGACCTGTTGCGGTATTCGAGCAGGAAGTACAGCTCGCCGAAGACCTTCGCCAGGTTGGCCCGGTTGATCTCGTCGATGATCAGGAAGTACGGGATGTGTCGGTTGCCCTCGCGAGCGGCAAGGTCGGCGAGCTCGCGCAAGGGACCGTCGGTGAGCCGGAAGGCGACCTCCCGCGTCTTTTCGTCCTCTTGAGGTCGGAAGCCCTCAAAGAAGTCCTCGTAGGAGTACGAGGGGTGGAATTGGACCAACTTGACCTGCTCGGGTCCGCCGCCAAGAAACTCGGCCAGCTTCAACGCCAGATACGTCTTGCCGGTTCCGGGCGGGCCGTAGAGCACCAACTGCCGCTCGTCCCAGAGCAGATCGCGCAGCTCCCGCAGCCACGCCACGTCGTGCACCAACAGTTCATCCGCGAGTTCCTGGTTCGGCTCGGGTAACTCCAGCTCCCGACGAGCGACGAGTGCGGCTATCTCCAGGCTGGGGTCGCCAACGCCGTCTTGTGCCCCGTCAGCCAACTCCTCGTCACTGCGGCCCAGCCCAGCGACCAGCGCTTCCACAGAGGTGAGGTCGACGACATCGTGCTGGACGGACAACTTCTGCTGAAGCGCCTCAGGCAGTTCGTCGCACGGGTAGCCGATGCTTTGCCACTCCGCCGGGCGTCGCAGATTCGACCTTCCTCCTTCGGAGGCGATCTGCTCGACCTGACCGGTGATCTCACCGACGTACAACCGGCCATCGGAGATGGTGCAAACGGTGTCGCCCGGCTTCATCCTCGACAGGAAGGTGTGGATCTCCTCGATCAGCTCACGCTTCTGCCCGTGGCTGGCGGTGGAGTCGTAGCCCTCCTCCACGAGTCCACGCAGTTGCTCCTTGCTTGTCTTTGGCTCAACACCCTCGCGCAGGCGGCTGGCCGCGACGCTTACCAGTCCTTCAGGCAGCCACAGCCGCTGCACGAGGTCGATCCCGGACACATTGGATCCGCGAATCAGCCAGGTACGGTTGCGACCCCACGCTTCCTGCGCTACAAAGTCGCCCAGCGGGCGCCCATCGGAAGTCTTCCACTCCGTCCATCCGTTGGCGCTGCGGCCGATCAGGATCTCGGCGGCGGCGGACGGAGAGTTACAGGTAATGTGCCTGGTCGTCTCCAGATGGCCTCGCCAGGTCGTGGACTCCACGATCGAACCGTCGGCGATCAGGCGCTCACGGAACCCGTATGAGGAGGGCATCCGCTCGGGAAACGACGGGACTACATCCGGCCGTACGGGGGATCCCGCGTAGACCACGAACCTCTGGCTGCCGTTGGTTCCCTTCTCGTCCAGCAGCCGCCCACGCGCCGTGGGGCCACCATTCGGCAAGCGAATTTGGAACTCGGGGTACACGGTGACCATCAAGCTTCCTCGTTGCCCATCGGAGCTACGGCCGCAGCAGGCTCTGGATGGCGGGGGCCGTGACCCGGAGGCGGGGTGAGAGTTGAGGTGTAATTCTCGCCGTCGATCAGCGGGTTAGTCAGGCTGACGCCGGCAGCGGCCATCCGGTCATACTCGGCGAGGATCAACTCCTTGGTGCGGTACGTACCGTATTTCGTCTCGTCCTTCCGCTTGACGATCGGGAACGTCTCCATAATGTAGTCGGCATCATTTCGGCAGACTCCGTAGAGGTGTAAGAAAAAGGCGTCCAGCTCAGCCCGGATAACCGCACGCCGCTCGTCGTCCCATCGAAACGGTGCGCCCATGTCGCAGAGATCGCGGGCGAATGGGGCCATGTCATGGCTCGTGTAGACGAGCTCGAGAACACGATCACCGACAAACTGGGCATGAGGCTCGAGCTGACTTGGAGAGGCGACAGGCAGTTGGTGAGCAATAAAGAGCTTCAAGTGGGTACCTCCCACCTTCTGCCGGGCCACAAAGTCCAGAACTAACGACGTTAGACAGGCCACCAGACCTGCCACAGGTTGTTGCGGAAGCATCAGAAGAGTGCCGTCCGGGGCCGCGGTGCGCGGGAACACGCTGTCGATCATTGTACGCTCGTCAGTGGCGCGGCAGATGTCGCGCCAACCGAAGAGCCAGCCTCGCTTCCAATGCTTTGAAGCGAGCTTTTCTTCGACCTCCCGTTCACCGACCCAGTAGCGAGGGAGAACTACGGCATCGGGGTTCTGCTTTTCGGCGACCGCAAAGTCGCGGGTCGCCCCATTCTCGTCATAGGTGGCCCAACGATGGTCGTAGTGGTGCAGCATTTTTGCTTCGTAAAGGGGAAGCATCTTGGCCGACCCCTTAACAAATGTGTTGCCGGCAAGAGTCCAGCCATCGTCTTTGAGCTGTCCGCTTGTATGGAAAAGGTGGGAGTCCTCGGACATGTGGAACATCCTGCCCAGCTCGACCCGCCACGGGTTCCCATTAGGGTCACTCGCCTTCACAAGTACAGGGATGCGGCGGTAGATGCTGAGGGTGATCTCCGCATCGCGGCGGGAGCGGAAGACGGGGCAGGTGCCGGTGTTTGGGTTAAGGAGGCTGATCTCGTGCGGGGTGAGGGTAAGCGACTTGCCTGCGTCGCCCAGCTCGGCCGGATCATGGAGGAAGAAGGCAAACTTGGCAGTCGGTTCGCCCAATGTGCGCCCCGCGAGGGAGAGGATGCTGAACTTCATGCGCGAGTCCACAGCGGGGAAGAGGCCGTTGCGATTCTCGAAGTCGTAGAGTGCTGTGATCGATCCGTTGACCACGAGATCCTTGAAGAAGAATTGCGTGGTGGCGTCCGTAGCAATGCCGGTTGGGACGATCACTCCCATTCGGCCTAACCGCTCAAGGATATCCCGACCACTCTCCGAAAACGCCGCGTAAGTGTTAACAGTTCCAATACCAGTCAGGTTATACTTGCCAGAGTCGCGAATGAAATGCGCCTCACCGTCGCCCTTCCTCTTCGTTGAGCGAAACTCCTCGGCTAGCTCTGGCCTTGTCGCTGGCAGCGCTGCAATGAGGCGGCGGCGAATAGCCGCATTGGGCGCAACTGCGATTTCAGTATCACGCTGGGCGAAAAATTCCTGCTCCTGAAGCTTCATGCGCTCCCATGGCGGGTTGCCCAAGACGCAGTCGAAGCCACCGGCCCAGCCCGTCGCCGCGGCGAGGCCGTGCCCGTCGCACTCTGGCACGTCGAAGATCTCTGGAAACTCCAGGTGCCAGTGAAAGAACCGGTACAACTCGCAAAGCCGGAGGATCTCGGCGTGGGGCGCTTGCGGCGCCGCTGCTGCGTCGGGGTCCTCGAGTGCACGGAAGACACCGTGGGTGACTGCTGGCGGAGCGTCGGCCGCCTTCTTCCACATGAACGCGGCGCACCAGGCGTCTGCGACGTGCAGGGCGCGGGCGTAATCCGCGGAGGTCTTCCAGCTTCGGTAGGCGGACGCCTGCCTGCGAACGTCGCCGAGGTTGTTGGTGGGGGCCGCTGTGATCAGGCGCAGGCCCTGGGCGAAGACGGTGTTGGCGACCTTTGCCGCGTCGTCCAGGTCGAAGAGGCTGCCCTGGCCCTGCCGCTCCTTGGCGTTCTGCTTCTCTAGGCCCTTGGCGTACTTCTTGTCATCGCCTTCGATGGGCTTGAACGCCTCGTCGGGGATACCGCGCTTGAGCAGCGCGGGCGTGGCCCCGATCAGCGCGTTGCCGCACTTCACGTGCGCGTCGAGGAAGCTCAGCGGCTTACCCGGCTCCAGGGCCTCCATCCACAGCGACACCTTGGCCAGTTCAACCGCCATCGGGTTGATGTCGACCCCGTAGATGCAGCGGGCGACCACCTCGTGCAGGGCGTGACGTACCGCATCGACGGTCGGCTCGGGGTTGCGTTCGCGCACGGCAGCGACCCGCTTGGCGATCCGGCGGGCCGCGGCGACCAGGAAGTGGCCGGAGCCGCAGGCCGGGTCGCAGACGGTGAGCGACAGCAGCTCGTCGACGATGGCGTCGCTCGGGTCGGGCTGCCCGGCGGCGGTGGCGGCCTGCTCGGCGCGCTTGACCGCGTCGTCGATGACCGGGTCGAGGGCCGAGTCGAGCAGGCATTCGATCAGCGAGGACGGGGTGTAGTAGGAGCCGGTGGTCTTGCGGGTGTTGCCGGCAAGCTCGACCAGCTCGAAGGTGCGGTCCACCGCGCTGTGCTTCGGCACCAGCTCCAGCAGGGACTCGTAGATCGAGCCCAGCTCTTCCGCATCCAGGTTGCGGTAGTCGACCGACCGCCAGCGGCGGGTGCCGGCGTCCCGCACCTGCGACAGGTGCCGGACGGCGGTCAGCAGGTACTCGTTGGACAGCGACAGGCCGTCCAACGGCTTGTCCGCGACCGGGTCGTGGTCGAACAGCCCGCCGAGGCCGGGCAGGCCCAGCTCCGGGCGGCCGTTCTCGTTGCCGAGCGCGTCCAGGACGATCCGCAGCGCCTGGTAGAGGTCGCTGTGCGTGGTACCGCGGCGGCGGCGCGCGTGCGCCCTCAGCCGGGCGGACGAGAAGTAGGCGGCATACCGTTCGCGGGCCTGCTCGTCGGCGTCGGGGTGGTGCAGCGCGTCGCGGTCCTCGGCGACGAAGAGGAAGAGCAGCCGGTAGACGAGGCGCAGCAGGGCGTTGTGCAGGGCCTGCGGGTCGACGTTCTCCCGCAGCGTGCCGTTGTCGGGGTGGCGCAGGAAGCCGGTGCCGAGCGCGGTGATCGCGTCCTGGACGCCCTTGCGGAGCTGGTCGAGTGCGCGGGTGCCGGCGGCGATCGCCTCGGTGCGCCACTTCTCCAGCCAACAGGTCGACGGGGCTGCCCCTTCGGCGACCTCGAAGCGGGAGACGTGCAGCAGCCGGTACAGCAGGACGAACTCGCTGAACAGCTCGCCGTCGAAGATCGCCTCCAGGTCGAACTCGACGTACGCGGCGGTGGCGAGAGCGCTGGAGTCGCGCAGCAGCCGCAGCTGGCGGCCGTTGGTGAGCACGCCCCACAGGTGGGCCTCGGAGCGGTTCAGCAGCTCCTGCACCAGTGACTGCGGCGGCACGCCGCCCGTGCCGGCCGGCCGCTTGTCCAGTGCCGCGTTCCAGGAGATCAGGTGGATCGGTACGTGGTTCCAGCGGTGGCTGATCGCGAACGTCTTGTCTCCGTCGTCGGAGGCGATGCCCGAGGCACCGACCACCGGCAGGTGGCCGAAGCCGAGTTCGTTGAACAGCGGCAGCAGCCACTGACTGACCGCGACGCCGGTCGGGTCGGCCGGCGTCGCGGCGTCCGGGCTGACGGGAAGCTTGGCGCGTAGCTCCTTCCAGATGGACTTGAGGAAGTCCCAGTGCCGCTCGGCGTCGTCGCGCACCGACCGGGCGCCGATCACCCGGTAGTCGGCGGGCTTCGAGCCGGAGACGTCCCTGCCTTCGGAGATCCGGACCAGCATGTCGGCCGGGATCAGGCCGCCGATGGTGTGGACGGCGGAAAAGACCTGGTTACGGGCGGTGGCGGACATCAGGCGGTGCCTCCGGCGACGGTGGGGGTGGAAACGGCGGATGCCGGCAGGTAGACGTAGGCGCCGAGCACGTCGGCGGGTTTCTGCGCGGTGACGGCCAGGCCGCGGATGATCTCGCCGGAGGCGCTGCGGACCCGGCGGTGCGAGGCGAGCAGTTCGGCGGCGAGGTCTTCGCCGTACGCCTCGAGGTGGTCGGTGATCGCGGGCAGGCCGTCCAGCAGGCGGCGCATGGTGTTCTCGGCGAAGGTGCGGTCGGTGTTCTCGTCGGCGGTCGCGTCGAGCAGGCCGAGGGCGCGTTCGGTGGGCAGCCATGCGGCGGACGCGGGCGAGCCCTGGAAGGCGAGCAGCCGGACGTCCTCGGCGACGAGCTGCCGGGTGCCGGTCCGCGACGGCAGGGTGAGATGGAAGCGGTAGCGGACCACGAGCAGCGTGGTGCGGCCGTCGACGGCCCGGGTGCGGATGACGCCGCAGCGGCGGGCCGGCCGTGGGCCTGCGGCCTGGTCGTCGAGGGCGGCGTTGAGCACGTACCCGGCCAGCGCCACCACCGCCGGGTCGGTGCGGACCAGGGCGACCTCGCCGCGCGCCACGGCCGCGGTGGTGCGGAACGGCACGGGCCGGCCCAGCTCGACGGCGTCGCCGCCGAGGACGGGCGCGAGCGCGTCGCGCAGGCCGGCAGGCGTGCCGCCGAGTTCGGCGGTGAAGTCATCCGCCCCGCCCGGGTCGTTCCGTACGACGCCGTCGAGCGCGCGCAGGGCCTGGCGTACGAAGCCGCGGACCTCACCGGCGCCGCCGAGGGTGTCGCGGATCGCCAGGACCTCCTGGGCGACCTCGTCGGGGCGGATGGCGTGCTGGGCGAAGCGGGATCGGGATGTCTTCTCGCGCTCCGCGGCGGACTGCCAGTCCGCCGCCAGGGCGGCGGCCTTCTTGTCGATCGCCTGATACTCGGCGGCGTCGAAGAGGCTGCCCTGCTCGCCCCGCTCGACCTGCTGCCCCCGGAGCAGCACCCATTCGACGATCGCGTCGGTTACGCCGGTGGAGGCGGCGTCCGGCACGGAGACGGAGATGCCGAGGTCCTTGCGGATCTGGCGGTGCTTCTTGATGAGTACCTCGAGCACCTTGCCGTCGATGCCGTTGTCGCTGCCGTACAGGGTGATGACCCGGACGATGTTGCGCTTCTGCCCGTACCGGTCGACGCGGCCCTCGCGCTGGTCGTGCCGGGTAGGGTTCCACGCCAGGTCGTAGTGGACGACCGCGTCGAAGTGATGCTGGAGGTTCACGCCCTCGGAGAGGCAGTCGGTCGCGATCAGCACTCGCCGGGCGGCCGGATCGTCGCCCGCCGCCTCCGCGAGTTCCTCGATGCGCTGCAGGCGTTGCTGCGGCGATAGGGTGCCGGTCACGGCCCGGATCACTGTCTTCTTGCCGAGTGTGCCCTCCAGGTGCTCGGCGATGTACTCGGCGGTGGGGATGTAGCGGCAGAAGACGATCGGGTGGTAGCCGTCCTTGAGCAGGGCCTTCAGGTGGGTGATCAGTGCGGCGAGCTTCTTGTCCTGGGTGGCCCCCTCCAGCCGCTCCGCCTGGTCGGCCAGTTCGGCCAGCCGCGCGCCGGCGTCGTCCACGCTGGCGTCGCCGGTCTCGGCGCCCGGTGCGACGTCGAGGCCTTCCAGCGCGTCGGTGTCGGAGAAGTCGCTGGTCAGCGGGGCGCCGAGGCGGTCGGCCTCCTCGGCGCTGCCGGCCGCGGCTGTCGCCGAGCGGGTGCGCAGGGTCTGCGCGGCGGCGCGTGGCGAGGAGACCAGGGAACGCAGCAGGGCGATGGCGGACCACCAGGCGATCCGGGCCTCCCGCCGGCCCTTCTTGTCCGCCGCGGTCACCCGTGCGCTGGCGTACGCGATGGCGTCGTCGAGCAGGGCTCGGTAGGCCGGGGAGAGCCGGTAGGTCTCGTCCTTGAAGTGCCGGTCCGAGGGGAACGAGGTCTGCTCGGCGAGGGAGTTGTCGGCGAGCCCGTCCTCCCTGGTCAGGTACTGCCGGACGTCGGCGCGCTTGCGATGCACGAAGTACTGGGCGAGCAGCCGGCGGCCCCCCTCGGAGCCGAGGTCGACGGTGGCGAGTTCCGGCTTGAGCAGGCCCAGCAGATTGCGGAAGGCACCCTCCTTGCCGCTGTGCGGGGTGGCGGTGACCAGCAGCAGGTGCCGGTCGGTGTCGGCGGCGACGCGTTGGAGCAGCTCGTAGCGGAGCTGGTTCTGGGTGGAGCTGTTGTCGTCGGCGGCGACGCAGGTGTGCGCCTCGTCGACGATGACCAGGTCCGGGCAGTGCCGCACGAAGTCGTCCCGGTGCCGGGTGGACTTGATGAAGTCGGTGGAGACGATGACGTGCGGGTGCTTGTCGAACAGGGACTGGCCGAGGTCGAGGCCGCGCTCCAGCCGGGAGACGGTGGACGCGAGCACCAGCTCGGCGTCGATGCCGAACTTGGTGCGCAGCTCCTCCTGCCACTGCTCGGCGAGCGCCGGTGAGCAGAGCACGGCCAGCCCCTTGGCGTCGCCTTGGGCGAGGAGTTCACTGGCGATCAGTCCAGATTCGACGGTCTTGCCGATGCCGACGTCGTCCGAGATCAGTATCCGGACGGTCTTCTGGCGCAGCGCCATCATCAGCGGCACGAGCTGGTACGCCCGCGGCTCGACCGCGATCCCGGCGAGGGACCGGAAGGGGCCGGCGCCGGAGCGGAAGCCGATCCGCAGGGCGGACCGGAGCAGCCCGGCCGCGTACGCGTCGCCGAGGTCGGACGGCGACGGGGGCGCGAACTCGGCGCTCTTGACGGCTTCGAAGCTCGGGAAGACGGCGGCGATGTCGTCGTCCGCGCCGCCGAGCGGGCGGAGGACGAGCATGTCGGGGGCGCTTTCCGGCAGCACGACCCAGTCACGGCCACGGGCGGTGACGAGGGATCCGGCGCTGAAGGGGGTGGTCATGAGGGGGTCCTTGCGCGTCGTGTTCTGTTGTGGGGTGAGGGGGCGGTGAGGATCAGCTGCTGGTGCTGGTCCCGAAGTAGTTGGCGTGTTTCGCGGCGATGGCGGCCCAGTCGCCGTCGTGGGGGAACCGGACGACGTCCCAGCCCCGGTCGAAGAGCCGTTCCTGCGCCTCGGCGTCCCGTTCGGCGACGGCGGCATGGTCGTGGACCGGCCCGTCGACGAAGACCGCGACGTTCGCGCCGGGCAGCCGGTAGACGAAGTCGGGCCGGGCGAGGGCTTCGGTCACGAAGGTCTGCGCCTCGTCGGGCAGGCGCAGGCCGCGCTGCTTGAGCCAGGTGATGAGTTTGGCCTCCAGCGCGGTGTCCGACTGCGCGGTCAGACGCTGGAGCTGCTCGGTGCGCGACTCGCCTTGGCCGGTGGGTGCGGCCTGGGCGGCGGCGAAGCGCAGCAGCAGGTCACGCACCAGGTGACGGTTGATGGAGCGGTGGTTGAGTTGGTTGCCGTAGGTGAGCAGGCACTCGTAGCAGCCCCGCGCGCAGGGGCGGCTGGGGTCGGGGCCTCCCTTGTCGGTGCCGTCGGGCGCGAAGTGGCAGATGGCCAGCGCCTCGGCGGCGGCCCGCGCCAGGGCCTCCGGCTCCGACTGCATCAGCCGCAGGACGCCGGCACCGCCCTCGGCCGCCTCGGTGAACAGCATCCGCTCACGCGGTCCCTCGTTCGGCGGCAGGAGCTCGGTGGTCAGCTCCGAGTCCTCCAGTTCGAAGGCCGCCTCGATGCCGCGCTCCAAGGCGTACATCAGGGAGAGCGCGACGTCCTCGTCGAGCGGCTCGCCGAGCTTGAGGACCAGGATGTTGCGCCGGTCCTCCACGTACGGGATGACCCGCTTCTTCCTGCGCTTCTCGTTGCCGTCCGCGTCGATGACCGGCATCTCGCTGGAGTCGCCGGAGGCCGCGCCGGCGTCGCGCTCGTTCATCCAGCGCCCGTCCGCCGGGTCGAGCCAGAAGCCGTCCGGCTCGTCCGGCTTGGACCGGACGCGTCCGATGTTGGTGATGCGGACGGTGGCCGAGTCGCCGTAGGAGAGCGTGGCCAGCCCGCCGGCAGCGTCGGAGACGATGGCGTCACGGCGGCCGGGGCGGGCGCCGTGGTCGTGGAACCGGTACGAGGTGACCAGCCGGAAGCCCGCCCGGCGGCGCTCCTCCTCGTCGGAGGAGATGCGCTCGCGGCGCTTGGTGTAGACGGTGTGCAGGTGCAGGAGACCGCTGGTCCTCTCCCCCAGGGACGCGCCGCACATCTGGCAGCGGTCGGCGTTCTCCTTGACGTCGTGGTGGTAGCCGCACTGGGCACACCGGCGCGCCTCGCTCGTCACGACATCACCAGCCGCGTCCGGCGGCAGCTGGATACGGGTGACCTGGTAGCGCGCTCCCTCGTGGTAGATCAGCGCACCAGGGCCGAACTCCCGGATGGCGAGGAAGCGGGGACGCTGCAGGTAGTCGCCCTCCCCCGATCTGCGCCCCGTGGTGGGAACGTACGCGGCGAGTGGCAGTCGGGGGAACGAGTAGCCGGGCAGGAAGCCCTCGCTGGCGAGGTAGCGGTACGGGTTGAAGTCCGACAGGACGGACCTGCTGTCGACGCTCTCGTTCTTGAGGAGGTTGAGCTGGGTCTCGGCCTCCTTGCGGCGGCCGACGGCGATCTTGCGGTCGCGCTCCGACAGGGTGTGGTCGAGCACCCGGCGGTTCTGCTCAGCCTGGTCGACCAGAGCGGCCTTGAACAGGTCCCGCCACCGGTCGAAGGCCTGGTCGAACCGCTCCGGTGTGGTCCGGACCGTATCCTCGATCCACTGGTCGTCCCACCAGCTCGATTGGGCGTAATCGGTCAGGAGGCCGCCGAAGACTCTGCGGGCGGCGGCCGCGGCGCGGTCCTGCGAGTGGATGTCGTGCAGGGCGGCGGTGATGTGGTCGTGCAGCGCCAAGGCGGGATTCGGCAGGCGCGAGTCCTCCGGGTAGCTGATGTCGATGGTCTCCGGGATGGCGCGTCCCAGCTTGATCCCCGCCTCGGCCAGCCAGATCGCCTGCACGTGGGACCGCACTAGGTCCTCGTTGGCGAGGTCCAGGCGGGGCGGCGCGACGGCGCCGGCGACCATGCGGGCGGAGCGACGGAAGTAGTACTGGTCGTGGCTGTTGCCGGTGGCGCAGTAGGTGGTGACGAGGGCTGGCTGACCGGACCGGCCGGCCCGACCGCTGCGCTGGGCGTAGTTGGCGGGTGTCGGCGGCACGTTGCGCATCATGACGGCGTTGAGTTCGGAGATGTCGACACCGAGCTCCATGGTGGGCGAGCAGTAGAGTAGCTTCAGCTCCGCCTTGCGGAACGCGTCCTCCCGCTTCTCGCGCTCCATCGGATCGACCTGGGCGGTGTGCTCGCGGGCGGCGAGGCCGGCGAGGGTGCCGGCGGCACTGCGGTAGAGATCGCGGAAGAACGTGTTGACCCGGGGCCCGTCGCCGCTGGCGTAGGTGCGGGTGAGCGGGTCGTGGCTGCCGGTTTCGCCGGAGCCGGCGCGCCAGACCAGCGAGGCGGCCGAGACGCGGTAACCGGTGATGCTCGGGCCTGCCGGTCCTCGGAACCGTCCGGCCCGCTGCGGCGCGGCCTCGATCTTGGTGACCAACCCGGCGCCTGCCAGCACCTCCAGCAGATCGGCGATGACCGTCTGGGCGTCGTCGAAGGTGAGCTCTGTACCGAAGTGGATGCGGCGCAGGTACTTGCCGAACTTGCCCCGGCCGGAGAGGAACAGACCGGAACGGTCCAGGCCCGGCCGCGACGACTGCGGGTACGCGGTGCCGACCTTGGGTGCGTCGCTGGCGGACAGGACCCAGGGGTCGATCAGGCGCTCCTCGCTTGCCCGTTGGAGCGAGTCGAACTCATCCCGGAAGTACTGCACGTCGATGGCGAGGGCGCGGCGCATCTCGTTCAGCAGCGCGCGCATGATTTCGACGCGCTGGCCCGGTTCGGCGTCGCGCAGGGCATCATGGGTCTTCGACCAGCGCTCCTGGTTCTCCGCGAGCCAGTCGAGGTCCTGGTAGTCGATCTCCAGCAGCCCGGTCTGCTCGAGGTTGGGCATGGTGATCCGCCAGCCTCGTTCGAGGTCGAGGTAGAGGCGGAAGGCGACGACGTCCCGCAGGGTCTTGGCGGCGTTGCGCGTCAGCGAGGGCGGCAGATCTTCGCCCCGCGCGTAGTCGACGAGTTGCAGGCCGAGGGCGTCGGTCACCTGCTTTGCGAGTTCCTCGTGGGTGATACCTTCGTCGCCGGCGTCGACGGCGGCCTTGTAGAGGGCGCCGCGCAGTTGGGTGATCTGCACGAAGTCGTTGAAGTGGCCGGCCTGGAGCGAGGCGTCCTGCCGGTTGTCGACGAAGGTCAGCAGCTTGCGGGCCTTCTTGTCCAACGCTTCCGGTGGCGCGCTGAGCAGTGAGCGGACGATGGACGCCGAGATCAGGGACGTTGCCGAGGACCGCCCCTCCTGGTCGAGGGTGGCGAGCTTGGCGAAGTCCTTGCCCCGGGTCTGCTCGTAGCTGACTCCGCAGTGGGCGCAGAAGAGGAACGGTGAGGGGATGAAGGCGGCTTTCAGCCCGCCCCGCCCTTCGTACCCGTAGGGGTCCACGGTGACGGCGACCGGCAACCGGTCCCGGTAGGAGGTACGGACGGCCTCCTGTCCGTGGTCGTCGAACTCCAGCCAGGATTCCGGGATGCGCCGCTCCTCGATGGCCTTCTCCCTGGTTTCGGGCCAGGGCCGGTCGGAGTCGATGTAGAGGTAGCCGTCCGTGGCGCGGCCACCGGTCGCGATCGTGTCCCGGCGGGGCTCGTAGACGGTGCCGCCGTCCCTGGTGGTCCGCCACACCGTGAGGTACTCCTGGCCACACTCGCGGCAGAAGGCGAGCGGCAGCAGGATCTTCCCGTCGGTGCCAGGCAGCACGAGCTGGTAGTCGCGGGTGAGTTGACGGGTCAGTTCGTCTTCCAGGGTCACGTAGACGGTGTCGCCCTTTGAGAGGAACTGGTGCAGCCGGAAGGCGAACAGCGGCCGCTCGGTGACCGGGTGCCTGGCTTCCGATCCGGCCTTCAGGGTGCGGCGGATCGCCTGCGCGCACTCGGCGGCGGTGAGTCCGCTCGCCTCGGCCAGTTCGACGGCCGCCTCCTCGATCTTGGCAGGCTTCTGCCGGACGAGGTTCCCGGCGGAGTCGACCGCGAGCCCGAAGCGGGTCTCGATCCACCGCGCCAGCGGGTCTTTCACCAGGTCGGCGTAGGCGCGAGGGGCACCGGGCGCGGCCAGCCGCTCGACGGACACCGTGTCGGGAGGCTCCGCGGTGGCGCGGACCAGGGTTTCGCCGATGACGTTCTCCGGCGCGACCTCCGTGCCGAACAACGTCGTGGCGACCCGGGCGACCACGGCGCGTTGGTCGTCGACGGTGCCTTCGCTGGAGACGGTGGCGGAGGTGCCGACGCACTGGAGGTTCTCCGCCTGGCAGGCTTCCCGCACTCGGCGGATCAGCAGCGCCACATCCGCGCCCTGCCGGCCACGGTAGGTGTGCAGCTCGTCGAAGACGAGGAACTCCAGGCCCTTCGCCATCCGGATCAGGGAGCGCCGATCGTCCGGACGGGTGAGCATCAGCTCCAGCATCACGTAGTTGGTGAGCAGGATGTCCGGCGGGTTGTCGCGGATCTCCTTGCGCCGCTCGTCGCTCTCCTGGCCGGTGTAGCGGGCGTACGTGACCGGCTCGCGCCCGGGTCCGTAGCCGTCCTGGAGGTACTTGTCGAGCTCCTTGAGCTGGCTGTTGGCCAGCGCGTTCATCGGGTAGACGATGATCGCGCGGACTCGCTTCGCCGGCTTGGGGCCCTCCTGCTCCCGCGCCTTCAACACCTTGTCGACGATCGGGACGATGTATGACAGCGACTTGCCGGAGCCGGTGCCGGTCGTCAGCACGTACGAGGTGCCGGACTGCGCCTTGGCGATCGCCTCGCGCTGGTGCCGGTGGAGCGTGAGCGGCCGGCCGTCGCACACGGTGCCGCCCTCGGTCTTCTTGGCCTGGAAGATCTTCGCGCACTCCCGGTGCAGCACGCCCTCGCTGACGAGCTCGAGGACCGTCCCGCCCGAGGCGAAGAACGGGTTGAGCGACACCCAGGGGTCGGGCCACTGGGACTTGGCGTCCAGGTCGTCCTCGACGAACGCCGCGATCCGGTCGTCCCGGATGATCGTGCCGCCCTCGGTGAATGCCCGGTAGTCCTTGATGAGCCGCTCGTGGACCCCGAAGACATCCATGCCCGCCCGAGCCGACTCCGCGAGCGCACCCTCAACGGAAGCAGGCGGCGCCGGAACGGTGGTGGTCGTCCCCCGGACCGCCATGACGTATCGGACCGGGTCAAAGACCTCCCAGCCGGGCACCCTGTCGGTGCCCTTGGCGAACGGAAGCAGGGCTTCGCGGACGGTTACGGCGTCAGCGGGACGATCGGCAGGATCCTTGGCGAGCAGACGTTCGATCAGCCTCGCCATGTCGCTGGGAACGTCAGACCGCATCAGTCGGATCGACGGGACGGGTTCCTCGAGATGCTTCTGGCCGAGCTCGTGCGAGGACTCGCTCAGGAAGGGCGGTACGCCGGTCAGCAGCTCGAACAGCACACACCCGAGCGCGTACAGGTCAGCCGCCTGCGTGACCGCGGCGGCGAGGAACTGTTCCGGAGCCATGTAGCGAGCGGTTCCGACGGTGACGCCGGTGCTGGTCACCTTGCCGGTTTCGGCATCGTCGAGTATCCGCCCCATGCCGAAATCGAGGACCTTGATCGCCCCGGTCCGCAGCAGCATCACGTTGGACGGTTTGAGGTCGCGGTGCACGACGTCTGCGGCGTGCGCGGCGGAAAGTCCGTCAGCGATCTGCGCCCCCACGGCAGCGACCCAGGAGATGGGCAGTTGCGGGTGCTCGGAGACCAGGTCGCGCAGGGTTTCGCCGTCGAGGAGCTCCATCGCGATGTAGGGCAACTCGTCGACGCCCGCGGCTCCCGCGATGATACGCGGCAGGTTGGGATGCCCGAGCTTGCGCATGATGCGGACCTCGCGCTCGAACCGCTGCCGCGCCTTGTTGTCCGCGGACGTGTCGATGACAGCGCCGGAGCGACTCCGGAGAATCAGCTTCAGCGCGACGATGCGGTCAGTGGAGCCTTCATGCGCGGCCATGTCCTCGGCGCGATGGACCTCGCCCATGTTGCCCTTGCCAATGGCACTCTGCAGACGGAACCTGCCCGCCACCCAGTCGTTTGTCCCCGTCACTCTCAATGCCCCTAGCTCGCTGCGCGGGTCCTCGCGAGATCAATCAGGAGGAGATGCCGGCTGCCCACTCAGCCGACATGGGTCCCGTTCACCGGACCCGCCCGGTGCCGCGCTTCCTGAGCCCTCCTCGCGATCCCGTCCGTGGAGTATGGCCCGCCAGCTGCGGCCTTGCAGTCCTCCGGCTAGAGAGATCGATCAACCAAACGTCGACTCTTGACAGATGCGTGTAGGAGCCGTGTCCATATGCGAGGCGGCTTCCGCGATGCATCCCGATCACCGAGGGCTGAGTGCCGCCGATCACCTACTTGCCACGAATAGGCAGCGACCAGCGACTTTCCTCAAAAGGTGATCGATCCGGCTTAATGGACTCGATCGGAAACGCCCTCAGCTGCTCTTTGGACTCACTAGCCCGCGGGCCAGCCCGTCGGCGACGAGTTGGACGAACTCAGCACCCAGCGCCGCAGTCTGTCGGATAGCCGACTCAAACGCGTCCAGCCGCCGGAACGCCTCCCCGTGCACCCGCTGCTCCTCCAACGCAAGCCGCCGCACCTGCGCCCGCCGGATGTCGAACCGCAACGTCCCCGACAGGCTCGACGCCTGTTTCTCGTTCGCCGACGTCCGCAACTGCCCGGCCAGGAACCAGGAGTCCAGCACAGCAGGGTTGGGCCGCAGCAGGTAGAGATTGCGCCCCAGCAGCGCCCCGTCCGATGTCACGACCCGAGCGGTGAGCTGCCGGGCGATCATCGGTACCACCACGTCCCCCACCGCCAGCCGGATCTCCTGCCCGAGCCGGCCGTCGTCCCGACTTGAGGGACCTTCGCCGCTCAGTACGTCCTGCACGGTTAGCACCGGAGGGCCGCCCGCCGGCGGCTCGCCGCCCTCGGCTGACGCGGCGCGGATCGGGCCGATCAGCTGCAGCGCACCGGCCCGGGTCAACTCGCCCACCGACAGGAACTCCCCGTCCGGCCCCTCGGGCGCGGGCGTGACCTGCGGCATCAGCGCCGGCAGGTCGCCGACGATGGTGGCCAGGCGCTCTCTGGTGCGTACCAGATGCTCTCCGGTGGCCTTGCCCGCGACGGCGGGTTGCCGGCGCGCGGGGGTGAGGTCAACCTCCTCGTCGAGCAGCTCGATCACCGGGACGGCCCGGGTGAAGCCGGCCTCCTCGACCTCGGTGTCCGGTGCGGTGGTGAAGGCCCGCCAGGCCGCGAGGATCCGCGGGCCGGTCTCGGTCAGGTCGCCGCCGGCGGCATCGACCAGCAGCGCCCGCGCCGGTGGCGGCGCGTCGGCCGCGGGCCGCCGCAGCACCCACAGGTGCAGGGGTACGCCGTGCGGCGCTGCCGCCCCGGGCGGGAGCGCGACGACGGCGCGCAGGGCGCCGCGGCGCAGCAGCTCGGCGCGGATCCGCTTGCCGGCGCGGCGGCTGGCGACGGTGGGTGGCATCAGCAGTGCGGCGTGCCCGCCGACCCGCAGGTGGGCCAGGGCGTGCTGGGCCCAGGCCAGCTCCGGCTCGGTACGTGGTGTGGTGCCGACGATCCAGCGGGGATCGTGGCCGAGTTCCTCGTCGCCCCAGTTGGTGACGCCGAACGGTGGGTGGCAGACGACGGCGTCGAAGGTGCGTCCGGCGAAGGCGTCGGCGCGTAGCGAGTCACCGGTGCAGACCTCCCCCGGCACGTCCCGTAAGGCCAGCCACAGTCCGGCGAGCCGGGCTAGGTCTTCGTCGAGTTCCTGCCCGTATGCCGAGGTACAGCCGGCGCGGACGGCGGCCCGCAGGATCGCGCCCGAGCCGGCAGCGGGGTCGAGGACAGAGCCGCCGCCAATGCCCGTGAGCCCGAGCATCAGGTCGGCGAGGTCGTCGGGAGTGGCGAACGGGCGGCCGGGGCCGGGTGCGGAGAAGCGTTGCCACAGCTCGTCGAACGCACCCTGCGGGCCAAGCTCGTCGGCGAGCGCGTCGACGTCGGGCAGGAGCGGTTTCAGGTGTGGGTCGCCTGGTCGCCGGGGGCGTTGGCCGCGTTGCCGGGCCAGGAGCAGGGCGCCGACGGCAGCGAGGCCGGCGGCTGGGGATTCGCTGGCGGCGGCGAGGTGCCGCCACAGGCGTTCGGCGGTGGCGAGCTCGGGGAGCTTGCCCTGGGCGCGGAGCCACTGCTCGACCTGCCCCAGGTCGAACTCCGGGCTGGCCGGGGTGCCGCCCGCCGGGGTGGGAAAGTCCGCGTACCGCTTGCGCCAGTTGCTGACCGCGGCGCGACCGACCCCGGCAAGCCGGGCGATCTCCGCCGCCGTGATGGTCGGTGTCTCCTGCACCTCCGCAGTGTGTCACACCTGTCAAGCATGATGTCCGTTGACAGCGTTCACAGATGATGCTCTCATTGACGCCGCAACGTTCACGGCAGGAGGAAAACGATGCGCAAGGCCACCACTCTCGCTCTGCTCACCACCGGTCTCGTCGCGCTGGGCTGCGGCGCAGGCAGCACCGACGAAGGCACCGGCAGCAAGGCCGACGCCGGCGGGGCGAAGGGCGAGGACAAGCCGAAGACCGCGAAGATCGGCCAGCCGGCCCGGGACGGGAAGTTCGAGTTCACCGTCAAGTCGTCGAAGTGCGGCGTGGCGAAGGTCGGCACGTCGATGCTCGGCGACAAGGCCCAGGGCCAGTTCTGCTTGATCACCATCAACGTCAAGAACATCGGCAAGGAGCCGCAGACCCTCGACGGCAGCAGCCAGAAGGCCTACACCGCCGACGGCACCGAGTACTCGTCCGACACCGAGGCGGGTCTCTACGCCAACAAGGAGCAGAGCACCTTCTTCGAGGAGATCAACCCGGGCAACCAGGTGACCGGCGTGTTTGTGTTCGACATCCCGAAGGACGTGAAGCTCACCAAGCTCGAGCTCCACGACTCGATGTTCTCCGGCGGCGTGACCGTCTCCCTCGCCTGATCCACCGCTTGGCGCGGGGCGGGCACCACCCGCCCCGCCTCTCTCCCCCAGCTCCCTGAATCCCAGTTCACAGAGGAATCACCATGTCCGACCCGACCCGTGCCACCAAAATCGAGCAGCCCCTGGACCAGGCCGCCTTGCCCACGCAGAACACGTCAATACAGGAGCCGACCGCCGCCGATCACCCGTGGACCGGCGAGCCGGAACGGGCGGAGAAAAAGACCGCACTGGCCCTGAACAGCCGAACGATCACGCTGATCGCGGCAGGCGCTGTCGCGGCGCTCCTACTGGCCGGCGCCGGCATCTACACGGCCTTTCGAACGAGCCCGACTCCGACTCCGCTTGCCGAGCAGAAGTCGCCGCTCACGCTGGCCAAAGAGAAATGCGGCACCAGCCTCGCGGACTACGCCGTACTGGGCGACGGGGGCGGGACGCTAACCCTGCACGGGGACGGCAAGGAGTCCAGCGGACTCAGCTTCAGCACCCTCGAGTGCTACTGGTCCGAGCTGAAAATGCCCGACTCGGTCAAGCAGGAGGTCCTGGCGACCCGGGCCCTCGACGGCCGGCAGAGCGGCGACTGGGACGGCATCCACGCCTCCTGGAGCTATCACCCGGATAGCGGCCTCCAGATGGTCATCACCGTCACCGACTGAAGGTTGCCCCGAATCAGTACCGATCGCCGCCGAGCCGTCTGGCCGGGCACCGGGTCAAGCGACCAACGATCCGTTCACGACATCAGCTCCACAACTTCCGTGCGGCCACTCCGCCGCCCGGCCCCGCTCCCAAGCGAAGCAGCAGCTCGGCCAGCCGGCCCTTCCCACCGGAGTAACCATGGCCCGCCACCGCCACACGATTCCTTCGACGCCTACCCGAGCCAACAGTCCCGTTGCCTCCACGCTCCGCATCAGCCGGCATGCCGGGACCATTCTGGTCACCCTCCTGCTGCCAGCCCTCGCGCTCACTGGTTGCGGAGACGACATAAAGGCGGCCGGAAGCAGTCCCACGCCTTCGGCCAGTCCGTCTGCCTCCCCGAGCCCGTCCCCGACGCCGAGCCCGACTCCGCCCTCTGACCGGGACGCCGACGGCATCCCCGACACCAGCGACACCTACCCGGACGATCCGAAGAACATCCCCCAGCAGGTGCCGGTGAATCTGCAGTGCGACACCGAAAGCCTGTCGGGCGGTTCGCTCTTCACGGTCCATGGCGGTAAGGACGGCCGGCCTGACTTCACGGAGGTCTGGGCGGTCAAGCCGACTTCCTGCGACCTCATCGGCAGCTTGAACATCGTCACGGCCATCGAGCAGCAGGCCTACAAAGTCTCGAAGTACGACGAGCAGGACATCTCGACGCTGTACGAGATGTGCGCCGAGGTCGATCCGGATGACGTCTACGCCGAGGCCGGCTTCGCCGCCAGCAGCGAGCAGATCCCTGAGATCAACGCGGCGCTGATCCTCTGTCCCAAGCATCCGTACGCCAAGAAGTGGCGGCAGGCCGTGCAGCGCGGCCAGGCCGACGCGGACCTGGAGGCTCAGGGCCGACTGTTCGGATCCGGCACCTACCGGGTTGGCAAGGAAATCAAGCCCGGCACCTACGTCACCCACGACGTCGAGGGCTGCTACTGGGAGCGGCAGAACAGCTCCGGAAACATCATCGACAACTACTTCACCAATGGCGCCCGGCGCGTGCAGGTCACCATCCGCTCCTCCGACTACGCCTTCAACTCGGAGAACTGCGGCGAGTGGCGACCCGCCCGCTGAGACCGCACGCCATCAGCTCCACAGCCTCCTCGTACCACTACCACCAGCGGACCGGCCCGAGCCGGAACCGCTGGCATCGCACGCCCTCACCACCCGCATCAGCGGAGGTCTGATGAACCGCACCGAACCCCTGGTCGAGCTGATCTTCGATCGGCTCGCCGCTGACCGCGTACCCGATGACACGGCCGAGGTGGTCCTCGCCGCGCTCAGCGGCGAAACCGACCTGGCCGCGGCGCTCGCCGGCAAGCCGACCGCGCTTGAGCCGCAGCGCACGGCGGCGGACGAGCCGCGGGAGCGGATCTGGCTCTCGTCGGTCACTGTCGCCGGCTTTCGCGGCGTCGGCCCGGAGCGCACTCTCGCCATCGAACCCGGCCCGGGGCTGACCGTGGTGGTCGGCCGCAACGGCTCCGGCAAGTCCAGCTTCGCCGAGGCGGTGGAGCTGGCCCTGACCGGAGACAGCGCCCGCTGGGCCGACCGCAACAGCGTGTGGCGTACCGGGTGGCGGAACCTGCACGCCGGCGACCCGTGCCGGATCGCCGTCGAGCTGCGGCTTGACGGAGTCGCCACGCCGATCCGCGTGGTCCGCGAATGGCCGTCCGGGGCTGAGCTGGGCGACGCCGAAATTTCCGTCACCAGCGGGCGCGGCAGCCACAAGGATCTCGCGGAGCTGGGGTTGGCCCGGCCGCTGGAGCTGTACCGGCCGTTCCTCACCGCCGCCGAGCTGGGCCGGCTCACCGCCGGCACGCAGAGCCAGCTCTTCGACGCGATCTCCGCGATCCTCGGCCTGGAGGCGATCGCCGACGCCGACCGCCGGCTGATGGCCGCCGCGCGCCCCCTCGACGCCACCATCAAGGAGGTACGCGCACAGCGCGCCACCCTCGCCGCCGCCCTTGCCGAGGTGCCGGACGACCGGGCGCGCCGGGCGGCGGCGCTGCTCGTGACCCGCCCCGACCTGGCAGCGCTGGCCGCGGTCCTCGACGAGCCGGACGAGCCGACCGGCGACGAGGCGGTGCTGCTCTGCCGGCGGCTGGCGGCGATGCAGCTGCCCGACGCCGACGAGGTGACCCGGCTCGCCGGGCAGCTGCGGGAGACCGCAGCCGAGGCGCGCCGGCACGACGGCGGGCGGTCGCGGGCGTCGCTGCGCAGCGCCGAGCTGCTCCGGCTGGCCATCGAGCACCACGACGACCAGGGTGACGGGCCCTGCCCGGTCTGCGCGACGGGCAGCCTCGACGGCGACTGGCGGACCAGCGCGAGCGCCTCCCTCGCGGAGCTGCGCGACCGCACCCTCGCCGCCCAGGCCGCCGCCGCGCGGCTGACCGCCATGCTGCAGCGGGCGCACTACCTGATCGACGACCTGGACGTGCCCGACGGCGACGTCGCCGGAGTGCCGGTCGGCGAGCTGCAGGCGGCCGCGGCGGCGCTGCGGCTGGCACCGGGCGGGCCGGAGGATCTTGCTGACCATCTGACCGCGCGTTATCCGGCGCTGCTCGCGGCAGTGCCGGCCGCGAAGGCGTACGCGGAGGGTCTGCTCCGCCAGCGCGACACCGGCTGGCAGGCCGCGGCGGGTGAGTTGCGGGCCTGGATCGCGGCAGCCGGGGCGCTGCCGGAGCGGGAACGCGCCCTCGCCAGGGTGAGGGCCGCTCGGGCGTGGCTGAAAGCGACCGGGGCGGAGTTGCGCAACCAGCGGGTGGCGCCGTTCGCGGAGCACTCGCAGCGGATCTGGGCGCAGCTGCGGCAGGAGAGCAACGTTGAGCTGGGTGCGATGACCCTGGAGGGTATGAACACGCGGCGGCGGGTGGTGATCCCGGTCAGCGTGGACGGCGCCGACAACGGCACCGCGTTGGGGGTGATGAGCCAGGGTGAGATGCACGCCCTGGGGTTGGCGACGTTCCTGCCGCGCGGCTGCGCGCCGGAGAGCCCGTTCCGGTTCATCGTGGTCGACGACCCGGTGCAGAGCATGGATCCGGCCAAGGTGGACGGGCTGGCGCGGGTGCTCGCCGAGCTGGCCGAGCAGCGGCAGGTTGTCGTGTTCACCCACGACACCCGGCTGCCCGACGCCCTCGGCCGGCTCGACCTGGGTCAATCCCGCATCGTCGAAGTGACCCGCGCCGAACGATCTGTGGTGACCCTGCGGCCCGGTTCCAACCCGGTGCGCCGCTACCTGGACGACGCGCACGCCCTCGCACGCAACGAGGAGATCGCCGCCGAGGTGCGAGGCCCGGTGGTGGCGGAGCTGTGCCGCTCGGCGATCGAGGCAGCCTGCCACCGGATCGTGTGGCGACGGCGGATGGCCCGCGGTGTGCCGCACGACGACATCGAGGCCGTCGTCGTGGCCGCGTCCCGGCGGCTGACCACCACGCTCGCGTTGGCGCTGTTCGACGACACCGACCGGGGCGCCGACGTGCTCGGGTATCTGAGCCGCCGGCACGGGTCCCGGGCCGTCGGCGCGTACAAGGCGTGCAAGGAGGGCGTGCACGGGGCGTACCTGTTTGACCTGCCCGGCCTGGTCGCGGACGTCCGCCACCTCGCGGAGGTCCTGCCGCCGCCTCGTCCAGCTGGCACGGGTGGCGGGGAGGTTCGGTCGTGACCGCGCCGACGCCGCAGCGCTGCCTGGCAGCGGCCGACGAGATGCTGCACGGCTCCGGCGGACTCGGCGCGGCCGCAGTGGGCGCCGGCTGGTGGCCGCGGGCGTGCGCCTGCATGATCCGACTCGCCCTCGAGGGCGGCATCGACGCCTACTGGCGGCGGGTCAAGCCGACCGTGGCCGCGTGCCGGCAGGGCCGCGCGAAGCAACTGATGCTGCGCGGCCGGCTCGGGCCCGGCGTCCAGGTCGCCCGCCGGGTCGCCTTCACCTGGGCGGCCCTGTCGGCCGCCGCCCACCACCACTGCTACGAGCTGGCGCCGACCGCCGCCGAACTGCGTCGCCTGCACACCGAGGTGAGCGCCCTGCTCACCCAACTCGAAGGAAGAACGGAACCCGGACGATGACCTACCCCCAGCCCGGCGTCGACCCCACCCGCCCTCAGCCGCCGGTTCCCGCTCTGCCCGGACCGTATCCGCCGGTGTCCGCTGTTCCCGGGCCCTACCCGCCGGTGTCCGCACCGGCCGGCGCGTACCCGCAGGTATCGGCTGTGCCGTACCAGGCCTTCCCGCAGGCCGCGCGGGCCCTCGCCGTGCAGCCGCCGCTGACCTCAGGCATGGCCACGGCGTCGCTGGTGCTCGGGATCCTCGGCGTGCTCGGCGGCTGGTGCCTGTTCGGGCTGCCGTGCATCCTGGCCGTCATCCTCGGCCACCTCGCCATGCGAGAAACCCGGGACGGCGCCCGGTCTGGGCACGGCATGGCCGTCGCCGGTCTCGTCCTCGGTTACGTCTTCGCCGCCCCGATGATCATCTTCACCGTCATGGTGTTCTTCGGCAGCATCCTGAGCGCGGCCACTCCCACACCCTGATCCGGGTGGAGCAGGTACGACAGTTGGCCGCCACCGCGGGCAGGCAGCAGGCGCCCACGAGGTGCCGGAAAGACAGGAGAGTATGTCCCAGGAGAATCGCGACCGGCCCGTTGAGCTGTCCCGCGAGGACGAGGGCTACGTCATCACGGCCCGCTGGCACAACGACGACGGGTCGCACGAAATCAGCGGCCCGGATGAGGTGATCATCCGCCTGGCCGACGGCGCGGCGCCCGAGGTCCGCCAATGGGGCGTGACGTCGGCGGTCCTGCACCGGATGGGCCGGCAGGTCGACGACATGGTCGCCGAGGCCCACGAGATGCCGAGCGTCGGGGCGTACCAGGTGATGGTGCGCCGCTATATCGAAGGCCGGCTCGCCGAACTGGCCAAGGCGCGGGGTACGACCGCGGACGGTTTCGAGATCGACCTGCTCGCGGTCTTCGAGGACCTGGCCGGTCGCGGGCATGCCGACCCGCTCGGGACGCTCGCGACGGCGACCGGCCGGTCGCGAGCCGACCTTGACCATCTGCTCGGTGTGGCTCGCCAGCGGGATGATCACGATGGGGCGTAGGTCCCCCGGGCAGCGGGGAACGGCGTAGACAGTGAGGGCTGGGAGCGGGTGTTGTTCCCCTCTGGTCAGCCCGTCCGTGGTTGTCCGGCGAAGTCGGGCATGAGTATCCAGCTTTGGCTGTACGGATGGCTGTACGGCCAACGCCCACCGCTCCCCGTCCGGTAGAGGCACGACCAGGGCACTTGCGTCGTTCAATCTGGCTTGGGGGTGAAGGGGTGGCGGCGGGGTTGCCGCAACTCCCAGTCCGCCGGGCAGAGGTAGCCCCAAGCGGCCCCTGCCACCGATCCCAGACCTGGCAGTGCGTCGCCCCACTTCGGCGAGCGGTCGCCGAGGTTCCGGAGATATCGTGCGAAGACGGCCGACTCGCGGTAGTCCGGGTCGTGCCGCCAGAGGGCGTACGGCTGCTCGCGCAGCCAGTCGCACGCCGCATCACCCTCGGCGATCAGATCCGCGGTCGGCGGCAACACCTCCAGCGGCCGGTCGCTTTGCAGGTCGCCGTACTGCTTGAGGTGCGCCAGGTATTCGTCCTCGTCACGAGGGTGGGTCACGTGGACGCCGAGCACGGCGACCGGTACGGCGAGCACGCCGGCCACGGCCAGTCCCAACATGGCCCGCAGACGTTTCCTCACGCGGCAAGATTAAATCGAGGTGCGCCTCTGTGCAGGCCCGATCAGGGTTCGATCGGGCGGACCTGATCGCGGTACCGCTCATAGAGGACGCGATTGTGCGCGTCGCCCTGAGCGAGATTCGCGGATACGTGGACGGGCGGATCGATGCCGCGGCCCAGCAGTTGGCGGCAGACCAGTTCGGTGAGCAGCTGCGCGATGAGGACTCCGGTGAACGACGAAACCGCCCCTATCCGAACTCCTGGGGTGATCTCCAGTGCCGCATCCCCGGCCGGCGCGTGGTTGTCGATCACCACATCGGCCAGGTCAGCGAGATGCGGTCCCTGTGTCGAGCGGGCGCTGGCCGATCGGGTGTGTGCCAGTGAGGTGACCGCCACGATCGGATGCGCGCGCTCGCGGGCCAGCGCTGCCATCTCGATGACGGCGGCGTTGAGTCCGGAGTTGGAGACGATCAGGAAGGCGTCGTGCTTGGAGGGCGCGGCAAGGTGGTAGATCCGCTCGGCGAGGCCGGACTCGCGCTCGTAGGTCGGATCGAGGATCGGCCCCGGGTCGGCGCCGCCGAACATCACGAGATCCTTGACCGCCAGCATGCTGACGGCGGCGAGCCCGCCGGCACGCGCCGCGAGTTCGAGGGTGACGATCCGCGAGTGGCCAGTCCCGAACGCCTGTAGGACACCACCGGCGGCGATGGCGTCGGCGACGAGCCCGGCCGCTGCCTCTATGGCATCGAGCTGTGCTGTCAGGACCTGTTCGAGTGCGTTCCGGGCGATGGTGGCGTAGGCAGGCTCAGGCATTGATCCTCCTGAAATGTTTACGGTCGCGGGCGGCCTCTACGGCGGCCTCGACGGCGGCCTCGACGACGATCTCGCCGCTGCCCGAGGTGACCGGACTGGCATAGGTTTCGTAGCAGGGTTGCGTGTCGCGGGTGGGTAGGTAGCCGAGGTAGCCGTTCGCATAGCCGAGGACCACAATGTCCCCTACCTGGTCTGGCGCTGCGGAACGGATCGTTTCGCCCAGTTCCAGGAACAGTTCGCCGGGAACGGCCACGACGGTGACCCCGTCGAGGTCCACCGCCTCCACGTCGATCACGTACGGTTCCGTGCGCTGGCGGGCGGCCTGTTCCTCCGCGATCCGCCGCCCCTGTTGCATAACCCAGTGGCTGCGTTCGTTTCCGACCTTGGGTTGCGGGGTCTGGCGCACGGCGACGTCGAGCTCCGCTGGCTGTTTCGGCGCGAGCGTCACTGTTCGCGAGACCGGCGGGCGTAGCGGCGTCGGGCTACCTCTGCCGACGCGCGGCGATACCGGTTCGACCCGGTCGGCCAGCCAGGCGCCGAGCCGATCCGCCTCGTCAAGCCCCCGCCCCTGGCGGGTGTGCCGGGTACTGATGTTGCCGGCCGCACCGGTGGCGACGACGACCCATCTGTCCGGTGCGGACAGCGCCCGGCGGATGCCGCCGTTGAGGTCCGCGCTCACATGGTTGTTGTCGGCGGGAAGGATGGTCGGGTGGACCGGTGAGACCACGACCAGCCCCACCACCTCGGTACCCGCGGTGACCACGATGGTGTCGACGGGAATGTCCAGGGGCCTCGGGTCGGCGATGTTGCGGTGACCCGCCAGCTTGGGAACCATCGTGCGGGCGGAGCTGAGTCTGGCGGCATGCTCGGATGCCATGGCGGACCGTGCGGCCGCGAGTGATGCGGCTTCGAGCCGGTCGGCGACGTGCCGTGGGGTGGCCTCGCCGCCGGGGCTGCAGCCCGCCTCGGGGCTCGCGTGGGTGTGGGTGGCGGCGACCCAGCAGGACTGCACGCCGATGCCCCGCATGGCGGTCCGGATCCGGTCGACGACGTCGACGTTGACGCAGATCAGGTCCGCGACCACCAGCGCGAACCGGTGGCCGTCGTCGGCGAAGGTCACGACGTGGACCTCCAGCGGGTCGAGCACGTTCTGGACGCCGTCGGAGCGGTCGGCGTAGCCACCCATGGGTTCTCCGGGCACGACCTCGAGCCGCGCCACCCCGTGTCCGACCCTCATGCGCCGGCACCGAATTCCTGGCGCCCCAGCAGGCGTGCGTAGGGGGCGGCACCGCTCAGGAGCGCCGGACCGCCGTCGAGCGGCTCCGCTCTGGGCGTGACCAGGGGCAGCCCTCTGGCCTTGAGTTCGGCCGACAGCGCCTTGTACAGAGCGTTTCCTGGGGTCAGCAGCCGTCCGCTGAAGGACACCCGGCGTGCCGCCCCGCTGAGACCGAGCCGGTCGGTTGCCGCCTGCGCCGCGTCGGCGAGATCGGTCGCGGCCTCGGCGCAGATCCGGCCCGCCACCGGGTCAGGCTGGGCGGCCGCGTCGAGCACCGAGCGGGCGAAGGCTGCCGTACGCGAGATCATGGCCGGGTCCCGGTAGTAGCGCTGAAGCGAGGCCAGGTCGACGCCGCCGAATGCCGCGACGAGGCGGTCGACCAGCACGGTTGCCGGCCCGACCTGGTCGTACGACGCGGTCGCGGCGCGCATTCCGGCCAACCCGATGGCGTACGCGCTGCCCCTGTCACCGAGGTGCGGACCCCATCCGTCGAGCCGCACGTGGTCGCCGCCGGCGTCCACCGCGAGCACGGTCGTGCCGGTGCCGACGCACAGCAGTACGCCGGGACCGCCGAGGGCGCCGGCGTGCGCGAGGACGCTGTCCTCCACGACGACGGCCGGGCCGCCGAACTGCCGCTCGAGGGCGAGGGCCAGCCGTCGGCGCTCGGCGCGCTCCCCCGGTACTGCGGTCAGGCCGGCGACGACGCCGGCCACCTGCGCGGGGAGGGAGATCATCGCCGCGGCGCCACGAACGGCGGCCAGTATCCGGTCGACGCCGTCCTCGTCCGGCCGGTAGGAGAAGCCCGGGCCGACGCCGATCTGGCGGCCCGCCGGGGAACGCAGCAGCAGCCGAAGTTCCGACTTGCCGCCGTCGATGGTGATCGTTGTTGTCATCGCGACATCCCTGCGGTCAGCCCTGCGACAATCTGCTTGGTCGCGAGCGCGAACACCACGGCCAGCGGTACCAGGGCGATCACGAGCCCGGCGAACAGGGTGCCGCGGTCGGCGGCGAACTCGCCGAAGAACCGGGTCAGCCCGACCGGGATGGTGTACTTGTCGCCGCTGCGCAGCAGTACCAACGGGTAGAAGAAGTCGTTCCAGGTCGGCGCGAACTGGAAGACCGTGGCCACCGCGAGCGCCGGCCGCATCAGGGGCAGGACGACCGACACGAACAGACGGCCCTCGTTCGCCCCGTCGATCCGCGCGGCCTCCTCGAGTTCCCCTGGCAGCCCCCGCATGAACCCCATGATCACGAAGACCGAGAACGGGATGCCGCTCGCGGCGTAGAGCAGCACCAACCCGATCCGGCTGTCGATCAGACCCATCGACTGGAACATGTAGAACACCGGCAGCAGGCCGAGTTTCGCGGGAATCATCAACCCGGACAGGAAGAACGCCGCCAGCAGGGCACGGCCCCGGAACTTCCACCTGGCCAGGGCGTAGGCGGCCATCGCCGACACGCTGACGCACAATGCCACCGAAGCGCAGGTGACGGTCAGGGAGTTGATGAAGTACGTCGAGATCGAGGCGGTCTGCCACGCACGGGTGTAGTTGCTCAGGTCGAACGAGCTGGGCAGGCCGACCGGCGCCCGGAGGATCTCCGCGTTGGGCCGCAGCGAGCCGATCAGCACCAGCAGCAGCGGGCCGAAGGCGATCGCGGCGTACGCCCACAGGAGGAGCTGGTTGCCGGCGCCGTGCAGCAGCGAACGGTGACGGGTGCCGCGCGGACGCGTGGCCTCGGCCCTGATCTTCCCTGCCGGGCGGGGGACGGTGCGAAGGGTGGTCTTCATTCAGTGGACCTCCCGGCGGCGCAGCGTCCGCTCCAAGGCCAGGGAGACGCCGAAGATGAGCACGAAGATCAGCATGGCCAACGCCGACGACTCTCCGATCGCGTTGCTGCCGCCCCGGAAGGCGGTCCGGTAGTAGAGCAGGCCCAGCACGTCCATGGCGCCGCCGGGCCCGCCGTCGGAGCCGCCCAGCGCGTAGACGAGGTCGAAGATGTTGAAGCATCCGATGAACGTCAGCACGGTGATCACCCCGACCGCCGGTATCAGGAGTGGGAACCGGATGCTCCAGAACGTCCGGGTCGGTGACGCGCCGTCCATCGCGGCCGCCTCCTCCAGCTCCTGCGGAATGCCGGCCAGCGCGGCGCCGAAGATGAGCATCGGTCCGCCGATCCACTGCCAGGCGTTGACCACGATCAGCACCGGCAGTGCGAGGTCCGGCTCGCCGAGCCACGGCCGCGCCCACGCGTCCAGGCCGACCGCTCGGAGCGCGAAGTTGATCGGGCCGAAGGTGGGGCTCAGCAACAGCGACCAGATGTACCCGACGATCAGCGGGCTGATCAGGTACGGGAGCGAGAAGAGCGTCTGGAACAGCCGCTTGCCCCAGGGGTTGCGGTGCAGGAGCACCGCCAGGCCGAGCCCGATGGTGTTCTGGATCGCCATGGTGCCGACGAAGAAGAGCACGTTGTGCCCGAGCGCGGCGGGGATCTCGTCGCTCAGCGGGTAGCGGGTGAGGATTTCCCGGTAGTTGCCGATCCCGACGAACTCCCCCCGTTGGGTGCCGTCCCAGCGGAACAGCCCGTAGTAGAAGGCGGTGACGAGCGGCACCACGAGGAACAGCCCGTAGAGCGCGAACGCCGGCAGGCAGAACGACGTGATCCACCCTGCCGAGACCCGCCCTGCCCGGCGGCGTGACCGCCGGGCAGGACGACCCGTCAGTTCTTGGGCCGGAACCACTGATCGACCCCTCGTTGGATGTGTGCAGCCGCGTCGGCGGCGTTGCTCCGGCCCAGGACGTAGTCGGAGAACGCCTCGGAGGCGAGGTCCCAGGCGGTGGGTGTGCCGCCGGAGAAGTACGCGTAGGTGACGTACGGGCTGGGGTTCGCCTGGTACCCCTTGAGCGCCTGCGCCAGGAGTTCGTCCTGCGGCTCGACGCCCGGTACCGGGGAGATCTGCTGAAGCTCGTTGGACAGCGCCGTGCCGAACTGCTCCGTCGCCATCCACCGCACGAGGTCCAGCGCCGCGTCCCGGTGGCGGGACTTCGCCGAGACGCCGAACGACCCGTCGACGTAGCCGGGCACCAGCGTCTTGTCGACCGCCGCGCCGGGCGCCGGCGGCACGTTGAAGATGCCCATGTCGAGCTGGGGGTTGGCCTTCTTGAACCCGGCGAGCTCCCACACGCCACCGGGGAACGCGGCGGCCCGGCCGGAGGTGAAGAGCGCCTGCGCGTCGCTGTAGCTCACCCCGGACGCCTGCGACGGCCAGTACTTCTGGGTGCTCTTCCAGGTCTCGAGCGACTTCACCCAGGGCGCGTCGGTGAACTTCGCCGAGCCGTTGAGCATCTTGGTGAGGTAGTCGGGGCCGCCGTACGTGGTGGCGCCGAAGATTTCCTGCTCGATCGGCAGCATCCACTTGTCGGTGACGGTGTTCGCCAGCGGGGTGACGCCCGCCTTGCTGAGCTTGTCAAAGCCCGCGATCATGTCCGCCCAGGTGGTGGGGGCGGCGATGCCGTTGTCGGCGAAGACCTTCTTGTTGTAGATGACGTGCAGCGTCTGGATCGCGAACGGAACCCCGTAGACGTGCCCGTCCTTCTCGCCCTTCGCGCCGTCGAGGATCGGCTTCGGGAATCCGCTCAGCGTGTCGACCTGGTCGTCGAGGGGCACCAGGCTGCCGGAGCCGACCAGCGGCTGGAGCAGTCCGTAGGAGCGCAACTGCGCGACGTCAGGGCCGTTGGCATCGGTGAGCCCGGTCTTGAGGATCGTGTCGTACTCGGTGTTCTTGTAGGGGACGTACTCCACGGTCACGCCCGGGTGCGCCTTCTCGTAGCTTTGGAAGATCTTCTTGTACGCCGCGACATCCTCCTGCCGCCAGCCCCAGACCTTTAGGTTGACGGCGTCGCTGTCGCCCCCGCTGCCTGGCGCGCACGCAGTAAGGGCGAAGGCGAGCAGCGCTGCCGCCCCCAACACACCGCGTCTACTGGGCATCGCATCTCCGATCGTCGTGGCCGCCACCCGCTGGACGCAGCGGACCAGCCGAGATTAATACTGGTATAGACCGCCGGTCAACGGGTTGCGCCGAGGTCAATGGCGGGACGCAAATTGCCCGTAGGATGGCTCCAACCGCAGGGGAAGGGGATCGGGTCCGGTGCCAAGGAGGCGACACGAGCCGAGCGACGGGGCACTTGAGTCGTTGCGGGCGGAGCACAACGGCGGCAAGGGCGAGCACATCAGGGACGTGCTCACCGCCATGGTCCTGAACTCGCGGGACGGTGCGCTGCTCCCCTCGGAGCGGGTCCTCGCCGAACGTTTCGGCGTCGCCCGAATGACCGTCCGGGGCTCCATCGACGCGCTGGAGTCGAAGGGAATGGTCCGGCGGGTGCCCGGGCGCGGGACCTTCGTGCAGCACCCCACGCTGACCCACTCGGAGATCTTCCGCTCGTTCAGCGAGGACATGCGCATGCGCGGCATGACACCGGGCGCCAAGTCGTACCGCGCCCGCACCCGCCCGGCCACCCGCGCCGTCGCCGCCAGCCTCGACATCGCCCCGGGCGACCCGACCCACTACATCGAGCGGATCCGTACCGCGGACGGCATCCCGATGGCGCTGGAACGGACCAATCTCGCCGCGGCCCGGTTCCCCAACCTGCCGACGGTGATGGGGCGCGACGACTCGCTGTACGAGGTGCTGGGCCGCGTCTTCGGGGTGCGGCTGGAATCGGCGCGGCAGACGGTCACCATCGCCCGGCTGACCGACACCGAGGCGAAGCGGCTCGAAGTCGCGGAGAACAGCCCGGCGTTCCTGATAGAGCGCATCTCGGTGGACAACATGGGAAAGGTCGTGGAGTTCGGCCGGTCGCTCTACCGGGGGGATCGTTACGCCATCCAGATGCACGTCAGCCCCCCGTCGCCGGAGGGCTGACGCACATCGGCGGAGGCCGGTCAGCCGAGGCCGGTGAGGTGGTGCGCCTCGAGTTCGGCCGCGGTCAGAGCCCGGTCATAGATCGCCGCCTCGTCGAGGTCGCCCCGGAGCCGCTGGTTCGCGTCGTCCCCGCGGCCACCGAGCTTGACGCTCGCCGTGCCGCTGCCGGGCGACACCGACGTCGCGACGCTGTTGTCCGCAACGCCGTCGAGGTACACGGTCAGTCGTGACCCGTCGAAAACGGCGGCGACGTGGTGCCACTCGTTCACCGTCAGCCGGCTACGGCCGGTCACGAGGCCGTACCCCTTTCCGGCAGCACCCAGCGACCACGCCTGCAGGACGCCGTCGGTCACCCTCAGCGCGTACCCGTTGACCGCCGGCCCGGTGTAACTCTCGATAACCGCCTGCCCCGGCGCCGGGGCGAGCGTGTCGAGCTTCACCCACGCCTCCAAGGTGAAAGCGCCCTGGAGGTTGGTCCGCGGGCTTCGCGGCGCCTCGATGTACCCGGCAGAGAGGTCCCCCGCCCGGTCACCGGTGATCGCCCCTTCGGCGCCCGGGTGGGCGCCGGCCAGGTAGGTGCCGTGCTGCCGGCTGGCGGAGCTGTCCACGGCGGTGCCGGAGTCGGCCGCGTCGCCGAGGCGCCAGTAGCCGGCCGGGTTCGCCCCGGTCACGAGGTTCGGGTAGCTCTGCTCCCCGACCAGGATCGGGATCGACACGTTCACCGGTGTGGCGCCGTCCTCGGCGAAGGACACCGCGACCTGGTGGCGTCCCGTCTCGGCATCGGCCGGGACGGCCACCTCCACCGGCACGCTCGCGCCGACGGTTCGGCCACCCGGCTGGGCACGGAACACCTGCCGCGCCGGATCGATGCTCCAGCCGGCCGGGCCGGTCGCGGTCACCTGGCCACTGATTTGGTGATCCGCGAACACCTCGAAGGTGACCTGGAATCGCTTCGTCTTCCCGGGCGCGATGAGCGATCCCGGCGGATCGACCGAGACGGCGCCGCTGAACACGTCGGAGTAGTGCGGGACGATCTCGTAGATGCGCGGGGCCGCGCTGCCCGACGCCCACCGGATCCGTACCGCGCTGGCCGAAAGGTCCGCCGCCGGCACCTTGGTGAACCCGTCAGCGAGCGGTCCGAGATCCACCCAGGCACCATCGACCAACGCCTGGATAACGCCGTCGGCGGGGCCGGTCGCGTCCTGCACCACGGTCACCGCCGACAGGCGGTGCGGCTTGGTGATCGGAACCGTGATCGCATCGCCGTCCTGCGGCTTGCCGGCCGCGACGTAGGCCGTGTCGTCGCGCCGGTCGGTCAGGTTGCCCAGCGCCGACCCCTGGGCGGCAGCCGGTAGGCCCGTGGGAGCCCCGAGGTCGCCGTACCAGCGGTCACCGATGTAGCCGTCGCTCTGGGCCGCCGCGAAGCTGAGGAGATCATCGACCGGACCGGGACTGATCTGGTACCACGTCCGATCGAGGATGCCGCGGGCCCGCGCCTGATCCCGCCGGGCCAGCCAGGCGGCTTCGCCGTCCCCCCGGTCCTGCGCCCGAAGGATGCCCAGGGCCGCCCGACCCGCCTGGCCGGTCGCGCCGATCCGGTCCAGCCAGGGCCCAATCTGCTTGAGTAGCAGAGGGTTGTCGAGCTGCGCCCGGAGCGCGGTGGGGAGTTCCTCCAGACGGCGCAGCTCGCGGTCGAGCTGGCGGAGTTGGGCGTCCACTGCTCGGCCCGCCGAGTAGTCGGCGATGAGCCGCTTGATGAGCGCGGCGAACTGCGGTCGTGCGGTGTTGTCCAGGGCGCTGGCCTTGTTGTTCTCCGCGAAGAGCCGCAGCTCCTCGTACGCGTCGCCGCCGACGATCTGAAGCGTCCGCGTCCATGAGCGCTCCGCGTCGTAGGCCCCGGGGTTCCAGGCGTAGTCGGCCTGCGTACCGAGTGGGATCTGTGAGGCCTCCTGGTTCTGGACGAGTTCGTTGAACGAGATGCCGACGACGTCGTCTGCCATGCCGGCGTCGCGGTTCACCAGCGGGCCCAGCAGCAATCGGTTAGGGCTGTAGTCGTTGACCGGGTAGTTGTCCCAGATCATGATCCTGTGCCGCGGCCAGGCGGCGCGAGCGGCCCGGAGGTCGTCGTCGGTGATGCTCGGCGAGACCACTTCCGGCCCGGTCCAGTAGAGGTCGACCTCGGTGCTCAGCAACTCGTCGAACCGGTTCTTGTACGGCGTACGGGTCATGCCCCAGTACTCGGTCGGCACGGCCACCATGCGGGTGGCGCCGGGGCGCTTCTCGATGAACTCGTGTTGGACCAGGTTGGTGACCCCGGCCTGAGCGGCCGCGAGCGGCGACGGATCGCCCTGGTAGGCGTCCCGGTCCTCCTGGCACGCGAAGTTGCCGGACACGTCGTCCCAGGCGATGACGTAACTGCGGATCCCGATCTCCCACAACTGCGTCAGGCGTGCCAGCAGCTTGGCCCGATCGGCGTCGCGTACGTGGCAGATTCCCCGGCCGGGGGCCAGGGGCGCCTCCGGCGAGATCCGGTACACGAAATCGACATGACGGGACGTCGCCAGGTCGACGATCTCCTTCAGCCGGCCCAGTTCCGCCTCGTCGTACAGGGAGTCCCAGTTCGATCCCGTACGCAGGTCGTCCGCCGGTCCGTAGAAGAACTGGTTCATCTTGTGCCGGGCCAGGAACTCGATCTGCGAGCGCCGGTCCTCCTGCGACCACACCGGTCCGTAGAACGACTCCATGCCCCCACGGATCCGATAACCCGGCCAGTCACGCACCGCCACACCGTCGACGGCGACCCGGGATCCGTTTGACACGAGCAGCTGACGAAGTGACTGAACGGCGTAGAAGGTGCCGGCACCGTCCGCGCCGGAGAGGATGATCCGCTGTCGGCCGATCCGGTCGGGCCCGGCCGCCAGTACATACCCCTCACTGGGCAGCCCCGTTGGTCCCTCAACCCCGAAAGCACTCAGCGCTTCTGCGGCCGCCGGCGTCTCGCCCGGCCCACCGAGGAAGATCACCGGTCTCGTGGTCGACAGATCTACGCCTGCGACCACCCTGGCGGTGATCCCGCGCGCGCCGAGCACCTCCACCAGCGATTTCCGGGCCGCCGGATCGACGGCCGCACCCGCAACGACGTCCACGCTGCCGGACAGGACGACAGATCCCGGACGCGGCTCGACCCGCTGTGGTGTCGGAAGGATACTCGCCGCACTCACCCGGTCAGGAGGCTCGGGCGCCCCCCGGGCCGGCGGAGGGCTCACGAGGGCGATGGCGAGCACGACCGGTCCGGCCAGTACGCCGGTGCGGTGAAGGCCACGAAACAAGCGCAACGGGATCATCGAACCTCAACTCATGTGATGTGGGCCAGCCGTGGTTGTCGGCAGGTGTCCCGGCATGGCGCGCGGTGAGCGGACCGCCGCAACAACTGACCGACATGGAGTCCGGCGGTCTGGTCAGGTCGGAGCGCGAGGCCGGCCCGTCGGGGTCGGGGCCGACGCTCGCACGAACGTGCCTCCCGGAGGATGGATTGCGGTCGACCGGTCTATACCGGTAATGAGGATCCATGTCACACCTGACCACGTCAACCCCCCGCCCCCGAACGGCAGATGCCTGGCGTCCCCGCAAGATCCCGCTCCGCAGGCAGCAGTCGCACACGAATCTGGGCGATTCCCGATCACTCATCCGGGTCGGCCACCGACGCCAGCCCCGACCCCGCGCCCCTGCCCACCCGCGCGGATCGGCCGCCATGCGAGCAGGTCGGCTTGGCCAGGCCGTCGGGCGACGGCGAATGCGAGGAGTTGGTCGACTCGCTGGAGGGCAGCCGGTGGCGGGCGGGAGCACAAGTCACTGAGTGCGAGCCATTGGCAACGCTCGAACCAGCCTTCACAACGCTGGACTAGTCCGGTATGTGGTCGTGCCGCCGGAAACATTGGCCGACCCCGAAGGGAGATCCGTATGCGTTTCCCGCCCATCCGCCGCAGCCAGCCCGCGCGGCCTGGCTCGCAGTGCTGGCCGTCCTCACTCTCGTCGTTCCGGCCGCGCCGGTCGTGCCAGGCCCGACCGCCGCCACCGGCGTAGTCCGACGACCGCGATGCTGACCGTTCCGGCAGGTCAGATCATCGAGGCCCCGGACCTGGTCCAGCGTGACGACAAGATGCTGCTGTTCTACTCCGGTAGGTCCTTCGCCAGCTGCGGCTACTACACGTCGTACGCCACGGCGCCGGCGGTCACCGGCCCCTGGACGCCGGCGCCGAATGCCTTCATAACCAGGCCAACACGGGACTCTGCGGCCCAGGTGGCGCGGGCGCCGCGACGGCCCACGAGGGGCTGGGCGGCGGCGACAAGGTCGTGATGCACGCCGCAGCCACGGACGGCAGCAGACACATCTACTCGATCAACCTCAGCTGGGTCAACGGCCTGCCGGTTCAGGGCGGCAGCCGGAAGTCCTCGCTCGACGGCAACGACCTCGCCGAGATCGCGCTGATTCAGACCGACGGCCAGATCAAGGCCTAGCAGAACTACAAGGGACTCGGCACCCGCCGTACGGCGCCGCCCAGATCATCGCGACCGACTTCTTCGAACCGGCCCGCACCATCTTCATCTGATCCGGCGAGCCGGCGCTGACGTGATCGGGACCCGCCATGTCATCTGCGGCGGGTCCGATCACGTGCATCAGGATCCCGTAACGGATGCCGCGGTACAGGAAGGATCCCTGGCCGGAGCGCGACGCAGACCGCTGCGGGTCACCACTACGGGTCAGCCGGTGCCGTGCCCCTCGGTGAGCGCGGGGATCCGGCAGGTCCGCCAACGCGGCGGGCAGCCCGGCGTGGTGTCGCCCCCGGGTGGCAACCGGTCACGGGACAACGACGTAATCAGCAACCACGGCAGAGCGGGCATCACCAGACCGGTCATGCCCGCCTACTACCGCCAGCAAAGATACGTCTGCGCTACCCCATCAAGCCGTGCAGTGCGCGGCTTAGTCGGAGCCCTGGCTCAGCACCGAAGCCCAGTGACGTTGTTATCAACCCGTCGTACCGACCGAGTAGTGTTGCGCGACCTCCTCGGCGGTGAGGGCATGGTCGTAGACGGCAACCTCGTCGAGCAGTCCTGCCAGCCGGGTACCGGCGTCGTCACCGCGGGCCCCGAGCTTGAGGCTTCCGGCCCCGTCGGTCGGGCTCACCCTCGTGGCGGCCAAGCCGTCGAGCCGTCCGTCGAGGTAGACCGAGATGGTCGACCCGTCGTAGACCGCGGCCAGGTGATGCCACTCGTCCGGCGAGATCACCGTCTGTCCTTCGACCGACGCCAACTGCCCGGCTCCGGCCAACGTGAGGGCGTTGAGTCTGCCGCCGGGCAGGACGCGCAGCAGGTAGCCGTTGTAGGCGGGTGCATCGTACTTTTCGACCACGCTGTACTGCCTGCAGACGTCATTGAGTTTCACCCATGCCTCGAGGGTGAACGAGCCGCTGACGCTCAGCGAGGCCGAATCCGGTACGGCGATGTAGCCGCCGGTAAGCTCGGCGGCGGTGTCCGGATCGCCCGTCAGCGCGCCAGGGCGGCCCAATGTCACGGCGTCTGTGTAGGTACCGCGGTTGCCGGTGCCGGAGGTGTCCTCGGCGCTCGTGCCGGATCGCTCACCCAGCCGCCAGTAGCCGACCGGCTCGTCGGCCACCACCTGCGCCGCATAGGCGGGCTCGCTGGTGACCGCCAGCCGCTGAGTCGCTGCGGGCTGGGCGGGTGCGGAACTCGCCGGAGCCGCCGACGCGCTGTTTTGCACCGAACCGGGCTGCTGCGCGCTGGGCGACGGTCCGGGGTTGCCGAGCACGCCCTTGACGTAATGGGAGTCGATCTGGGCCGGGGTCAAGGCCTTGTTGTAGATCGCGACCTCGTCCAGGCCGCCGACGAAGCGGTCCGCCGCGTCGTCTCCACGCGCGCCCAGCTTGAGGCTGCCCACGCCGTTGGTCGGCGCCGTGGCCATCGGGGTGGACGTCTGCAGCTGCCCGTCGAGGTAGGTCCGCAGCGCCTTTCCGTCATACGCCGCCGCCACGTGATGCCATTGCACCTGTTCGACACTGCGGGGGCTGGTCGCGCCGAACTGAGCCTGGTCAGCGACCGTGAGCGCCTGCAGCTTGTTGCCGTTGACCAGCCGCAAGGCGTAGCCGTTGCGAGACGGCAGGCAGTCGCCGCCGTCGTACTTCTCGACGATGCCCTGCGGTCCACCCGCCGCGTCCTTGACCCACGCCTCCAGCGTGTAGGCGCCGGTGACGCTGAGCGAGGCGCTGTCGGGAATCTCGGCGTAGCCGTCGTCGAGTCGGACTGCGGTGTCGGCGGAGTCGGCGATCGCCCCTGACTGGGACCGGCCGACGCGGCCGCGGTAGGCGCCGTTGTTTCCGTTGCCGGAGGCATCGGCCACCGGCTGGCCGACGGCGTCGTCGAGCCGCCAGTAGCCCACCGGCGCGTCCCGCTTCACCAGCGCGGCGTAGTCCGCCGGGTCCGGCCGGGCCACCCGGACCGACAGCGAGGTGGTCCGCGCCGTGCCGCCGGACGGTCGGGTGACCACGTCGATCCGGTAGTTCCCGGGCGCTGCGTCAGCGGGTACCTGGACCGAGGTCGCAAGGTCGGACCAGGTCAGCTTCTGGTTGCTGCCCACGCTGAACGGCAGCTTCGAGTCGCGGACCGTCCACCCGGCCGGAACGCCGACCTCGACGGTGCCGCTGACCGTGCCCTGCCCGAGTGCCTCGACCTCCAGGTCCAGCGCAGACGTCTCACCGGGCTCCAGCAAAGCGCGCGGGGTCGCCACCTTCGTGGCCTCCGCACTCGGCGCGTCGGCCACCTTCGCCGTCTTGTACGTCGCCCGGACCGTGACCGCCGCCGTCGGCCTGCCGAGGTCGACCAGCTCACGAGCGGCGTCGTACGTCACCGCGCGGCCGTCGACGGTGACCCCGCTCAGCTGGTGACCGCGCGGCGCGCGCAGGTGCAGCACCACGTCTGTCAGCGGTGCCCGTCCGGCGACCGCCTGCGGTGGGTCGACCCGCACGGTCAGCCGACCGTCCGCCAGCTGCGAGCTGGAGGCGAAGCCGACGGTGCCGAAGGAGGTCGGCAGGTCGGAGACCTCGATGCGCTCCCCGTCGGCGAGCCAGGGCCGGGGCGTGGCCGGTGCCAGGTGCAGCCGGGTCGGCACGCCGTCGGCGTCCAGGTCCTCGCTGACCAGCAGGCCGCGCATCGCCTCCAGGTAGGTGGCGTTGTTCGGCGACAACGGCGGCCAGTACTGCGACCGGTAGTACTCACCGAACTGCGGGCACGGCGAGATCGTGGCGCCCTCGCCGCCGATGAAGGTGTTCGGCGTGAGGTCGTGCGCGAGCATTCCGTAGAAGCTCAGGTCGAGGCGATCGGACTCGGCATTGTTGGCCAGGAATCGCATCAGCGAGTAGCCGTACTGCTGGTCGATGCCGCTGGACTTGTACCCGGGCACCGCCGGCCACTGGTTGGGCCGGAGATTCTGGCAAACACCGGGATCGGCGCTCGACAGGTTGAACCTGGTGAGGCCGAGGAACAGCGACCCGTGCTTGTAGAGGTAGTCCCGCAGCCCGGTCGCCGTCGCGCTGCCCGGCTCGAACAGCCCGGTCGCGAGCGCGTACGGCATGATCAGGTTCCAGTAGCTGCCGAGGAAGTCGGTGGTGACCTTGTCGTACGGCTTCGACGACGCGGGGTCCAGCAGGGCGACCGGCACGAACACCGAGCCGTCCGGCAACACCGTCTTCGACTTCTCCACCGCCCTCAGCAGCGACGAGCGCAGGCCGGCCGCCTCGTCGAGGAACGGCGTCGCCTCGTCGTCACGGCCCATCAGCCGCAACGCGACACCAATGTCGCGCAGCCCGCGCCAGACCTCGGACTGGTGGTGCAGGCCGTAGACCGGCTCCGGGATGTCGGAGGCGTAGCGGGTCTTGGCCAGCAGACCGTTCGGATCCGCGACGCGTTGCCGCTTGAAGTCGGCGAGCCAGTCGCGGAACGTCGGCAGGTTCTTCTGCAGCAACGACGCGTCGTTGGTCTGCAGGTAGTACGTCGCCACCGTCTGCAGCTTGATCCCGCGCTCCCAGGACACGAAGAAGCTGCCCTGGCCGCGGCGCAGCAGCTCGGTGAGGTTCGCGCGCGCCTTGTCCTGGTAGCCGAAGTCGCCGAGCGAGGTGACCGTCGCCGCGATCTCCGGCACCCAGGCGAAGGACTTGTCCAGCGACTCGTAGCCGTTCCCGACCGTCAGGTTGAAGCCCATCACCAGGTTGTTCAGCAGTGTGCTGCGCATGGCGTCCGAGGCGTACTTCTCCGGGATCTTGACCTTGGCGCCGGCGCTGAGCTGCGCCGTCCAGTAGTCGCTGGTGCGGGACTTCGCAGAGTCGTACAGCTCGGCGGACGGGCGTAGGGCGGCGAGCTCGGCCGGCTCGTTCGGCATGACCAGGTAGAACTCGGCCTTTCCGCGGCTCAGGTCAGGCGTGAAGGTCAGGTCAGGCGCGGACCAGGTCGCCGCGCCGCTGTACGCGACCACGGTCTTACCACCGAGGGTCAGCAGCCCGGGCTTGGCGACGACGTCCGCCACCTTGTCACGGCTCAGGTTGAGCCGGAGCCGCGGGTGCGCGTTCGCCGGCCCGTTGACGACGAACCGCAGCATGCTGACTGTCGGGCCGCCCGGGGTGAGCGCGGTGACGAACGACTCGCGCTCGTAGCGGACCCCGGCGGCGTCACGATAGGAGTTGGAGAGAATCGGCAGGTATCCGCCGGTCAGGCGGGGCTCGTCCGACCTCGCCTCGGCCTGGCCGTAGCGCTCGGACCCGTCCGCGCCGACGAAGAAGCGGGCGTGCTGGGTCGCCCGCGAGTCCGACCATTGCGACATCAGCTCGCTGCCGTCGGCGACGTGCAGCGAGAAGTCTCGCTCCTCGGCCCATCGGGTGGGGTCCGGCGCCGGATAGGTGAAGGGCAGGTAGTACCAGGGCGAGGTGGCGTCCGTCGTACCAGCGTGGTTGGCCGGCACCAGCAGCGGCTTGACGTTGGCCATGGTCGGACCGTCGGGCAGGCCGAGCAACTTCTCGCCCCAGTGGTCGGATCCCTGTTCCAGCGCGTGGTTCACGCGATCGGCGTAGCCATTGGGCAAGGTCAGGTCATTGCGGGAGCCGCGCTGGTCGGTAGCCGTCTGTTCGTTGGCCGTCTGCTCGTCGGATGCCTGGACGCCGGCCGCTTGGACATCCTCGGATGCCTGCACCAGTAGGCCGGCCGCCAGCGTCACTACCGTTAGCAGCGACAGCGTCGCTCTCGATCTCGATCTCGTGCCCATTTGATCCACCTTCGCGTGGAGTACTGCACGGAATACTGGACTAGGCCAGTAACTTTGGAGCATCGTCTTCGCCGGTGTCAATACTTCGGCTGGCCGCCCTCTGGGTCGGCCGGTTTCGCAGCGACGGGCCGGGGCAGGCGCTGAGCGAGGGTGCGTCGCGCTGGATCGGGTCGAACCCCTGGTAGTCGTTGAAGATCCAGCTGCTGGTCACCGACGCCGAAGCGGCTGTTCCGTCCGCCCAGCGGGGCATGACGCTGATGATGTTCGACGGGTTACTCTCGCCGGCCACGTTGATCGCTGCGATCTTGAAGTTGTACACGTGCCCGTTGGCCAGGTAACGGGCGGTCAGCGACGTGCCGCTGACCGGATACGGCAGCTTCTCCCACCAGCCGTTGAGGCTGGCGTCGCGCTGGTAGACGTCGTACAGCACGTTCGAGGTCGGGCTGGCCGACCAGGTCAGCTTGACCTGGCTGTCCCCGGCGGTTCCCCGCAGGTTCGTCGGCGGCTGCGGGAACGGCGGCATCGGCCGCGCACTGTCGGTGTTCGAGGCGGCGCTGATCCCGGCGAGGTCCTGCACCGGATGGGCCGGCAGGTTGACGACATGGTCGCCGAGGCCCACGAGATGCCGAGCGTCGGGGCGTACCAGGTGATGGTCCGCCGCTATATCGAAGGCCGGCTCGCCGAACTGGCCAAGGCCCGGGGTACGACCGCGGACGGTTTCGAGATCGACCTGCTCGCGGTCTTCGAGGACCTGACCGGTCGCGGGCATGCCGACCCACTCGGGACGCTCGCGACGGCGACCGGCCGGTCGCGAACCGACCTTGACCATCTGCTCGATGTGGCTCGCCAACGGGATGATCACGATGGGGCGTAGGTCCCCCGGGCATCGGGGAACGGCCTATTCGGTGCCGTGGAGCTTCGCCAGTTCGGCGGCGAACTCGGCGTCGGTGAGGGCGCCACGCTGGTGTTGCCGGGTCAGCGCGTGGATGTCGCGCCGCTGATCAGCGGTAGCGGCATCGCGGGTCGTGCGTGTCCGGCTCACGCCGGCGGGTGGGGTCGTCGGCCGGGTGGCGGCGGTGGAGGGCTGCTCCAGCTGACCGGTGGACGCGGTCTGCCGGCGGCGCTGCGCGTCGCGGTGGTGTGCCTGCAGTGTTGCCAGGATCTCCTCGTAGTGTTCCGGCCAGGTGGCCAGCCGGCCCAGTTCGGGCCGGAACGTGAACGGCCGGAGGAGGTGGCCGCGCTGCAGCGGGGTCTGTATCAGGACCCCGTCGGTTCGTTCGATGATGATCGCGGGGCGGCCCATGTCCAGGCCCGCCATGCTGGCTGTGCCGCTGCGGATGTCCGACACCGATGTCCACGGCACCGTGGTCGTACGCAGAAGGGACCGGGACCGGACGCCGTCATCACTGACGTAGACCCCGAGCATCGCCTGCCGCGCCGTGACGGCGACGCCCCCGGCCAGCCACACCCCGAAGAGGATCGCCAACGGCGTCGGCATCCCCTCGCGCACATACATGATCACCATGAACGTGGCGAGGCCAGGCATCGCGACCAGCCCCAGCACCGCGAAACCGGTCGCGACGTCGAGAGAGTACGGACGTTGCCATCTCCCCATGCCGCCATAGTGGCCAGCGGCGTCCAACCGCTGCCGCGGACTGCCCAGGTGCACTGGCCCCACCCCTACCGAGCAGGGTCCTCCACCAGGACGCCGGCGACGGTGATCCTCATCCGTCTGGCTCCCTCGCCTGCTGTGCACAGGGATTAGGTAGGGGAAGCTGCCTGGAGTGAGACGGGGGTGCGGGAGCGTGGCGAGTTCCACCCCGGTCACCCGCTGGGCTGCCACCGGCGTCGAGTCCCGGACCGGGTCGTGTTCGAACATGTCATCGCCGCGCTCGTGCACGGCTCGGGCTACGAGCGGATCGCATCCACGCAGTGCTCAGACGCCACGATCCGCCGCCGGCTGACCGAGTGGGCGCACCTGCGGGTCGCTCACCGGCTGCACGAGCTGGCGGCGGCCGCGTACGACATGATGATCGGCTTGGAGCTGTCCGACCTTGCCGTCGACGGCGCGATCACGAAAGCCCCATGCGGCGGTGACAAGGCCGGCCCGTCACCTGTGGACCGCCGCAAAGGCGGCCTGAAACGCTCCACCCTCACCGAGGCCACCGGCATCCCACTCGGCCTGGTCAGCGCCCCAGCCAACCGCCACGACTCGCCGCTGCTGGCGCCCACCCTGGCCACCCTCGACCAGATCGGAGCACTGCCCGAACAGGTCACCGTGCACCTGGACCGCGGCTACGACAACAAGCCCACCCGCCAGGTACTCACCGACCACGGCTTCGACGCCAAGATCGCCAAACGGGGCGTGCCCGCCCCAGTGCAGGCCGGCAACCGCTGGCCGGTCGAACGTACCCACGCCTGGATGAACGGGTACGGCAAACTCCGCCGCTGCACCGACCGGCAAGCCGCCATCGTCGACTTCTACCTGTACCTCGCCGCCGCGCTCGTTACCGTGCGTGCCCTCATCCGAGAAGCCCGCACCCACTACCGCTGGGACAACCGCCCCACCACCCGCCGCCTCAGATAACGCCTATTGACGGTCTCTCTTAGTACGTCGTTGACTACCGGAGGTCAGACAGGCATGCAGATCCGCTACCTCGAAATCGTGACCAAGGAGGTCGACGTGGTATGTGCCACCTACGCAGCGGCGAATGGGGTGCAGTTCGGCGAGCCGGGCTCCGGGCTCGGCAACCACGGACGGCCGAAATGCCGGGAGGCGGGCTGGTGGGGGTACGGGCCGTTGCGCGAGACCGAAGAGCCGGTGGTGCGGCCCTACTGGCTGGTTGATGACATCAAAGCAGCCGTCGCAGCGGTGGTGGAGGCTGGCGGCGAGATCGCCGTGGAGCCGCTGGAGGTCCCCGGGCATGGCACCTTCGCCATCAACCTCCAAGGCGGCAACGACCACGGCTTCTGGCAGCGGTAGCCCATCGGACGAGACGCGCCCGTCAAGGTTCACCTGAGACACGGCACAGAGCCGTCGGAACATCGCCTCATTCCAAGCGGCCATCCCGTCGCCGTCGACCCGCCCTTGTGGGTGCGGGCCGCCGTCGGGACCGCCATGTCAAGACGGCCTTGACGCATGGCCGGAGGCCGGTGGCCCCGGCGGTGGCCTGCTCGGTTCGTCCCGGGTCGTCGGCGGGATGGCCTACCGCCACCACCCTTGGACCGCGACCCACCGGCGGAGCCCCAGCCATTCTGAATCCGAAGCACCCCCGCCGGAGGCGCTGTAACCGTGACCCGGCGACCGCCGCCAGCTCGGCGACGCAGCCGCGCTCACCGAACTCGCCCGGGCGATCTGACCGCAGACCCCCAACACCGGGAACGTCCGCCGATCCCACAATGCAACAGTGCCGCGGACCCACGGCCGCCCGCTCCGACGCCGGGCCGGCACGGCCCGGGTTCCACGTCAGCGGCCCGACGGTAGCCGGCTGGGACAGGAGTGACACTCACCTTCGGCACCCGCACGGGCGGGGTCGGCGATGAGGCTGGTCACCGACCCGCCCTCGTCCGGGCCAGAGGAGGGAACTGATCTGGTCTTTCCGCGTACGCTTGGCGGGTGGCGATCAGAACCGGACGGTTGCGACTCGGCCCGGACGAGGGGCGCATGCTGCTGCGGACCCGCCGCACGGGGATCGGCTCGACCGTTGGGCACGACCTGGCCATCGAGGTGACCGACTGGTCGGTGGAACTGGATATCCGGAAACTGGACCGGCGGATGCCACCGCGACGGCCCACGTCGGGTTGGGATCGCTGGCCGTGCGGCAGGGCACCGGCGGTGCGCGACCGCTGACTGACAAGGACCGGGGCGAGATCGAGAACAACGCCCGGCGGACGCTGGACGTCGATCGCCATCCGACGGCCACCTTCGAGTCCAGCCGCATCGTCGTCGGCGACGACCATGCCACGATCAGCGGAACCCTCACTATGCACGGGGCCGCCGGCCCCCATCGACATCGAGGTGCGCGAGGTGACGCCCGACAGGTACCGCGCCGCCACGGTGGTGACGCAGTCGGCCTACGGAATCAAGCCTTACTCGGCCTTTCTCGGCGCGCTCAAGGTCCGTGACGACGTCGAGGTGGAGATCGAGGTCGACCTCGGAGGTTGACCTGCGGTCGACGGCAAGTACGACACGTCTCCGCTCGGGCGCAGTGCTCGTGTACGAGGGCATCAAGGCCACCGCTGACGACGTCCGGCTACTGACCGGCATCGTCGAACGGAACGCCGCCCTGATCAAGTTCGCCGATGAGGCGATGACGACCGGCAAAAGACTCCACGACGCCATCGCCAGAATCGCGCACAACAGCTGGGCCAGCCGCCTCGACGAACAGATCCCCGACCGCACGGTCCGCTACCGCCACCTCGCCAACAGCATGCAGGAACGGCGCGAGGCAGCACTGGCCGAACACCGCCCGATCCTCGAAGCGGTCAACGGCGACGAGCCCGAGCACACGGGCCAGACCGCCTACGCACACGTCATCCCCACATAGAACCAGGCACTGCAGGCAATCAGCACCAGTCTTAACGGCTCACCCACCAACGAGCATGGCGGTCAGGATCTGCCCCGCAGGACCGCCCGGCGCTGCTTCAGCTCCTCCTCGCCGATCTCGCCGCGCGCGAATCGCTCGGCGAGAACCCGCTCTGCCGCGCTGCGCGCCAACCGCGTAGGCGACCTGCGGTAAATCAGGTAGCCCAGGGACGACAGGACAAGAAGCCAGAACAGGGCGGGGAAGATCAGCCACCAGCCCGCTCCGCCGTCCCAGGGCCCGCGCCCGTCTCCCCAACCTGGGCCAGGATGGGCGTACACATAACCCACGACATCCGTCAACATCACAATCTCCCTCGGCATCGGGCTCGCTCCTGCGCACCCTCCGCCTCGAGAGTGGCGCGCCGCTACGGCTGCCGTCGTCGGTCGTGCAACGACACCCGCAGTACGTCGCACGACGTACTGACCGGGTTGCTCGTTCGGGGGCTCGGCTGGGTGCGGCATCGGGGGCTCGTTTGGGGGTGTCGGCGACACGAGACCCCACACGAGTCCCCTCCGCCCGGCCTGTCAGGTGCCTGACCTGCCCAAACCCGCCCGACAACGGAGTCACCAGCATGATCAACCCGTCCAGACTCCCTACGGGATTTCTCTCTCCACGGGGTGAACACCTATGCCGCAATCACACTCTTCCGGCCTGCTGACCATCTACCCCCGCATCACCACCCGCGACCGCCGGCTGCTCCAACTCCTCGACGACCACCAGGTCCTCACCACCGACCAGATCCACCGCATCCTGTTCCACGCCCGCCGCACCTGTCAGATCCGACTCGGCGAACTGGCCGCCCTGGGCCTGCTGAACCGGTTCCGGTTCGCCCGCGACGGAGGCAGCAGCCAACCATGGAACCGGACACTCGGCCACAACGGACACCGCTTCCAAGCCGCCGCCCACCCCCACTGCCCCGCCGCGGCGGACCCCGCTACCCGGTGCTGTTCTGGCTACCCAACGCCGAACGCGAAGAACACCTGCACCGCCTGCTCCGCCCCTGAGCGGCGGACGTGCCAGCAGCCACCGCGACCCAGCAGACCAAACCGGCCGAGGCGGTCTGGCTGCCCAGCGACGGCATCCAACGAGTCCGGCTGGTCGACCTGCCCACCGACCACGGCCGGGCCGTGGCGGACAACCCGAACTTCATCGACGGCATCTTCACAACCTGACAAACCCTGACCAGCACCACACCCGATCCTGACAACGCAGCTCACACGCATGATCGCCGTTCCTGACAGGGGCTGCCCTCCACCCGATCGTGGACGCTTCTGCCTCGCCCGGGTCGCCGACGACCTGGCCGCCGTCGACGCCGCCGCTGTCGAGGCCTATCGCCCCGGCGCTGACAACACCCTCGAGGTCGCCCACACCAAACCTCACGGCGTTCCCGCGCTACGCCTGGTCGACATCCTGGACCTGCCGGTGACCCGATGAGTGCCGAGGCCCTGTCCTGGGCCCTCAGCGACGCCCCGGACGTCCCGCCGTCCTGTCTCGCCGTCCTGATCAGCCTCACCAACCACGCACACGCCAACAGGCGCGCCGCCTTCTCGTCGCAGGAGCGCCTCGCGTTCTACGCCCGCAAGTCCGTCCGCACGGTCCGCAATGACCTCTCAGCACTGGCCCGCCTCGGCCTGATCCGCCGAGGCGACCAGCGTCACGCGAGCCTCCTTCCCGCCGACCGTCGCCCCGTCGTCTGGGATCTCGCAATGGAACGCCGACGCCCACTCCCGGCGGCCCTGGAACCGCTGGCCGAGCCGCAGTCGGGCCGCCCAACCGAAGCCCCGGGGCCTGTGGAAAACCGGGCGGAAGCCGGCTTCCCCCCGGTCCGGGGCCAGGCGGAAGTGCAGTACCAAACGGCCGGAAGTGTGCTACCAAACGGCCGGAAGCGTGCTTCCGCCGAACCGTCCTTAACCGTCAATAACCAAGAAAGCCCGCGCTCGCTTCGCGCCGCAGCCCTCACCCCCCAGCCCGCCGCCGCGCAGGACGTGACCGCCGAGGACGTGGCCGCCGAGATTGGCGTGCGCCGAGAACGGCCCGGGCCGGAGTTCCCGGACGCAGATGAGAGCCGGGTTCGATGCCGTC
>NZ_VSFA01000229.1 GCF_008119785.1 Micromonospora sp. MP36 | reverse complement strand
CGCGCTCGGTGGAGGGCGACATCCACCACGTCACCGTCGAGGCGGCACACCGGTTCCGGGCGGTCGGCTACCTCGACACGTCGCACGGTCGGGTGACGACCACGGTCGAGCAGGCGCTCACCAATCACAACGAGCACTACTGGGGCCCGGGTGAGAGCCCGGACGGCCAGCACGCGGTCTGGACGGACACGTCCACGGTGACGATGTCGGGGCAGGGCTCGGCGCCACGGGTCAGCCGCACCGAGAAGCGGTACACCGTCGACGGTGAGATCACCATCGCGGACGACCGGCTCACCACCCGCATGACGCTCGGCGACTACGCCGACGCGACCACCGCCCGCACCGGGCAGGCGCCCTGGAGCCGGCTGGCGAACACCTTCACCGGTTCGGCGTCGTGGACACTCGGCGTGCCCCGCGACGAGCGGCACGCCGTTGGTGAGTCCGAGCAGCGGTACCGCCTGACGGGTCCGCACGGCACCTGCTACGACCACCGGATCGCCCAGGTCAACGGCACCATCACCGCCGACGAACTGCGCTGCGGGTAGCAGCGAACGCGTGGGCGGGGCCCGCCTGTGGACGACAGGTGTCTTCGCCTAGAGCGGCGAAGCTCCGCAGGGGCGTCTCCTGATCCCGCTGCTGCAAGGTCCCGACAGGCCCGATGTTTTCGCCCTCATGCGGTGGGGCAGCAGGCCCGCAGTTTGCTGCCCCACCACGAGCCGATCGCGGTCCTCAACGCCACCCTGCACCTCATCGCGGTCGTCCAAGCCCACCACTCAGAACTTGGGCGTGCCTACTACCAGCGGAAACTGGGCGAGGGCAAGACGTCAGCCGAGGCCCGTCGCGCCCTAAAACGGCGCCTTGCGAACGTGATCTATCGGCGCATCCTCAAAGATCAAAAAGGTACGCTTGGTGGCGGCTGGACACACAGAGGCGCTGACTTTTGCTGGCCGGGACCGCCTCGGCTACCTTGCGCCGGCCGCCCGCTCCACCTCCGGGTGAGTGGGGCCGACCGGCTCCTTAACCGAAACTAAAGGTTCTCTTAGCGAAGCCACTGGATCTTAGGCCTTACCGTCGGCCGGTCATATCCACAAGGGATACGGGGCCCGGGAGGACATCCAGTGGTCAGACGTAGTGCCGCACGACTCGTCGTCGCTGTCGCAGGAGTGATCGCTCTGCTTGCCGCGGGGCAGACCGCCGCCTTCGCGGCACCGGTGAACGACGACTACTCCGCCGCCATCGCGGTGGAGACCATTCCTTTCACCACCACCATTGATGCCAGCGGAGCAACAACGGGCCCAACCGACCCGACGACCTGCTCCAACAAGGGGTCGGTCTGGTTCACCGTCACCCCCGAGCGGGACGGCCGCCTGCAGGCCGACACGATCGGGAGCGGCTACGACACCGTGCTCTCCGCCTGGCTCGGCGAGCCGGGGGCGTTCACTCAGCTGGCCTGCAACGACGACTACCAGGCCCAGCAGTCGAGGGTCGCCTTCCCGGTCACCGCAGGGACCACCTACCGCTTCATGGTCGGGGTTTGCTGCGGCAACGGCGGGATGGGCGGCGGGTCGCTTCGGTTCTCTGTCAGCTACGTCCCGCCGCCGCCGAACGACAACTTCGCCGACGCGATCGCGGTCACCGGGTTGCCTTACTCGAACACCCAGCCCTATGAGGCTGCCACCCGAGAGGCGGGCGAGACGTCGGTCTGCGCCTCCTCGCAGCACACCACCTGGTACTCGTACACACCGACGACCACAGTGTCGGTCGTCGCCCAGACGAACCCGATGTACGCCGGCATCAACGTGTACCTCGGCTCCTCGCTCGGCGGCCTGTCCTTCGTCCGGTGCACCGGTCTCTACGACTACCGCTCGGTGACCTTCGTGGCGGAAGCCGGCCGGACGTACCTGTTCCAGGTCAGCGGGGACGGCATCGCCTCGCACGCCTTCCAGTTGGCGGAGGCGCCGGATCCCGTCGCCAACTTCGCCTACTACCGGAGCGATCCCAATTCGTTCGACCTCGTGGCGTTCTCCAACACCGCCTACGATCCGGCCGGCGCGGGTCTCGAGTCCTTCGGCTGGGACTTCAGCGACGGCGCGACCTCGACGGAGCCGAACCCCGGCCACCGCTTCCCCCGCGACGGCGACTACCCGGTCCGACTGACAGTGGAGACGCCGGATGGGCGCAGCGACTCGATCACCCGGGTGGTCGAGGTGCGTACCCATGACGTGGCCATCGTGCGGGTGAAGGTGCCGACGAGCGCCCGGGTGGGACAGACCGTCACGGTCGAGGTGCAGGTCCAGAACACCCGGTACGTGGAGAACGTTCAGGTGGACCTCTACAAGAGCGTCGCGGGGGACTACTCCCATCTCGGGGCGCTGAAACAGATGGTTCCGGTCAGCCAAACGGGCAAGACCACCCGCTTTGCGTTCACCTACACCGTGACCGCCGACGACCTGGTCCTCGGGAAGCTCACCTTCCGTGCTGCCGCGGACCTGAGCCCGAACCGGGACGCGATCCCGGCGGACAACGAGCTGCTCTCCACCCCCATCAAGATCATCTGAGAACTCAAGGCCTCCGGGTCCCGGACCCCTGACACGGCCAGTCGACCTGACCGCCGAAAGGGCAGCCGTCTTGATCCACCATCACCAGGCGGCTGCCCTTCCGTCCACCCAACTCAAGTAGATAGCCGCGCGTGATCTTGCATTCAGGTCTTCCTCCCGCTCACGTATCGGCCGCTATGTTGGAGTTTTGCGATAGCGACTGATCACCCGGGAGTTGCCGCGATCTGCTGAAGGGAGACTTCGGTTGCGCGGGTCATCACTGGCGCAACGCCCAGGGACTCCAGATAGGAAGCGGTATCCGTCATCTCCTGGCTGCGGCGCTTGGCGTGAAGCTTTGTGCCAGAGAGGAGGCGATCGATGACGGCATGCCCGTCTCCCGCTAGTTGGGAGGCGATCTGGTCGCGGGCCCATTGTTCATACCCTGCGGCCCGGCTTGCCTCGACTGCCTCCCAGATGATGGAGGCGAGACCCTTCATGAAGATGCTGCGCAGCAGTTTGTGTGCCATGGCCGCACCAGCGGGAGCGTCGAGCAGTTCAACCTTCGCTCCCAAGGCGCTCGTGAGGTCATTGACCGCCTTGGCG
>NZ_VSFA01000228.1 GCF_008119785.1 Micromonospora sp. MP36 | reverse complement strand
TCCAACGCCGCCCGCGCGGCGCGCTCGAGCAGCCGCACCGTGTCGGCGTCGCCGGTCCAGCGTTCGTACTCGTCGAGCAGGATCACGTAGAGCGGCGTCGCGTCCGCGCTGCCGAAGTACGGCGCGTGCGGCTGCTCCTCGAACGCGACCGTTTCGCCGTACCGCAACTCGTGCGGGATCTTTCCCGGCTCCTCCTCCCGGAAGTCGTCGAGCACGGCGCCCTGGGTGAGCGCCAGCAGGCGGAGCGTCGTGGCGGCGAGGTCTGGCGCGAACGGCAGCGCCTGCAGGCTGGTGAAGACGCTGTCCCGGCCGAAGATGGCCATGAACCAGGGCAGCCCGGCGGCGGGCAGGGTCTGCCCGCCGCCCGTCAGGGGGGTGAAACGCAGGGCGGCGAGGTCGACCAGGCAGCGCCGGTACGTCTTCGTCAGCGCCGTGGAATCGCAGACCAGGCGGGGCGCCTCGGCCAGCCAACGGTCCAGTTCGCGGCGCATCTCCTTGGTCTCTCGACTAGTCCTGCCCTGGAGGCTCTCGCGGATGTCCCGCCCGTCGGGGCCCAGAGTGCGCACGTGCAGCTCGGTAGCCCACTGTCCGTGCGGGCCGATGCGGATGTCGTACGTCAGCCCGTCCTCGTCGACCCGCGCCGGCTCGCTGGTGGAGATGACCGTCTCCCGCCGGAACGTGTCGCGCTCGTACCCGAGGCACAGGCGCCCGCTTTCCACCCGTGTGTGATAACTTCCGCGCTTGGCCTGGACATCCTTGATCTCGAACAAGTCGGCAAAATCGCTCTCGATCTCGACCTGGATCCGCAGATCGATCGGCCGGCTCCGGTGGTTGATCACCGTCAGTCGCTCGGTGAAACTCCCGCCGATACAGCGTTCCCGGATGGCCGAGACCTGGGCGTCGGCGAGAGCGGGGGTGGCCGGGACGAGGAAGAAGCGCTTCTCGAAGTACTCGACATTGTCGATGGTGAGCGTGGTGAGCCGTTCCCCGTCGATGCGCAGAAGCCATTTCGACAGGAATCGCGTGTCGAAGGAGAACAATCCGGTCGGGACGGTGGGAGACGCGTCGATGTCGCCGTTCTCCTCACTGACCACGAAGGTGTTACCGTCCAGCAGTCTGACGAGGTCCTGCTTCATGTCCGCTGTCCCTGCTTGCGGGCGAAGGCCCGCGGATGGCGCGCGCCCGAGGGCCCCGGGATGATCCGCTGGATGAGCCGAGCCAGGCGCACGTCGCCCTCGGCCGAGAGTTCGTGACGCAACCACGCCGAGTAGACGTTGGTTTCGCCGGCGACGATCCGCTCGAAGAGTGCCCGGTCAACCCGAACGACGAGGTCCGCTTCGCGATCGTCTCGCGACACCCGGATGTCGCCGTTGCGGATCACGAGGAGCCAGTGGTCGATTCCGCGTTCGTGCTCAAGGTCGAAGCGTACGGCGGCGTTGGCCTCCTCGAGCAGGGGTTCATGGCCGCGGCGGCCGAGCCCGCCGAACAATTTTGCGGCGCGATCGGACATCAAGACTCCCTCGGCTCGACTCCCGACGGCGACAAGGTAGTCCGCCGAGGAGTGCTCCGGCATCACCCGCATCGGGTGAGAGCGGCTATCTCCTCGCTGGTCACCGAGGCGGCAACGGACCGGCCCGCCGCCGTTTCACCCGACACGGGTGATGCCACGAACCGGTGGGTGGAGCGATCCTGGCCATGGCGCTCGACCTTCTGGGAGGACTCTGATGTCGGATGTGACCAGAAAATTCTTCGCCGAACTCCCCCGTCAAGGACGCGTGCTCAAGAAGACCACCGGCACCATCCGCTTCGACCTGGACCACGATCACGGGACGGACCACTGGTTCATCAGCATCACGAACGGGGATATCCGGGTGACAAGGGAAGAGCGCAGCGCGGACATCGTGATCCGCACCGACAACGCCTCGTTCGACCGGATGGTGCTCGGCGAAATCAAACCGGAGCCGGCGTGGCTGCGGAACGAGCTCACGAGCGAAGGGCAATTCCGGTTCATCATCCTGCTGGAGCGGCTCTTCCCCGAGCCCCCGGGTGGGCACCATCCGCGAGCCTTCACCGGCGAACAGAGGCGGCGGACATGAAACCCGGCCTCGTCCGGATCCTGGACGGCAACATCTTCGTATTGAGCCAGGACAGCGGCGACATCGAGACGGCCCAAGGCGACCCGTCCGGATTCTTCACGCTCGACACGCGATGCCTGTCGCTGTGGCGGCTGAGCGTCAACGGTGAGCGATTGCACTCGCTGGCCCTGGACGATTCGCAGTACTTCGAGGTGCGTTTCTTCCTGGTGCCCGGCGCCCCCACCCACTACGTGGACGCCAAGGCCTCGGTCATCCGCGAGCGCACGGTGGCCGGCAGCTTCGAGGAGCGCCTGACCGTCTTCAACCATTCGAATGAACCAACGACATTCACCATTCGGGTCGAGGCGGACTCGGACTTCCTCCCGCTGTGGGCGGTAGCCGAGGGCGGAAGATATAAGCGGCTCGGCCGGATATACAAACGCGTCGCGGACGGGTGCCTGCGCCTCGGGTACGAGCGCGACACGTTCCGGCGGGAGACGGTCATCTCCACCAGCGAGCCAGCGCGGGTCGACGAGGACGGGCTGACGTACGACATCCGCATCGGACCACACGGGCAGTGGACCACCACCCTGCACGTCCGGGGCCTCGCGCTGCGCCCCGACGGCGAGGACGTCCGGGACCATCTGCACCCCGCCCCGCACCGGCGGAACAAACCGCAACTCGAGCAGGACCTCAAGCAGTGGCTCGCCGAGACGCCACAACTGTCGTGCGACTGGACGCCACTGGAGCAGACGTACCGGCGCAGCCTGGTCGATCTCGCCGCCCTACGGTTTTACACACTTGCGCTGCCGAGCGAGCCGATGCCGGCCGCCGGCCTGCCATGGGCAGCAACCGCCACCGGCCGCGACTCGATCCTTACCAGTCTGCAGGCGCTGCCAATCGTGCCGGACCAAGCCGTGGCCACCTTGCGCCTACTCGCCCTCGATCAGGCTGCCGTCCTCGACGACTTCCGCGACGAGGAGCCGGGAAAGATCATGCACGAGTTCCGGTACAGCGAGCTGTCCGCGTTCGAGGAGCAGCCTGACACGCCGTACTTCGGTAGCGCCGACGCGACGCCGCTCTTCGTGATCCTGCTCGACGAGTACGAACGCTGGTCGGGAAACGCGGACCTGGTGCACGAGTTCGAGGCCGAGGCGCGGGCGGCGTTGCG
>NZ_VSFA01000227.1 GCF_008119785.1 Micromonospora sp. MP36 | reverse complement strand
TACTAGCCGGCTGAGGGCCTGGCCCCGAGCCGGCTGACCGCGAATGCGGCCAGCAGCAGCACGGTCAGGCCGCCGTCCCAGGTGATGATCGGGCCGGTGTCCGCGATTCCGCCGTGGGCCTGGTAGGCGAGGCCGGTCACGGTCAACGCCAGCTTGTTCATGATGACCAGCAGCCACACCGCGAGGTTGCCCAGGGGTCTGACGGTCAGGAGCGCGAACAGGCCGGCGAAGACCAGGAACCCGTACAGCCGCCAGGTCTCCACCACCTTGGTCGGACCGCCCGCATCGAATACGACCTGGATCTGGGTCACCGCGGCGCCAACCGCACTGACTGTGGCGATGATCAGCAGGATGCGGGCAAGGCGTAGTCGCCCGGGCGGAATCGAGGACTGGACGGTGGATTGCTGTGCGGTAGCGACGGGCGTGGACATGGCTTCCTCCAGGGTGATGCTCAGGCTGGGTGGGCGTGGGATGGTCGGGCGCCGCGAAGGGCGCCGTCGATGATCAGGTCCAGGTAGGGATGGTCGACCGGCTCGCCGGTAACCAGGATCCGGTAGTACAGCGGGCCGACCAGCTGATCGAACAGGACGGCAACATCGAGGTCTGTGCGAAGTGCGCCGCGTCGGGCTGCGGAGGCCAGCAGTCCGATGGCCATCGCGTTACGGCGGGCGAACACGGCCCGAATCAGCGTGCCGAGGTCGGCGTGCCGGGCCGCCGCCGCCGCGATTTCCGCGACAACGCCAGCCGAGCGGTCGTCCGCGCTTTCGGGCAAGCCGGCCCGGCGCATGGTGTTCAGGCCGTCGGCCACCTGACGTAGGTAGTCGGTCAGATCGGCCCGGATGTCACCGGTATCCAGGATCGGCACGTCATCCTGCATCAGTGCAACAACGGCCACGATCAGGTGGTCCTTGGTCGGCCAACGCCGGTAGAGGGTGGTCTTGGCGACGCCGGCCTGGTCGGCGACCTCGTCGATGGACAGTGCGGCGTAACCATCGACCAGCAACAGATCCCGGGCGGCGATCAGGATCCGCCGGCCAGCGTCGATGTCTCGGGGGCGGCCCCGAGAGGGGGCACGTTCGGGCATGGTCACCACCTTTCCGATACCTGGGTAGCGGAAGTAAGGCTAGGTGAGGGCGACCAATTGCGCAACCCAGGTAGCGATATTGCCTATGTTGGCGGGCAGGCGGGCAGAAAGGGTGTAGGCAGGGCCGCGTTACCCGGTACCACCGAGCGATGACGGCAGTCGTGGGCCAACGTGACGGCATGCTGTGCGTGGCCGGCTCCCTGGTCGCGAACCGCGTGCACGGCTAGACGCGTGGCTGGCTTTATGCCGGGTTCCAGGTCTTTGCGTTATACCGCAACGGCTTTGGCGCGCCCTCACCACCCAAGCGGTCGACTACCAATCAACTACCCAACGTCACCAATCGTTGCGCGGAAAGGCTCAGTGGCTGGCTACCGGCCGAGATCGCTCTTGATCGGTCACGGTCGCACGGATGGCAGCACATCCGGATGGTGTAACCCTCGACACACCCATGATCACATCAACGGCGGAACCTCGACCCGACTCAATCGAAATCAGCTCACCTGCAGGGCGGCCTTGCCGTGCAATCCTGTGGCCTTGACGCCGCCTGCATGGGCTCGCGGTGCGTCATCGGATTTGCGGCGTGGAAACCCGGCCGTTCAGGGCCGGGAGGAAACGCCGCCCCCTTCCCTTGGGATGAGTGTCGTACATGGACGGTAAAATGTGAGGCGTGGGTGAGGTGGTGAAGCGGGCTTACAAGTACCGCTTCTACCCGACTCCTGAACAGGCCGAACTGTTGAACCGGACGTTCGGGTGTGTGCGTGTGGTCTACAACCGGGCGTTGGAGGCCCGCACCCGGGCGTGGGCGGTGGACCGCCGGCGCACCACCTATGTGCAGTCGTCGGGGTGGCTGACGGAGTGGAAACGCACCGATGAGCTGGCGTTCCTGAACGAGGTCAGTTCGGTGCCGTTGCAGCAGACGTTGCGGCATCTGCAGGCCGGGTTCGTGGCGTTCTGGGACAAGCGGGCCCGGCACCCGCGCTTCAAGTCCAAACGCAAATCCAGGGCGTCGGCGGAGTACACCCGCTCCGCGTTCCGCTGGCGTGACGGCCGGCTCACCCTGGCCAAGATGAACACCCCGCTGAACATCGTCTGGTCCCGACCGCTGCCGGAGGGGGCGGAACCGTCGACGGTCACCGTGTCCCGGGACGCTGCCGGCCGCTGGTTCGTATCCATCCTGGTGGAGGACCTGACGGTGAGGCCCCTGCCGCCCGTCACGGCGGAGGTCGGTGTGGACGCGGGCATCACCAGTCTGCTCACCCTGTCGCGCCCGATGCCGGGGGTGAGCGACGAGCACGGGAAGGTGGCCAACCCTCGGTACGGGCAGGCCGACCGGCGCAAGCTCGCCAAGGCGCAGCGGAACCTGGCCCGCAAACAGAAGGACTCCGCGAACCGGGCGAAGGCCCGAATGAAGGTGGCCCGGATCCACGCCCGGATCGCCGACCGGCGGCGGGACCACTTGCACCAGCTGACCACTCGATTCGTCCGTGAGACCCAAACGGTCGCGATCGAAGACCTCAGCGTGCGAAACATGCTCCGCAACCGGCGTCTGGCCCGTGTCATCTCCGACGCGGCCTGGGGTCAGTTCCGCAGGATGCTGGAGTACAAGGCCGACTGGTACGGGCGGAAGGTCATCCCCGTCAACCGGTGGCTGCCCACGTCCAAAACCTGCTCGACCTGTCGTCGGATCAACACCGCACTCACCCTCAACGACCGCTCCTGGACGTGCCCGGGTTGCGGGGTCGAGCACGACCGGGACATCAACGCCGCGACAAACATCCTCGCCGCCGGGCTGGCGGAGAGGTAAAACGCCTGCGGAGCTGATGTAAGACCTCAAGGGAAAATCCTCCCGGAAAGGCAGTCGGCGATGAAACAGGAAACCTCACGGGCGACCGTGAGACTCCCGGCCCTTCAGGGCCGGGAGGATGTCAACGAGAGGGAGTTTCGCGCCGATGCCGGGGCGGGTGGTGCGTGCCGTGACAAGGCCGGCGAACTCGGCGAGCCGCTCGGGCTTGCGATCGAGCCGGTAGTGCTACGCCAGTTCGGCGATCACTGCGCGGACCATTCGGCGGCCGTGCTCGGCCATTCGCGGGAAAGTATGCCGGTAGTAGTCAATGCCGGTCAGCGACGGAGCGAGGGCCCATCCGCAGGCCCGGCGCCAGGTAGCGTCGTCGTACCCGATTGCCTCCCGGTAGGCTCCCCGGGCCGCGCCGGTGAACGTCCATAGCGCCGGAGCCACGTCCGGCGCCGGATCGCCGACACCGAGTGCGCCGAAATCGATAACAGCGGCCAGTCGGCCGCGGTCGATGATCAGGTTGCCCGGCTGCAGATCACCGTGGATCCACACGGGGTCCCGGTCCCAGTCAGGAGCAGCCAGGCAGGCGTCCCAGGCCGCCTCGGCCGCGGTCACATCGAAGCCGTCGTCATGCTCGGCGAGCCGCGGCAGCACACGGCGG
>NZ_VSFA01000226.1 GCF_008119785.1 Micromonospora sp. MP36 | reverse complement strand
CCCTCCGCCCCCCCGCCACGGCGGCACGCCCCCGGCCACGCCCCCGCAAGGGGCGCCCGCACTTGCTTGCTCGCGGTGGCGCTGGTCGTGGTCGGCGTACTGATGGTCGGGCCGCTCTACTGGCTGCTCAGCTCGTCGCTGAAGACCGCCGGGGACATCCGCTCGTTCCCGCCGGTCTGGTGGCCACACAAGCTGGAATGGGGGAACTACCGGGAGGCGTGGCAGTCCGCGCCGTTCGGCAACTTCTTCGTCAACTCGCTGATCACCACGTTCATCGGGACGACGCTGGAGGTGCTCAACGCCATCCTCACCGCGTACGCCTTCGTCTTCATCCGGTTCCCGGCCAAGCGCTTCCTCTTCGCGCTGCTGCTCGCCGCGCTGATGGTGCCCGGCCACGTGACCCTGCTGCCCAGCTACCTGATCGTCTCCGAACTCGGCTGGGTCAACACCTACCAGGGGCTCATCATCCCGGGCGCGGCATCCGCCTTCGGCGCGTTCCTGCTGCGCCAGCAGATGCTCACGCTGCCCGACGAACTGATCGACGCGGCCAAGGTCGACGGCGCCGGTCATCTGCGCCGACTGTTCAAGGTCGTCCTGCCGGTGTCCCGACCGATGGTCATCACCGTGACGGTCGTGTCCCTGGTGAGCAAGTGGAACGACTTCATCTGGCCGCTCGTGGTGACCAACACCGACAGCATGCGCACCCTGCCGATCGGCCTCGTGATGATCAAAAGCTCCGAGGGCTACGTGAACTGGGGCGCCGTCATGGGGGCCACGGTCTTCGTCGTGCTGCCCGTGCTCATCGTCTTCTTCATCGCTCAGCGCTACATCGTCGCCGGCCTCACGCAGGGCGCGGTGAAGGGCTGACCACCCCCACCACCACCGAAAGGACCCCCATGAACAGCATGATGAGCCGCCGACGGCTGCTCGGACTCGCCGGTGGCGCGGCGCTCGCGCTCAGCCCCCTCGGTTGCGGCGGTGGCGGCACCGGCGGCGCGAGCCTCGCCCAGCCCGAGGGCAAGGTCCCCGACCAGTACGGCAAGCGGCAGCGGGTGGTCATCTGGATGCCGTACGGCAACGCCACCGGAGAGGCCTTCACCAAGCTGGTGACGAAGTTCAACGAGTCACAGCAGGACGTCTACCTCGAGTCGCAGTTCCAGGGGACCTACGACGAGCTGGCCCAGAAGCTCGCCGCCGGACTCCAGGCCCGCAAGGTGCCGGACCTCGCCATCTTCTCCGAGGTGACCTGGCGCCGGTTCTTCATCAACGACACCCTCGCCCCGCTGAACAAGCTCTTCGGCAACGGGCTGGCGACCACCGACTACGTCGACTCGCTGATCGCCGAGGGCACCGTGAAGAACGACGTGTGGTGGGTGCCCTTCGGGCGCAGCACCCCGCTCTTCTACTACAACAAGACGATGTTCCAGCAGGCCGGGCTGCCGGACCGCGGACCGCGGACCTGGGACGAGCTGCGCTCGTGGGCGCCGGCCCTGCAGCGGGTCAAGGCCAACGGACGCGCGCCGAAGCTGCACGCGTACCCCGAGGTCGACGGCGACTGGATGTTCCAGGGCGCGGTCTGGCAGTTCGGCGGCAACTACTCCAAGGGCCTGGACGTCACCATCGACTCCGGCGGAGCGGTGGAGGCCGGCGAGTGGCAGCGCCGCCTCATCCACCAGGACAAGCAGGCATACATGGCCAAGAGCCCCAAGGTCGACTTCGCCAACGGGCTGATCGCGACGCTGCAGGAGTCCACCGGTGCGCTCGGCGGGCTGCTCAAGGAGGCCAAGTTCGACATCGGCGCCGCCTTCCTGCCCGAGCAGGTGCAGTTCGGCTGCCCGACCGGCGGCGGCGGTATCTCGATCCTGGCCGGCATCCCCGAGGAACGGCAGAAGGCGGCGTTCGAGTTCGTCAAGTTCGCCGCGAAGCCGGAGAACGCCGCGCAGTGGTCCATCGACACCGGTTACCTGCCGGCCACCAAGGCGGCCCAGGAGACCCCGCAGATGCAGCAGCGGTTCACCGAGCGCCCGGCCTTCAAGGTCGCCGTCGAGCAGTTGCCCAAGACCCAGGCGCAGGACACCGTGCGGCTGATGGTGCCGAACGCCAACAAGGCCATCTACGGCGGCCTGCAGAAGATCTACGCGGACAACCAGCCCGCCCAGCAGGTCTTCGCCGCCGTGGCGGACGAGCTGCGCAAGAACGCCGACAGTGTGCGGGAAGCGGTCGAGAAGCACATGTGATCGAGGGACGGGCGGTGGACCGCCGCTGGCGTCCGTCCACCGCCCGTACGGCCCGGCGCCCGTCCCGCGCGGACGCGATCGAGCAGGGGAGAAAGTAGTGTTCGTCGGCCCTCGTCCCGCCGCGGCCCACTGGGTGGGCACCTGGGCGACCGCCGTGGCGATGCCGTCCGCCGGCCCGGCCCTGGCCGGGTACACCGACGTCACGCTGCGCCAACGCGTCCGCGTCTCGATCGGTGGCGACACGGTGCGACTGCGCCTGAGCAACGGCTACGGCAGGGACCCACTGGTGGTCCGCACCACCACGCTCGCCCGTCCCGGTGCCCGCCCCGGCGACGTCGACCCGGCGACGCTGAAGCCGGTCACCTTCTGCGGCTCGCCCGACGTCCGGATACCACCCGGCGCCGAGGTCGTCTCCGACCCGGTCCGGTTCGCCGTGCCCACCGGCGGCGCCCTGATCGTCAGCAGCCACCTGCCCGGTCCGACCGGCCCGCTGACCTACCACGAGAGCGCGCATTCGACCGGCTGGCTGGCGGACGGCGCGCTCACCGACGTCGCCAGCGGCGCCGTCTTCTCCCGGCGTACGACCTCCTACTGGATCCTGGCCGGGGTGGACGTCCGGACCGAGGTGGACGGGGCGGTGGTCTGCTTCGGCGACTCCATCACCGACGGCACCGGCTCCACCCCCGACGCCGACCGCCGCTGGCCCGACCGGCTCGCCGCCCGGATGCTGGCCGGCCCGCCCGAGGAACGGTTCGGGGTGCTCAACGCCGGCATCGGCGGAAACCGGCTGCTGCTCGACGCCGGCAGCCCGGGACAGGGCGTGAACGCGCTGGCTCGTCTGGAGCGCGACGTGCTGGCCCGGACCGGGGTGCGCACCGTCGTGGTGCTCGAAGGAATCAACGACATCCAGCAGGACCCCTCGCAGTACGACCCGACGCAGCTGATCGCCGCGTACCGGCAGATCGCGCTGAGGGCCCACGACCGCGGGCTGCGGGTCGTCGGCGGCACGATCCTTCCGTTTCAGGGCTGGCACAAGTGGACGCCCGAGCGGGAGTCCGTCCGGGCCGCGGTCAACGAGTGGATCCGTGGCACGGACGAGTTCGACGGCGTCGTCGACTTCGACGCCGCGACCTGCGACCCCGGTCAGCCGCTGCGGCTCCTCCCGGCGTACGACTCGGGCGACCACCTGCACCCGAGCGACGCCGGCTACCAGGCGATGGCTGACGCGGTGGACCTGAAACTCCTCCGTCCCGCGCTCTCCTTCCCCGGATAGTCGGCCCGGTCGACGCCGGATCCGGGAGACGACGGCCGGGGCGACGGTCCACCCACAAGG
>NZ_VSFA01000225.1 GCF_008119785.1 Micromonospora sp. MP36 | reverse complement strand
CGGCTGGTACTGGCCGGTCAGCCGGCCGAGCTTGAGGGCCAGGTGCAGGCAGAGCCGTTCGTTGCCGTCCTTCAGGTCGGCGTCGGCGAGCAGTTCCACCCGCTGCAGCCGGTAGTACAGCGTCGTCCGGTGCAGCCGCAGTCGTTCCGCCGTGGCGTGGGCGTTGCCGGCCAGGTCGAGATAGGTCTCCAAGGTCTCCAGCAACACCTGGTGGGCCTCGTCGTCGAGCAGCCGGCCCAGCCCCGGATGCACCCGCGCGACATCCAGGTGGCGGGCGTCCATCCCGGACAGGAGCCGGTAGATGCCCAGCTCGGACCAGAGCACCACCGGACCCAGGGCGGGCAGTTGGACAGCCACCCGGGCCGCCTGGAAGGCCTCCTGGTACGACAGCACGCTGTCGTACAGGCGCGGTCGGTCGTCGCCGATCCCGACGACGGTCCGCGCCACCGACGCCAGCCCCCGGATGGCCCCGCGTAACGCCTGGTCGAGTTGCGCCGCCGCGTCCTCCGCCGCCAGCCGCCCGGTGTTCCGCCCCCCGCACAGCAGCAGCACCCCGTGGTCGTGCCGGACCAGGTGCAGCGTCTCGCGCGACCCGACCCAGTGCCGGGTGGCGACGAGGGCGTGCTCCAGGGCGATCCGGGCCGCGTCGTCGAGCATCCCGTCCGGGGCCACGACGAGCTGGGCGACCAGGGCGGTGATCTGACCGTCGCTGGTGACCACGCCGTCGGTCAGCAGCGACCGGACGGCCTCTCGCCGGGCCTCCGGGGACTCCACGAGCAGCGTCCGGGTCGCCTCCGCCTCCCGCTGCGAGGCCAGCTCGCCGAGCAGGTTCTCCCGGTAGAGAGCCAGCGACAGGTCCGGCATCGCCTCGGTCACCGCCGAGATCTCCTCGTCGGTCATCCCCTTCGCCTCGTCGATGAACCACACGAAGCCCAGCAGCAGGTCCTGGTGCCGGATCGGCACGCACACCCGGGGCAGGAGGTCCAGTTCCGGACAGGCCGGCGTGCGCACCGGCTCGCGGGCCTCCATGATCCCGATCTCCCGGGCCCAGGCGATCACCTCAGGAGTGGTGTGCCGGCGCAGGATCGAGCTTCGACGTACCCCGTCTATCACCCCGCTGTGCTCGCTGTAGACGACGACCCGCTGACGCCGGTCCTCGATCAGAGCCGGCCGCTTGACCCGCGCCGCGACGCGGTCGACGATGCGTTGTAGCTCCATGCGCATGCGCTTCCCCCGGCCAGCCCGATCCCTGCGGTGTCGCCGCTCGGCCCGGCTGGCTGTTGTGCCGGTAGGACCGTTGGCAAACCTTTCCGATGATGTTGACCCGGCCGCAATCCTCGTGCCAGTGCCGCGACACCTAATCTCGATAAACCCTGGACGGTTTCGGCATCTGTCGGAAGACCCACGGCGGGCTTCGCCCCTAACGTTTGCGGAAGCCGGCCCGAGAGGCCAGGTGGGGGCGTCCTGCCGGTTGGTGTACGCCCACCAAAGCGCCAGCGTTCGAGAAGGGAACACCTCCGTGGCCGCAACCAGGCCCTGGCAGGGCGTCATCGTCGCTGTTCCCACCCCCTTCCGGGCCGATCTCTCGGTGGACTACGACCGGCTCCAGGAGCACGTGCGGTGGCTCACCGACGAGGGCTGCCATGGGGTGACGCCCTGCGCCTCCCTGGGGGAGTACCGGGCCCTGTCCGACGGTGAGCGCGCCGACGTGGTCCGCGCGGCCGTCGAGGCGGCGCCGGCCGGCTGCGCGGTGGTGCCGGGCGTTGGCGGGTACGGCAGCCGCCAGGCCCGGCGGTGGGCCGAGCAGGCACGCTCGGCCGGTGCCCAGGCGGTGCTCGCGCCGCCGCCCGTCGGTTACCCGGTCGGCGCCGCCGAGGTCGTCGCCCACTACCGCGAGGTCGCCGCGGTCGGGCTGCCGGTGGTGGTGTCCGACGATCCGGTCGAGAGCAGGACGGATCTGACGCCGGACCTGCTGGCCCGGATCGCCGAACTCGACGGCGTGGTGGCGGTGCGGGTGTCCGACGTACGGCGGCTGCACCGGGTGCGTGACCTGTGCCCCCACCTCGACGTGCTGGCCGGGGCGGACGACGTGCTGCTGGAGTTGACCGTGTGCGGCGCGACGGGGTGGATCGGGCAGTGCGCGAACGCCCTGCCCCGGCTCAGCCTGCGCCTGCACCGGCTGTGCGCCGCCCGCGACCTGGCGACGGCTCTGCCGTTGTACGCGCAGCTGCACCCCCTGCTCAGCTGGGCCTCCCGGCCGGAGTCGGTCCAGGCGGTGAAGCTGGCGATGGGGCTGGTCGGCCGGTACGGCGGGCCCTGCCGGCCACCCCGCGGCATGCTGCCGCCCGAGACCGAGACGCAGCTGTGCCGGGACGTGCGGCGGGCGCTGCGGGCCGACGCCGAGGCGTAGCCACACCGGATCGGGCCCCGGATGTCGTCCTGCACGTGTCGGAAGTGGTCGGTCCACCTGCCGACATCTGCACGGTGACCGTACGCCGGCCGGCTCCTAGATTCGGATCGGGTGTGATCACGCGGGATGACGAGTAGCCCGTATCGCGACAACTCGGGCTCGGCGCGTCTGACGTCGCGCCGTGAGCCGGAACCGTCGCTCGATCGCCCCGCCGATGAAGCCCCCGACCTGAAAGGTGACCCGATGCACCTTCTACCCCCCAGGCGTGCGGCGTGGCGTTCGGTGCTGGCCGCCGCGGTCACGGCCGTCGTGGTCGCGTCCGGCGCCACCGGGCCGGCCTCCGCCGCACCGGGCGACCTGGACGGGACCGCCCCGTTCCAGGTGCTCGACCCGCAGAACTGGCAGAATCCCGACGCGATGACCTGGGACGACTACAAGCCGGTTCCCAACAAGAACTGGGCCGATCCCGCCGTGCGCGGGTCGGTCCGCAACTTCAAGATCGCCCTGGTCACGCTCGACTACCCGGACCAGCCGTTCGTCGTCACCCAGCCGGCGAAGTCCTCGGTCTTCGGCAACCCCCAGGCGACCGCCGCGAACATCCCGCGGAACCAGGTCGCGCAGTTCTACACGGACTTCCTCAACAAGCCGGGCGACCTCAACCGGGGACACACCCTGCACGAGTACTGGATGCAGGACTCCAACGGCCGCTACGGCGTGGACCTCAGCGGCTTCGGCCCGTACGAGATGCCGGCGAAGTCCTACCAGTACGGCATCGACAACGGCTTCAACCCCGGCGCCTGCCCGTCGGGTGAGGCGTGCGCGAAGAACATCCGTACCGACGGGCTGGGCGCCTGGCGCGCGGCGGTCGGCGACGCGGTGGCCAACAGCTTCGAGCTGGTCTTCATCCTGTCGGCCGGCCAGGACGAGTCCTCGACCTGGCAGGAGTTCGGCCAGATGATGTTCCAGAACAAGGAGGACGTGCCGGACGCGTGGGGCCCGCCGGACCCCAACCTGCCCAACTACGCGAAGACCCGGTACGTCGAGTGGACGTCCTGGAAGGCGGCCGCCACGATCTGGCCGAACGCCGGCGGTGGCTCGTCGACCCCGGCGGAGAGCCTGCGGCTAGGTGCGGACGCCCACGCGCCGCGCCACCTTCCGAGGCTCGCCGCCCACCTCAACAACCCCCACGGCCGCTCGTTGCGCCCCCCGG
>NZ_VSFA01000224.1 GCF_008119785.1 Micromonospora sp. MP36 | reverse complement strand
CGCCGGGCGCCGACCGCCGTTGGCCGATGTCCGGTGCCGGGGCAGCCGGACCTGGCCGCCTACCGAGCGGCGGTGGCGGAACTGGTGGTCGAGGTCGGCGCCCTGGCCGACTCCCCGTCGACCACCGCCCGCCAGGTGCTGTTGGACCAGCGGCTGCGGGAGCCGGCCATCGCCGCGGTCCTGAACGCCACCCCGCAGGGGTTCGTCGGCGCCCGGGAGACCCTGCTCCTGGAGATGGCCCGCTACCAACCCAGCGCCCGCAGTTCGGCGCACGACCTCACCGCGCTGGTCCGGATCTACCTGCTCTCCCGCATCGACGTGATGTGGTGGCGGGACACACCGACCTTCCTCACCGACACCCAGGTCGACACGACCACCGACCTGGTCGACCTGGAGTGGCTGCGCCGGCGTGGGCTGCTCGCCTTCCGCTACCAGGAGCAGCCGGCGACCCTTCTCGGCCGCGGGCTGCGGGCGGCACGGCGGCGGCTGCTGCCCGACGCCACCCCACACACCGCGGGGCTGCGGTTCCGCCGGGCCCGCCGCGAGGTGATCGCCCTGCTCAACGACATCGCCCGGGAGTTCGCCGCGGCCAGCCCGCCGGCCACGCCGCCGCTCTGGGTCACCAGCCTCGCCCGCAGCGCCGAGCACCAGTACCGGCTGCGCCGCCTCGGATACGCCGCCATGGTGCCCAGCGGGCACTGCCTCGGCTGGGCGGCCGACGTGGAGCTGGCCTGGTTCGCCCGATTCGGCGTCCGGGACGCGCTGGCGGACCTGCTGCTGGCCCGGCAGGAGGCCGGCGAGATCAACGTGGTCGACGAGGGCCAGGCCTGGCACGTCTGTCTGGCGCCCACCGCCCGGCTCCGGCTCCGGCAGGCGTACGAGGCCGAGATGGGGGCGTGAGCGGCACGTGCGGTGAACCGGCCCGCCGTCGCGCGGCGGGTGGCGGGAACGCCAGGTCCGATCGCCGCCAGCAACCACCGGCGGGCCGGGCCAGGCTGGGCGTATGACGACGGGTATCCGGTACCTGATTGAGCCGATGCCGGGGGAGGCGCTGGCCGAGGTGCGGCGCACCGGCCGGGACGCGTCCGGCCAGCCGCCGGAGCGACGCACCGCCGAGGGCGGCGAACCGCTGCGCTGCTGCCTGCGCGACGCCACGGCGGGCGAGCCGCTGCTGCTGTTCGGGTACGCCCCGCCGCTGCCCGCCGGCCCGTACCGTGAGGTGGGGCCGATCTTCGCCCACGACGCGGACTGCCCCGGTCCGGACCACGGGACCGGGTACCCGGCCGACTGGCGGGGGCGGCCCCAGGTCCTTCGGGCGTACGACCGCCGGGGCCGGATCGTGGGCGGCCGGCACCACGACGGCGGCGACCCGGAACGGGTCATCGCCGAACTGCTCGCCGACCCCGCGGTGGACCGCCTGCACAGCCGCAACGTGGTGTATGGCTGCTTCATGTTCGTCGTCGCGCGCCCCTAGCCGGTTGGGGCGGCCGGGAGCCGGGCCGGCGGGGGGCGTGACCGGCGGCGGCCCGGGTAACAGCCGGGCATGGCCGGACTGGACGCGCTGGTGGTGGGGCAGGTGTGCCGGGACCTCGTCCTGGTGGTGGACGAGGTCCCGGGCCCGTCCGGGACGACCCCGGTGCGCCGCCGGCGGGAGCTGCTCGGGGGCAAGGGGGCGAACCAGGCCGTCTCGCTCGCCCAACTCGGTGCCCGCCCCGGGCTGCTCGGGGTGGTCGGCGAGGACGAGGTCGGCGACCGGCTGCTGGGCCAGGCCCGCAGCGACGGCATCGACGTCGCCCCGGTGCTGCGCCGGGCGGACACCCCCAGCGCGCTGATCGTCGACGTGGTGGACGCCGGAGCCCACTGGCGCTACCTGGAGGACATCCCCGAGGCGACCCTGCTGACCGAGGACGACGTGACCGGCGCGGCGGAGGTGCTGGCGGCGGCCCGCGCCGTGCTCGTGCAGCTTCAGCAGCCGTTGCCGGCGGCGCTCGCGGCGGCCCGGTGCGCCCGTGCCGCCGACCGGCTGGTGGTGCTGGACGGCGCGCCGGACGACCCGGCGGGCGGGACGGAGCTGCTCGCCCTGGCCGACGTGCTGCGCGCCGACGCGCGGGAGGCCGGGCTGATCGTGGGCGACCCGCCGAAGGACGCCGAGTCCGGGTTGCGGGCCGGCCGGGAGCTGCTCGCCCGCGGTCCGTCGCTGGTCGCGGTCGAGGTGGCGGGGGAGGGGAACGCCTTCGCCTGGCCGGATGGGGAAGTCTTCGTGCCGATCAGCGACACGCCCACGGTGGACACTACCGGCGCGGGAGACGCCTTCGTCGCGGCGCTCACCGTCGGCCTGCTCGGCGGCGGGCCGTACGAGCAGGTCGCGCGCTACGCGGTCGCCGCGGCCGGCGCGACGGTGGGCCACCCCGGCGGCCGCCCCGCCCTCACGCCCGAGGCGATCGACGCGCAACTGGCCCGCATCCCCGCCACCTGACCCGATGGACAACCGTCGCTGCCGCCTCTAGCGTCGCGGGCATGCGGAGGACGCTGCTCGCCACCGGTCTCGCCCTGCTGCTCGCCGGCACCGGATGCGCCGCCGGCCAACGGACCCCGACGTCGTCCCCGGCCGGCACCCCGACCGCGTCCCGACAGGACGCCGGCCAGGTCGAGCGGACCCTGGCCAGCCTGCGCCGGGTCGACGACCTGCCGCTGTACGAGATGACCTACGTCGGGGACTACGACCCGACCGCCGGCATCTCCGGCATCCCGGAGGCGAGCCCGTTCGGCTGCTCGCTGTTCGCCGCGCTCGGCGACCGGACCCGGCCGCTGTTCGCCCGCAACTTCGACTGGGACCCGAACCCGGCGCTGGTGCTGCGGACCGACCCGCCGGACGGGTACGCCTCGATCTCCATGGTGGACATCTCGTACCTCGGGGTCGGTGCCGACCCGGCCGGGGATCGCCGGCTGCTCAACGCGCCGCTGCTGCCCTTCGACGGGATGAACGAGCGCGGCCTGGCCGTGGGGCTGGCCGCCGACGACGGCGCGACCGCGCGCCCGGTGCCGGGGCGGCCGACGGTGGGCTCCGTACGCATCCTGCGGCTGGTGTTGGACGAGGCCGCCACCGTGGACGAGGCGATCGCCGTGTTCGGCCGCTACAACCTGGACTTCGACGGCGGCCCGCCGCTGCACTACCTGCTCGCCGACGCCACCGGCGCGTCCGCCGTGGTCGAGTTCGTCGACGGCACGATGCGGGCCGAGAAGAGCCGGGGCGCGTGGCAGGCGCTGACCAACGTGGCGGCCGTCGGGGTGGCCGACCGCGACCTGCGCCGGGACCACCGGTACGGGGTGCTGGCCGAGGCGCTGGACAAGGCGGGCGGCACCGTGGACGCCCCGACCGCCCTGCGGCTGCTCGACTCGGTACGGCAGGCACACACCCGCTGGTCGGTGGTGTACGGCCTGAAGACGGGCGAGGTACGGCTGGCCACCGCCGCGGGCGGCGGCGAGCGTAGCTACCGGATACCGATGAGCTGACGGCCGGGCCCGACCCCACGCTGTGGGGCCGGGCCCGGCCGGTGCGTCAGTTACCCAGGTAGCCCGCCTGGGTCTGCACGTTCAGCTCGTCCACCCGGACCAGCTTGGCGC
>NZ_VSFA01000223.1 GCF_008119785.1 Micromonospora sp. MP36 | reverse complement strand
GACTTCTGCCTGTCCACCGACGTCGAACTCGCCGCGTACAAGGCCGCGAAGGCCGCCATCGAGGCCATGGGTGGTAGCGGCAACCTCGTGCACCTGACCGGCAACAAGGTCGACTCCAACACGCAGCGCCGGATCAAGGGAGTGGAGAAGGCGGTTGCCGAGACCGGCGGCAAGGTCGTGCTGCTCCAGAACGTCACCGACATCGACAAGGACCTGCAGAGCGCGCAGAAGGCCGTCGCCGACCTGCTCGCCGCCAAGGGCAACCAGATCCAGGCGATCGTCAACACCGCCTACAACCCGTCGGTCGCCTCCGCCGAAGGCGTCAAGCAGGCGAAGCTGCCCATCAAGGTTATCGCCATCGACGACGACAAGACGATTCTCGACGGTATCCGGGACGGCTCCGTGGCTGGCACCGTGCTGCAGAACCCGGTCGGCCAGGCGTACGTCGGCTCGTACACGCTCAGCAAGCTCGCCGGCGGCTGCACGATGTCCCAGCCGGGCGTGATCATCGACTCCGGCTCGTTCGTCGTGACCAAGGCGAACGTGGACGGCTACGAGGCCGACCGCTCCGCCAAGACCGACGAACTCAAGAAGGAGTTCGACGCCAAGTACCTGACGTGCCAGTGATGTCGATCATCACGCACGCCGAGGCGTACCTGGTCGACATCGCTGTCGAGACCGTCCGTACCGATGCGGTGCAGGCGTTCCTCAAGCAGGAGACGGTTTTCGTCGAGGTCCGCACGGCCGACGGCCAGCAGGGCACCGGCTACTCGTACACCATCGGGACCGGCGGCACCGCCGTGCTCGCGCTCCTGCGCGACCACCTGGTGCCCCGCCTGATCGGCCTGGACGCGGCCCGGGTGGAGGCGGTCTGGCGTGACCTCTACGCCAGTACCCGCGCCACCGCCGTCGGCGCGATCACCTCACTGGCCCTGGCCGCTGTCGACACCGCGCTGTGGGACCTGCGCGCCAAGGCCGCCGGCTTGCCCCTGTGGGTGCTGGCCGGCGGGGCCAAGGACCGGATCCCGCTCTACGACACCGAGGGCGGTTGGCTGCAGCTCAGCACCGACGAGCTGGTCACCGGGGCGAAAGCGTCCCAGGCGGCCGGCTGGCCGGGCGTCAAGGTGAAGGTGGGCAAGCCCGACCCGGCCGAGGACGTCGAGCGGATCGCCGCGGTCCGAGCAGCCGTCGGCGACCGTTTCGACGTGATGGTCGACGCCAATCAGTCGCTCACCGCCGCGGAGGCGATCCGCCGGGCGCGGCTGCTCGAACCGTACGGTCTCGCCTGGTTCGAGGAGCCGCTGCCTGCCGACGATGTCGCCGGGCACGAGCTGCTCGCCCGCTCGACGAGCATCCCGATCGCCGTGGGTGAGTCGATGTACTCGATCGGGCAGTTCGCCGAATACCTGCGCCGTCAGGCCGCGGGCATCGTCCAGGTCGACGTCGCCCGGGTCGGCGGGATCACCCCCTGGCTCAAGGTCGCCCACCTGGCAGAGGCGTGCAACGTCGCCGTGTGCCCGCATTTCCTCATGGAGCTGCACGTGAGCCTCTGCGCCGCGGTGCCCAACAGTCGGTACCTCGAGTACATCCCGCAGTTGCGGGCGGTGACCCGGTCCGAGATCGCCGTCGCCGACGGCCACGCTCTCGCGCCGACCGCCCCTGGCCTCGGCATCGACTGGGACCGGGACGCGATCGAGGATCGGAGAGTCGCGTGACAACGGCCACCACACCGCCGGCGGCGCCCCCCGCGCCGCCGGCCGCGGTCGCGAAGGAGCGATCCCGTGGCCTGCCGATCTGGGCCAACCCACGGCTGGGCCTGGTCATCGTCATCGTCGTCCTGGTCGCGCTCTTCTCGTCGCTGACCCCCGCGTTCCTCGACCCCAGACTCACCCTCGCGCCACTGCAGGCCGACATCAGCGTGTACGTCGTCGTCGGCCTCGCCCAACTCGCCGTGCTGTCCCTCGGCCACATGAACATGGCTGTGGGCCGGATGGCCGCGCTGTCCACGTTCGCGATGGGACTCGCCTACGACCGGCTCGGTGTGCCGCTGCGGGTCGGCCTGGCCATCGGCCTGGCCGTCGGGGCGGCGATCGGAGCACTCGCCGGTCTGGTCATCACCAAGACCGGCGTGAACTCCTTCGTGGTGACCCTCGCGCTCGACTTCGGGCTGCTGGGCCTGGTGACGATTCTCTACACCCGGGCGACCGACGGCGTCGCGTTCGCGGTGAAGCCGGCCGGCCTTGCCGAACTGCGCTTCGACACGTTCGCCGACTACTGCCTCGGGGAGGTGTGCGGTCCTAGGATCCCGCTGGTCGTGCCGTTCGCGCTTGTCGCGGTGCTGGCCGTCGGGCTGCTGTTCCGCTACGCGCGCCTTGGCAGGGAGATCCTGATGACCGGCGCCAACCCGGTTGCCGCGCAACTGTCCGGCATTCCCACGCACCGGCGGGTCGTCGCCGCCCACGCACTCAGCGGCCTGCTCGCCGCCCTTGCCGGCTTCCTGCTCGCCGCCAACAACGGCGCCTTCTCCGCCAACATCGGCGAGTCGTTCCTGCTGCCGTCATTCCTCGCCCCGGTGCTCGGCGGCACGCTGCTCGCCGGAGGAGCGGTCAGCGTGCTCGGCACGGTGCTTGGCGCGACGCTCACCCAGGTCATCTACAAGGGCCTCAACCTTCTGCAGTTCTCGCTGGAGGATCTGAAGCTCTACATCGGGCTGGTACTGCTCGCCGCGCTGTCGCTGGACCGGCTGCGGGCCATGCTCGCCGAGCGGAGGGCGGTGTCATGAAAAACTTGGTACGCACCAACGAGTTCACCCTCGCCGCCGCGGCAGTCGTCGGGTTCGCCACGCTCGCCGTGGCCACCGACTTCAACCTGCTCACCGCCGGCACGATGGACGCGTTCCTGAGCTTCCTCGCCGTACCGCTGGTCATCGGTCTGGCCCAGATGGTGGTGCTCGCCGTCGGCCAGATGAACCTCTCCGTCGGGGTGCTCACCGGGTTCTGCTCGATGGCCACGGCCTGGCTGATGGTCGACGCCGCACTGCCCGCCTCGCTCGCAGTGCTCGCCGCACTCGTCCTCGGGGCGCTCGTCGGCCTGGTGAACGGTCTGCTGGTCGTCTTCACCCGGATCAACGGCTTCATCGTCACCCTCGCCACGATGACGATCCTGGAAGGGCTGCGCTACGGAGTCCACGGGACGGGCACCTATCAGGGCTACTCGCCGGGACTGCGGGCGATGGGCCAGGCATCGGTGCTCGGCATACCGGTGGTGTTCCTGCTGGCCCTGGCGGTCGCCGTCGCGACGGCGCTCTTCTTCCGCCGTACGGTGTCCGGGCGTCGCCTGCTCGCCTCCGGCGGCAACCCCTTCGCGGCGCGGCTGTCGGGCATCTCCAACGACCGGGCGCTGGTGCTCGCCCACACCCTGTCGGGTCTGCTCGCCGGGGTCGCCGCCGTGATCGTGGTCGCCGCGTTCGGCTCCGTCAACGCCTCGATCGGCGATGACCTGCTGCTGCCCAGCTTCGCCGCGCCGATCATCGGCGGGGTCGCCCTCCCCGGGGGGGCGGTCAGCCTGGCCCGCCCGGCGCCGGCGGCCCTCCTCGTGCCGGTGGGCGACGTGACCCCCGCGCGCTTCCACATACAACCCCCCCCGGTGTCCCCCCTTATCTCGCGGGCG
>NZ_VSFA01000222.1 GCF_008119785.1 Micromonospora sp. MP36 | reverse complement strand
CAATCCCGGCAGCACGGACAGGCAGCCTGCCATCAGCGCGTTCAACGAACGACTGATCGCCGAGGGCTACTGGGTTTTCGCGGGCGGACTCGCGGACACCGACGCGGCCACGGTCATCGACAACCGGGGCGAGCAGCCGGTGTTCAGCGACGGGCCTTTCGTGGAATCGAAGGAGTACCTCGCCGGCGTCTGGGTGTGGGAGGCCCCCGATCTGGATGTGGCGCTCAAGCTCGCCGCCGAGGCGTCGAAGGTCTGCGATCGGAAGATCGAGGTGCGGCCGTTCCTGTGAACAGGGCCGACGTCCGCGAGGCGGTCACCCGGGCCCACCACGAGGAGTGGGTCCGGCTGGTCGCCGCCCTGACCAGACGCTTCGGTGACCTCGACATCGCCGAGGAAGCAGCGGCCGAGGCGTTCACGACCGCCGTGGAGCGGTGGCCGGCCGACGGCGTGCCGCCCAACCCCGGCGCCTGGCTGACCACCACCGCCGTCCGCAAGGCCATCGACCGGCTCCGGCGCGAGAACAAGCGCGACGACAAGCACAAGGAGGCTCAGCTGGTGTACGACAACAACCCACCCGAGCCTCTCGGCGCCATCGACGACGACCGGCTCCGGCTGATCTTCACCTGCTGTCACCCAGCCCTCGCCATGGAAGCCCGACTGGCGCTGACACTGCGCATGGTCGGCGGCCTGACCGTGCCCGAGATCGCCCGCGCCTTCCTGGTAGCCGAAAGCGCCATAGGGCAGCGGATCACCCGCGCAAAGGCCAAGATCAAAGCGGCGCGCATCCCCTATCGGATGCCGTCCGCCGAGGATCTCCCAGCCCGCGTCACCGGCGTACTCGCCGTCCTCTTTCTCGTCTTCAACGAGGGCTACCTGGCGACCGGCCCCGACACCGACCCCCTACGGCACGACCTGACCGCCGAGGCGATCCGGCTCACCCGCCTGATCCATGCCCTCCTGCCCCACGACGGTGAGGTGGCCGGTCTGCTGGCGCTGATGCTCCTGATCGAGGCCCGCCGCACCGCCCGGGTCTCGGCCAACGGCGAACTGGTCGCCCTCGACGAGCAGGACCGTGGCGCCTGGGACAAGGCGCTGATCGCCGAGGGCCATCGGCTGGTGCGCGAGCGCCTGGCCGCCGGCGTGGCTCCGGGCCGCTACCAGATCCTCGCGGCGATCAACGCCGTGCACACCTCCGCCCGCGACATACGCGACACCGACTGGTCACAGGTCCTCGCCCTCTACGACCAGCTCGTCCGCCTCGACCCCTCGCCGATCATCGCCCTCAACCGGGCCATCGCGGTCGCCGAGCTCGACGGCCCGCAGGTGGCACTGGCGACCATCGACCGCCTCGAGGACAAGCTGGCCGGCTATCACGCCTACCACGCCACCCGCGCCGACCTGCTGCGCCGGCTGGGCCGCAGCCAGCAGGCCCGCGCAGCCTACGACAAAGCCATCGACCTAGCGGGCAACACCGCCGAGACCGCCTACCTGACCCGCCGCCGCGACCAACTGCGGTAGCGCCCACGGATCCCGACCGAATCCCTGCGTGCAGCGGCGGCCGGTCCAGGGCGTCCAAGCCGCCGCGCGTATCGCGGCCAGAAGCGTGCACCCGCCCATAAGGACGGGCTCATAGACGGCCGGAAAGCTAGGAACGAGTGGTCCGCGATGCGGTCTGGCTGAAGCAGCGTCTTACCGGGCGTTCGAAGGGCGCGACGCGGCGTCGTCAAGGTGGAGAGCCAGAGCGTCACTCATATCCCATGGCCGGGATGATCTTGCCGAGTGCTTCTTCGATGAATTCGCGGGTTTCGTCGTCGAATTGGTCGTTGCGGTGCGTCAGCTTGTGCGACTGAAACATTGAAGGGGTGGCGAAGTCGTCGACGTCGAGCCGTTCGAACAGCGCGCGGCGCTGCCCGGGCCAGTCGGCTGCGAGATCTTCTGCCTTCACCTCGATGTATCGCCTGCCCGTCAGGTCGACCGTGTCCTTCCAGGTGAGCCATCGGTGGTAGATCGGCTTGAGGTAGGCAAGCGCGCCGTCGACGGTGGACGGTGCCCATGGCTGGGCCAGGTGGGATGTGAGCACCGAGACCGGGTGACGCTTGATGTGCACGATGGTCGCTTCGGGGACCAGTTCCCAGAGGAACTCCATGCACAGCAGGTTGAACGGTGTCTTCTCGCACCAGGCCGGCTTGCCCGCGTCGGCGGCTGCTCCGCCGAACATGGTGTCGATCAGGCCCCGCAGGATTCCGAGCAGCTCGCCCCGGTCGCTGAAATACCTGGGAAGTACCCGCCGGCGGCTCAGCGGCTCGAACGGCCCGGCAGGCCGGTCGGCGTTCCCGAAGCCTTCCGCGGGTGCAGGTTCGTCGTATGTGTACGCGATCAACTGCGGCCAGAGCTGTTGCACCGCGTCCCGGTAGCGCCGCTCGCCGACCAGCTCGGGAACGGTTTTGCCACGATCGTCGCGCCGGCCGGGCACTCGTACGGTGAGGAAGTCGCTCAGCCGGCGCAGGGCGTCCTCACCGACAGTGGGGTCGTATCGATCGGTGAGCGCGTCGGCCAGGTCCCGCAGGCCACCCGGGTCGACGAGAAACCTGGTCTCCATGGGAATCCGATGGATCAGCGGATGTTCGCCGATGATGTCGGCGATCCGTGACGTTCCCGAACGACCCGTACCCGCAACGAAGACCGGTGAGGGGAAAGGCATGGCGAGCAGTCAAACTCCCAGCCCGCGCCTGTGCAAGCCATATATCCCCTTCACCCGCTGCTACGGGCCGGACCCGCACCCGCCGCGCCGAGTGCGTGCCGGCCGCCTCCAACAAGCGAGCAACGAATATCGAAGCTTCCCAACGCGGTGGACGGTGGTTGAGCCGTTGCTGCCCGCGCCGGGCCGGCGTTCGGGCCGGTGGTGGGCGTGGTTCCGGCTGTTCACCGTCGGGCAGGTCGGCGCGCTGGCCTTCCTGCTCCTCGAACCCGCGGCCCGTCTGGTCGGCCCTCGACCCGTCACCGCCCCGCCCGGTCGAGCGGATCTCTGGCGGGCAAGGGTGCCTCATGGCCATCGGGCTCGCCATCTTGGCGGGCTTGACCGCGTGGCGCATCGGCGGGCTGGTCCACTCGCTCCTGACCTGAGCTGGGCCTACTTCCGCACGTTGAAGCGGAGTATCGTGACGGCGCCCACTTGGGTGTTGCTGAATGGTTCCAGGTCGACCCGGTCGAGGCTGGGAGGCGAGAAGCGGACGCCGTCGCCGAGCAGCACCGGCGCGATATACACCAGGATCTCGTCGACGAGCCCGTGCTGCAGGCACTGGGCGGCCACGTCGGCGCCGAGGATCTCCAGGTTCTTGCCGCCCGCGGCGCTGCGTGCCGTGGCGACGGCTTCCTCGAGTCCGCACGTGAGAAATGTGACGGCAGGGTCCGGCTCGTCGGGAGGCTCGTGGGTGAGGACGAACAGTGCTCCCCCTTCGTACGGGGTTTCCTGCTCGGCCATCCCCTTGCTGACCTCGTAGGTGCGCCGGCCGATGAGCATGGCGCCCGTGGCCGTCATGACCTCTCCGAACGCCTCCGCCGTCACGAGTTCGCCGAACCAGTCCATCGCGTCGCCCGGTCCGGCGATGAAGCCGTCCAGCGACATCACCCTGTTCACTACCACTTTGCCGGTGCTCACATCAGTCATGCGCATCTCCGCAGATCC
>NZ_VSFA01000221.1 GCF_008119785.1 Micromonospora sp. MP36 | reverse complement strand
CTTTTCCGGACCACGATGTTGGTCGATGGACGTGTGTCAAGTGTGTCGGATGATGGGGATGCCGAGGAGTGTCGGCTCGCCGGTGGTGGCTCGTCGGTCGAGGCTGACCAGCTTCTTCTCGGCCTCGGCGAGGCTGACTTGCAGGCCTTGGACCTCGCCGTGCCAGCCGTTGCGTTTGGCTTCGCCGATCCGATCGGCGAGGTTTCGGATGATCTCGACGAGGCGGGGGCGTTGCTTGGGGTCGACGCGTAGGACTGGGCAGCGGATGCAGGAGTGTTCGTGGCGGCAGGGTGAGCCGTAGGGGCGTGCGCAGGTGCCGAGTTCGACCTTGCGTAGCTCGAAGTGCTGCTGGAACTCCTGCCATTCGGCGTCGGTGGGCTCGCGGTACTCGGCTGCGGGGCGGGTGGCCCGGCGCTGGTCGAGGAAGGCCCGGTAGGTGCGGACCAGCTCGTCTTGGAAGATCACCAGGTAGTGCTGGGTCGTGTTGATGTTGCGGTGTCCGAGGATCTTCGCTGCGATGTGCACGGGCAGGCCGTTGCTGACGGCTTCGGTGGTGAAGATCCGCCGGAAGTCGTGCGGGGTGAAGTGCAGGGGACGTCCGGCGAGGTCGCGCAGGTCGGTGCGTGCGAGGGTGGCGTTGAGTAGGTTGCGGACCGTCTGGGTGGAGAGGACTTGCTGGCCGGTGCCCCACCGGCGCTGGAACAGGTGTGGCAGCGGCGGTCCGGTGACCGCTTCGTAGTGGTCGTAGCGGGCGACCAGGGGGACGCTGCCGCCGTGGCGGTGGCGGAGCCGGCTGATGATGCAGGCCAGGACGCTGGCCAGTTCCGGGCTGACCAGCAGCAGCCGTTCCTCGTTGGTCTTTGACGGGACGATCTGCAGCAGCGGGACGGTCTCGCCGGTGCTGGGTAGCTGGTAGGAGACCAGCGCGAGGTGGGTCAGTTCCAGCAGTTCCTCGATGCGGACTCCGCTATGGCGCAGCGTCTCGATGATCGCCCAGGCCCAGAACGCGTCGTCTTCCTCCCGTGTCACGTTGATCTTCTGCCCGGTCGCGGGGTTCAACGCCATGACCTGGTCGGGGCCGCCTCTGGTGCGTGGGTCGGACGTGGTGCGCCGATAGGTGAGCCCATCGTGGACGAAGTCGCTGTCCATCGCGGCGGCGGTGGCGGCCTGCAGCAGCCCTTCGGTGAAGACGCGGTGCGCGTCGGCGGCGTTGACCAGGTCCAGCAGCAGCGGCATGCGCTCGCGAACCCGTTGGTGCATTTCGGCGAGGTTCTTCTGCTTGCTGCGGCTGGTGCCGTCGGTGTCGCCGCGGCGCACCGGGCAGGGCGCTGCCCAAGCGGCCCAGAACGGGTCTTCGGTGGCCCACTCGGCGATGTCGAGGTAGAAGGTGCGCACCTGGCCCATCACGTCGAAGCGGCTGCGGCGTTCCCGCACCCGCCCGTCCTTGCCGGTGACGGTGGCCAGGCTCAGCTTCCACGCCTCGGCGACATTCGCTGGCAGGTGCAGCGTGTCCAAGCCTGGGTGCAGCCGTTCGATTTCGACCCAGAACGTGCCGGCCAGGGTGGCGGCCAACGATCGCAGCGTGCTGTAGTCCACGGCTGGGCGACGCTCGTCCAGGTAGCGGATCAGCAGGTGCCGGATCTTGGCCGATTGGATCGGATACCGGTCGACCAGTTGCGTGGTCGTCTGCGGTCCGCGGCGCAGATGCTGGCGCATGCTGCTGTCGGCGGGCAGCACCCCGATTGCTCGCAGCATGTCCCAGGCCAGCACGGTGCCGGTCGGGATCCGTCGGCCATGGAAGGCCGACCGGTAGTCGTCGAAGTCCTCGACGGTCAGCTGGTCGACGCCGCGTCCGGTGTGTAAGACCATCTTCGCGATCGTGACCCGCGCGTCGTTGTGTTGGTGGTCGTTGGCGCCCAACTCGACGGCGGTTTGTTTGAGCCGCTCGAAGGTGTCCGTCGCGTCCGCGGCGATGATCTGCGTGATCAGCGTGCCCGGCTTGTAGTGCCGGAAGAAGCCGTAGCCGGGTCGCACCACCCCGTTGAGCAGCAGACCGCGAAGCCCCGCGGTCACCTCGGCGCGCTTGTGCCCGCGGGTTCCCGGGGCGTCAGCGACGAACCCGTCGACCCAGCCCAGGCCGGCGTCACCGCCGGCGTTGCACCATCGCTGCTGCCATCCCGAGCCCGGGTGGCCGCTCAGCCACCGCAACACCACCGCGGCGCCGCGCAGCTGCCGGCGACGGTGCGACACCGACGTGGGAAACGCCGGATGCCCCGGCAACAGGGCCAGCACCTGCTCGGCGGACAGCCCGTCCGCGGGGCCGACGGCAGGTCCAGCATGCGGCGCCGCGGACGCCGCATGCTGGACTTCGGGTGCGGCCGCCAACACCGCCGTCACCGAAGCTCACCACCGAACAACACGTGCAGGTCGTCGGCGTCATAGCCGACCCGCGCCGCCGGCGTTGGCGGCGGCTGCTGCTGATCGCGCGCCGCCAGGTGCTCGACGACCCGCTCGATCACCGCTTCCTCGTCTTCGACCAGATAGATGTCGGCGGTCGTGGACAGGTGGACGTGGCCGAGGATGACCTGGACATCGCGCAGCGACAGCCGTTTGTCCCGCGCCATCCGCAACGCGCATGTGTGCCGCAGGTCGTGCATCGTCCAGTTGCTGCCCAACCGCGCGTTGGCGCGGCGCAGCACCGCCCGCAACGCGTCGTAGGTCAACGGCTGGTGCGCCAGCCCCTGCCCGTGGTCACGGCGACGCACGGTCTGCCATACCAAGTCGTCCCCGGACACCGCGACGGCCTCGGCGAGGTAGAGCCGCAGCCACACGAACGCGTCCGGGCTGGCCGGCAGCCACTGCTCCGCGCCGCTGCCCTTGCGCCTGACCCGCACCAACTGCTCGCCCCAGTCCAAGTCGCAGCAGCGGATCCCGAGCAGTTCCCCGGCTCGGGCGGCGTTGCTGATCGCTAGCGCCAGCAGCGCCCGATCCCGGTTGCATCGCAATGCCCCGAACAGGTCCAGCCACTGCGCGTCGCTCATCGCGCGGGGGCGACGCTTCGGCAACCGCGGGTTGTAGCGGATCCGGCCCTCCGGCCGATAAGGCCCCATCGGGTTGTGGTGAGCGTTTGGCCGCCCACCCCGCGCCCGCTCCAACGCCACCGGATTAACCAGCGGACCCTCGCCCAACTCGATCCAGTACACGTAGAAGCTGCGCACGATCGCGTTGCTGTGCCGCACCGTGCGAGGCCCATACCGGTCGTCCAGATGCCGCTTGCCCGTTACCGGGTTCACTGTCCCGGCCGTCGCAGCCGACCCCGCCCGCGGCGAGTTACGGACCTTGCCCGCCTGACCGAGCCACAGCACCAGATCACGCACCTCCGCCGAGGTCGCCCTGTCCCACTCGACACCCACCACACGCAGCCACCGCCACCACCGCAACAGCGCGTACGCGTAGCTGCGCACACTGCCCGGCCGGTTCCCCCGCGCCACGAAGTCGCGCAAGAACACCCGGATCGGCTCGACCGGCACGCCGTCGTCGTCGACCACCAGCCACGGAACCACACCCTGGAAAGGAACGACATGACCCCACCTCGGCAGCACGATCGCCGCCACATCCCGCTCCACCCGACCGAACCCCCACACTCACCGGAACCAACGACAAGCACGAGTCATACAGGCGCACCCACCCACCCGACCTCGCCAACCACGGCGTGTCGTCTCGTAGTCCGGTCAACAGGTCCC
>NZ_VSFA01000220.1 GCF_008119785.1 Micromonospora sp. MP36 | reverse complement strand
GTCGCTGCCGAGCCGGTCCAGGGTCGCCTCGTGCAGCCGCAGCCAGAACCCGGCCGCAGTCCACTGACTGAACCTGCGGTGAGCGGTCGCCCGGGTCACCCCGAACAACGCCTCAGGCAGCTTCCACCAGGAGCAACCCGCCTGCGTCACGTACACGATCGCCGCCAGGACCGCCCGGTCGTCGACCCGCCGCCGGCCGCCACCCTGCCTGCGAACCGGCGCGGGCGGAATCAACGGCTCCGCGATCTCCCACAGATCATCCGGCGCCCACGTACGGACCATCGCGTCGTGCACGGAAGCAGATCATGCCCGAGCCCAACGAGGATCCAAATGAGACACGCCCTGAGCTTTCCGTTTAACCCGTGTGTTGTTTACGTGCTGTGATGCTCGGGTCGCGTTTGGCGGTTTTGCCGACGTCGTGGCGGGGTGCTGGTCTGCGGTTTCGTGATCCGGGTGGGCGTCCGGGGCCTGGCCGCGCGGGTTTCGGAGCACTGGCCGGCAGAGGGGTCTTCGGACGCAGGTTCCGAAATCCCCGACGGACCCGGGCGGGAGTGAGCCGGTCAGGTGCTGCTGGTTTCTCCCATGGCCGTCGCAGGTCCGCGACGAGGGGACGTGCGAGGCGTAGCTGAGTGTAGGCGGCGATGATCAGCCAGGTCCACCGGTCGGCCGCCTGCGGGGTGCGGATCTTCGGCCGGGTCCAGCCCAGGGTCTGTTTGAACAGCCGGAACGTGTGTTCAAGGTCGAATCTGCGTAGGAAAGACTGCCACCAGCGGTCCACATCGGCGGCGCTGGCGCCGACGGCGGAGCACCACAGCCACACCGGTTTCGGGTCACGCTCGCCGGGCAGGTGCTCGACCTGCAGCCGGATCAGGGTGCCCTCGATGACGGGCAGGTCACCGGCGTGGTCGATCCAGCAGGTGCGGCGGGTCAACCTGGGGTGCAGTCGGTCCCAACTGGCTGCTTCGGCGGTGCCGTAACGGCTGGTGGCGGTGGTGGTGTGATGCTGCGGGGCCGGCCACGTGTCCGGCGTGTCCAGGCGGAACTCGGGCCCGTGTTTGGGCGGTCGGCCGGTCGCGCCAGGATGTCGGGGCGGCTTCGGTAGCCGCAGCACGCGGTCGGCGCGAAGCCGGCCGAGCAGCTGCACGGGCAGGTCGGCGAGGACGAACGCCAGCCGGGTGATGTCGTAGCCGGTGTCAGTGACGATCAGGATCCGCGGGTCGCCGGGATGCCAGTGCCCCGCCGCGATCAGCCGGTTCACCACCTCACGCAACTGGGCCGCGGTCACCGCCGTAGCGTCGTCAGCCGGGCCGAGCCGTTGCGCGTCCAGGACCTGCGTCCACGACGTGCGCCCGGACTCCAACGCAGCGACGAACGAGTACGGCCACCCCGGGATCATCTGCGCCTGACCCTTGCCACGGCCGTAGGTGTGGCAGAACAGCCGGTCAGGGCTGGTGGACGCGTCCGGGCGCAGCCAGTTACTGACATCGACCGCCAACACGATCCGCCCGTCCGGCATCCGAGGCAGCGGCAGCCCGCTCAGGACGACCCGTAGCCGGGCGATGTCGACCCGGCCGCTGTTCAACCCGTCGTACAAGGCACCATGACCTCGCCGACGCTCCGGAGTCAGCGTGAGGTCGGCCAGATTGTGCACCGGCCCGTCCTTACACAGGACCGCGTCAGTGAGCTCGAACAACACGTCCGCCCGACGGATCAGGCACTGGTAGACATCCCGACGAAAGCCGGCCAACACCGCTGCCGGATCCGCCACCGGCCCTCTCGACGGGGCGCCGGGTAGCACCAGCCCGCCCAGGTAGTCCAGAATCGTGGCCACGGCCACCGCCTTGATCTTCATGTTCTGCCAGGAACCGGAAGATCATCAGGCGGTGGCCGTCCCCACGTCGAACGCGACACGCCGACATCCACACAGGAGCAAACCCAGCCACCGACGGCTGAGGTTAAACGGAAAGCTGAGTCGCCCGCGCCATACCCGATCCGCGTGGTTGACAGGCATCCGGCGAAGCAAAGCCCGGAACTCGGATTGATTTCACGCGTCGCGGTGCAGCTGACCGTAGGCCATGACGGGATCCCGGTAACCGCGCCTCTCCCAGCCGTCTAGTTCGGGAGGTCAGAGGACGGGCCGGCTGAGGTCGGTGATGATGCGTTGGATCTCGGCGGCGGCGAAGGCGGCGAACTCGCGCTGGGTGGCCTCGGCCTGCGGGTCGGTTTCTTCGAGGTCACCGACGACGATGATGTTCTCATCGTTGAGTGTGGTGGCGGGGCCGGTGTAGTTGAAGCTGCCGGCGATGATGAGCCGCTCGTCGATCACCATCAGCTTGTGATGCAGCTTCCGCACCTCGGTACCGGGTTTGTTCTCCCACAGCTGCACACCCGCCTCACGCAGTGAGGTGGTGGCGGCCCACCTCTGGGCGCCCTGCCCACGGTCGAGTACCCCACGGATCGGCAGATCCGGGCCCACGAGCCGGATCATCGTGTCGTCGATCCCGGAGGACTGCGCGAAGGTGAACATCGCGAAGTCGATGCCTACCGCGGCCTTGAGCATCTGCTTCATGATCTCCATCTCCGGGCCGTGCCGGGGCGCGAACAGCGGCTTGACACGAACCCCGCCGAGGCGGAACTCCACCGGCTTCGGCTCCACCCGCTCGTGCAGCTCGCCGAACGTGCCGGCCCGCATGCGTAGGAACTCAGCGCGGTATTGGGCGGTGGCCTTCTGCCCGTGCAGCACCAGGACGTGGTTGAGGTTGTTACCTGTCACCTCACCGGTACCGGTGTTGGTGCCGGTGTCGGTCCGGGTGAAGTTCGTCGACCCCGTCAATACCGCCGCCGTCGGCTTGCCGTGGTCGCGGACGACGAACTTCTGATGGAAGATCGCCGGGTTCAGATCCGTGATCACGTCGATCCCCGCCCGCAGAAACGTCGCGTGAATCACCCGGTTGACCTCGTTGTCCCCGCCAGCGGCCCACGGATCCGGCGGCGGCGTGTCCTCGCACAGGTAACTGCCCTCCAGGATGATCTGGATGTGGACCTTGCGGGCCTTCGCGGCCAAGATCGCGCGGGCGATCGACTCCGAGTCGATCTCCTGCACCGCGATCAGCAGCGAATCCACCGCCCCGTCGATGAACTGGCGGACCACCTCGTCCAGGTCATCCGGGCCGCCCAGCACAGGCGGTCCCGCATACAGCTCAAGCCCACCAGATGTGAACCCCACCGCAGCCTCCCACGCCCCGCCTCCACCGTCATGACCCAGCTTGACTGGCAGTCGCACCACGGCGAGTCGGGAACGCGACGAACCGGCAGGGTGAGCTGTCCGATCCCGGCGGAGAACCTGTCGGGCCGCCCGGCATGATCTGCGACCGTGACGGGGACTACGCACAGCTGCTGGCGCGCCTCACCCGCCGAGCTGCCGAGGACGAGCCGGCACCACCGCTTCCGGGCGGCCTGCCCGCACCCCTGTCCCCCACCGGCCGAGGCCAAACAGCTCCTGGGCTTCCCGCTGCACCCACTGCTGGCCGCGTTTACCGGGACGCCCCCACGGCGGCTTCGGCCCCAACTATCAACTCCTCAGCCTGATCGACGGTCGACATCCGAGCAAGCGATCGACTGCTGCACCGAAGCGCGTGCCGGCGTCAGGGTCGACCCGGCTGGTTGCCGGCCGAGCGGCTCCAGCATGCGCCGAGCGACTTCCCGTTTCGTGGGCGCGGGCGTCAGTGGGCGGCGGGGCCGACCGGGCGGCGCCGGGCGCGCTCGCGGGCCAGGATCCAGATCGCCTCGACGCCGTCCTTCCAGGTGATCTTCTTGCCCTCCTCGCGGCCCCGCGCGCGGTAGCTGATCGGCACCTCGTACGGGCGGATGCGCTGGCGGAGCAGCTTGCCGGTGACCTCC
>NZ_VSFA01000022.1 GCF_008119785.1 Micromonospora sp. MP36 | reverse complement strand
TCCGGATTGCGGGACCGGCAGGTGCGGGACCGGTGGCTGGCCGACGGCACACACGTGCAGTTCGCCGTGTTGGCGAATGCGTGGAAGGAAACCGTCCGCGACGCGATGGCCGACATCGCCGCGAACCTCGAGGCGGCTAAAGTGCAGGTCCGGCGGGCGATCAGCCGACGCACCAGCGATCCGGGCGAGCGGAAGCGGATGTTCACCGCCTTGAAGGCCGACCGGTGGGCGCAGGATCCGTTCCTGTCTCGGCAGATGCGCAAGCACTGGAAGCGTGGCCGCAACCGCACGCATGATCAGATCGTGGTGCGCGCCGACAATTACAACACGATCGTTGATGGGCGGGGCCGGTTGTGGCTGGCGGTTCCCGGTCTCGAACCCCGCAAGATGGTCAAGATCCCGCTGTCCACGACCGTCGCCCCGACGGGGACGTTGCGGCTGATCCTGCGTGGCGGCCGAGTCGAGGTGCACTACCAGATCGACGCGTCGCAGATGCGCTCATCACAGCGGCCGTGCGGTGAGGCGACGGTCGGTGTGGACAAGGGCTACACCGAAGCCCTGACCGACTCCGACGGCCAGCCCCACGGTGAACAACTCGGCGAGTTGCTGACCGCCGAGTCGGACCGGTTGAAGGAACGCAACCGCCGGCGGGCGAAGCTGCGCTCGATCGCCAACACCGCCGCCCGCAATGGTGATCACGCGAAGGCGCACCGGATCACGGCCAACAACCTCGGCACGATCAAGCGGGACCGGCAGGCCGCCCGGCACCGGGCGCGGGTGCGCACGGAGATCTTCACCGCCGTGCACGAGGTCGTCGACAAAGCGAACACGGTGATCGCCGAAGACCTCACCAAACGCTTCACCAGCCGTAAGAAGCTACCCAAGAACATGAACAGGCGTCTCGCCGCGTGGACCAAAGGAGTCACCGCGGAGGCGCTGAAAAGCGTGTCGGAGCGTAGAGGTTCTGCGCTCGTTCCCGTCAACGCCGCCTACACCTCACAAACCTGCCACCGCTGCGGCGCCTTCGGCCGCCGCAGCGGGGACCGGTTTCACTGCACGGAGTGCGGGGTGGTGTGGCAGGCCGACGTGAACGCCGCGATCAACATCCTGCACCGAGCCGGCGACCCCGACATCGCCCTGCACACCCCACACCAACGGGTGAAGCAGATCCTGCAGGACCGGACCGATCGCCACCGGACCAGACTGCCGGTCCAGGACTCCAGCCCAGCCACCGCAGGGCGGAGAGCGAACCATCCGAACCACTCAACTATGAGCAACGAGTAGGAAGCAGACCTGTGTCGTCCTCGTCCACCCTGTTGTCCCGCCGCGACCTGTCGTTCCTGCTCTACGACTGGCTGGACGTGGCCCGGCTGACCGAGCGGCCCCGCTACGCCGAGCACTCCCGGGAGACCTTCGACGCGGTGCTGGACCTCTCCGCCCGGGTCGCCGCCGAGCAGTTCGCCACCCACAACAAGGCCGCCGACGCGGCCGAACCCACCTTCGACGGGCGCCGGGTGCACACCATCCCGCAGGTCAAGGCCGCGCTGGACGTCTTCGCCCAGACCGGGCTGCTGGCCGCCACCATGGACACCTCGATCGGCGGCATGCAGCTGCCGCACGCGGTCGCCGCCGCCTGCTACGCCTGGTTCCAGGCCGCCAACGTCAGCACCGCCGCGTACCCGTTCCTCACCCTCGGCAACGCCAACCTGCTGCTCACCCACGCCAGTGCCGAGCAGATCGACACCTGGGTGCGGCCCATGGTCGAGGGCCGGTTCTTCGGCACCATGTGCCTGTCCGAGCCGCAGGCCGGCAGCTCCCTGGCGGACATCACCACCCGCGCCGAGCCGCAGGACGACGGGACGCACCGGCTGGTCGGGACCAAGATGTGGATCTCCGGCGGGGACCACGAGCTGGCCGAGAACATCGTCCACCTGGTCCTCGCCCGGATCCCCGGCGGCCCGCCCGGAGTGAAGGGCCTCTCGCTGTTCATCGTGCCCAAGGTGCTCCTCGACGCCGACGGCACGCTCGGCCCGCGCAACGACGTGGTGCTGATCGGGCTCAACCACAAGCTGGGCTACCGGGGCACCACCAACACCCTGCTCAACTTCGGCGAGGGGGTGCACCGGCCGTACGGGCGGCCCGGGGCGGTCGGCTACCTCGTGGGCGAGCCGCACCACGGGCTCGCGCAGATGTTCCACATGATGAACGAGGCGCGGATTGGCGTCGGCGCCGGTGCCACCGCCCTCGGCTACACCGGCTACCTCAAGTCGGTGGCGTACGCCCGCCAGCGCCCGCAGGGGCGGCCGGTCGCCGACAAGGACCCGACCAACCCGCAGGTGCCGATCGTCGCGCACGCCGACGTCCGCCGGATGCTGCTGGCGCAGAAGAGCTACGTGGAGGGGGCGCTCGCGCTGATCCTCTACTGCGGCCGGCTGCTCGACGAGGAGAAGACCGCCCCTGCGGAGGCCGACCGCAACCGGGCCCACCTGCTGCTGGAGCTGCTCACCCCGATCGCCAAGAGCTGGCCGTCGCAGTGGTGCCTGGCCGCCAACGACCTGGCCATCCAGGTGCACGGCGGCTACGGCTACACCCGCGACTACGACGTCGAGCAGCACTGGCGGGACAACCGGCTCAACGCGATCCACGAGGGAACCCACGGCATCCAGGCGCTGGACCTGCTCGGCCGGAAGGTCACCATGCGCGACGGGGCTGGGCTGGAGTTGTTGCTGGAGACCGTCCGGGGCACGGTGACCCGGGCGTGGAAGGCGGAGGGGGAGGCGGCCGGACTGGCCGGGCAGCTTGGGACGGCGACCGACCGCATCGCGGTGGTCACGCGGCGGCTGTGGGGGACCGGTGATCCGGAGCTGGCGCTGGCCAATGCCTCGCTTTATCTGGAGGCGGTCGGGCATGTGGTGATCGCGTGGATGTGGTTGGAGCAGTTGCTCGCCGTGGAGACGCTGGGTTCGCCGGACGGCGCGGAGGGGAAGTTCCTGGCGGGGAAGCGGCAGGCGGCGCGGTACTTCTTCCGGTACGAGCTGCCGCGGACCGGGGCGCAGTTCGACCTGCTGGACAGCCTCGACCGGACCACCTTGGACGCCCGAGAGAGCTGGTTCTGACCATCGGCGAAGAGAGCCGGCGTTACTGACAAGGGCGGCTACTGCCCGGTGCTTTGCCTCGGCCCCACTGCACCTGGAACACCACTGGGGTGTCGAAGTCGTCGCTGGTGGCATCGGCGGTCGGGAACAGCCGCCGCAGCAGCACGAAACGGATCCAAACGCCGTCGCGTTGCGTTACCACGATCGACTCGCCGATTTCGGAACCTCTCACGCTGCAGCTGGTCTCCGGGGTTACCACATAGAAGAAGATGCCGTCCTGGTTGACCCCTGTCAGTCCGATCTGGATCGAATCGTCGCTCGTCGAGACTTCGTGGCGCCAGCTTGCGGTCACCTTCTCCGTACGCGGAAGCGTGGTGCTCGTCATCGTCGGTGCCGTTGCGGTGCGACTGCTTGTGGCGGGGCCGGCCGAGACGCCGGGAGGGGTGGAGCCGATCACCTGCGGTGTCCTCGGGTCGCGGTCGAGCGCGAGGATGCTTGCGAGCCCGGCGGCGGCGACCACCAGACCTGCGGCTACCGACCACGGGAGAACGCGATGCCGTCGAGGCTGTTCGTAGGTCCTTGCCGGAGTCTCGCCCGGGGTGCCCGCGGCACGGTTGCGGACCAGTGCGATCCGGTTGCCGCCGTTGCGGCTGCGGCGCTGCGGAATCGGCTGACCCCGGCCGCGCAGCTCGGATTCCACCTGGTGAAACAGGGTGTCCATGTCGAGCGGATCCGGGCCGCCCGGTACGCCGTTCTCCAAGGCGCCCAGCAGCGCCGCGGTGAAGGCGGTGTACCTGTTTCCCGGTGGGGCCAGGGCCAGTGTCGTCTCAGCGGTGGAATGACTCTGATCAGGCTGGCGTCGACGCGCAGCCAGTCAAAGAGCTCAGCCGAAGCTGCGGCGTCGTCCATACTGATCCGTATCTGCATGCCGCCCCTTCTCCGCCCGCCCGAAGACCATCAGTGACCATCCATGATATGACCGGGCCCATTCGTGATCGCACGATCGCGGTCGGCTCCAGTCGGCTCTCACTGCACAGCGGCCGCTTCACCACATAGGACGCCGGATCCGACCTGGCGCAAGCGCGCACGCCGCGTCGGGCGACAACCCGGGTGACGGCGTTGGGGACACTATCTTCGGCAGAGCCGTCTGGGCATCGCCACCGTCGTCAGCCGGTCGTGCTCGACGATGCGCGGTCTGCGGCACAGAAACGGACGCCCGCGCACTACTCGTTGATGAGCTGCTCTCGAAGAATGTCTGCGTGCCCGCAGTGCTGGGCGAGCTCGCGCAGCACGTGGAGATACACCCACCGCAGCGGAAGCGGGCCCCGCCGGTGCCCGTGAAGGATGTCGTCCAGACCCAGGGATGACGTCGCGCGGCGGGATGCTTCGCAGGCCTCGCGGTGTGCGTGCTGGACGCTGGCGATCGTGTCGTCGTCATCAAGGATGAACGACTCCTCTGATGTCGCAGGGATGCCGATCTCAGCGCGCGACCGGCACGTGACGGCTTCGTCAAACCAGACCTTCTCGACGAAGGTCGCGTGCTTCACCAGACCCAGCAGCGTGGTCCGGGAGGCCACCAACGATCGGCGCACCTGTTCCTCTGTCAGCCCGTCCAAGCAGCCATTGAGCGCGCCGCGGTGCTCGTCGAGGAACGCCTCGAACTGGGCACGGGCTGGTTGTGCGACGACCTGGTCGGCGAAGGTAGGCGGGTAGGAAGGCATGGGCGAAGCATTCCAGACCGGTGCCCAGGAGCAACTAGCGGACATCGGCACGAGCGGTCGGCTGGCTTGTCGGTCTCGCAGGTCCGGCCCCTGACGCCCGCTCGGCGGCAGATCTGGATGTCTGATCGAGGTGTATCGATGTTCAGCCGGTACTGGCCTGCGAGTAGAGGTCACGGGCGGGGGTGGCTGGTGATGCCGTCCAGGATGGTGATCAGGTTGTGGTGGAAGGTTTCCTCGGCGTTGAGGTGGGCGCCGTCGATGACGAGCCGGGCGACGGTGGGGTAGCGGCCTGTTTCGAGCATGCGTGTCAGGTAGGGCCCGAGGGTGGCCTGCCAAGCGGACAGGTCCGTGCCGGTTGAACGGGCGGTGCGGCGTTCGGTGATCTCTCTGCGGAGCGCTCCGACGATGAACGCGTTGAGGGTGCCCAGGGCCCGCTGGAGATCGTCGATACCACGCACGCCAGGGGCCTGGCTGAGCGCCGCCGCGGTCGATTCGCCCACGGCGAGCGCGTGAGGTCCTAAGTGTGGCCTTGCGCCGAGCAGGTCGGCGAACCACTCATGATCAAGAGCGGCATCGCGGGTCCGGTGAACGATGGCCAGCACCGTGGCGCGCCACTCGGAGTGCTGGCCGGCCTCAGCGATCTGGGCATACACGGCGTCGACCATCAGATCGAGCAGTTCGGACCTGTTGTTCACGTAGTCGTAGAGCCGCATCGGACCGACGCCGAGCTCTTTGGCGATCTTGCGTACCGATAGCCCGTCGAGGCCGTGTGCGTCGGCGATCCGGATCGCCGTGGCGGCGATCTTGGCGCGGCTCAGCGGCACCGGCGCCGCCCGCGGCTGAGGCTCGGGCCGTTCCCAGACGGGCAGCGGTGCGCTACCGTACGGCGTATCCATGAGATACAGCGTACGGTAACGGAGATGATGATGCGAATTGCGATCGCCGGTGGTGGCCTCGGCGGCCTGACGCTCGCCCGAATCCTGCACCGGCACGGCATCGGCGCGGTGGTGTACGAACGCGAGGCAAGCCGATCCGCGCGAGCACAGGGCGGATCGCTCGACCTGCACCCGGAGTCCGGGCAGCGGGCCCTGGCCGATGCGGGCCTCGCCGGCCGATTCCGGTCCGAGGCACGGCCGGAGGGCGAGGAGCATCGCATCCTCGACCCGGCCGGACGTACCCTCGTGCACCACAAGCCACAACCCGGCTCATTCTCCGGACGCCCTGAGATCGACCGCAGCGCACTGCGTGATCTTCTGCTCGATTCGCTCCCCGGCAACGCTGTGGCCTGGCAGCACCGGCTCGTCGCGGCGACGCCACGACTCGACGGAGGCTTCGCGCTGACGTTCGATGGCGGCCACAGCGCCGACTGCGACGTCCTCATCGGCGCGGACGGCGCACGCTCGGTCGTCCGGTCGCTGCTGACCGAAGCGACACTGTCCTCCGTGGCCACCTTGGTAGAGCTCAGCATCAGCGATGCCGACCGGCACCACCCGAATGTCGCCGAGCTGGTCGGCCCCGGAAACCTCTGGTGCATCGGCGTGAACCAGATCCTGGCAGCGCAACGCCTCGGCGACGGCAGCATCCGAGTCGGCATCTCCCTACCCGCGGACGATCGCCACCTGGACACCTACCGCAGCAAGCGGGCTCTGCTGGACATGTTCGATGGCTGGGATCCCAGCCTCACCGCACTCATCGAAGCCGGCGACAGCCCGCCGACCCCACGCAGGATCGAGGCGATGCCCACCGGTACACGCTGGGCCCACCAACCGGGCATCACCCTCATCGGTGACGCCGCGCACCTCATGCCGCCGGTCGGCGAGGGCGCCAACCAAGCCATGCTCGACGCCGCCGAACTCGCCGCCGAACTCGCCACCAACCCCGCCGACCCCGACTCGGCGATCCAGGCGTACGAGGAGGCGATGTTCAGCAGAATCCACCCGATCGCCGAAATGTCCGCACGAGTCCAGGCAATGATGCTGTCCCCTACCGCAGCCGACGACATCATCCGCTTCTTCACGCCGCGGCCCACCGAGCCGGCACTCGCAGATTGACAACGCGCAACGCAGCCGGTGAGCATTCTGCGGCCGGGCGACGAGAAGTTCCATTGCAGCGATGGCTCCCACCGGTGGATCCCGCCCGATCCGGGTACGACGGGGCATTGACTCGCCCGTTGACTGTCAGAGCGTGCCCGAGTTCGGCCAGTGCGACCAGTGGGTCGTCGGTGGCAGCGTCGGTTGGTAGCGCCCTGGATCTCCCGTTGTCAGGACCTCCGCGATCAGCCGGTAGGTTTCCGTCTGGCTCGGCAGCACGTCGTCGAAGACCGGCTGATGCCACTCCTCTAGGCGGAGAATCTCTGGTACGTCGTTCGGGATCCGGGCGCGCAGCTCGTCCTCGGTGGCCAGCAAAAGGTTGCGGTGGGTCGGCACGAGCCGGCGCAGCGCATCGACCATGGGTTCTCCCGGCGTCGTGGTGAGCGGCACGCTGTGCCCGCGCAGCACGAACGGCGGAAGCTGCTCGTCGACAATCTCTTCGAGGTGTTCGATACGGCTGTGGAAGTCGCCGTTCTCAAACCCCGGCTCGCCGGAGGTCAGGCAGTTGCCGAACACGTGCAGGACGTCGAGGACGGCCTGGGCGCGACGGTTGTAACCAACCAGCTCCACCACCAGAGCCCACCTGTTAGCGTCGCGATAGGCGTGAAGTCTGCTGTCGATCGGGTAGTAGTAGCCGTTTTCCAGGTCGACGAAGACCGCCTCGTCCGCCGCCGCGTCGAACTGTTCCAGGATGGCACCGACATCGACCACGCGATCATGGTGCCAGGTGGCACTGCATCTGACTCATCGAGGAAACAGCGGGTGGGCGTTCCGCGCGCCTGGTCGGCGCGGCTCGCGGCGCTTCCTCCGCAACTCGGTTGCGGCGGGAGCGCGTCGAGACTGCCGCGCGAGTACCGTCGGCTATGGCGGCCCGCCGGAGTAGCGGCCGGCGGCCCGCCGCCCAGACCGCTACCTGGGAGCCGACGATGACCGATCCCGTGACCTTCGGCGCGCGCCTCCGCGCCCATCGCGAACGTGCAGGTAAAACGCGTCCAGTTCTCGGTGGGCTCGTCGGCCGCAGCGCCGAATGGGTCAAGGCCCTGGAGAACGGCCGACTCCTCCCGCCCCGCCTGCCTATGTTGCTCCGCCTGGCCGAGGTGCTCGACATCTCCGACCTGGCGGACCTTACCGGCGACCAGTCCCTGCCGGTGGCGTCGGTGACCCGCGCCGGCCACCCCGACGTCGACAACGTCGCCGCCGCCATGCAGCGTGCTGCAGTGCCGGTCGGCGAGCCGACGCCCGTCGACGTGCTGCGCGGCCTGGTCGACCAGGCGTGGGCTCTGTGGCACCGGTCGACCGTCGAGCGTACGGCGGTCGCGGCAGTGCTTCCGGGGCTGCTGGCCGATGCGCAACGCAGCGCCCGCCGGCTGGACGGCCTGGCCCGCCGCCAGGCGCTGGTCGAGTTGGCGCGCGTCTATCACCTTGCCCAGTTGTACCTGGCCCACCAGCCGTATCCGGAGTTGGTGTGGCTGGCGGCCGACCGGGCGATGCTCGCCGCCCAGGATGCCGATGACCCGGCTGCGATCGCCGTGGCCGCCTGGTACTACGCCCACGTCTACCGTGGCGCGAATCAGGTCGACGCTGCTGAGCAGGTGCTCGTTGACGCAGCCGGCCTGGTTGACCCGGCTGCGGGTGCTGAGCAGTTGGCCCGATGGGGGCAGGCGCAGCTCGGGATCGCGCTCGGACACAGCAAGGCCGGACGGGCCGGGAAGGCATGGCGCGCGTGGAACGCCGCCGAGAAGGCCGCGAGCCGGCTCGGCGACGGGTACGCCCATCCCTGGCTGATGTTCGGGCCGGCCGCCTGCGCGGCGTACGCGGTGACCATCGAGACGGACCTGTGTCGACCTGGTGAGGCCGTGCGTCGGGCCGACACGACGGACTTCCGTGCGCTGCCGTCGCACACCCGTCGGGCTGCCGCCCTGATCGAGGCCGCTCGGGCGCACATGCTGAACCGGGGCGAGGTCGCGGCGATGCACCTGCTCGGCCGGGCACTGCGGGATAGCGTGGACACAGTTCGCCACCAACCGTTTGCCCGCACTGTTGCCCTGGAGCTGTCGAGCCGGCCGGGCACGGTCGGGGAGGACGCGCGGGAGCTGGCTCTCGCGATCGGGGTGATGGGGTAGCCCTTCCTCGGGTACAAGCTGTCCCCGCCGCCATCCGTGACCGCTCGTAGCGTCCAGGTCACTGACGGCGGCGGGGATCTTTGGCGCGAGAGAGCCGATACGGCCTGACGAGACCTTGCCGCCTTCCGACGCTCGACGTGGAGACGGAACCTGTGGCGATCTGGTCCGAACTGTGCAAGCTCGTGCGGTGGCTGTTCCGGCGGCCGGAGCCGCCGCCGCCCCCGGGCACCGGGCAGCGGTACCAGGCGAGCGAGCAGATGGCGGCGCAGCGGCGACTGCTCGACCAAGCGGAGCAGTTGCGGGACAGGCAATGGCACCGTGAGCCGACGCAGATCGTGCCGATGACGCTGGGCCAGCGGGCCGACTACGGGACGAGGGGCCACCGGTGAGCCGGCAGGGAGCAGGCTCCCATGGCAGGTCGGCTTCACGCGGGCAGCGCGTCTCGTACGACGAATATTTGCTCGCGACCGCGCTGACCCTCGCCCGACGACACCGGCCGGTCTGGTTCTGGCGGAACTGGCGGCACGCCTGCTGCTGCGGTGTCGAGCTGCTCTGCCGTGCCCGGCATCGGGTCCCGGTCAGCCGGGGCCACTGGCCGGTCGGAGAAGTCGAGTGAACGACGAGCGGGAGCTGGCGATCCTCGCGGTGCACGTGCGAGGTCTCGACGGGATGTGCATCGGGTGCCGGGCGTGGTGGTCGCGGCTGGCTCCGTACCCGTGTTGGCAGGTGGAGTGGGCGACCAGCCGGCAGGCGCGGGTCATCACCGCGCGTTTCCTGAGGGTCCGCGCGTGACCACGCACGGGCCGGTGCTGCCGATCTGGACCTGCGGCGGCTGTGGGGCGCCGCGGCCGTGCGCGACCCGGCGGCGGGAACTGCGGGCGGAGTTCGAGGACGCCCCCGTCTCCCTGGCGCTCTACATGGGGGCGCAACTCGTCCGTGCCACCGCGGATCTGAGCTGGGCGTCCGCCGGCACGTTGCATCGGCGCTTCCTCGGCTGGCTGCGGTGAGCATCCTGCGGCCGGGCGACGAGAAGTTCCATTACAGCGACGGCTCCCACCGGTGGATCCCGCCCGACCCGCACTACGACCAGGAGGTCTGGGACGAGCAGGTCCGCCAGCACAAGCAGGGCCACCTGAGACACGAGCACCCGAAGGTGCGCGTGCAGCGGCTCGTGTGATGCCAGCGCTGCTGGACCGGGTACGACTGCCTCAGCTCGGGCTCGTGACGAGCAGGGCACTGTGCTGGCTCCAGAGCCACCGTAGGTACTGCTGCACTTCCTCCGGCGTGGCGACCCATCCGTCGTCCATGTAGGTGAGGATGCGTTTGATCTCGCCGGGTACGAGGTCGTAGGCGGTCGCTCCGGTTTCCGGGACGGGTGTGTCAGGGGAGACGGCCACGGGGAGTGGGATCAGGGGGAGGCGAAACCCAGCCCTGGTGAAGGCTCTGAGGACCGTGAGGTAGACGCGGGCCAGGTGGTAAGGCGAGACAGCGAGCGCGAGGCTGGTGATGCCGCGGGTTCGGACCTGGTTGACGATCCACGCGGCCTGCAAGCCGGTGTTGGGGGCCGGCTCGGCTTGGAGTTGGACCCCATTGGTGCGACGAAGGCCGAGACTCCGCAGGTAGTCGAGCGTGATCTCGACGTAGGTCTGTTCAGCCGGGTTCCCGTTCGCCACCAGGAGGTGGCGGAGCGCCGGGTCCGCCTCCCAGCTGCGGATCGCATGAGTGAGACGCCATTCTTCGCCCTGACCGGTGGCTACCACGAGCGCGTCGACGTGGTCGGCGGCCGACTGGGGCAGGGTCAGGATCATCGTGACGGCCTTCATGACCGCCAGAAACTGGCCGGCCGTGAAGCCGGCCAGATCCTCTTCCGCCACCACCCGAGGCGCCGGCTTGCCGGGATTCACCGAACTGCCCCGACCGCCTGGTCGTGCAGGCCGATGCGCAGACGCAGGGACGCCAGATCGTCGGAGACCACGCATGCGATCTTTCCAGCCCTCATCGAAGCCATGGGCCCAACCATTTCCGATACGGCGGAGGGATCGCGTTGACGTGCAGGGCCGGGGGCGAGACAACGGTCGTACGACGCCGCGAGCGACCTACAACCCTGGTCGTATGCCATCGCAACTCTGGCACGACGACCCGTGGCCATGCCGGTACATACGCTGCCGCTGGTACCCGTCATGCGAGCGAAGGGATCCTCGATGTCCGTCCGCCACCTGCTTGCCGCCGCCAACGCCGCCCTGCTCGGGGCAGTTGGGCTTGCCGAACCGGCGGCCGCGCACATCTCGGTCCAGCCGGCCGCCGTCAGTGCTTACACCTTGAGTGCCGGGCGGATCGGGGCCATGGTGGCCGCCGTGCTGGCGCTGGTCGGCGTGGTCCTCGGTGGGTTGGCCATGGCCCGCTCCGCCGGTCGGATCGGCGGCGGCAGCGGGCGACGCGGGGCCATCGGGGCCCTGGCGTTGGGGCTGACCGGCATGGTCATCGGTGGGGTGGTTGTGGCCACCGCCGACGGTGGTCTCGGCACCGGCAACGGGCTCGGCGGGGGCGTCGTGGCCCTGGTGGTGGGGCTGATCGGCGTGGCCCTCGGTGGGCTGACTCTGGCCCGCTCCCGCCGCATCGGCTGACGCGCAATACCGGTTCGCCGGCCACCCGCACCGTCCCGCACCGTGCTGACCAGCCCGGCGGCCCGCGTGCACGCCTTCTGCCGTCGTGACGCCGGGCGGGTCAGCGGCGGTCAGCTCTGCTTCGTCTCCCAGAAGATCTTCGAGATCTCCTCGATCTTCGCGAGCAGTTGCTCGGCCACGGCCGGGTCCGGGGAACCCTTCGCGCCGCCGGCACCGGCCAGCTTGGTCGCCTCGTTGAACAGGCTGTGCAGCTGCGGGTACTTCTCGAAGTGCGGCGCCTTGAAGTAGTCGGTCCACAGCACCCACAGGTGGTGCTTGACGAGCTCGGCCCGCTGCTCCTTGATGATCAGAGCCCGGGTACGGAACTCCGGGTCCTCGTTCGCCTGGTACTTCTCGGCGATCGCCTTGATCGACTCGGCCTCGATGCGCGCCTGCGCGGGGTCGTAGACCCCGCACGGCAGGTCGCAGTGAGCGCTCACCACGGTGCGCGGAGTGAACAAGCGTGACAGTCGCATGGGGCTCCCTTTCTCCGAGTGGTACCGCTGAACGCTAAAACCTCCACCCCACTTCAGGTCAACGCAAGATCAGCAGGACGTTCGTCACGTCACCATCGGCAGACCCGGCGCGGGCGGGGGAGATACCTTGAAGGATGCTGTGACCGTTGGGGCCGTTCGAGAACCCTGCTCAGGAGAGTGCATGGCATCGCGTACCGATCTCGTCGAAGATCTGATGAGCCGTTTCCCGCACGTGCCGCGCGAGGCGGTCATCAAGGAGGACCTGCTGCGCGGCGGTCTGGCCTTCGACGACTCGGCCCTGACCGACAACGAGCACGGCGACGTCAAACCGAAGTCGTACTTCATCTTCTCCTTCGACCACCGCACGCTGCCCGAGCTGGGCACTGCCGCACTGCGCCGGCCGCCGGAAGAGATCGTGCTCACCGGCGGCCCGTACGGGCTGCGCCGCACCGTGGTCTCGGTCCGCACCAACCCCGGCTCGCCGTACCGGGTCAAGAGCGACGACGAGGGACGGCTGCGCCTGTTCCTCGACGACCGGCCGATCGCCGAGGTCGGGCTCCCGCCGATGCCGGACTACTACCGGCACACCCTCGCCAACGGCAAATCGGTCATGGAGGTCGCCCCGACCATCCAGTGGGGCTACCTGATCTATCTGACCGCCTTCCGGGTCTGCCAGTACTTCGGCGCCAAGGAGGAGTGCCAGTACTGCGACATCAACCACAACTGGCGCCAGCACAAGGCGGCCGGCCGCCCGTACACCGGGGTCAAGCCGGTCGACGAGGTCCTCGAGGCCCTGGCGATCATCGACAAGCACGACACCGAGAAGGCCTCCCAGGCGTACACCCTCACCGGCGGCAGCATCACCTCCCACGTCGGGGGACTGGCCGAAGCGGACTTCTACGGCCGGTACGCCCAGGCGATCGAGGAACGCTTCCCGGGCCGGTGGATCGGCAAGGTCGTCGCCCAGGCCCTGCCCCGCGCCGACGTGCAGCGCTTCCGCGACTACGGGATCCAGATCTACCACCCCAACTACGAGGTGTGGGACAAGCGGCTGTTCGAGCTCTACTGCCCCGGCAAGGAGCGCTACGTCGGCCGCGAGGAGTGGCACCGCCGCATCCTCGACTCCGCCGAGGTCTTCGGCCCGCGCAACGTCATCCCGAACTTCGTGGCGGGCGTCGAGATGGCCGCCCCGCACGGCTTCACAACGGTGGACGAGGCGATCGACTCCACCGCCGAGGGCCTGCAGTACTTCATGTCCCGCGGCATCACGCCGCGGTTCACCACCTGGTGCCCGGAGCCGACGACGCCGCTCGGCCGGACCAACCCGCAGGGCGCGCCGCTGGAGTACCACGTCCGGTTGCTGGAGGTGTACCGGGCGGTGTTGGAGGCCAACGGCCTGTCCAGCCCGCCCGGTTACGGCCCGGCCGGCCCAGGGCGAGCGGTCTTCTCGGTCAGCTCGTTCATGGACAGTCTTCCCGGCGAACCCGAAGCCGACCGGGCCTAATCCGCGATCGGCTGGTCGCGGGCCCGGCGCCGCCCGGCGGTCGCGCCCGCCGTCTCCTGCTCAGAGGCGGAGCCGGACGCGGTGGTCGCGATAGGTTGCACAGTGATGGCCACGATCGACGACGTCCGTCACGAACTCGCCAGCCTCGCCGACCCGGATCGGGCCGAGGGAGTGAGCCGGTATCTGCAGATGGTTCCGGGCGGCTACGGCGAGGGCGACCGGGCCATCGGCGTTTCCGTGCCGGAACAGCGCAGGGTGGCCGGCCGGTACTGGCGCGACCTGTCCCTGGCCGACACGGCGGTGCTGCTGACGAGCGGCGTGCACGAGGAGCGGCTGACGTCGCTCCTCATCCTGGTGCGCAAGTTCGCCAAGGGGGACGAGGCCGAACGGGGCGAGATCTTCAGCATCGTCCTGGCCAACACCGACCGCATCAACAACTGGGACCTGGTGGACTCGTCCGCGCCGTACATCGTCGGCTCCTGGCTGATCGACAAGGACCGGAGCGTGCTCGATCGGCTGGCCGAGTCGAGCCTGGTGTGGGATCGGCGGATCGCCATCATGGCAACTCTCGCCTTCATCAAAGCCGGCGACTTCCACTGGACCTTCCGGCTCAGCGACCGGCTCCTGCGCGACCCACACGACCTCGTCCACAAGGCGGTGGGCTGGATGCTGCGCGAGGTGGGCAACCGGGACCGGGCGGCGGAGGAGGAGTTTCTGGCCCGGCGTTACCGGGCCATGCCACGGGTCATGCTGCGGTACGCGATCGAGAAGTTCGAACCGCAGCGACGTAGGGAGTACCTGTCCGGCCTGGTGTAGCGGATCGATGCTTGAGCGGCCGAGCGGATCGGCCGGGCGGGTCGTTGCCGGGCGTCGGTTCAGTGGCCGGGCCGGCGCGGGCGCAGGCCGTTGAGGGCGGTGGCGACGACGCGGTTGGCGTAGTCGGCGGTGAGCGGGCCTGGCGTTCGACATCTCGCCTCGACGAATGGACACCTGGGCGGGCTGGGAGCAGGTCAGCCGGGCCGCAGAGCATGCCGTCCCGGCACCCGGGCCCGCGCGCTGACCGGTTACGTGCCGGATCGCTGCGCCTCGGGGTGCTGGCCTGCGAACGCCCGGAGCAGTGTCGCGATCGCGATGGTCAGGTCCGCTCGGTTCGCGGCTGTCCCAGGTGGTGGGGCGGTGCGGGCGCCCGCACCGATCAGACGGTCGAACAGCAGGCCGTCGATGCAGGCGACGAGGTGGTCGCCGGCCTGCGCCGGATTCCGGGCGCCGGCGGCCGCCAGCATCGCCCTCGATTGCGCGCGTGAGGCGTCGCCGTATTCCAGGATGGTCCGTAGCTCGGGATGGTGCGTGGCTTCGAGCAGGCAGGCGTAGCGCGCCAGCGTGCGATGGCGCGCAGTGCTCATCCATTGGTCGAGGAGGGCGGCGATGCCGGCGGCTGTCCGGTCGATGTCGGTCAACGCGACCGCCGCCGAGTCGGCCCCAGCCGGCAGCTCGCGGGCATCCAGGTCCGCCCGGTCGAGGTCGGCCAGCCGGCGTACGACCGCTTCGATGAGCGCCTTGCGAGTGCGGAAGTAGGCGGACGTGGTGCCCTGCGGCAGTCCGGCCCGAGCATCGACGGCGCGGTGGGTGAGGCCGCGCATGCCGAGTTCGGCGAGCACGTCGATCGCGGCATCGGTCAGGACCGCGAACCGGTCGGTCGTCATGGTGTTGCGACTCCCTTCTACGGCTGTAGTATCGCCTTCTACACCTGTAGAAGGACGGTGTGCGGATGGACCGGACGGCCGTGGTGATCGGTGCAGGCATCGGCGGGTTGAGCACGGCCCTGGGCCTGCTTCGCAAGGGCTGGCACGTGACCGTGCTCGAGCGGGTCGCCACCTTCAGGCCGGTCGGAGCCGGCCTGGTGCTCCAGGCCAACGGGCTGCGCTGTCTCGACACCCTCGGTCTCGGCACGGCCGTCCGGGACCTGGGGCGCGCCGACATGTCCGGTGGCACCCGCCGGCCCGACGGCCGGTGGATTGCCCGCATCGGCGCTGGCGACATGGAGCATCTGCTCGGCACCGCAGCGGTCGGTGTCCACCGCGCCACCCTGCACGAGATCCTTCTCAACGCCTTGCCGGAAGGCACCGTCGTGACCGACGCCGAGGTCAGTGCCGTCACCGCCGACGGCGACGTCACGTATCGAAGCCGGGACGGACTCGTCCGGATACGAGCCGATCTGGTGGTCGGGGCGGACGGGATCCACAGCACCGTGCGGACACTGCTGTGGCCGGATGCCGCCGGCCCGGTGCGCGTCGGCGTGACCGCATGGCGCGGAGTGACGCCGACCTGGGACAAGGACCTCGTCGTCGCGATCACTTGGGACCGTGGCGCCGAGTTCGGCATGGTGCCGCTCGCCGACGGACGGGTGTACTGGTTCGCCGCCGTCAACACCGCGCCCACCCACCCCGACGTCGACGAGGTGACCCAGGTGCACGCCCGGTTCGGCAGTTGGCACGACCCGATCCCCGCCCTCATCGGCGCGACCGACACCGTCCTGCGCGACGAACTTGCCTGCCTCGACGAGCCGCTCCCCAGCTATGTCAAGGGCCGGGTCGTCCTGCTCGGCGACGCCGCTCACGCCATGACACCCAACCTCGGCCAGGGTGCCAACCAGGCGCTCGAGGACGCCGTCGTCCTCGCGGCCGTCGCCGATCGGCCGGACGGCCTGATCGCCTACGACCGGCAACGCCGCCCACGGAGCCAGCAGGTGGCGAAGGCGTCCCGCGTGATCGGCCGCTTCGGCCAGCAACTGGACAACCCGGTCGCCGTGGCCGTCCGCAACATCGTCATGCGCGTGACCCCGCCGCGGTTGGCTCTCCGCTCGATGGCCCGCTACGCCGACTGGCGCCCGCCGTCACTCGAGTAGGGACGGCTCCCAGCGCGGCGGCAGCCATCGCGCGGGCACCCGGCTTCGGCTGACCTCACCCGCGATCCGCCATGACTGCGCGGACTATGCCGTGGCGCGCTTCCGCACGAGTGGCAGGTATACCTCGTCGACGATGTCGATGAGGATCTCGTCGGGTGCGGTCGGCACGCCTCGCGTGACGAACTCGTTCCGGAGCAGGACGATCGCCACGGTGGCGACCCGGGGGTGGAGGGATTCAGGGGAGGCTTCGCCGCGGGCGACGGCGCGCCCCAGGATCGTCAGCCACATGGCGGTCATGGCGTCGGTGGATTGCTCCGGTAGTTGCGCCGCGAGGTTCTTCGCGCTGCCGGCCGCCGCCAACAGTTCCCGCAGGATGGCGCCGAGCGGCGAGCTCCAGTGCCGGTTGGCTCGGCGCAGCAGTTCCAGGGCATCCTCGCGCAGCTGACCGGTGTCGGGGGCTTGGATCGTCGTGGCCAACTGCTTGTAGGCGGCGATGCCGAGAGTGAGGCGGTCTGGCCAGCGGCGGTAGATCGCGTTCTTGTTGGTGCCTGCCCGCTTGGCGACCCGGTCCATGGACAGCCCCGCGTACCCGGATTCGGTGAGTTCATCGGCCGCGGCGCGCAGAATCGCCTCCTCCAGCGCCGCCCCCCGTCGTCGGGTCTTTCCAGCACTGGCCTGCGTCATCGGGTCGTCCGGCATGCTCTTCCTCGCGATCGGTACTGCTTGTTCCTTCCAAGCATCCACTTGACGTGCGACCTCCGTCAAAATACGGTACCGCAAGTACCTTATCGAGACACGGAGGACCCACGCGTGCGTGCCAGAGGCATCACCTACGACACTGGATTCGTCCGCCATGGCGTGAACTCCCGCCAGCGCTTCGAGCCGGAGTTGGTCGAACGCGAACTGCAGGTCATCCGGGACGATCTGCACTGCACTGCCGTCCGCGTGACCGGCGGCGATCCCGAGCGGATCGAGATCGCCGCGGCGTTCGCCGTCGACCTGGGCTTGGAGGTCTGGTTCTCGCCGTATCCGCTGGAGATGACTGCCGACGAGATGCTGTCGTTGTTCGCCGACTGCGCCGAGCGGGCGGAGCGGCTGCGGCGGCGCGGCGCTGAGGTCGTGTTCGTCACCGGCGCCGAGCTGAGCCTGATGAACCCGGGATTCCTGCCCGGCGACACCACCGAGGAACGGATCGGGCTGCTGAGCCAGCCACACCGCGTGCGCGACCTGATTGCCGAGGCCGGCGCCCGGGTCAACGACTTCCTCGGCAAAGCCGTAGCCCTGGTCCGCGAGCGGTTCGGTGGCAGGATCACCTACGCCTCGGTGCCGATTGACCGCGTCGACTGGACGCCCTTCGACATCGTGTCCATGGACGTCTACCGGTCGGCCGCGACCGCCGAGACGTTCGCCGAGATGTTCGCCGGGGGCATGCGCAGCGCGGCACTTCAAGGAAAGCCGGTCGCGATCACCGAATTCGGCTCGGCCACCTACGAGGGCGCGGGCGACCGGGGCGCGCAAGGACTGGAGATCGTCGAGTACGACCAGGACACCGGGCCGGTCCGGCTCAACGGGAAGTACGTCCGCGACGAGGCCGGCCAGGCGGCCTACCTACGCGAGCTGCTGGAGGTCTTCGACGCCGAGGGCGTCGACACCGCCTTCGTGTTCCTCTTCGCGCTCTACGACCACCCGCACCGCCCCGACGGCGATCCCCGCGACGACCTCGATCTGGCCAGCTACGGCATCGTCAAGGTCTTCGACGACCGCCACGGAGACACCTACCCCGACCTGCCGTGGGAGCCCAAAGCCGCGTTCACCACCATCGCCGAGTATTACGGAAGGCGATGAGAGCGTCGCGCTGCCGCGGGCGGTCGCGGCGATTCGCCCGCTCCTCGTCATCGGTGGTGGCCGGGCGCGCTGCGCCGGCCACCACCGACCCGCCAACGTCCTACGCCGGCGTGGCTGCCTCGTCGGTCTCCGGCGACAGCAGCGGCAGGTAGCTGTCGGGACGCCAGCCGGCGATCACCTTGGTGAAGAGCCCCGCGCCGAGCCGCTGGTAGAACCGCTGCGCCCCAGCGTTGTCCGGCTTGACCTCCCAGCGGATGACGAGCCCGTCGTCGGCCGCGGTACGGGCCAGCGCGAGCATCAGTGCCCGCCCCACCCCGGCGTCCCGGGCGTACGCCCGGACCCACAGGTCGTCCAGCGCGAGGATGTCCCGCCCGGACCACAGGTGTACGCGGCGCAGCGCGGAGACGTAGCCGAGCGGCTCCCCGGTCCGCTCGGCGAGCAGGACGGTGACGTCGTCCCGGCCGAGCAGCTCGGCCCAGCGGGCAGCGGTGACGGTGACGTGCGCGGTGTCGCCCTCGTGGGCGGCGATCTCCCGGACCAGGGTGTCCACGGTGCTGGCGTCGGCCGGGCCGGCCGGGCGGATGGTAACGGCGTCTGTCATGGTCTACTCCTTACACGATGGGGTGGCGCCGGCGCGAGGCCGGCGCCACCCGGGGTGACGGGTCAGGGCGTGCCGATGGCGGCGAGGACGTCCAGCCGGGCGGCGCGGCGGGCCGGCAGCAGCCCGGCGAGCAGGCCGGCGACCAGGGCGACGGCCAGCACGAGCAGCAGCCGGCCGGTCGGCACCGCCAGCACGGTCGGGGCGTCCCGGCCCAGGGCGCGGACCGTGGCGGCGGCGAAGCCGGCCCCCAGCACGATCCCCAGGACGCTGGCCAGCGCGGCGACCAGTACCGCCTCGGCCCGGATCATCCAGCCCAGCTGCTGGCGGGTCATGCCGACCGCGCGGAGCAGCCCGATCTCGGCGGTGCGTTCGGTGATGGACAGGGCGAGGGTGTTGGTGATGCCCAGCAGGGCGATCAGCACGGCCAGCATGAGCAGCACCGTCACCAGGCCGAGCACCTGGTCGATCATCTGGGTGCGGCCGGCGACCGCGGCGGCCTGGTCGCGTAGCTGCGCGGTCGGGGTGTCGGCCAGGGCCGCCTTGATCGACCGCTCGGCGGCGGCCCGGTCCGTGCCGTCCGCGGTGCGAATCAGCACGCTCGCGTCCGTCTCCTCGCTGTAGAGCCGGGCGAAGGTGTCCAGCGCGATGACGTAGTCGGTGGACAGCGCTCGGGCGTCCCCGTCGCGCAGCAGGCCGACCACGGGCAGGGTGCGGGTGCCGGTGCGGGAGAACGTCATGGGCAACTCGTCCCCGACGGTCAGGCTCCGGTCCCGGGCCACGTGTTCGGCCAGCACGATCCCGCCGCCGTCCAGCGCGGCCAGGTTGCCGGCGGTGAAGTGCAGGTTCGCCACCTGGGGCAGCGTCGCCGGGTCCACGGCGGTGAGGGCGCGGGTGGCGTCCCCGTCGCGCCAGTGGCCGTAGCGCAGCCGGGACGCGACGGCGACCTCGGGCAGCCGGCTGACCCGGTCGTACACGGCGGGGGAGAGGCCACCCAGCATCTCGTTGCGGGCGCTCTCCACCACATGGTCGGCGGTGATCACCTCGGCGTAGGACTGCCGGACCGAGCTGTTGACCGAGGTGCCGAGGACGGCCATGTAGCTGATCAGCGCGAGCCCCAGGGCCAGCGCCAGGGCGGTCGCCGCGGTCCGGCGCGGGGTGCGGGCCGCCGAGTCGGTGGCCAGCCGGCCGCTCACGCCGGCGGCGGCCAGCGGCCGGCCGACGAGGCGTACCAGGGTGGGGGTGAGCGCCGGACCGAGCAGCGCGAGGCCGCCGACGGCGCCCAGCGCGGCCACGCCGAGCAGCGGGACCGGGGCGTCCGCGGCGAGCACCGCCGCCGTGGCGGCCGGGCCCGCGACGGCGGCCAGCGCGCCGGCCACGACCCGGAACCGTCCGGTACGGGCGGCGGCCGCCTGCCGCAGCGCCGCCACCGGCGCCACCGCCGACGCGCGCCGCGCCGGACCGACCGCCGAGGCGACCGTGACGAGGACGCCGACGGCGAAGGCCACCAGCACGGTACGGCCGGTCAGCACCAGCCCGCCCTCCGGCAGCGGTACGCCGAACGCCCGGGCCAGCCCCCGGATGCCGGTGGCGGCGGCGACGCCGAGCGCCAGCCCGACGGCCGAGGCGGTGAGCCCGACCAGCAGCGCCTCGCCGAGCACCGAGCGCAGCACCTGCCCGCCCGTCGCGCCGGCGGCCCGGAGCAGGGCGAGTTCCCGGGTCCGTTGGGTGACCACGATGGAGAACGTGTTGGCGATCAGGAACGCGCCGACCAGCAGGGCGGCGCCGGCCAGGGCGAGCAGCACCAGCTGGAGCCAGCTCAGCTGGTCCCGGGCGGCTGCCGCGCCGGCCGCCGCGATGTCCCGGCTCGCGGCGACCTCGTAGTCGGCGCCGACGGCGGCGCTGATCCGGTCGCGCAGGTCGTCGGGGGCGACGCCGGGCGCGGCTACGACGGCCACCTCGGAGACGCCGGCGCCGAGCCGGAGCAGGCGCTGCGCCGACGGGAGGGTGACCAGGGCGACGGTGCTGTTCGGTAGGCCGCCCCGGTCACCGAACCCGGCCAGCCCCACCACCCGCAGCCGGGCGGTCTCGGTCGCCCGGACGGTGACGGTGTCGCCGAGCCGGACGCGGTGACCGCGGGCGGTGTCCTCGTCGACCACCACCTCGTCGTCCGCCGCCGGGGGCCGGCCGCTGCGGATGGTGAACGAGCCGGTCGGGGCCGGCGCCCAGGAGGCCAGCACGGACGCGCCGCTCGGCACGACCGGCGTGCCGGCCACCTCCAGCAGGCCCTGGCCGCGGACCAGTGGTTGCGCCGCGGCCACCCCGGACACCGCGGCGATGCGCGCCGGCAGGTCGGCCGGGAGCGGGTCCCGGGCGACCTCGACGCCCATCGCGGAGTCGAAGGCGACCGCGTCCCGCACGGTCAGGTCGACGCCGGCGGTCGCGGTGCGGAACTGGTCGTCGAGCAGCCGGGCGGAGGTGTCGGTGAGGACCAGGCCGCCGGTGGCGAAGGTGACGCCGAGGACGACCGCGAGCAGGGTCAGGGCCAGCCGCGCCCGGCGCGCGAGGGTGGTACGCAGAGTCAGGCGCCACATGTCAGTTCGCTCCCGTGGTGGCGGGCGCGGCCAACCGCGCCATGCGGGACAGGACGGCCGGCACGGTCGGTGCGTCGAGTTCGCCGTCGATCCGGCCGTCGGCGAGGAACACCACCCGGTCGGCGTACGCGGCGGCGTGCGGGTCGTGGGTGACCATCACGATGGTCTGTCCGAGGTCGTCGACGGCCTGGCGCAGGAAGCCGAGCAGCGCCTCGGCCGCCGACGAGTCCAGGTTGCCGGTCGGCTCGTCGGCGAACACGATCTCGGGACGGGTGATCAGTGCCCGGGCCACGGCGACCCGCTGCTGCTGGCCGCCGGAGAGTTCCCCGGGCCGGTGCCGCAGCCGGTCGGTCAGGCCGAGGGTGGCCACCAGGTGGGCCAGGCGCTCGGGGTCGGGCCGGCGACCGGCCAGGGTGAGCGGCAGGACGATGTTTTCCCGCGCGGTCAGGGTTGGCACCAGGTTGAAGGACTGGAAGACGAAGCCGACCCGGTCTCGGCGCAGCAGGGTGCGCTGCCGCTCGTTGAGCTGGCAGAGGTCCGTCCCGCCGAGCAGGATCTGCCCGGCGTCGACGGTGTCCAGGCCGGCCAGCGCGTGCATGAGCGTCGACTTGCCGGACCCGGACGGGCCCATGATCGCGGTGAACCGGCCGGCCGGGATGGACACGGTGGCGCCGTTGAGGGCGCGGACGGCGGCGGCGCCGCGACCGTAGGTGCGTACGACGTCCCGGGCCTGCACGGCGACGGCGGTCGAGGTGGGCGGGGGCGGCTTCAGGGTGTTCGTGGTCATCGTGGCTCTCCTGGGGTCGGGGTGGGTGGCTCAGCGGGCTATCCGGTGGCGCAGCGGGGTGCGCGTGGCGCGTACGGCGGCGGTGTGCCGGTCACGGCGCAGCCGGCGGACCAACTCGGCGCGCTCCAGCTGGATCAGGTCGGCGGCGAGCAGGTGGTTCATGGCGACTCCTCGGTCAGGTGCGGATCGGTGACAGGAGGAGAGTCGCTGGTCGCGCTGTCCGGACGCTGGCCGTCGATCCGGCCGGGGCGGACAGCGGATGGACAGGCCGCCGCCAGCGGCCACGGCCAGGCTGGCGGGCATGGTGGAACGGAACGACCCCGCCGCGGACCGGACGCGGGTGGTGACGGTGGCGCTGCCGCCCGGGATCTGCCGGCGCTGCGTGCGCGCGGTCAGCCGGCGGGTCAGTGACCTGCCCGGCGTGGTGTCGCTGGAGTTCGACGGCGACGCCGGCCTGCTGCGCGTGGGCGGCGAGGTCGACCCGGCCGCCCTGCACCGGACCGGGCTGACGGTCTGTCCCGCCGGCCCGAAGTGCCGCCCGGACTAGCGGCCCGCCGCCGGCCGGCGCACGGGCATGGAACTGCACTTTCAACCACGGGGTTGACGGGTGGGTGACCCCCGTTCTACGGTCGTTTCAACCATCGGGTTGAAATTGAGGGAGATGCCACGGACGCGCTGTCCCGAGCCTTCGCCGCCCTCGCTGATCCGACCCGGCGCGACATGGTCGCCCGGCTCTCCGAGGGTGACGCGACCGTGAGCCAGTTGGCCGAGCCGTACCGGATGACGTTGCAGGCCGTCTACAAGCACCTGCGGGTGCTCGAGGACGCCGGGCTCGTCAGCCGACCGCGCGGGCCGCAGCCCCGGTCGGTGCGCCTGGAGGTCCAGGCCTTCGACCTGATGGACACCTGGATCGAGCGTCACCGGAGCCGCGTCGAGCAGCGCTATCGCCGCCTCGACGCCGTCCTGGCGGAGATGGAGAGAGGCGAGCATGAACAGGATCACGGAGACAGTCATCGAAGCCGACCGAAGGCTGCCGGTCATCCGGATGACTCGTGACTTCGCGGCAAGGCCCGAGCAACTGTTCCGCGCCCACACCGATCCCGCGTTGTTCGCCCAATGGGTCGGCCCCACCGCCACGGCCACCCGGATCGAGCACTGGGACGCGCGTACCGGCGGCAGTTGGCGGTATGTCTCGGTGCACGACGGCACCGAGTACGGGTTCCACGGCTGCTTCCACGAGGTACGGCCGGACCGGATCGTGCAGACCTTCACGTTCGACGGCGAACCCGACGGAGTCGCGCTGGAGACGTTGTGGTTCGAGGACCTCGGCGACGGCCGTACGCGGCTGCGGACACAGTCGCTAGTCGACAGCTTCGAGGACCGCGATGCGTGGCTGCGCAGCGGCATGGAGGTCGGTGTCAACGAGGGTTACGCGAAGCTGGAGAGGATGCTCATCGATGGCACTGTCTGACCGCCCGGCCGAGCGACACCGGCAGGTTGCCGGGCTGTTCACCGACCGGGTGCGTGGCGCCCGGTCCTGGGACGCGCCATCGCCGGTCGCCGGCTGGGCCGCCCGCGACGTCGTGCGCCACCTGACCGAATGGTGCCCCGGGTTCCTCGCCTCCGGCGCCGGCGTCGAACTGCCCCGCGGGCCGTCGGTGGACGAGGACCCGGTCGCCGCGTGGCAGGTTCACTGCGACGGTGTGCAGGCGGTGCTGGACGATCCCGAGACGGCGCACCGCGAGCTCACCAACCCGCACATCGGCAGCCTGCCGCTGGCGACCGCGATCGACCGGTTCTACACCGCCGACGTGTTCATGCACACCTGGGATCTCGCCAGGGCCACCGGCCAGGACGACCGGCTGGACCCCGACTTCTGCGCTCAACTCCTCGGTGAGATGGAGCAGATGGAGCAGGTCATCCGCTCCTCCGGCCAGTATGGCCCCCGAGTGGAGGTACCCGTCGGTGCCGACACCCAGACCAGAATGCTGGGTTTCATCGGCCGGGACCCGTTCTGGGCGCAGCGGTGAGCCGCACGCCGGAAGCTGGCGTCCACCTAGCCGCCTTCGACGGATGGCGCTGACCGGACCGGGCCTGCCCCGCTGAAACGCCCCGGCGTCCAGGGGCGGGCGTGTCAGCGGGTTGCCGGAGCCAGGGCTGCCGCCGCGCGCCGGGCCGCGTCGGCCTCCTGTTGCCGCCCGGCGTCGGCCGCCGCCTCGGCGGTCAACGACCAGAGCCGGAGCCGGGCCCACGGGAATTCGCGCTCCTCGAGCAGTTGCACCGCCCGCCGGCACTCGTCCGCCGCGGTGGTCGCGTCGCCGCCGGCGTACGCGATCCGCGCCCGGCCCCAGGCGGCCCAGGCCTGGCAGCGCGGGTTGCCGCTGCGGCGGGCTGTCTCCGCCGCCTCGGCGAGCATCGCCGGCACGCCGTCGACCTCGCCCCGGTCCAGCCGGGTGTGCGCCAGCTGGACGAGGGTGAAGGCCAGCGCGTGCGGGGACGGGTTGCGCCGGGTCTCCGCCGCCGCCTCCTCGAGGACGGCGATCGCCTCGTCCTGCCGGCCGGCCTCGCGCAGCGCGATGCCGAGGTGCGCCAGGATGCCGGCCGGCAGGAGGCGGTCCCCGGCCCGCCGGGTGAGGTCGAGGCTGCGCCGCCACTGCTCGGCGGACCGGGCGAAGGCGCCGGTGCGCAGGTCCAGCAGGGCTTCGATGTAGCAGACCGTCCCGTGCCACCAGGGATCGTCGGTGTCGCCGCGCTCGCGGCGGGCCTGCGCGACCATCGCCCGGTAGCGGTCCGGGTCACCGTCGTACTGGCCCTCCCAGGCGACGACGAGCCGGGAGACCGCCGTGTTGACCCGGTCGCCCAGGCGTACGAACTCCACCAGGCTCTCCCGCGCGGCGGCCCGGGTCTGTGCCGTGGGGTAGTAGACGCCGAGCTGGCCGATCCGCTGCAGGGCGGCGGCCCGGGCGGCCGGTGCGGCCTGGCCGGTGGCGAGCAATGCGGTCAGCGCCCGGATCCCCTCGTACCGGGGTCCGTAGTTCCAGAACAGGAAGAGGGCGTCGGCCAGCCGCAGGCCGGCGTCGACCCCGTCCGTCCGCTCCAGGCAGCGGTCGACGGCGGCCCGGAAGTTGTCGTGCTCCTCGGTCGGGCGTGCCCAGGCGTCGGCGTCGGTCCGCGCGTGCGGGCCGTACCGTTCGGCCAGCTCGGTGAAGTGGGTGAGGTGCCGGTCGCGGGCGGCGGCGGTCTCGCCGGCCTCGGCGAGCCGGGCGGCGGCGTACTCCCGGATGGTGACCAGCAGCCGGAACCGGCCGGTGGTCGGGTCCGGCACCACGAGGGAGCGGTCGACCAGCCGGAAGAGCAGGTCGAGCACCTTGTCGGCGGCCAGGCCGCCGAACGCGCAGACCCGCTCGGCGGCGGTCAGGTCCCAGCCGCCTCGGAACACGGCCAGCCGGCGCAGCAGCCGCCGCTCGGCCTCGGTGAGCAGGTCGTGGCTCCAGTCGAGGGTGGCCCGCAGGGTCCGGTGCCGGGCCTCGCTGGTTCGCGCCCCCGCCGTGAGCAGCGCGAAGCGGTCGTGCAGCCGGGCCGCGATCTCCGCCGGCGGCAGTGCCTTCACCCGGGCGGCTGCCAGCTCGATGGCCAGTGGCATGCCGTCGAGCTGGCGGCAGATGTCCGCGATCACCGGCGCGGTCGCCTCGTCGAGGACGAATCCGGGGCGGACCGCCCGCGCGCGGTCGACGAAGAGGGCCACCGCCGGGCTGTCGCCGAGTCGCGCGAGATCAGCCGGCCCGTCGGGTACGCCCAGCGGTGCCACCGCGAGCTGGGTCTCCCCGGGTACGGCGAGGGCCTCCCGGCTGGTGGTCAGCACGGTCACCGCCGGGCAGGCCGCGACCAGCTGCTCGACCAGCTCGGCCACCTCGTCGATGACGTGCTCGCAGTTGTCGACCACCAGCAGCGCCCGGTCGTCGCCGAGCCAGGCGACCAACGCCGCGGTGGCGGCCGGTCCCGGACCGCCGGCGGCCACGCCGAGCTGGTCGGCGACCGCCTCGGGGAGATCCGCCCCGGCCGGCACGGCGGACAGGCGGACCAGGTGCAGCCGGTCGGCCAGGGCGGCGTCGACCCGGCGTACGGCCTCCAACGCCAGGGTGGTCTTGCCGACGCCGCCCGGGCCGGTCAGCGTCACCACCCGCGCCTCGCGTAGCCGGTCCAGCACCCGCTGCACGTCGTCCTGGCGACCGATGACCGAGGCGAGCCGGCGCGGCAGGTCGCTGCGCCCGGTTGCGCGCGGGGCGGGAATCGGCGCAGCCGTCGCCGCGGTCTCCGGCCTGGCGCCCCGGTCGGCCGCGCCGGCGACGGGCTGGGCGGCTGGCGCCGCCGGCAGGGCCGACGGGGCGGGGGCGGGGACCTGCTGCCGCAGGATCGCCTCGGCGAGCGCCTGCAGTTCGGGTGCCGGGTCGATGCCCAGCTCGTCGGCGAGGCGGTGCCGCAGCGCGTGGTACGCGGTGATCGCCTCGGCCTGCCGCCCGCCCCGGTAGAGCGCCAGCATCAGCAGCCGGTGCAGCCGTTCGCGCAGCGGGTGGGCGACGACCAGCCGTTCCAGGTCGGCGACCGCCTCGGCCTGCCGGCCGGTCTCCAGGAGCAGCTCCAGCCGGTCCTCCACCGCGCCGAGGCGCAGCTCCGCCAGCCGGGCGGTCTCGGCCAGCGCCCAGTCGGCCTCGCCGACGTCGGCCAGGGCCGGCCCGCGCCACAGCCGCAGCGCCTCGTCGAAGCAGGCCAGCGCGGCGGGTCCGGCGCCGGTGCTCGCGCGGGCCCGCTCCAGCAGCCGTTCGAAGCGGTACGCGTCGACCGCGTCGGGAGCGACGGCGAGCTGGTAGCCCGGGGCGCGGGTGACCAGCAGGTCGCCGCCCGTCCCGGCGGCGGCCAAGGCCCGGCGCAGCTTGGACACCCGCAGTTGCAGCGCGTTCGTGGCGTCGGCCGGGGGCTGGTCGCCCCAGAGCGCGTCGGCCAGCGCGTCGGCGGAGACCACCCGGCCTGCGGCGAGGACCAGCCGGGCCAGCAGGGCCCGGACCGCCGGGGCGAGCGGCGTGGCGGGTCGGCCGGCCACCCGGAGCTCGACGGTGCCGAGCACCCCGAAGCTCACCGTGGGCCCGCTGTCCCCGCTCATCACACTCCCGTCCGCTGCGGCGTCGGCCCTGCGGCCCGCCCCGATCGCCGGGTGGCTGCCCGGGCGGGCCCATGGTACGTCCCGGCCCGCCCTCGGCCGATCAGCCGAAAGGCGGTGAGCTGCCCGCCGCCGGCCGTGCCCGCGGCAGGTGGGGGCGCCGCCTGCCGGGCCGGGACGCCGGGACCCGCTCGGGCGGGGCGGCCCGCTCAGGCCGGGACGGCCGGCGCCGGCCGGGGCGTCGTCAGCCGTCGGTCCTCGGCCAGCCGGGCGGCCAGCACCTCGGCGTCCCGACCCACCCAGCCCAGGACCGCCGAGCCGCGAGCGCGCTGCCAGGGCAGGCCGAGGAAGTACAGCCCCGGCCAGTCCGTCACGCCCGCCCGCTGCACCGGCGCGCCGGCCGGGTCCAGCACCGGCACCGCCAGCCACGGGTAGTGCGGGCGGAACCCGGTCGCCCAGACCACTGCGTCCACCCGTCGGCGCCCGCCGTCGGCCAGCAGCAGGCTGTCCCCCTCGGCGTCCACCACCCGGCCGACCCGGTCGACCCGCCGCAGCAGCCCGGCCACGTCGGTCCCGATGATCGGGTTCTGCGCCGCGATCCGCCCACCCAGCCGGCTCTCGGCGCTCAGCCGCATGGTGCCCAGCCGGGAGAACCACCAGAAGATGTCCCGGCCGAGCCAGCGCTGCGGCAGCACCGGGCCGATCGCCGGGGCGGCCAGCACCACCCGCCGGCCGTGGTCGGCGAGCTCGGCGGCGATCTGCACCCCGGTGTTCCCGCCGCCGACCACCGCCACGACCGGGCCGGGCAGCTGCGTCGGGTTGCGGTACGCGCTGCTGTGCAGCTGGGTGACGCGGAGCCGGCCGGCCACCTCCGGCACCCGGGGCTTGTGGAACGCCCCGGCGGCGACCATCACGCGCTGGGCGTGCAGCGTCCCGGTCGACGTGTCGACGGTGAAGCCGCCCGCCGCGCCGGGGCGGACCGAGGTGACCCGGCAGCCGAGCCGCACCGGCAGGTTGAAGTGCGCGGCGTACGCGGCGAGGTAGTCGGCCACCTCGTCCTTGCCGGGGTGCCCGTCCGGGTCGCCGGGGAACGGCAGGCCCGGCAGGGCGGAGAACCGGCGCGGGGTGAACAGGGCCAGCGAGTCCCAGCGCTGCCGCCAGGCGTCGCCCACCCGGGCGTGCGCGTCGAGGATCGCGAAGGGCACGCCGGCGCGGCGCAGGTGGTGGCCGAGCGCCAGCCCGGCCTGACCACCGCCGACGATCACGGTGTCCAGGTCCATCGGTCCGCCTCCTCCCGCACTCAGGCGACCTGGTGGCCGGCCTCGCCGATCGCGGCCACGACGGCGGCCCGGTCGGCGTCGCCGTCGACCCGGACGGTACGGGTGGCCAGGTCGACGGCCACGGCCCGGACGCCGGCGACCAGGCCGACCTCCTCCCGGATGGCCTCGACGCAGCGGCCACAGCTGATCTTCGGCACGGAGAACACGAGCTGGGGCACGGTTCGCTCCTTCGTTCGGTGGGCCACCCCGTGGCGGCCCGGCAGCTCGAACCGTGCCGGTCGGCGCTGTCCGCGCCCTGTCGCGTACGCCCGAGGGGCCGACGGGTCGCGGACAGCGGGCGGACAGCGGCGGCCGGGAGCGTGGCGTCACCGGCCGCCGGACGGGCGGCAACCAGCCAGGGCGCCTGCGACGCCCGGTACGAGAGGAGCAGTGCGATGACGACACCGACGGTCGTCTCCGGCACGCTGGACATCGGCGGGATGACCTGTGCGTCCTGTGTGCGGCGGGTGGAACGGGCGCTCAGCCGGGTCGAGGGGGTGGCGCGGGCCGAGGTCAACCTGGCGACCGAGACGGCGACCGTGGCCTACGACCCGGCCCGGGTGAACCCGCCGGCGCTGACCGCGGCGGTGGAGCGCGCCGGCTACACGGCCACCGTCCAGGTTGACGAGCCCCGCCGGCCGGACGTCCCGGCCCCCGAGAGCGCGGACGACGACGCCGAGCGGGTCCGGGCCGAGGAGCGGGAGGTCACCCGGCTCAAGCGGATCTGGCAGCTGACCCTGGCCACCGGGCTGGCCATGATGGTGCTGATGTACCTGCCGCTGTCCATCGACGCGATGGACTGGCTGATGCCGGCGCTGCTGGTCGTCGCGACCGTGGTGCAGTTCGGCGCGGGCCGGCCCTTCTACCGGGCGGCCTGGGCGGCGGCCCGGCACGGCGGCGTCAACATGCACACCCTGGTCGCCCTCGGCACCACCGTCGCGTACGCCTACAGCGCCTTCGTCACGCTCTGGCCGGCGGCGGCCGAACGGCTCGGCCTGCCGCTGCACGTCTACTTCGAGATCTCCGTGGTGGTCATCGCGCTGGTGCTCACCGGCCGGTGGATGGAGGCCCGGGCCCGGCGGCAGACCGGCGCCGCGATCGGCGCGCTGCTCGGGCTGCGGCCGCGCACGGCCCGGGTGCTGCGCGACGGCGTGGAGACCGAGGTACCGGTGGACGCGGTCGTGGTCGGCGACCTGGTCCGGGTCCGCCCCGGCGAGAAGGTGCCGGTGGACGGCACGGTCACCGAGGGCGCCTCCACGGTGGACGAGAGCATGCTGACCGGCGAGAGCATGCCGGTGTCGAAGACGGTCGGGGACGTGCTCATCGGCTCGACCGTCAACCGGACCGGCTCGGTGGTGCTGCGGGCCACCGCGGTGGGCCAGGACACCACCCTCGCCCAGATCGTCCGGCTGGTCCGCGAGGCCCAGGGCGCCAAGGCACCCATGCAGCGGCTGGTCGACACGGTCTCCGCCTGGTTCGTCCCGGCGGTGATCGGGCTGGCCCTGCTCACCTTCGCCGTCTGGGCCGTCGCCGGACCCGACGACGGGCGGCTGACCTTCGGCATCGGCACCGCGATCGCGGTGCTCATCATCGCCTGCCCCTGCGCCCTCGGCCTGGCCACCCCGACCGCGATCATGGTCGGCACCGGCAAGGCCGCCGAGCTGGGCATCCTCATCTCCGGCGGGGAGGCGCTGGAGCAGGCCCGACGGATCACCACGGTGGTGCTGGACAAGACCGGCACACTCACCCGCGGCCGCCCGGACGTCACCGTGGTGCACGCCGCCGACGGCGTCGACGCCGACCAGCTGCTGGCGTACGCGGCGGCGGCCGAGACCGGCTCCGAGCACCCGCTCGGGGAAGCGATCGTCCGACACGCCCGCGCCCGCGACCTCGCCGTACCGGCGGCGGGCTCCTTCACGGCGCTGCCCGGACACGGCGTCGAGGCGGAGGTGGCCGGCCGCCGGGTGCTGATCGGCAACCCCGCGCTGCTGCGGCGGCACGGCGTCGACGTCGCCCCGCTGGCGGACGCGGCCGCCGCGGTGGCGGCGCGCGGCGGCACCCCCGTGCACGTGGCCCTCGACGGCCGGCTCGCCGGCGTCGTGGGGGTGGCCGACACCCTGCGCCCCGAGTCCCGGGAGGCGGTCGCCCAGCTCCGGGCGCTCGGCCTGCAGGTGTGGATGCTGACCGGCGACAACCAGGTCACCGCCGAGGTGGTCGCCCGCGAGGTCGGCATCGCGCACGTGATCGCCGACGTCCGGCCCGACGAGAAGGCCGCCCGGGTAGCCGCCCTGCAGGAGCGCGGCGCGGTGGTGGCGATGGTCGGCGACGGCATCAACGACGCGCCCGCGCTGGCCCGCGCGGACCTGGGCGTCGCCATCGGCACCGGCACCGACGTGGCCATCGCGGCCTCCGACATCACCCTGGTCGGCGGCGACCTGCGCGGCATCGTCTCGGCCATCGCGCTGTCCCGGCGTACGGTCACCACGATCAAGCAGGGGCTGGGCTGGGCGTTCGGCTACAACCTGCTGCTGATTCCGGTGGCCGCCGGGGTGCTCCACCCGGCCTGGGGGATCCTGCTCGACCCGTCGCTGGCCGCCGCCGCGATGGCGATGAGCTCGGTCAGCGTGGTCACCAACGCGCTGCGGCTGCGCCGCTTCCGCCGCCCGGAGACCGCCGCCGCGCTGCGGCCCCGGCTGGGCGCCCGGCTCGGCGAGTGGGCGTACCTGTTCGGGGTGGCCGCGCTCGCGCTCGCCGTGGGCGCCGGCTTCACCGCGCTGAGCCGTACCGACACCGCCGCGCGGGGCATGAACGGGGTGCTGGCCTGGACACAGGGCACCGGCATGCCGATGCGGCCGGCGATGAGCACCATGATGACCGCCGAGACGGAACCGGTGCCCGCCGCCGACGCCGGCGTCCGGGTCGACCTGCGGATGCCCGCCGAGGTGCTGCCCGGCCGGCCCACCACCGTGCGGGTCCGGATCACCGACGCCGAGACCGGCCGGCCGATCCGCGACGTGGGGCGCAGCCACGAGGCGTGGATGCACCTGATCGCCGTCCGCGACGACCTGGCCAGCTTCGCGCACGTTCACCCGCAGCCCGCGGGCCGGCCCGGCGAGTTCGACGTCACGCTCACCTTCCCCACCCCCGGGCGCTACCTCGTGCACACCGAGTTCCGCCGCAAGGGCGAGCTGACCGACGTGCTGCAGCGGCACGACGTGGCGGTCGGTGACCCGGCCGAGGTCATCCACCAGGCGGCGACGGTGTCCGGGCGGCAGCAGGTCGTCGACGGCGTCCGGGTGACCCTGGACGGGAGCGCGAAGGTCGGCGGCAGCCGCTTCACCTACCGCTTCGCCGACGCCGTCACCGGCCGGCCGGTGACCGGGCTGCGGCCGTACCTCGCCGCCGCCGGACACGTGGTGATCATGTCGGCGGCGGCTGACAGCTTCGCCCACGAGCACGCCGAGACCGAGGACGCCGAAGGCCGCCCGGTGTTCGCCCTGCCCGGCCAGACCTACGGGCCGGACCTGGACCTGCACGTCGACTTCCCGCGCCCGGGCCGCTACCGGCTCTGGGGGCAGTTCCGCCTCGCCGACGGCCACGTGATCACCGTCCCGTTCACCGTCGACGCCCGCTGATTGTCCGCCCCGCGGCTCCCGGCGTGCCCGGCCGGGAGCCGCCCGCCATCCGCCCCGGGGCGGGCCGGTCAGTGCCGGGCCACGTAGACGGTGTTCGCGGCCTCCCGGCGCTGCAGCGGGTTGGGGAAACGGACGACGTGCGCCACCGAGGTCGGAAACACCGCGGTCAGCACCCGCTGGAACGCCGGGTCGGGCGGGTCGTTCGACCAGAGCGCGAAGACGCCGTCGCGGTGCAGCAGCGCGGCGAGCCGGCGCAGCCCGTCCACCGTGTAGAAGGCGGCGTGGCTGGGGTGCAGCACCTGACGCGGCGAGTGGTCCACGTCGAGCAGCACCGCGTGGAACCGTCGGCCCGGCGACTCCGGGTCGAAGCCGGTGCCGCTGGCCACCGCCGCGAAGAAGTCCGCCCGGACGAACCGGGTACGCGGGTCGGCGGCCAGCCCGGCGGCGAACGGCAGCAGGTCCTGCCGGTGCCAGTCGATCACGTCCTCGATCGCCTCGACCACCAGCAGGGACCGGACCCGCGGGTCCTCCAGCGCGGTCCGCGCCGTGTAGCCGAGCCCCAGGCCGCCCACCACCACGTCCAGGGCGTCCCCGGTCAGCGGGGCCAGCCCGAGCCGGGCGAGCTCGATCTCCGCGACCGGGAACAGGCTGGACATCAGGTACTCGTCGTCGAGCTTCACCTCGTACACGTCGACGTCGAGCGAGGGCTCGCGGCGCCGCCGCAGGCTCAGCTCGCCGATCGGGGTCTCCCGCCAGGCCAGTTCTTCGAATCGCGCGCCCACCGGGTGATCCTCTCCGCCGGTCCCGTGAGGCGGATGTTACCGGCCCGTCCGGGCCCGGCCCGGCCGTCCGCCGGGCGCGGGCCCCTTTTTCCGCCGGCGGTGGCATCGCCCGCGCCACCCCGGGTACGCCTACGGCGACTCCAGCTCGGCTGGCGGCCCAACGCGGCCTCCGCGCCGCCAGGCGGCGCTCCGGACCGGACGCAGGCCGGTCTGACGCCGCGCAGCGACCTGGAGCCGTCGGGGCCGAGGACGGCGGAGGAAGGAGCCGAGCGTGGCGGAGATGCTGGCCGGACGGCTGCACCTGACCGAGCGGGCGCTGCGGATGGAATCGGTGCCGGTGCCCGAACCGGGCCGCGGCGAGGTCCGGATCCGGGTCGCGGCGGCCGGGGTGTGCCTGTCGGACGTGCACCTGATCGACGGCACCCTCACCCCGCTGTACCTGCCCGGCGACGTGGTGACCCTCGGTCACGAGGTGGCGGGCACCGTGGACGCGCTGGGCGAGGGGGTGCGGGGCTGGCAGCCGGGCCAGCGGGTGCTGCTCCAGGCGGGGGAGCGGGACCGGTTCGGCCTCGTGCTCACCCGTGGCGTCGACTACGACGGCGGCTGGGCCGAGTACGTCCTGGCCCGCGAGGACACCCTGGTCCCCGTTCCGGACCTGCTGCCGTTCGAGCAAGCGTGCATCATCCCGGACGCGGTCTCCACGCCTTGGGCCGCGGTGACCGACACCGGGCGGGTCCGGCCGGCGGAGGCGGTCGCGGTGTGGGGCCTCGGCGGCCTCGGCACGCACGCGGTGCAGCTGCTGATGCTGATCGGCGCGGCGCCGGTGATCGCCGTGGACCCGCTGCCGGCGGCCCGGGACCGGGCGGTCGCCCTCGGCGCGGACCTGGCCCTCGACCCGAAGGACGGCGGCTTCAAGGACGCGGTGTTGGAGCTGGTCGGCACCCGGGGGCTCGACGTCGCCTTCGACTTCGCCGGCGTCCCCGCGGTCCGCGAGCAGGCCATGACCGTGCTCGGCCGGCACGGCCGGCTGGTGGTCACCGGCATCGCCAACCAGCCGATCAGCATCCCGTCGGACAGCCGGTTCACCTACAACCGGCAGGCGGTGCTCGGCCACTACGGATCCGAGGCCGAACACGTCGGGCAGTTGGTGACGCTCACCGGGCTGGGCCGGCTCGACCTGTCCGCGTCAGTGAGCGACGTGCTGCCGCTGGCCGACGCGCCGGAGGCGGTGCGCCGGGTCCAGGAGAAGCAGGGCAACCCGATCCGCCTGATCCTGCGCCCGTGAGCCGCGGGGCACCGCCCCGCCGTCCGCGGATCAGGCGGCCGGCCGGGTCGCGACGACGACCGTGTCGAGGGCGTCGACGGTCCCGCCATCGCCGGTGGGCACCGGACGGCGGGCGGTCTCGGCCCGCTGGATGCGCAGCCCGGCGAGCCCGTCGACCACCCCCTCCGGGGTGAGCAGGATCGCCGGGTCCTGCGGGCCGCCGGTGCCGCCGGTGAGGTTGGCCCGGTCGTGCCCGACGACGACCAGGGTGCCGCCGGGCCGCAGCGCCTGCCGCGCCGCGTCGAGCACCCGCGCCAGGTCCTCGGCGGGCAGGTGGAGGTAGGCGATCAGGACCAGGTCGTAGCTGCCCGGCACCGGCCGGTACGTGGTCACGTCCGCGACCCGCCACTCCACCGGTACGCCCCGGCGGGCGGCCAGCTCGCGGCCCCGCTCGACGGCCACCGCCGAGAAGTCCACCGCGGTGACCCGCCAGCCGCGTTCGGCCAGCCAGCTCGCGTTGCGGCCCTCACCGGCCGCCAGGTCGAGCGCGCTGCCGGGGGCCAACCTGTCGACCGACTCGACGACGAACCGGTTCGGCTCAACGCCCCACACCAGATCTGGATTGCTCGCGTAGCGGGCGTCCCAGGCGCTGCTGTCCACTGTGTCTCCTCCTTCGGCGGCGTCGCCCCGCCGCGACGGTGACCGTACCGGCCACCGCCGACGCCGCCGCGGCGGCCAACCCCAGTCCCAGTTCGGGCGGGAGTTGCTGGGCGAGCACGAAGATGCCCATCACCACAACGAACCAGCCGAACGCCCGGCGCAGCAGGTCGGCCGGAACGCGTCCGGCGAGCCGTCCGCCGAGCACGCTGCCGACGATCGCTGCGACGGTGACAGCGAGGGCCAGGCCCCAGTCGATCTGCACGGTGGAGAGGTATCCGGCCAGGCCGGCGAAGGACTTCATCGCGATGACCACGAGCGAGGTGCCGACCGCGGCCGGCATCGGCAGGCCGCCGAGCAGGGCCAGGGCGGGCACCACCAGGAAGCCGCCGCCCGCGCCGACCAGGCCGGTGACCAGTCCGACCACCACGCCGTCGAGGATCACCCGGAAGACCGGCAGCTCGTGCGGCACGGGCCTCCCCTCGGTGGCGCGCCGGCCGCGGATCATCGCGACCGCGGTGGCCAGCATCATCACCGCGAACCCGGTGAGCAGGTACGCCGACGGGATGAACTCAGCGAGCCGACCGCCGGCGTAGGCGCCGGTCATGCCGGCGAGGCCGAAGATCAGGCCGGTACGCCAGCGGACCCGTCCCGACCGGGCGTGCGGCAGCAGCGCCACGGCGCTCGTGGCACCCACCACGAGCAGAGACGTCGCGATCGCCTCCTTCGCCGGCAGGCCGGCGACGTAGACCAGCAGCGGCACGGCGAGGATGGACCCGCCGCCGCCGAGCAGGCCGAGGCTGACGCCGATCAGGACGGCGAGGCCGACCGTGAGGACGACGGCCCCGCTCATGACCGCAGCTGGCCGACGATGGTGTCCAGATCGCAGCTCGCGCCCCGGTTGTACGGCAGCTTGCTCAGCAGCATGCCCATCGCGCAGGTGTTGGTCACCGCGGCGAAGGTGAGGCCGGCGCCGATGAACCCGGCGACCCACTTCAGGCCGGGCACGAGGATGGAGCCCAGGACGCTGGCCAGCACGATCGAGCCGGCGACGAGGCGGACCTGACGCTCCAGATCCCAGCGCTGCCTACCCTGCTTGACCGGAGCGTTCGCCGCCTGCCAGGCGAGCATGCCGCCGTTGAGCACCTTGAGGTTCGGCAGGCCCACTCCGGCGAGCGCCTGCTCGGCCTGGCTGGCCCGGGCGCCCGACCGGCAGATCAGGACGACGTCCTCGTCGAGGTGGTTGCGCAGCTCCGCGCGGTGCTCCTTGAGCAGGTCCAGCGGGACGTTGTAGGCGCCGGGGATGTGGAGGGTCTCGAACTCGGCCGGGGTGCGGACGTCGAGCAGGCGGGGCGACCGTCCCGACTCGATCAGTTCGCGCAGGCTGGTGGCGTCGAGGGTGGCCGGGCGAGTGGTTTCGGAAGCGCTCATTTCTCCTCGTTCAGGGATAAACCGCCATGCTTGACGGCAGGGTGATCCACCGGCCGGCGCGGATCGCGCCGGCCGGAACGGGACACGGGTCAGCTCTGCTCGGCCATCGCGACGCCGGCAGCCGCCGCGCGGTCGAACTTGTCGTCGATGACGACGACCTCGCGGCCGGCGTTCGCCAGCAGCGACGCCGCGGCGGTGGCCCGATAACCGGAGCCGCAGTGCACCCAGAGGACGCCGGCGGGTACGTCCGCGAGCCGCTGGGGCAGGTCGGGCAGCGGAACGTGCACCGCGCCCTCGACGTGGCCGGCGCGCCACTCGTAGGTCATCCGCACGTCGAGGACCACGTCCGGGGCGGGCAGTCCGGCGGGGATGTCACCCGCACGGGCGGCGGCCAGCGCCGAGAAGTCGACCCTCCGCAGCTCGCGCAGCTGGTCGGGCGTGGCCGCCCACTGCTCGGCCGCGCCGGTCGCCTGCGCGGCCGGCCGGTCGATGCCGATCCGGACCAGCTCCCGCTGGGCGGCGGCGACCTGCTCCGGCGTCTCCGCGAGCAGGGTGACCGGCATGCCCCAGTCGATCAGCCAGCCGAGCCAGGTCGACATCGGCCCGTCCAGCCCGAGGCTGACCGTGCCGGCCAGGTGCGAGGCCGCGTACGCCGTGCGGTGCCGCAGGTCCACCACCCACTGGCCGGCGGCGATCCGCTCGCGTAGCTGCGCCGCGTCGGCCCGGGCCACCGGGGTGAGGTCCACCGGGGCCGGCCCGGCGAGGTTCGCCACCCCCATGTGGGCGTAGTACGCCGGGTAGGCGTCGAGCCCGGCCAGGGTCTCGCTCACGAACTGATCCGCGGCGAGCCGCAGCACCGGGTTCGCCTGCTTCTCCCGGCCGATGGTCGAGTCGGGCGCGTCGGCCTGGGCGGCCGAGCAGAAGCTGCCGAAGCCGTGTGTGGGCCACACCTGGGCGCCGTCGGGCAGCAGGTCGGCCAGTCGCTTCGCGGAGGCGTGCTGCTGGTGGGCCAACTGGTGGGCGTGCTCGGGGCCGAGCAGGTCGGTGCGTCCGGTCGTGCCGAACAGCAGTGAACCACCGGTGAAGACCCCCGCGGGCTGCCAGCCCCCGTCGGTGGCCTCGTCGAGGACGTACGACAGGTGGTGGAAGGTGTGACCCGGGGTGGCCACCACCCGGAGGCGTAGGGCGTCCGAGATGGGCACCACGTCGCCGTCGGCGACCGACATCCGGTCGAAGTCGACCTCGTCGTCGGCGGCCACCAGGTAGCGGGCGCCGGTCAACCGGGCCAGTTCGAGCCCGCCCGAGACGTAGTCGTTGTGGATGTGCGTCTCCACGACGTGGGTGATCCGTACCCCCTTCGCCCCGGCGAGGTACAGGACGCGGTCGATGTCCCGTTGCGGGTCGACCACGATCGCGACCTGTCCGTCGGAGGCCAGGTAGCTGCGGTCGCCGAGCGAGGACGTCGCGATGACGGACGTCTCGACTGCCATGTGCCGTTCTCCTTTCCACGCCTTCCACATACCCCCCGGGGTATGTGGAAGGCACACTTCGGCCCCGGTTATGGGCGCGATTACCCGCCCATGCCGCACTCAGGCGGCATGGGCGTCGAATTCTTCGGTCAGGCCAGGGCGAGGAAGAGCTTCTCCAGCTCCTCCTCGGTCATCTCCGGTTGCTCGCCCCGGTCGCGGGCGGTGCCGCAGTGCCGCATCCCGGAAGCGATGATCTTGAAGCCCGCCCGGTCGATCGCCTTCGACACGGCGGCGAGCTGGGTCAGCGCCGCGCGGCAGTCCTCGCCGTTCTCCATCATCTCGATGACGGCGTTGAGCTGGCCCCGCGCCCGCTTGAGCCGGGTCAGCGCCTCGCTGGTCATCTCGGGCTGAAGCTTCATGGCGTTACCTCCCGGTCCCCAATATACCCCGGGGGGTACCCGTCCGCCACCGGGACGTCGTGTGGTCGCTCACCCGGCCCGTGGCCTACCCGGCGCCGCCGGACTCGGCGGCGCGACCCGCTGGGCGGAAACGACCCCCGGGTCCCGGAAGGCGTCGCTGCCTGATTCGCCCGGACCGGGCCCACCGCTGCCACGGAGGGTCCCCGAGAGATCGACGGAGCGCTTATCCTGTGCCCCGACGATCCAGGCGGAAGGGACCCGATGCCGTCGCGGCAGGACCAGCTCCACTCCTACCAGTTCGCCGTCCAGCGGGCGGTCGCCGCGCTGGTGATGCGGGAGACCGACCCCGCGCAGTCGCCCTTCCGGCGGTTGGCCGGTGCCGGCCTCGCCAGTGTGCTGGTCGCCGTGATCGCGCTCGGTGGCGTCGCCCTGTACGGCCTCTTCGCCGGCGGCGGCAGTTCCTGGCGCGACCCGACCGCGGTGATCGTGGAGAAGGAGTCCGGCGCGCGGTTCGTCTACCGCGAGGAGAAGCTCCACCCGGTGCTCAACTACGCCTCCGCGCTGTTGATCATCGGGGCGGAGCGGCCGAAGACCGTGCTGGTCTCCCGCCGCTCCATCGACGGGGTGCCGCGCGGCCTGCCGCTCGGCATCGCCGACGCCCCGGACTCGCTGCCCGCGCCGGGGCGGCTCGTCACCGGAGCGTGGACGGTCTGCTCGGTCAGCGCCACCCAGGCGGGGCGTACCGAGGCGCGGTCGGCGCTGCTGGTCGGGCGGGACGCCACCCGCGGTCGGCCCCTCGGCGAGCAGGCGCTGCTGCTACGCCACCCGGACGGCACCCTGTACCTGCTCTGGCACGACCGGCGCTACCTGCTCCGCGACCCCGACCGGGTGCTGGCCGCGCTGGCCGCGACCCGGGAACGGGCCGTACCGGTCGCCCCGGCGCTGCTGCGCACCGTGCCGGCCGGCGCCGACCTGGCCCCGCCTTCGGTACCCGGCCTCGGCGCGTCCTCCGACCGGGTCGCCGGTGCCACCGTCGGCGACGTCTACCTGGTCCGCAACTCCGGCGGTGGCCGGCAGTACGCGGTGGCCGAGCGGGGCGGGCTGGCCGGGGTCACCGAGCTCCAGGCCGCCTTGCTGCTCGCCCGCACCGGCCAGGGCGACCCGAAGCCGATCACCCTCGGCCGCTTCGCCGCCCTGCCCAAGCTCCCCGACCGGGTGCCCACCGGGCCCACCGCCCCACCGGCCGTGCCGCCCCGTTTGGCCACCGTGGACGGCGGGGCGCTCTGCGCCCGGATCGGCGACGACACCGGCGTACGCGACGTGCGGGTGGGCGCCACCGCGCCGGACCTCTCCGCCGCCACGGGTGGCCGGTCCGGGCTCGCCGACCACCTGCTGGTCGAACCGGGGCGGGGCGCCGTGGTCGAGTCCGTCGCGGCGCCCGGCGCGTCCGGCGGCACGGTGCACGTCGTCACCGACCTCGGCCGGCGGTACGCGCTCCCCGGCTCGGACGTGCTCGGCATGCTCGGCTACGCCGGAGTCCGCCCGGCCTGGCTGCCGGCCAGCCTGGTCAGCCTGGTCCCGGCCGGCAGCCCGCTCGACCCGGCCGCCGCCCGCACGGTCGCCGCCCCCGCCTGAGCGGCCTGCCACCCCCGCCGTCGCGTCCGACACTCGGCGAAGTGGCGGCATCAGGCACGCCGGAAGCCGCCACGTCGCGTCCGCCAGGTCGGCGAAGTGGTGGCTTCTGGGCGCCGCCAGCTCGCCGAAGTCGTGTCGCTCTCGCGAGTCCCGATCGCCGGCGGGGCGCCGGCTGGGGGGTCAGGCGGCCGGCTTGCGCAGGACGCTGACCGCGAAGTCGGCGTCCTCCAGCCAGGGGCGCAGGTCCCAGGTGGCGAAGCGGTGTTCCAGGCGGAGCCCGGCCGCCACCGCGTCGTCGTCGAAGTCGGCGAGCGGGTAGCCGCGGTCGGTGCCGAAGCCGACCACCACGAGCCCGTCCGGGCGGACGTGCGCGCCGATCCGGGTCAGCACCGCCCGCTCGGTGCCGGGGGCGACGAACGCCAGCACGTTGCCGGCGCACACGGCGGCATCGAACTGCTCCGGCTCCCCCTGCGCGGCCAGGTCCAGCTCGGCGAGGTCACCGACCAGCCAGCGCGGCCCGGGGTGGTCGACCTGGGCCGCCTCGATCAGGGCCGGGTCGGCGTCCACCCCGACGACGCGATGGCCGCGGGCGGCGAGGGCGGCACCGACCCGGCCGGTGCCGCTGCCGGCGTCCAGGATCCGGGCGCCGGGCGGGACCAGCGCATCCAGCAGTCGCGCCTCACCGGCCAGGTCGGCCCCCTCGGCCGCGAGCCGGCGGAACCGGTCGATGTACCACTGCGAATGTCCGGGCTGGGTGTCGGTCACCCAGCGGGTCGGCTTGCCCATGCCGCCACCGTAACTGATCTACAGGGTGCCCCCGGCAGGGCCCAGATCCCCGGAAGGGTGGCTGTTCGTCGCCCGGATGGCCGCGCTTTCCGGGAGCCAGACCGCACCGCCAGATGGATTCGGCGGGTTCAGGTGAGGGCGAGGAAGGTGCCGGCGGCGAGCGGGGCGCCGAGGGCGGTGCCGGCGGCGACCTGCGGCCAGGTGTGGTCCCGCAGCACCACCCGCGACCAGGCGACCGCGGCCACCAGCAGCCAGCCGACGTGCAGGGCCGGGCCGTGGAGCAGCACCAGGACGGCCGCGGAGGCGGCGGCCACGGCGGCGTGGATGCTCAGCTTCCACCAGTGGTTCACCAGGGTGCAGGCCGCGCCGACCACGAAGATCACGACGATCATGGCGAACAGTTCGGCCGGGGCGCGCAGCGCGACGAGCAGGCCCATGCCGACCGCCACCGAGGCCAGGCCCGTCAGCAGCGGGCGGGCCCGCTGGGTCCGGTCGCCGACGTGCCGGTCGGTGAGCCGGCCCCGGCGTACGCCGTGGACGATCACGCCGACCGGGATGACCGCGCAGAACAGCAGCGCGGTGCCGGCCCAGCGCAGGAAGCTGCCCAGGTCGTGGCTGGCCCCGGCGGCCACCAGCAGCGGCATCGCGGTCACCAGCACGCTCGGCGCGAGCACCTCGGTGATCAGTCGGGCCAGCCGCCCGCCGACCGTCCGTTCCGCGACCGCCCGCACCGGGCCATCCTGCGGGCCGCACCGGGCAAGGTCAAATCACCCTTTCTCCGCGCCGCTGGTGAGCCCCTCGGTGAGCAGTCGCTCGCTGGCGAAGAAGAGCACCACGATGGGCAGGGTGAGGATCGCCGACCCGGCCATCAGCACCGTCTTCGGGACCTCGACCCCGTCGGAGAGCAGCGACAGGCCCAGCGAGACGGTCCACCGGTTCGGCCGGTCGACGAGGAAGAGCAGCGCGAAGAGGAACTCGTTCCACGCGATCATGAAGTCGTACAGGGCGACCGCCATGACCGACGGCGCGGCGAGGGGGAGGCTGACCCGGCGGATGACGCCGAGGCGGCCGGCCCCGTCGATCGCGGCGGACTCCTCCAGGCTGACCGGGATGGTCTCGAAGTAGTTCTTGAGCATGTAGACCGAGACCGGCAGCGTCTGGGAGATGTAGACCAGCACCAGCCCGACCAGCGACCCGCGCAGCCCGGCCCGGGTGAAGACCACGAACAGCGGGATCGCGATGACGATCGACGGGAACAGGTACACCGCGAGGAAGAGCGCGTGGACCTGCCGCCGGCCGAAGAACCGCAGTCGGGACACCGCGTACGCGCCGGGGATGGCGACCACGAGGGTGAGCGCCGTGGCGGCCAGCGCGACGAGGCCGCTGTTGCGGATGAAGGTGAGGAAACCCTGCCCACCGTCCTCGGTGGCCCTGAGCACCTCGGCGTAGGTGGCGACGGTCAGCTCGCCGACCGGCACCAGCAGCGAGCCCGGGTCGAGCAGCAGCCGCTCCATGGGGCGGACCGAGAGCACCAGCATGTACCAGAACGGCAGCAGGGTGACCAGCAGGAAGACGGCGATCACCAGCCGGCGCAGCCAGCGCAGGCTGACCGTCTCGATCCGGTCCCGGTACATCACACCTCTCCTCGCCGGGCGAAGAAGCGCAGGTAGATCGCGACGAACACGATCAGCACCACGGCCAGCACGACCGCCTGCGCGGCAGCCGCGCCGATGTCGGTACGCGCGGTGAGGAACTGGTAGACCCGGACGCTGACCACCTCGGTGCCGGCCGAGCCGCCGGTGAGCAGGTAGACGTCGTCGAACTTGTTGAACGTCATGATGAACCGCAGCACCCCGAGCAGCGCGATCACCGGCATCAGCTGCGGCAGCAGGATGTGCCGAAACCGCTGGGTCGGGGTGGCCCCGTCGACCCGTGCCGCCTCCTCCAGCTCACCGGGTACGGCCTGGAGCCGGGCCAGCAGGAACAGGAAGGCGAACGGGAAGTAGCGCCACGCCTCGAACGCGATGACCGTCCAGAGCGCGGTGGAGTCCTGGGAGAGGAACGGGATCGGCGCGTCCCAGCCGAGGAACCGCCGTCCCCAGTCGTTGACGATCCCGAGCTGCGGGTCGAGCATCACCTGCCAGACGAAGGCCATCGCGACCACCGGCGCCACGTACGGCAGCAGCATGGACGCCCGGACCACGGTGCGGCCCCGGAACGGCCGGCGGACCACCAGCGCCGCCACGAGCCCGACCAGGATCGACCCGGCGGTGCCGCCGATGCTGTAGACCAGCGTGGTCCAGAGCGTGTCGGCGAAGCCGGGGGTGTGCAGCACCCGGTCGAAGTTGTCCAGCGTCAGCTCGCCGAACAGGCCGGTCCGGCGCAGGGTGGCCAGGCGTACCCGCTGGAAGGCCAGGACGATCGTCCAGACGATGGGGATGCCGATCACCGCCACCACGACGAGCAGTGTCGGGGTGACCAGCGCGAGCCCGGCGCGGGACTCGCGGCGGCGCAGGGTGAGCGGGCGTCGGCCGGGGCGGGGCCGCTCCCGGGTGGGGGAGCGGCCGGCCTCCGGCGCGGTGGTGGTCACTTGACGCCCTTGGCGATCGCCTCGACGTCCTTCTTCGCCCGGCTCGCGGCCGCGGCGGCGTCGGACTTGCCGGCGATCACGTCGGCGAGGGCCTTCGGCACGGGCAGTTCGCCGAGGATCGCCCCGACCAACTTGCCCTGGCCCTGGCTGAGCCCCCAGCGCTGGAAGGTGTCCGGGCTGCGGCGCAGGGTGGCCAGCACGTCCTCGCCGTACACCTGCGACAGCGGCTGCTTGGTGTCCACGCCGGCCTGGCTGGTGTTCCAGGCGGTGAGGAACTTCTCCTTGTCGTCGCCGGTGCCCTTGCGGACCGGGAAGCGGCCCTCGGGGGACATGCCGAACCAGCGCGGGTAGCCGTCGGAGAGCATGTACTCCACGAAGGACTTCGCGGGGTCGGCCGCGCCGTCGAGCACGGCCCACGAGCTGATCTCGCCGTACTGGGCGGGCTCGGTGCCGTTCGGCCCCTTGATCCCGGTGACGAAACCGCTGTTCTTCGCCAGGAACGCCGGGTCCCGCTGGCACTGCGGGCAGGTCGGCTTGGCGTCGTTGCGCAGCCCGGCCAGCTCGTCGAGGATGAACGGCGACCAGATCAGCATGGCCGCCTTGCCGGCGAAGTAGGTGGCCCGCGTGGTGTCCACGTCCTGTGCGCCCTTGACCGAGTGGTCGCGCATCAGCTCGCCGTAGAAGCGGAACGCCTCGACGCACTCGGGGGAGTCCAGCTTCACCGCGCCCGAGTCGTCGGTGAGCTGGCAGTTGTTGGCCAGGGCCAGGTGCTCGAAGGTCTGCTGGGTGAACACGTCGCCGGGGGCGGTGGCCGCGGTGATGCCGGCGACGCCGCCGGTGTTCAGCTTCGCCGCCGCGACGGCGATTTTCTCGTACGTGTCGGGGGCGGGCAGGCCGGCGGCGGCGAACAGGTCCTTGCGGTAGACCAGCAGCTGCCCCCACCCGTCGCTGGGGACGGCGAGCTGCTTGCCGCCGTCGGCGGTCAGCTCCAGTGCCCGCGGCGAGAAGGTGTCCCGACCCAGCTTGTCGACCACCTCCTGGTTGGCGTCCGGGTGCAGCAGTTCGTTGCCGGCGAGGGTGCGGACGCCGGCCAGCGGGACCGCCCCGACCACGTCGGGCAGGTCGCCGGCGGCGGCGCTGGACGCGATGAGGGACGGGAACTGGTCCTCGTTGACGGTGACCAGGTTGACCTTGACCCCGGTCTTCGCGGTGTAGTCGGCGATGATCGCCTTGGTGGCGGTGACCCGGTCGGCCACGTCCTCCAGGCTCCACACGGTCAGCTGGGAACTGTCGGTTTTCCGCGCGTCGTCGCCGCAGGCCACCACGATTGTCCCGGCAAATGCCATGATCAGGGTAGAAGCGAGGATCCGCATCGAGGGTGATGACATCGGTGGCACTCCTCTCGAAGGGTACATCAGGGATCTAACGCCCTCGATTGATCATCTACAAGACATTTACCAATATTTCGGCTTACACTTGGGCCCGGCACTTCCCTCGGAGCGACGCCATGGCCAACTGGGTTGTCTCTCTGGCCGGGCCCCGGCGCGTCAGCCTGGAGCCCTGCCCCCCGGACCCGCTCGGCCCCGGCCAGGTCCGCGTCCGCACCCGCTACTCCGGCATCTCTGCCGGCACCGAGCTGACCCTCTACCGGGGCAGCAACCCCCGGCTCAGCAAGGACTGGGACGCCGCCACCCGGATGTTCGTGCCCCGGCAGGCCGCGCCCGCGTACCCGGTGGTCGGCTTCGGCTACGAGGAGGTCGGCGAGGTCGTCGAGGTGGCCCCGGACGTCGCCGACCGTCGGCCCGGCCAGCTCGTCTGGGGCATCTGGGGGCACCGGGCCGAGGCCGTGGTGCCCGCCGGCACGGTCACCCCGCTCGCCCCCGGGCTCGACCCGCTCGCCGCCGTCTTCGCCCGCCCGGGCGCCATCGCGCTGACCGCCGTGCTCGCCGGCGACCTGCACCTCGGCGACTGGGTCGGGGTCTTCGGGCAGGGGGTGATCGGGCTGCTCGGCACCCGGCTCGCCGTCCTCTCCGGGGCCCGCGTCGTCGCGGTCGACCGGGTGCCGGCCCGGCTGGCGCACGCCGTCGCGCTCGGCGCCCGCCGGGTGGTCGACGCCGCCGTCGACTCGGCCGCCGCCGTGCTGCACGCGGCCACCGACGGCCGGGGCGCGGACGTCTGCCTGGAGCTGTCCGGGTCGTACCCGGCGCTGCACGAGGCGATCCGCGCCACCACCCACGCCGGCCGCGTCGTGGCCGCCGGCTTCTACCAGGGGTACGCCCACGGGCTGGGGCTCGGCGAGGAGTTCCACCACAACCGGATCCAGCTGGTGGCGGCCCAGGTCTCCGGGCCCGCCCCGGCACCCGGCACGGCCGGCCGGTGGACCGGGCCCCGGATCGCCCACACCTTCATGGACCTGGTGGCCGAGGGCAGCGTCGATCCGCTGCCGCTGGTGAGCCACGTCGTCGACGCGGGCGCGGTGGCCGACGCGCTGGCGTTGCTCGACCGCGGTGACGATGCCGTCCTCCAAGTGGTGCTGAGGTTCTGATGGCCATTCCACTCGCCTGCCAGGAGCAGTTGCTTCCCGGCGCCAGCCTGTCCGACAAGTACGCCCTCGCCGTCTCGCTCGGCTACCAGGGCATCGAGCTGCGCGGCCGCGGCGACCTGGCGTTCGCCCGCCGGCTGCCCGAGCTGCGCCGGGCCCGCGCCGACGGCGTGGTGCTGCCCACCGTCTGCGTCGAGATGGACCACTTCATCGGCGACTTCGACCCGGAGCGCTCCCGGGACGCGGTGCGCAACCTGCGCTCCCAGCTCTCGGTGATCGCCGAGATCGGCGGGATCGGCGCGATGACGCCCGCCGCCTGGGGGATGTTCTCCCGCCGGCTGCCGCCGTTCGAGCCGCCCCGCCCGCCCGCCGGCGACCGGCAGGTGCTCGTCGACGCCCTCGGCGAGCTGGGCGAGCACGCCCGCGCCGAGGGGGTGACCCTCTTCCTGGAGCCGCTGAACCGCTACGAGGACCACATGGTCAACCGCCTCGACGAGGCGGTCGCGCTGTGCCGGGCCGTCGGCCTGCCCTCGGTGCGCGTGGTCGCCGACACCTTCCACATGAACATCGAGGAGGACGACGTGCCCGCGGCGCTGCGCGCGGCCGCGCCGTACCTGGGGCACGTGCAGGTCAGCGACTCCAACCGCTACCAGCCCGGGGCCGGCCACCTGGACTGGCCGGAGCTGCTGCGCACCCTCGACGACCTCGGCTACGCCGGCTGGCTGGCCGTCGAGTGCCGGCTGCGCGGGGAGCCCGTCGCCGCGCTGCGCCAGGCGGCCACGGTGCTCGCCCAGGCCCGGCCCCGGCAGGCGGCCGCATGAGCGAGCGTGGTGAGCGAACCATGGGGCACGGCGCTGCTCGTGCGGCTGCCGAGCGGGCGCTGAGGCTCCCCGGCACACTCGCCGAGTCGCGGGCCGGCGACCCCCGCTCGACCGGCCCGGAACGCGCCGCCGCGCTGCGCCGGCTGGCGATCACCACCCTCGACGCCAACTGGGAACACGACCACACCGTGCCGTCGCGCACCCTCTACCCGCACCAGTGGAGCTGGGACTCGGCGTTCATCGCGGTCGGGCTGGCCCACTTCCGCCCGGATCGGGCCTGGCGGGAGCTGCACACCCTGTTCGCCGCGCAGTGGGCCGACGGGCGGGTGCCGCACATCGTGTTCAACCCCGCGCTGCGGGCCGGCTCGTACTTCCCCGGGCCGGAGTTCTGGGACACCGCCCGCGCCGCCGGCGCCCCCGCGGCGGCCACCTCCGGGATCGTCCAGCCACCGGTGCACGCCCCCGCCGCCTGGCTGGTGCACCGCCGCGCCCCCTCCGAGGCGTCGGTGCGGGCACTGCGCGGGCTCTACCCGCGGCTGGTCGCCCAGCAGCGCTACCTGACCGGCGCGCGGGACGTCGGCGGCGCCGGGCTGGCCGCCGTGGTGCACCCGTGGGAGTCCGGGCTGGACAACAGCCCCGCCTGGGACGCCCCGCTGGCCGCGGTGCCCGCCGACGCCGAGGTCATGCGGGCGTACCGCCGGCACGACACCGCGCACGCCGACGCGGCGCACCGCCCCACGGACCTGGACTACGCGCGCTACGTGGCGCTCGTCGACGCCTACCGGGCGGGGCGCTACCGGGACGAGGGCCTGCTCGGCCGGCACCCGTTCCTGGTGGAGTGCCCGCTGGTCAACGCGGCGCTCGGGCTGGCCGAGCACGCGCTGGCCCGGATCGCCGCGGTGGTCGGCGCCGACCCGGGGCCGCACCGGGAACGCGCGGCGCGGCTCACCCAGGCCCTGGTCGACCGGCTGTACGACCCGGCCACCAGCACCTTCCACCCGCGTGACGTGCGCACCGGCCGGCTGATCCCGGCCCGCACGGTGCTCGGGCTGATGCCGCTCATCCTGCCCGACCTGCCCGCCCGCCAGGTGCGGGCGGTGCTCGCCGAGGCGGGCTCGCCCCGGTTCGGGCTCGCCGCCCGGATGGACCGCCCGCTGCCCACCTACGACCGCACCGCGCCGGACTTCGAGCCGCTGCGCTACTGGCGCGGCCCGAGCTGGCTGAACACCAGCTGGCTGCTGTGGCGCGGGCTGCTCGCCCACCACCGCCCCGACCTGGCCGCCGGCCTGCGCGAGTCCATGCTGGCGATAGCCGCCCGCAGTGGCTGCCACGAATACTTCCACCCGGACACCGGGGCCGGGCTGGGCTCGCCGGCGTTCAGCTGGACCGCCGCCCTGCTGCTGGACGCCCTCGCCGAGGGGTGAACCGCCCCGCTGGCTATCCTGCGGCCATGGGTGACGTGCGGGTCCGGGCGATGCGCCCCGAGGACGCCGACCGGGTGCTGGCCATCTACCAGCAGGGGCTGGACGAGGGCGACGCCAGCTTCGAGACGGTCGCCCCCTCGTGGCCCGCGTTCGACGCGGCGAAGCTGCCCGCGTACCGCCTGGTCGCGGTGGACCCCGACGACCGGGTGCTCGGCTGGATCGCCGTCTCGCCGACCTCGACCCGCGCGGTCTACGCCGGGGTGGTCGAGCACTCGGTGTACGTCGACCCGGCCGCCCGGGGGCGGGGCGTGGCCCGCCGGCTGCTCGACGAGTTGATCGCCGCCACCGAGGCGGCCGGCGTGTGGACCATCCAGTCCGGGGTGTTCCCGGAGAACACGGCCAGCCTGGCGCTGCACGAGCGGGCCGGGTTCCGGGTGGTCGGCGTCCGCGAGCGGGTCGGCCGGCACCACGGCCGGTGGCGGGACGTGGTCCTGCTGGAACGGCGCAGCCGGGTGGTCGGCTGACCGCCGGCACGCCGCACCCGACGGCCCGGTCCGGCCGACGCACCCCGCCGGCTGACGCACCCGCCGGGACGCCGCCGGCCGCCTCATCCGGCCGGCACGGCCTCCGTCGGTCGTGGCACCGGCCCGGCCGGATCGTCCGTCGCCTCGCGGGGCGGCGGCGGCACGGCCTCGTCGTCCTGGGGCGGCTCCACCGTCAGCAGCGCGGCCAGCACCGGCTCGACCTCCACCCGGCAGTCGTGGAACGTCGGGGCGCCGCCCAGGTCGGCGTCGCGGACGGCGGTGACCGCGTTGACCGTGGCCCGGCCCGGGCTCAGCCGCGCCCAGTACGCCTTGTAGGTGAACGCCAGCCCGGGCCGCGTGGCGTCGTCCACGGCGACCGCCGCCAGGAACGCGCCCCGGTCGTTGTGGACCCGCACGGCGTCGCCGTCGGCGAGGCCACGCGCCGCCGCGTCGTCCGGGTGCAGGTGCACCCGGGGCGGCCCGGTCCGCCGGGCGTGCCAGGGCAGCGAGGCGAAGGTGGAGTTCATCAGATACCGGCCAGCCGGGGCGACGAGCACCAGCGGGAACCGGCGGGCCAGCGCCGGGTCGGCGGCCTCCACCGGCGGGGTGTAGCCGACGACCGGGTCCACCCCGCGCCGGGCCAATGCGGGGTCGTGCAGCCGGGCCCGACCGTCGGGGGTGGGGAAGCCGCCCTCGGCGTACGGGGCGGACCCGACCGCCACCCCGCTGGTCCGGCCGTACGTCCGCTCGCACAGCTCCTCGAAGCTGACCGGCGTGCCGCGCAACAGTTGCCGGGCCAGGTCCTCGTCGCTGTCCCGCAGCCGGGGATGGTCGATCCCGAGCGCGGCGGCGATCCGGCGGAAGATCTCGGTGTTGGGCAGCGCCTCGCCCGGCGCCCGGGTCACCGGCAGGTTGAGCGTCGTGTAGTGGTGCCCGTAGGAGGAGTGCAGGTCGAGGTGCTCGGGCTGCATGGTGGCCGGCAGCACCACGTCGGCGTAGTCGCAGGTGTCGGTCCAGCGTTGCTCCAGCACGACGGTGCACAGGTCGGCGCGGCGCAGGCCGGTGAGCAGCCGGGTCTGGTCGGGGGCGGTGGCGGCCGGGTTGGCGTTGAACACCACCAGCGAGGTCACCGGCGGGTCGGCCTCCCCGGTGAGCACCGCGGCGAGCCGGCTCATGTTCACCAGCCGGGCTCGCGGCGCGGGCATGCCCGGCGGCCGGATCACCGGTCCCTCGTCGATCGGGTGGTGCCCGCTGGTCGACACGAGCGCGCCGCCGCCCGGGTAGCGGAAATCGCCGGTGACCAGCGGCAGCGCGCAGATCGCCCGGATCGCCTGGCCCGCGCCGTGGTGCCGTTGCAGGCCCAGCCCGACCCGGACGGCGGTGGGCCGGGTGGTGGCGATGCGCTCGCCGAGGCGGCGGACCGCCTCGACCGGCAGGCCGCACTCCGCGGCCGCCCGCTCCACCGGCCACTCGCCGAGCCGGGCCGCCAACTCCGGCCAGCCGACCGTGTGCGCCGCCAGCCACTCCTCATCGGCCGCGCCGGCGTCGAGGACGTGCCGCATCAGCCCCAGCGCCAGGGCCGCGTCGGTGCCGGGCAGCGGCGCGACGTGCTCGTCGCTGCGCGCCGCGCTGTCGGTGCGCAGCGGGTCGATGGTGACCAGGTGCGCGCCGCGCTCCCGGGCCTGCTGCACGAACGGCCACAGGTGCAGGTTGGTGGCGAGCGGGTTGGCGCCCCACAGCACGATGAGCCGGGCGTCCACGATGGATTCCGGCTCGAAGCCGACCGAGCCGCCGTAGATCGAGCCCAGCGCGGCCCGCGAGGCGGCGGTGCAGATGGTGGTGTCCAGCCGTGACGCGCCCAGGTGGGCGAAGAGCCGGGGACCCATCGTCCAGCCCTGCACGTGGCCCATCGTGCCCGCGAAGTAGTACGGGAGGATCGCCTCCGGGCCGTGGCGGTCGATGCTCGCGCGCAGCCCGGCGGCCACCCGCTCGACCCCCTCGTCCCAGCTCGCCGGCCGGTAGGCGACCCGGCCGACGCCCTTCGGGCCGGTCCGGACGTACGGGGTGGTCAGCCGGTCGGGTCCGTTGACCGCGTCGAGGTAACGGTTGACCTTGCCGCACAGCGCGCCCCGGGTGAACGGGTGGTCGCGGTCGCCGCGCAGCGCGACGGCCCGGCCGTCCTCGACCGTGAGCTGCCAGACGCAGGTGTCCGGACAGTCCAGCGGGCAGGCGCCGGGATGGGTGGTGCGGGCCATGCGGGCAGCCTACTCAGCGGGTCCGATAGCGTGGTGCCGCAGCCGAGCCGGGGTTCCGGCTGTTGCCGGCTCAGTATGCATGAGTGCTCAGGAGTGCGCTAGAATGTGGGTGTGAACCTGAAGGAGTGGGCGGCGTCGCAGGGCGTGTCGTATGCGACCGCGCGGCGGTGGTTCGCGGCCGGGAAGCTGCCCGTTCCCGCCTACCAGACCGGCCGGCTGATCGTGATTGGCGAGCCGGCACCCCCTGCGCACGGACGACACGTGGTCGCGGTGTACGCCTGCGTGTCGTCGGTCGATCAGCGCGCCGACCTTGACCGGCAGGTTGCCCGGGTGACCGCCTGGGCTACCGGGCAGGGTCTGACGGTGGACCAGGTGGTCACCGAGATCGGTTCGGCCCTCGATGGGCGACGCAAGAAGTTCCTCGCGCTCCTAGCCGACAAGGCGGTATCCACGATCGTGGTGGAGCATCGGGACCGGTTCGCCCGGTTCGGTGCCGAGTACGTCGAAGCCGCGCTGTCCGCGCAGGGCCGCCGCCTGCTGGTGGTCGACCCGGCCGAGGTTGATGACGATCTGGTGCGCGACGTGACCGAGATCCTGACCTCGCTGTGCGCTCGCTTGTACGGGCGTCGGGCGGCAGCGGACCGGGCCCGCCGCGCGGTCGACGCCGCCACCGGCGGGGAGTGCGCCGCGTGAAGGTGGTGCAGGCGTACCGGTTCGCGTTGGATCTGACGCCGGCGCAGGAGCGTGAGGTGCTCGCCAACGCCGGCGCGGCCCGGGTGGCGTACAACTGGGCCCTGGCCCGGGTGAAGGCCGTCATGGACCAGCGCGCTGCGGAACGCACCTACGGTGTGCCTGAGGAGTTGCTGACCCCAACGGTCGGGTGGAATCTCGCACAGTTGCGCAAGGCGTGGAACCAGGCGAAGCCGGACGTGGCGCCGTGGTGGCCGGAGTGTTCCAAGGAGGCGTTCAACACCGGCCTGGATGCCCTGGCCTGCGGTTTGAAGAACTGGTCCGACTCGCGTACGGGCAAGCGGAAGGGGCGGCGAGTCGGGTTCCCGCGGTTCAAGTCCCGTCGCCGCAGCACGCCGAGCATCCGGTTCACCACGGGTGCGATCCGGGTGGAGCCGGACCGCCAGCACGTCGTACTGCCCCGGCTGGGCCGGCTCAAGCTGCACGAGTCCGCCCGTAAACTCGCCCGCCGTCTCGAGGCGGGCACGGCCCGGATCCTGTCCGCGACCGTGCGTCGTGACGGCGGACGGTGGCATGTCGCATTCTGCGTTGAAATCGAGCGGGCCGATCGGGCACCGTGGCGGCCGCGGGCGGTGCTCGGGGTGGACGTGGGGATCACTCACCTGGCGGTGCTGTCGACCGGCAAGATGATCCCCAACCCGCGTCACCTGGATGACGCGGCCAAGCGGATGCGGCGTCTGGCCCGGCGCATGTCCCGCCGGGTTGGCCCGGACCGGCGTACCGGTCAGCGGCCGTCGCAGCGGTGGGAACGGGCGCGGCGGCAGGTGGCCCGGGCGCATGCGCGGGTGGCGAACCTGCGCCGCGACGGACTGCACAAGCTCACCACCCGCCTCGCCCGCAAGTACGGCACGATCGTGGTCGAAGACCTCAACGTCGCCGGCATGCTGCGCAACCGGCGCCTGGCCCGGCGTGTCGCCGACGCGGGGTTCGGTGAAATCCGCCGGCAGGTGACCTATAAGACCGGATGGAACGGCGGCCGGCTGGTGGTGGCCGACCGGTGGTATCCCTCCAGCAAGACCTGCTCGGCATGTGGCACGGTGAAAGCCAAACTGGCCCTGTCCGCGCGTACCTACAAGTGCACCTCGTGCGGCCTGGTCCTCGACCGGGACCTCAACGCCGCACGTAACCTAGCCGCGATCGCGGCTGAGGCAACCACCGCCGGGAGTGGCCCGGTGGCAGGACGTGGAGCCGACCATAAGACCCGCCCCGGCGGGCCGGTGGCCGTGAAACGTCAACCCGGCACCGCCCAGGCGGGTGAGACCGGGACCGTCCCACCGTCAGGCGGGACTGCCGACCATGTGCTCACCAGAGCGCACTGATAGGTAACGGAGTGCCGTGGGCGAGATCGACAAGGTGGCCTGGATCCGGGTCGAGGACGGCCGGGTGTTGTGCGCCCGGTCCCGGGGAAAGGACGTCTGGTATCTGCCCGGCGGCAAGCGGGAGGCGGGTGAGACCGACCTGGAGACCCTGGCCCGGGAGGTCACCGAGGAACTGGGCGTGGCGATCGTGTCGGAGTCGGCCAGGCACGTGGGCACCTTCACCGCGCCGGCCCACGGGCGCGCCGCCGGGACGCTGGTGCGGATGACCTGTTACGCCGCCGACTACCGGGGCACGCTGCGGCCGGCCAGCGAGATCGAGGAGCTGGCCTGGCTCGGCTACGCCGACCGGCACCGGGTCTCCCCGGCGAACCAGCTCGTCTTCGACCACCTGTGGTCGACCGGCGCGTTGCGGTAGGTCCTAGCCCGGTCAGCCGGGCAGCAGCCAGGCCAGGGCGTGCAGCGCGGTGCGGACGGTGTCGCCGTCGGCGCTGAGGCTGACCCGCAGGCCGGGCGGGGTGGCACGCCGGGCGGCGAACTCGTCGGTGCCGGCGACCGCCACGCCGCGCCGGCGGGCGAGCGCAGGCTGCCACGCCCCCGGCGATGCTGTCCCGGATGACCGCGACCAGCCGGTTCGTGATCTGGGGAGCGATGCCGCTCGGTGCGGCCCTCGGCGGCGCGCTGACCGGGCTGCTGGGGGCGCCGGCGTACCTCGCGCTGGCTGCGGCCGGCATGGTGGGGCGGCGCTGGTCACCCGCTGGTCGCCGGTCTGGCGGACCCGGGATTTCCCGCGCCGGGAGGACCTGCCCCAACCGGCGGAGGCCGAGGCGGGGGTGCCCGCCGGGCGGTGAGCGCCGTTTGCCCCGCCGGGTCGCGGGTACCCACCGACGGCTCCAGATCGTCGCGCGGCGCCAGCCGCCCCGAGCTGGGGTCGTCGGCAACCCGGCGGCGCGCCGGCGACGACAGGAGGGCGGCGTGCGGTTTCCCCGATTCGTCGAGGCGGTGTCCCGCCGCGCCGAGCTGCCCGCCGAGCAGGCGGCCACGATCTGCCGGGCGGTGCTGCAGACGCTCGCCGAGCGGGTGACCGGGCATGAGTCGGCGGAGCTGGCCGCGCAGCTGCCGGACGAGCTGGGCAGCTATCTGGCCGCGCCGGCCGCGCCGGCCGGGGGCGGGGGAGCGGTCGCCTTCGTGCACCGGGTGGCCGAACGGGCCAAGGTGGATCCGGCGGTCGCCGAGGTGGGCACCCGCGCGGTGCTCATCACGTTGCGCGAGGCGGTGACGGTCGGCGAGTTCCAGGACCTGCTCGCGCAGCTGCCGAAGGGTTTCGACGCCATGGTGGACCCGATCCCGCGTCCGCCGTACGATGCGTGAGGAAGCTCCCCGGGATCCGGGTTGAGCAGCGACAGCGGCGCCCTGACGGCGAAGAATCCACGGCGTAGCGATATTTTCACCGGAAAATAACTCGTAGGTAGCCTTCTACGCCGAAAATCGTTTCCGCGCTAGAGGGATGATCGGACGAATTCTGCCGTCCGAGGTTCCAGGCCCTCGTCCCCCCTTCGGCTCGACCCTGATCGATCCCCTTCCCATCGAAAGATTGAGTCATATCCTGCATCCATTGTGTAGTCCTGGGGGGGATCATGATCACAAGCGTGGAACCCTGCGCGCCTGCCGCCTGTAGGGAAACATCCACTCCCTGACATGTCGACGTCGATAATCATCAATCGCTTCGGCGAGATGACGGCACGCCACGGTGATCGTCCGGCCCTGCTCGATGAGACCCACGAGGTCAGCTACGCCGAGCTGGCCGGCGCTGCCGGTGGGCACGCCGCCGCGCTCGCCGCCGCCGGCGTCCGACCCGGCGACCGGGTCGCCCTGCTCACCGCGCACGGCGCGCCGACCGTCGCCGCGCTCCTCGGCGCCCTCGCCGCGGGATGCGCGTACGTGCCGCTGGACCCGGGCTTCCCGGTCGACCGGCTGCGCCACATGCTCGCCGCCGCCGGGGTGAGCGCGATCGCCTGCGCTGCCGGGCACCGGGAGCTCGCCCGCGGGCTCGCCGACGGCCGGACCGTGGTGCCGCTGGACGACGTGCCGCCCGCCCCGCTGCGGCCGGTCCCGGTCGATCCGGACGCGCTCGCGTACGTGCTGTTCACCTCCGGCTCCACCGGGGTGCCCAAGGCGGTCGGGCAGACCCACCGCAACCTGGCGCACGTCGTCGACAACCAGATCGCCGCGCTGGCCATCGGTCCGACCGACCGGCTCAGCCTGCTCGCCTCGTTCAGCTTCGACGCCGCCATCCCGGACCTGTACCCGGCACTGCTCACCGGCGCCGCCGTGATCCCGGTCGACCTGCGCCGGCAGGGGCCCGCGTACGCGGTCGAACAGCTCGACCGGCACCGGGCGACCGTGCTGCACTGCACGCCCACGGTCTACCGGTTCCTGCTCGACACCCTCGGCGACCGGCGGCTCGACGCGGTCCGGGTGGTCCTGCTCGGCGGCGAGCAGGCCACGTACGCCGACGCGGCCCGCGGCCGGGGCCGTTTCGCGCCGGACTGCGAGCTGGTCAACGGCTACGGCGCCACCGAGATGACCTTCGTCGCGCGGTACGCCCTGCCGCTGTCCACCGTGGATCCGGCCGCCACCGGCCCGTTGCCGATCGGCGCCGCGTTCCCCGGCTACGAGCTGCACCTCGCCCCGGACACCGGGGAGATCGTGGTGCGCAGCCCGCACCTCGCCCCCGGCTACCTCAACCAGGACAGCGACCGGTTCACCGTGGCCGCCGACGGGGTGCGCGCGTACCGCACCGGCGACCTCGGCCGGCGGCTGCCCGGCGGCGACCTGGTCTGCCTCGGCCGGCTCGACCGGCAGGTCAAGGTACGCGGGCACCGGGTCGAGCTGACCGAGATCGAGGCGGTGCTCGCCGCCCAGCCCGGCGTGGCCGGCGTACGGGCCATCGCCCGGGACGGCGAGCTGCTGGCGTACGCCCGTCCGGCCGACGGGACCCGGCCGGACGCGGCGGCGCTGCGGGCCGCCCTCGCCGCGGCGCTGCCCGAGTACGCGCTGCCCCGCGCGGTGGTGGTGCTCGACGAGTTCCCGCTCACCGTCACCGGCAAGGTGGACGAGCGGGCGCTGCCCGACCCGGCCCGCGAGGTGCCCGCCGGCGCCGCGCCGACCACCGACACCGAGCGGATCGTGCACGACATCTGGTGCGCGGTGCTCGGCCGCGACGCGGTCGGGCGCGACGACAGCTTCTTCGACGTGGGCGGGCAGTCGCTGCTCCTCGGCCAGGTGCAGCAGCGGCTGGCCGAACACTTCGGGGTGCGGCTGCCGATGCTGCGCCTGTTCGACCACCCCACGGTGGCCGCCCAGGCGGCGCTGCTCGACGCCCCGTCCGAGGCGGTCCGCGCGCCGGTGCTGCCCGTGCCGGCCGCCCCGGCCGCCGCGCCCCGCGAGTACACCGGCGACGAGATCGCCGTGGTCGGGCTCGCCGGCCGCTTCCCCGGCGCCCCCGACGTGGCCACCTTCTGGTGGAACCTGTGCACCGGCGTCGACTCCATCCACGACCACACGGACGAGGAACTGGCCGCGCTCGGCGTCGGGCCGGGGCTGCGCAACGACCCACGGCACGTGCGGGCGGTCGGCCGGCTCGACGGGGTGGCCGACTTCGACGCCGAGTTCTTCGCCTTCGGCGCCGACGAGGCCGCCCGGACCGACCCGCAGCACCGACTCTTCCTGGAGACCGCCTGGGAGGCCCTGGAGGACGCCGGGCACGACCCCGCGCGGTTCCCCGGCCTGATCGGGGTCTACTCGGCCGCCTCCGCCAACCGGTACTTCCTGTTCCACCTGCTCGACAACCCCGCGGTGGTCGGCGACGTGGACCCGGACGACTGGGAGGCGCGGCTGATCGGCCGGCAGTTCACCGACCACCTGCCCGGGCAGGTCGCCTACCGGCTCGGGCTGACCGGGCCCGCGCTGGCCGTGCAGAGCGCCTGCTCCAGTTCCCTGGTCGCGGTCTGCCTCGCCGCGCAGAGCCTCGCCGACTACCAGTGCGACATCGCCCTCGCCGGCGGCGTCACCGTCACCTGGCCCCGGCACCGGCACACCCCGGGCGGGCTGGCTTCCCCGGATGGCCGGTGCCGCGCCTTCGACGAGGGCGCCAATGGGTCCGGCTTCGGCTCCGGGGTCGGCGTGGTCGCGCTGCGCCGGCTCGCCGACGCGCAGGCCGACGGGGACCGGATCTACGCGGTGCTGCCCGGCTGGGCGGTCACCAACGACGGTGCGGACCGGGCCGGCTTCGCCGTCCCCGGCCCGGCCGGGCAGGCCGCCGCCGTCGCGAACGCCCTCGCCACCGCCGAGGTCGCCCCCGGCGAGGTCCGCTTCGTCGAGGGCCACGGCAGCGGCACGCCCCTCGGCGACGCCATCGAGGTGGCCGCGCTGCACGAGGTGTACGCCGGCGGGCCCGCCGAGTCCTGCGCGCTCGGCTCGGTGAAGACCAACATCGGCCACCTCGACGCCGCCGCCGGCATCGCCGGGCTGATCAAGACGGTGCTCGCCGTACGGCACGGCGTGATCCCGCCGAACCTGCACTTCACCCGCCCGCACCCGGAGATCGACCTGGCCGCCGGCCCGTTCTACGTGCCCACCAAGGCACGGGACTGGCCGGAGGGCCCGCGCCGGGTGGCGGGGGTCAGCGCCTTCGGGCTCGGCGGCACCAACGCGCACGTGGTGGTGGAGCAGCCCCCGCCGGACGAGCCGCTGGACGCCCCAGCCGACGGCCCCTGGCTGCTGCCGGTGTCCGCGCGTACCCCGGTGGCGCTGCGGGCCGCGCTGACCCGGCTGCGGGCCCACCTGGCCGGCGCCGTGCCGGCGCTGCCCGAGGTCGCCGCCACCCTGGCGCTCGGCCGGCAGGCGTTCGCCCACCGGGCCGCCGTGGTCGCCGCCGACCTGCCGGGCGCGCTCGCCGCGCTGGACGTGCTGCTCGACACCGACGCCCGGATCGCCGGCGACGGTGGCCCGCTGCGTGAACTGGCGGCCGACTGGGTCGCCGGGCGGGACGTCGACTGGGACGTCCTGCATCCCGAGGGCACGGTCCGGCGTACCGGGCTGCCCACCTACCCGTTCCAGCGCCAGCGGTACTGGATCGACCCCGTGCAGAAAGGTCCACGGTGAACTGGTTCGTCTCCGCCGGAAGCCGACCCCAGGCGCCGGTGCGGTTGTTCTGCCTGCCCTACGCCGGAGCCGGCGCCAGCGCGTTCCGGCGGTGGCAGGAAGGGATCGGCCCGGACGTCGAGGTGCTGCCGGTGCAACTGCCCGGCCGGGAGAACCGGATCAGCGAGGACCCGCGCTTCGACGTGGCCGACGTCGCCGCCGCCATCGCCTCCCGGGCCGACCGCCCGTACGCCATCTACGGGCACTCGATGGGCGGCCGGGTCGGCTTCGAGGTGGTCCGGGAGCTGCGCCGGTCCGGCCGGCCGCTGCCGCTGCGCCTGTACGTCGGCGGCGCCCGCGCCCCGCACGTGGGCGCGCCCAGCCTCTTCGACGGGCTGTCCCGGGTGGACGACGAGGAACTGCTGCGCCGCCTCGGCGAGGGCGGCGGGCTCCCCGCCGAGCTGCTCGACCATCCCGAGCTGGTGGAGCTGCTGCTGCCGCTGCTGCGGGCCGACTTCGGCCGGGTGGACAGCTACCGGTACGTGGCCGGCGAGCCGCTGCCGGTGCCGATCGTCGCGTTCAGCGGCGTCCGTGACCGGGCGGTCACCCGCGAGCACAGCGCCGCCTGGGCGGAGCACACCGCCGCCGGGTTCACCCTGCACGAGATCGACGGCGGGCACTTCTTCCTGCACGACCAGCTCCCCGACGTGCTGGCCGCGATCCGCGCCGACCTGGCCGGCGCGCTGACCGTCGACGCCCCGGCGGTCGGCGGCCCGGCAGCCGGACGGGCCGCCGTCCCCGACGCGCACCGGGTGCCGCTGGGCGACACTGGGTGGTCGGTCTGGCGCGACGCGATCCTGCGCACCACCGGCTTCCCGGCCACCGGCCTCGACCTTCTCTCCGCCCCCCGGGCCGCCGCGGCGGCCGACGAACTACTGGCCACCGGTTCCTGTGAGGACCGGTACGACAAGGAGTTCGACGAGGCCGTCCGGGCCGCCGCCGACCGGCTGACCGAACTGGCCGCCGACCCGCTGCTGCGCGAGGCGGTCACCTGGCAGAACCGGGGTGCGCTGGTGGCGCTGGACGGCCTGGCGCGCGCCGGCGGCGACGCGCCCCGCAACGTGAAGCGCCGCGACCGGGAACGGGCGCTGCTCAAGTACTGGCAGCGCTACTGCGGCAAGAACGAGACGGTTGGCTTCTTCGGGCCCAGCTGCTGGGTCACCCTCGACCCCGATCAGCCGGAGGCCGTCCGGGTACGCGCCGGCGCGCAGCTCACCGCCCGCCGCTGGGTGTGGTTCGAGTCCTGGGCGCTGGCCGCGTACGCCGACCGGATCGGCGCGGACCTCGCGGTGCGCCGCTGGTGGCCACCGATGCTGCTGCCGCAGCTCGCCGTCCGGGACCGGACCGTGCTGCGCCCCGGGCGCCCGCCGCTGTCGCTGTCCCCGGTGGAGGCCGCGCTGCTCGCCGCGGCCGACGGCCGCCGGTCCGCCGCCGACCTGGTGACCGACCCGGCCGTCGGGCTGCGCCGGCCCGAGGACGGGTACGCGCTGCTCGACCGCCTGGTGGAACGGGAACTGATCACCTGGGACGCCGCCCTGCCGGTCAGCCCGGACGCCGAGCAGGTGCTCGCCGCCCGGATCGCCGCGATCGGTGACCAGGCGGCCCGCGCGAGCGCCCAGGCCGGGTTCGACCGGTTGCGCGTCGCGCGGGACGCCGTGGCCGCCGCGGCCGGGGACCCGGACCGGCTGCGCGCCGCCCTCGACGCCCTCGACGCCACCTTCACCGAGCTGACCGGCACCCCGGCCAGCCGCCGCGCCGGGCAGATGTACGCCGGCCGGACGATCTGCTACGAGGACACCGCCCGCGACCTGGCGGTGGTGTTCGGGGCGCCGCTGCTGGACGAGCTCGCCGCCCCGCTGGACGTGCTGCTGCGCGCCGCCCGCTGGATGGCCAACGCGCTGGCCGAGGCGTACGGGGAGGTGCTCCGGGGGCTCTACGAGGAGCTGCGCGCCGAGGCCGGTGGCGGCCCGGTCGCCCTGGCGGACCTGTGGTTCCTGACCCAGGGTCTGTTCTGGGGCGGCGGGGAGCGGCCGGTGGACGCCGTCGCCGCCGAGTTCGCCGCCCGCTGGGCCGGGCTGTTCGGGCTGGACGCGCTGCCCCCCGGCACCACCGACGTGCGGCTGCGCGCGGCCGACCTGGCCGACCGGATCGACGAGGTCTTCCCGGGCACCCGGCCGGACTGGTCCAACGCCGTGATGCACAGCCCCGACCTGCAGATCTGCGCCACCGACGCGGAGGCGTTGCGCCGGGGCGAGTACACGGTCGTCCTCGGTGAGCTGCACGCCGCCTGGTCGTCGTTCGACTGCGCGGTGTTCACCCCCTCGCACCCGGACGTCGAGCGGCTGCGCGCCGCGCTGGCCGAGGACCTGGGCCAGCGGCGGATCCGGCTGCTCTTCCCGAGTGACTGGCCGCGCCGGACCAGCCGTACCTCCGAGTCGCTGACCGGCCCGACCGACCGGCACCTCGCCTTCCAGACGGCCCCCGGCGGCGAGCCGGGTCGGCTGCTGCCCACCGTGGACCTGACGGTCAGCGACGTCGACGGGCAGTTCGTCGCCACCGCCTCCGACGGCCAGCGCTGGCCGCTCACCGAGGTCTTCGCCGAGCTGTTCAGCGCGCACGCGGTGGACGGGTTCAAGCTGGTCGCCGCCGCCCCGTACACGCCCCGGATCACCCTCGACAACGTGGTGGTGGCGCGGCAGACCTGGCGGACCACGGTGGGGGAGAGCGGCCTGGCCACGGTGACCGGCGAGCGGCAGCGGTTCCTCGCCGTCCGGGAGTGGCGCCGCCGGCTCGGCCTGCCCGAGCAGGTGTACGTCAAGCTCGGCACCGAGACCAAGCCCTGCTTCGTGGACCTGAGCAGCCCCGCCTTCGCGAACATGTGCTGTGCCATGGCCCGCGCCGCCCGGGTCGACGGCGGCGACGACGTGTCGCTGGTGGTCAGCGAGATGCTGCCCACCCCGGACCAGGCCTGGGTGCCCGACGCGGCCGGTCGCCGCTACTTCAGCGAGCTGCGGCTGCACATCGTGGACACCCACGGGAAGGAGCAATCGTGACCGCCCCCGCGAGCCACCTGCTGCCGCTCGGGCAGACCGGCTGGTCGGTCTGGCGCGACGTGGTGTTGCGCACGGCCGGTTTCCCGGCGGCCGGGCTCGACCGGTTCGCCGCGCCCGAGGCGGCGGCCGTCGCCGACGCGCTGCTCGCCGGCGCGAGCAGCCCGGAACTGCTGGACAAGACGCTGCGCGAGGCGTTCGCCGAGTCCTCCGCAGTGGCCAACGAGCTGGCCGCCGACCCGCTGCTGCGCGAGGCGGTCACCTGGCAGAACCCGGACATGCTCGTCGCGCTGGACGGCCTGCTGCGCACCGACCCGGAGGTGCGCAACGTACGCCGGCGCAAGCGCGAACTGAGCCTGCTGCGCTACTGGCAGCGCTACTGCGGCAAGGCGGAGACCATCGGCTTCTTCGGCCCGGTCTGCTGGGGCACCGTCGACCCGGAGCAGCCGGGTGTCCGGTTGTCGCCCGGCCCGGCGCTGGTCGACCGCCGGGAGGTGGTCTTCGAGGCGTGGGCGCTGATCGCGTACGCCGACCGGCTCGCCGACGACCTGGCGGTGCGGCGCTGGTGGGCCCCGGCGCTGCAACCGCACTTGACCGTCGAGGGGCGCCAGCTGCTCTGGCCGCTGCACCCGCCGATCGCGCTGACCCCGACCGAGGCCCGGCTGCTCGCCGCCTGCGACGGCCGGACCCCCGCGGTCGAGCTGGCCGAGCGGATGCGCGCTGCCGGCGAGGTGCACGGTGCCGACGACGTCTACCTGCTGCTCGACCGGTGGGTCGATCGCGGCCAGCTCATCTGGGGCGCGAACCTGCCGGTGAGCCCGGACGCCGAGCGGGTGCTCGCCGAGCGGATCGCGGCCATCGGCGACGACCGGGTGCGGGACGAGATGGGGGCGGGCTTCGCTCGGCTCCGCGCGGCCCGGGACGAGGTCGCCGCCGCGGCCGGCGACGCCGACCGGCTCGGCGCCGCCCTCGCCGCGCTGAACACCGAGTTCACCGCCGTCACCGGACGCCCGGCCACCCGGCACAGCGGCCAGATGTACGCCGGCCGCACCGTTTGCTACGAGGAGACGAGCCGGGACCTGGCGTTCGATGTCGGCTCCGCCGTCGTGGACGCGCTGGCCGCCCCGCTCGCCGTGGTGCTGCAGACCGCCCGCTGGTACACGATGGAGGTCGCGGCCCGGTGTGCCGAGCTCTTCGCCGACCTGCACGACGAACTGGCCGCCGACGGCCTGGTGCGGCTGGCCGACCTCTGGCTGCTGGCCCAGGGGACGCTGATCGCCCCGGACGGCCCGATCGGCCGGGCCGGGGTGGCGTTCACCGAGCGGTGGGCGCAGCTGTTCGGCCTGCACGACCTGCCCGCCGAGCAGACGGAGCTGCGGCTGCGCGCCGAGGATCTGGCCGACCGGGTCCGGCAGCTGTTCCCGGCCGGCCGCCCCGGCTGGCCGTCGGCCCGGCTGCACAACCCGGACGTCCAGCTCGGCGCGGCCTCACCCGAGGCAGTTGCTCGGGGCGACTTCCTGCTCGTCCTGGGCGAGCTGCACCCCGCCCACGTCGCCTACGACAGCGCCGTGCTGAGCCCGTTCCACCCCGACCCGGCGGCGCTGCGGGCCGCCCTCGACGCGGACCTGGGCCCGGCCCGGCTGCGGGTGCTCTGGCCGGAGAGCTTCCCCCGGCGGACCACCCGCACCACGTACGCCCTCACCGGGCCCGCGGACCGCCAGCTCGGCATCGACACCGCGCACGGCGCCGACGTCGACCGGCTGGTGCCGGCCACCGCGGTCACTGTCGAGCGTGACGGCGACCAACTGGTCGCGGTGTTCCCGGACGCCACCCGCTGGCCGCTCATGGAGGTCTTCGCCAGCCTGCTCGACTCGCTGCTGCTGGACGCGTTCAAGCTGCTCGATCCGGCCCCGCACACCCCCCGGATCACCATCGACCGGCTGGTGGTGGCCCGGCGTACCTGGCGCACCACGGCGGGCGAGTGCGGGCTGGCCGGGCACGCCGACGAGACCGCCCGCTACCTCGCGGTACGCCGGTGGCGGGCGGCCACCGGCCTGCCCGAGCGGGTGTTCGTCAAGGTCGGCACCGAGATCAAGCCCTGCTACGTCGACCTGACCGGCCCGCTGTACGCGCAGTCGCTCTGCGCCATGGTGGACGCCGCCCACCGGACCAGCCCGGACGTGCCGGTGGTGGTCAGCGAACTGCTGCCCGCCCCGGACGAGGCCTGGGTGACCGACGCGCAGGGACGCGGCTACGTCAGCGAACTGCGCCTCCAGATCACCGATCCAGCCACGGGAGACCACCGGTGACCGACATCCTGACCGCCAGCGCCGCCTCCGGCGAGGCCCTGCCCTGGCCGGACGCGACCCTCGCCGACCTGATCACCGCCCAGGCGGCCCGTACCCCGGACGCGGTGGCCGTCCGCCAGTGGGACGACCGGCTCAGCTACGCCGAACTCGTCGACCGGGCCGCCGGGGTGGCCGCCGCGCTGCGCGAGCGGGGCGTCGGGCGCGCCGACCGGGTGGGTGTCTGCGGCACCCGCACCCCAGACCTGGTGGTCACCGTGCTCGGGGTGCTCCTGGCCGGCGGCTGCTACGTGCCCCTCGAACCGGGCGGGCCGCGCGAGCGGCTGCGCGAGATCGCCCGCGACGCCGGCGTCCGGGTGGTGGTCGGTGACGCCGCCGCGGCCCAGTTCGGCGACGAGCCGGACGTCGAGACGGTCGGGCTGCCCGGCCCGGCCCCGCTCGCGCCCTGCCCGGCACGACCGGGCGACCCCGCGTACGTGCTGTTCACCTCCGGGTCGACCGGCCGGCCCAAGGGGGTGCTCACCACCCACCGCAACGCGGTCGAGTTCGTCACCGGGATCACCGCGCTGACCGGCGCCGACGCCGGCGTCCGCAGCCTCGGCATCGCCTCGCTTGGCTTCGACGCGGCCACCATGGACCTGTTCGTGCCGCTGCTGCTCGGCGGCGCCGTGCAGCTGCTCGGCGCCGACGACCGGGCCGACCCGGTCCGGCTGGCCCGGTTCATCGCCGCGCACGAGGTGACCTGGGGGTTCATCACCCCGACCGTGCTGGCCCTGCTCGATCCGGCGGAGGTGCCGTCCTGGCGGGTGGTGCTCTGCGGTGGCGAGGCGGTCCCGGCCGAGCTGGTCGCCCGCTGGGCCCCCGGCCGGCGTTTCCTCAACGGCTACGGCCCGACCGAGACCACCGTGCTGGCGGTCAGCGGTGACCTCACCGCCGCCGACGCCGACCCGGTGCCGATCGGCCTCCCGCTGCCCAACCACCGGGCGTACGTGGTGGACACCGAGCTGCGGCCGATGCCGCCGGGGGAGACCGGCGAGCTGCTGATCGGTGGGCCCGGCCTGGCCGACGGCTACCTCAACCGGCCCGGCCTCACCGCCGAGCGGTTCGTCCCCGACCCGTTCGGTGACCGGCCCGGCGAGCGGCTCTACCGCACCGGCGACCTGGTCCGCCAGGCGCCCGACGGCCGGATCGTCTACCTGGGCCGGGCCGACCGGCAGGTCAAGGTCCGCGGCCAGCGGATCGAGCTGGGCGAGGTCGAGGCGGTGCTGGCCGGGCATCCCGGCGTCGACGGGGTCGCCGTGGAGGCGGTACCCGGACCGGCCGGCACCGAGCTGGTCGCCTTCCTCATCCCCGCCGACGCCCCCGACGACGGCGCGCTGCGGGCGTACGCCAGGCCCCGGCTGACCACCGCGATGCTGCCGGCCCGGACGGTGCGGCTGGCCGCGCTGCCGGTCAGCCCGACCACCGGCAAGCTGGACCGGCCGGCGCTGCGCGCCCTGGCCACGTCCCTTCCGGATACCCCGGTGGACGACGCCGACGGCGGCGACCCGGTCGAGGCCACCGTCCGGCGGCTCTGGGCCCGGCTGCTCGGCGCGCCCCCACGCCCGGACAGCGACTTCCTCGCCGCCGGCGGCAACTCGATCGCCGCGATGCGGCTGGTCGCCGCGCTCCGCGCCGAGCTGGGCCGGCAGGTCGACACCCGGGACCTGTTCACCGGCCGCACCTTCGCCGCGCTGGTGGACCGGGTTCGCGCCGCCGCCCCCGCCGACGGCGACGGGTTCACCACCGGCAACCCGCCCACGCTCGCCCCGCCGCAGCGGCGGCTGTGGTTCATGGACCAGCTCGCCCCGTCCAGCGCGCCCTACAACATCGCGGTGGCGCACCGGCTGCGCGGGCCGCTGGACACCGCCGCGCTCGGCGCCGCGCTGCGCGCCGTGGTCGAGCGCCACGACGTGCTGCGCTGGCGCATCCCGCAGACCGGCGGCGTGCCGTACGCGGTCCGCGAGGAGCCGACCGACGTGGCCGTGCCGGTGGTGGACCTGACCGGCGCCGCCGACGCCGAGGCGGAGCTGGCCACCATGCTGGCCGCCGGGGCCGGGCACGCGTTCGACCTGGCCACCGGGCCGCCCTGGCAGGGGACCGTCTACCGGGTCGGCGCCGACGAGCACGTCCTCGCCCTGACCATGCACCACGCGGTCTTCGACGGCTGGTCCGAGGCGCTGCTCTACGACGACCTGGCCACCGCGTACGCCCGCGCGGTCGTCGGCGAGCCACCGACCCTGCCCGCGCTGCCCGCCACCTACGCCGACTACGCGGTCTGGCGAGCCGAGCGGGACCGCCGCCGGGGCGCGGCCGACCTGGCCTGGTGGACCGAGCACCTGGCCGGCGCGCCGACCGTGCTCGACCTGCCCCGGGACCGACCCCGCCCGGCCGTGCAGACGTACGCCGGCGCGGAGGCGGCGGTGGTGCTCGCCGAGGACGCCGACCGGGCGGTCCGCGAGCTGGCCGGCCGGCGCGGCACCACGGTCGCCGCGGTGCTGCTGGCCGGCTTCGGCGAGCTGCTGCGCCGGCTCACCGGGGCCGACGACCACGTGCTCGGCGCGATCGTCGCTGACCGGCGGCTGGCCGCCTTCGACGACGTCATCGGCTTCTTCATCGACACCGTGCCGGTCCGCGTCCGCAGCGGCGGCGCCAGCTTCGCCGAGCTGGTGGACCGCTGCGCCGCCGAACTGCACGAGGTCACCACGCACCCCGGCGCCCCGCTGGAACGGATCGTGGAGGCGCTCGGCGTGGGCCGGGACACCTCCCGCGCCCCGCTCGTGCAGGTGCTGTTCAACGTGCTCAACTTCGTGCCGCCCCGGCTCGCCCTGGCCGGCCTGGCCGTCGAGCCGGTGCCGGTGCCGAAGCCCGGCTCGCCCTTCGACATCACCGTCTACGTGGTGGAACGGGCCGGCCGGGCCGGGGTCGAGGTGGTGCACAACCCGGACCTGTTCGACGGCGACCGGATCGACGCGCTCCTGGCGGACCTGGCCGCGCTGGTCGGCGCCCTGGCCGCCGACCCGGACGCGCCGGCCGACCGGGTGGCCGCCGAGCTGCCGCGCCCGGCGGTCCGGGTGGCCGCCCTCGGCGCGATGACCGTCGCCGCCGCCGAGCCGGCCCGCGCCCCGCTGCCCGCCGGGCCCGACGCGCTCACCGAGACCGAGGAGCTGATCGCCGGCATCTGGCGGGAGGTGCTCGGCAAGGACCGGGTCGGGGTCGCCGAGAACTTCTTCGACATCGGCGGCCACTCGATGGCCCTCGCCGCGGTGCACGCCCGGCTCACCGAGGCCACCGGCCGCTCGCTCACCATGCTCGACCTGTTCCGCCACCCGACCGTGCGGGCCCTCGCGGCCAGCCTCGACGGCGCCGTCGACCGGCCGGAACTGGCCCGCGCCGCGTTGCGCGCCGCCGCCCGCCGCGGCCGGGCCCGCCGTACCCCACCCCGACGACCGCACCAGTGACGCCGCAACCCTCCCCGCCGGCCACCCCGGCACCCGCGTAAAGGACGACCCCGATGAACAACGACATCGCCACCGAGCACCCCGCCGACGAGGGAATCGAACCGATCGCCATCGTCGGCCTCGCCGCCCGCCTGCCCGGCGCCGCCGACGTGGCGGAGTTCTGGCGCAACCTGGTCGACGGCGTCGAGTCGGTCACCGAGCTGACCCGCGAGGAGCAGCTCGCCCGGGGCGCCTCCGCCGAGGAGGTCGACGACCCGGGCTGGGTGAACCGGGCCCCGCTGGTCGACGGCTATGACGAGTTCGACGCCGGCCTGTTCGGGATGACCGCCCGCGAGGCCGAGATCACCGACCCGCAGCACCGGCTCTTCCTGGAGAGCTGCTACACCGCGCTGCAGGACGCCGGCTACGACCCGGCCCGCTACGACGGCACCGTCGGCGTGTACGCGGGCACCGGCGGCAACACCTACCTGCACAAGTTCGTGCTGCGCAACAAGCGGGTCGGCGGCAACCCGCACGGCGCGGTCTCCCTCGCCACCGGCAACTCCCCGAACTACGTGGCCACCAACGTGTCGTACCGGCTGGACCTGCGCGGGCCGAGCCTGACCGTGCACACCGCCTGCTCCACCTCCCTGGTCGCGTTCCACCTGGCCTGCGAGGCGCTGCGCAACGGTGAGTGCGACATGGCGCTCGCGGGCGGCGTCAACATCGAGCTGCCGCACGTCGGCTACCTGGGCATGGACGGCTTCACCTCCCCGGACGGCCGGTGCCGCCCGTTCGACGCCGGCGCGAACGGCACGGTGTGGGGCAGCGGCGTCGGGGTGACGCTGCTCAAGCGCCTCTCCGACGCGATCGCCGACGGTGACACCATCCGCGCGGTGGTGCTCGGCAACGCGATCAACAACGACGGCGCCGGCAAGGTGGGCTTCACCGCCCCCAGCATCGACGGCCAGATGGAGGCGGTCGCCCAGGCGGTCGGCATGGCCGGCATCGACCCGCGCACCATCAGCTACGTCGAGGCGCACGGCACCGGCACCGCGCTGGGCGACCCGATCGAGGTCTCCGCCCTCTCCACCGTGTACACGAAGGACACCGACGACCGGGGCTGGTGCGGCATCGGCTCCGTGAAGTCCAACATCGGCCACCTCAGCCAGCCCTCCGGCATCGTCAGCGTGATCAAGACGGTGCTCGCCATGGAGCACGGCCTGATCCCGCCCACCATCAACTACGAGACGCCGAACCCGGCGATCGACTTCGCCGACACCCCGTTCTACGTGGCGAACACGCTGACCAAGTGGGACACCGACGGGGGGCCGCGTCGGGCCGGGGTGAGCTCCTTCGGCATCGGCGGCACCAACGCGCACGTGGTGCTGGAGGAGGCGCCGGCCGCGTACCGGGCCGAGCGGCGGGTCCGCCCGGCGCACCTGCTCCAGGTGTCGGCGAAGACCCCCACCGCGCTGGGCGCCGCGGTGCGGCGGCTCGCCGACCACCTGGAGAACGGCGGTGGCGCCGAGCCGCTGGGCAGCGTCGGAGGCGGCGCTGGGCTGCTCGCCGACGTCGCGCACACCCTGCGGGTCGGCCGCCAGGAGTACGCGCACCGCGCCGCCGTCGTCGCCGGCGACCCGCAGGCGGCGGTCGCCGCGCTGCGCGACGCCCGCAAGGGCCACCGGGGCGCTGCCGACGGCCCCGCGCCGCGGGTGGCGTTCCTGTTCTCCGGGCAGGGCTCCCAGTACGCCGGCATGGGCGCGCAGCTCTACGCCGAGGACCCGGCGTTCGCGGCCACCGTGGACGAGTGCGCCGAGCTGCTCCGTCCCGAGCTGGGCCTGGACCTGCGCGACCTGATCCTCGGCCGGGACCCGGAGGCGGGGGAGAAGCTCACCGAGACCCGCTACACCCAGCCGGCCCTGTTCACCATCGAGTACGCGCTCGCCACCGCCTGGCAGCGGGCCGGGGTGACCCCGGCTGCGATGATCGGCCACTCGATCGGCGAGTACGTCGCCGCCACCGTGGCCGGCGTGCTCACCCTGCCCGACGCGCTGCGGGTGGTGGCCGCCCGGGGCCGGCTGATGCACTCGCTGCCCGCCGGCTCGATGCTGGCCGTGGCGCTGGACGAGTCGGCCGTCGCCGACCGGCTGCCCGAGGGGCTGGCCATCGCCACCGTCAACGGTCCGGGCACCTGCGTGGTGGCCGGCGAGACGGCGGCCGTCGAGGAGTTCGCCGCCACCCTCAAGGGCAAGAGCAAGGTGCTGCGCACCTCGCACGCGTTCCACTCGCCGATGATGGAGCCGATCCTTGACGAGTTCACCGCGCTGATGGCCACCGTGCCGCTGCGCCCGCCAGCCGTGCCGTTCCTGTCCAACGTGACCGGCACCTGGATCACCGAGGCGCAGGCCACCGACCCGGCGTACTGGGCGGCGCACCTGCGCCAGCCGGTCCGCTTCGGCGCCTGCGTGGCCACCCTGCTCGCCGAGGGCACCTGGGCGCTGCTCGAGTGCGGCCCCGGCAGGCAGCTGGCCAACCTGGCCCGGATGCAGGTCGCCAAGGCCGGCGAGGCGCAGCGGAAGCTCACCCCGCTGGGCAGCCTGCCCGGCCCGGGCGAGTCCACCGGCGACCTGGCCACCCTGCTCGGCAGCGCCGGCGCGCTCTGGTGCGCGGGCGTGCCGGTGCGGCTGGCCGCCGACCCGGACGCCCGGCGGGTGCCGCTGCCCACGTACCCCTTCGAGCGTCGCCGCTACTGGGTGGATCCGGACCCGGTGGAGCAGGTGGCGGCGGCGCCGGTGGAGACCGGCCCCCGGCCCCTGCCGGAGTGGTTCGCGGTGCCGGTGTGGCGGCAGGCCGCCCCGGCCCGGGCCGCCACCCCGCTGGGCCGCTGCCTGGTCCTGGCCGACGGCCCGCGCGGCGAGGCGCTGGTCGCCGCGCTGCGCGCCGCCGGTGACGACCCGGTCGAGGTATGTGCCGGCGACGCCTTCGCCGCCACGCCCACCGGTTTCCGGTTGCGCCCCGGCGTCCGCGAGGACCACGACGCCCTGGTCGCCGCGCTCGGCGCGGACCTGCCCCGGCGTCTCGTGCACGCGTTCGCCCTCGACGGGGAGCCGGCCGGGACCGACCCGGACGCCGCCTGGGCCGCCCAGGACCGGGGCTTCTTCAGCGCACTGCACCTGGTGCAGGCGCTCGCCGGCGCCGGGCTGACCGGCGACGAGCCGGGCCTGACCCTCGACCTGGTCACCGCCGGCACCGCCGACGTGCGCGGCGACGACCTGGTCCGCCCGGAGCACGCCACCCTGGCCGGCCTGGCCCGGGTGCTGCCGGTGGAGCTGCCCGGCCTCACCGTCCGCCTGGTCGACGCGGACGCTGCCGCGCGGGGCGCCGCCGCCCTGGTCACCGAGCTGCGCAGCCCGGTCGACCCGGAGCACCCGGAGGTGGCGCTGCGTCGCGACCGGCGCTGGGTGGCCGGGTACGAGCAGGTCACCGTGGACGCCGAGGCCGAGCCGGGCGTGCTGCGTGAGGCGGGCCGCTACCTGATCACCGGCGGTCTCGGCGGCATCGGCATCACCCTGGCCGAGGACTTCGCCCGCCGGGCACGCGCCAAGCTGGTGCTGTTGGCCCGCTCCGGCCTGCCCGAGCGGGACCGCTGGGATGAGCACCTGGCGGTGCACGGCGGCGCCGACCGGGCCGGCCGGGCCATCGCCGCGATCCGCCGGATGGAGGCGGCCGGGGCCGAGGTGCTGGTGCTCGCGGCCGACGTCACCGACCCGGCCGACCTGTGCCGGGTACGCGAGGCCGCCGAGAGCCGCTTCGGCGGCCTGGACGGCATCGTGCACGCGGCTGGCCTGCCCGGCGGGGGCATGGCGGAGATCAAGGAGCGGGCCGAGGCGGAGCGGGTGCTCGCCCCGAAGCTGGCCGGCACCCTCGCCCTCGCCCAGGTCTTCGGCGACCTACCGCTGGACTTCGTCGCGCTGTGCTCCTCGATCACCGCGGTCATCGGCGGCTTCGGCCAGGTCGACTACTGCGCGGCGAACAACTTCCTGGACGCGTTCGCGCGGGCCGGCGCCGGCTTCCGGGCGCCGGTGGTGTCGCAGAACTGGGGCGGCTGGGCCGAGGTCGGCATGGCCGTGGAGACCAACGCGCCGGCCGCCTTCCGGGCCGCCGGCCGGGACACCGTCACCAGCCCGGTCGACCACCCGGTGCTGACCACCAAGGTGGCCGGGCCGGACGGCACCGTGCTGCACGGCCTGGTCTCCGCCAGCACCCACTGGCTGCTCGACGAGCACCGGATCGGCGGGGTGCCGGTGGTGCCGGGCACCGCCCACCTGGAGTCGGTGCGCGCCGCGGTGACCGCCGCGTTGCCCGCCCCCGGCCCGCAGGCGGCGGTGGAGCTGCGCGACGTGGTCTTCCTGGAGCCGTTCTCGGTGCCGGACGGCACGGTCGCCCAGTACCGGGTGGAGCTGACCCCCACCGAGGACGGGGTGGACTTCACCGTCGCCAGCCTGGCCGCCGGCCAGCTGCGTACCCACGTCCGGGGCGCCGCCGGCTGGACCGAGGAGCCCGCCCCGCCGGCGGGTACGCCCACGGTCACCGGCCGGCGGGTCGACGACGACGCGTCGTTCGGCCGGGGTCGGACCAGCATGCTCACCTTCGGGCCACGCTGGGCCGCGCTCGCTGAGCACCACCTCGCCGACGGGGAGGAGCTGGCCCGAATCGAGGCACCCGCCGCGGCGCTGGGCGACCTGCCCTCCTGGGGGCTGCACCCGGCCCTGCTGGACGTGGCCACCGCCTTCGGTCGGGGCCAGGGCTCCGGCACCTACCTGCCCCTGTCGTACGGCCGGATCGTGGTGCGCGGCGCGCTGCCGGCGTCCTTCCTCAGCCACCTGGGGCACCGGGCCAGCGCCACCGACGAGGTGGTGGCCGCCGACCTGTCCCTGGTGGACGCCGAGGGCCGGGAACTGGTCGCGATCAGCGACTTCGTGCTGCGCCGGGTGGACCAGGGCGCCGTCACCGGGGGCCTCACCGACACCCCGGCCGCCGCGGCCCCGGTGACCGAGGACATCCGGCCGGTGGACGGGGCGGAGGCGTTCCGGCGCAGCCTCACCGCCGGTCTTGGCGCGCAGGTGGTCATCGCCACCCGTACCGTCGCGGACATCCGCCGACGGGCCGCCCGGGTGACCACCGACAGCCTGGAGGTGGCGGCCGAGGCGGTCTCCGCGCCGACCGCCACCGGCGGCGGCTCGGCCGCGCCCTCAACCGAGCTGGAGAAGACCATCGCCCAGGTCTGGCGGGACGGCCTCGGCGTGGCCGAGGTCGGGGTGGACGACGACTTCTTCTCCCTCGGCGGCAACTCGCTGGTCGCGGTGCAGCTCATCGCCGCGATGCGCAAGGCCACCGGGGTGCGGCTGCCGATGCGCAGCCTCTTCGAGACCCCCACGGTCGCCGGGCTGGCCGCTCGGATCGAGGAGTTGCGCGCCAGTCAGCCCGCCGACGAGCCGGCCGCGCCGGCGACCATCCCAGCCATCCCGCGACTGCCCCGCGCCTGACCCGACGAACAGGAGAGCTGCACCATGAGCGACACGACCACACTCCCGGTGGTCATCGAGAACGACGGCCGGGCCCTGACCGACCTGATCGACGCCCGGCGAGCCGAACTGCGCGCCGCCCTCGTCGAGCACGGCGGGCTGCTCTTCCGCGGCTTCGACGTCGGCGGGGTGGACGGCTTCGACCGGGCGGTCCGCGCCCTCTCCGGCGAGCCGCTGACCTACACGGAGCGCTCCTCACCCCGGCACTCCATCAAGGGCCGGGTCTACACCTCGACCGACTACCCGCCGGACGAGGAGATCTTCCTGCACAACGAGAACTCGTATCAGGCGCGTTGGCCGCTGACCCTGTTCTTCTACTGCATCACCGCCCCGCAGACGCAGGGGGCCACCCCGCTCGCCGACGTGCGCCGGGTCTACCAGGAGATCGACCCAACGGTGCGCGAGGAGTTCATCCGGCGCCGCTGGATGCTGGTGCGCAACTTCCACGGCGACTTCGGCACCCGCTGGCAGGAGGTGTTCAACACCGAGAACCGGACCGAGGTCGAGGCGTACGCCGCGGCGAACGGGATCACCGTGGAGTGGGTCGGCAAGGACGGCCTGCGAACCCGCGCGGTCCGGGACGTGGTGCACCACCGGCCCGGCTCGGACACCCCGCGCTGGTTCAACCACGCCACGTTCTTCCACCTCAGCACCCTCCCGAAGGACTACCAGGAGGGGCTGCTGGCCATGTTCGGCCCCGACGGGCTGCCGTCGAACACCTACTACGGCGACGGCGGCGAGATCCCCGCCGACGTGATGGACCACCTGCGCGCCGCCTACCGGGCCGCCAGCGTCCGCTTCGACTACCAGCGCGACGACGTGCTGGTGGTGGACAACATGACCGCCGCGCACGGCCGGGAGCCGTTCACCGGCCCCCGCAAGATCGCCGTGGCGATGGCCGAGCCGCACACCCCCGACACCTCTGGAGCGAACTGACATGGCCGAACCCCGATTCCTGGTCGTGCGCAACGACGAGGAGCAGTACTCCATCTGGTCGGCCGACCGGGACCTCCCCGCGGGCTGGCACGACGCCGGCTTCGCCGGCACCCGGGAGGAGTGCCTGGCCCACGTCGAGACCGTCTGGACCGACATGCGGCCCCGCTCGGTACGCGAGGCGCAGTCATGACCCAGGAATGGACCTTCCCGGCCTCCTTCGCGCAGGAGCGGGTGTGGATGGCCAACCAGCTCGACGCCGGCTCGCCGGTCTACAACGTCTCCGTCCCGTGGCGCTTCCCGGCCGGGATCGACGCGGACGCCGCCGCCGGCATCGTCAACCAGGTGGTGGCCCGGCACGAGGCGCTCCGCACCTACCTACGGATCGACGACGGCGCCCTGGTGCAGGTGGTGCGGGCCCACGAAGCCGCCCCGATCCCGACCGACGACCTGCGGCACCTGCCGGAGGCGGAGCGCCTCGCGGCGTTCGAGGCGATCCGCGCGGAACTGGCCCGCAGCCCGATCCCGCTGGACGCCCCGCCGCTGTGGCGGGCCCGGCTGGTCCGCCTGGACGACACCTGGGCGCTGGTGTTCGTGGTGCACCACGCGGTCTTCGACAGCCACTCGGCGGTGCTGTTCCACCAGGAACTCGGCGCGTTCAGCCAGGCCGCGTCGACCAGCACCGAGCCCGCCGTGCCCGAGCTGCCCATCCAGTACGCCGACTTCGCGGTCTGGCAGCGCGACCAGCTCACCGGCGCGGAGCTGGACCGCCAGCTCGCCTTCTGGACCGGCCACCTGGCCGGCGCGCCGGCGGTCACCGGCCTGCCGCTGGACCGGCCCCGCCCGGCACAGCTCGGCTTCGCCGGCGACGAGGTGCGGTTCGAGCTGCCCGCGGGGCTGCTCGACCGGGTCGGCGCCCTCGCGACCGGCGCGGCGGCCACGCCGTACATGGTGCTGCTGGCCGGCTTCGCGGCGCTGCTGTCCCGGATCTCCGGCGACACCGACGTGGTGGTCGGCGTCTCCACCGCCGGTCGGGACAGCGCCGAGGTGGCCCCACTGATCGGCATGTTCGTCAACCCGGTGGCGCTGCGCTGCGACGTCTCCGGCGACCCGACCTTCGCCGAGCTGCTCGCCCGGGTCCGCGCCGGCCTGGTCGACGCGATCGAGCACGGGCAGACCCCGTTCCAGAAGATCGTCGAGGCGGTCGACCCGCAGCGCGACCCGTCAGTGCAGCCGATCTTCCAGACCGCGCTGAACTTCATCCCCGACTCCGGCCTGGACCCGGTGGAGCTGGGCACCACCAAGGACGACCTGGCGTTCGACATCACCACCGGCGAGAGCCGGCTGGTCTACCGCACGGCGCTGTTCGACCGCGCCACCGCCGAGTCGGTCGTCGACCGGTACGTCCGGCTGCTCGCCGCCGCCGTCGCCGACCCGCAGCGGCGGGTCGGCGCGCTGCCGCTGCTCGCCGACGCCGAGCGGGACCTGGTGCTGGGCGCCTGGAACGACACCGCGCACGAGGTGCCGCCGGCCACCGTGGTCGACGAGGTGCAGCGGCAGGCCGCGGCCACGCCGGACGCCATCGCGCTGGTCTGCGACGGCGTGCCGCTCACCTACGCCGAGCTGAACACCGCCGCGAACCGGCTGGCCCGGCTGCTGGTGGCCCGGGGCGCCGGCCCGGAGGCCCGGGTCGCGCTCGCCGTGCCCCGCTCCTGCGAGCTGGTGGTGGCCATCCTCGCGGTGCTCAAGTCCGGCGCGGCGTACGTGCCGGTGGACACCGCCTACCCGGCCGGGCGGATCGCGTACCTGCTGGACGACGCCGAGCCGGCCCTGGTGGTGGCGACCCCGGAGACCGCGGCCCTGGTGCCGGCCGGCGCGCTGGTGCTGGACGGGGAGGTGGGTTCCGACCAGGCCGACGGCGACCTCACCGACGCCGACCGGCTCACCCCGCTGCGCCCCGAGCACCCGGCGTACGTGCTCTACACCTCCGGCTCCACCGGCCGGCCCAAGGGCGTGGTGGTGGAGCACCGCGCGGTCACCGCCTACCTGGCCTGGGCCCGGCACACCTACCCGGGCCTGGCCGGCACCGCGCTGCTGCACTCGCCGGTCTCCTTCGACCTCACCGTCACCGGCCTGCTCGGCACGCTCACCGCCGGCGGCACGGTCCGGCTCGCCGCGATCGACGAGCCGGCGGCCCGGGTCGGCGGCCGGCCCACCTTCCTCAAGGTCACCCCCAGCCACCTGCCGCTGCTCGACGGCGAGCTGTCGCCCACCGCCGACCTGGTGATCGGCGGTGAGGCGCTCACCGGCGAGCAGCTCGCCGGGTGGCGAGCCGCGCACCCGGACGTCGCGGTGATCAACGAGTACGGCCCGACCGAGGCGACGGTCGGTTGCGTCGCCGCCCGGATCGCCCCGGGCGAACCGGTCCCGGCCGGGCCGGTGTCGATCGGCACGCCCACCTGGAACACCCGGGCGCTGCTGCTCGACGCGGCCCTGCAGCCGGTCCCGCCGGGTGTGGTCGGCGAGCTGTACGTCGCCGGCACCCAGCTCGCCCGCGGCTATCTGCGCCGTCCCGGCCTCACCGCCGAGCGTTTCCTGCCCTGCCCGTACGGCCCGCCCGGGGAGCGGATGTACGCCACCGGCGACCTGGCCCGCTGGCGTGCCGACGGCACGCTGGAATACCTGGGCCGCCGCGACGACCAGGTCAAGGTGCGCGGCATGCGGATCGAGCTGGGTGAGGTGGAGGCCGCGCTGCTGGCCCACCCGGACGTCCGGGCGGCCGCCGCGGCGGTGCGGACCGACTCGGGCGAGCCGACGCTGGTCGGCTACCTGGTCGGCCCGGCCCACGAGGACTCGGTCCGCGCCGAACTGGCCCGGGAGTTGCCCGCCCACCTGATCCCGGCGGCACTGGTCCGGCTCGACGCGCTGCCCCTGACGCCGAACGGCAAGCTGGACCGGGCCGCGCTGCCCGCGCCGGCCACCGCCGCGCCGGCCGAGGACGCCTACGTCGCCCCGCGCACCGAGGCCGAGGCCCTGGTCGCCGAGGTGTACGCCGAGATCCTCCAGGTGGAGAAGGTCGGCGCTCTGGACGACTTCTTCGCTCTCGGCGGCAACTCGCTGCGCGGCATGCGGGCGATGGCCCGGATCCGGGCCGAGGTGGACGTCGAACTGCCCATGCGGGCGCTGTTCAGCAGCCCCGTGGTGGCGGACCTGGCCGCCCAGATCGAGCAGCGGATCGCCGCCGAGCTCGACGGGCTCTCCGACACCGAGGTCGCCGCGCTGCTCGCGGCGGAAGAGGAGTGACCAGTTGTCGTTCTTCCCCGCATGTCCATCTATGGTTGCTTGTTGTGCGTAACATCTACCGGATCGGTGAGTACGCAGAGCGCCCCTTCGAGGAGGAACCCGAAGCGGGCCTGACCGGGGCTGGTCAGCGGTGAAGGTCACGCGGATCGCTTACTCGGCGGGTCTGAATCTGGGCAAGTACGCGGTGTTGCTTAAGCAGGCGCGTCGGTTGGGTCGGGTTCGTAGTGAGGTGTGGCAGCGGTACGGGTCGGTCGTCGGTGTCGGGTCCGGGCTGAAGGACCGGCAGGTGCGGGACCGGTGGATGGCTGACGGCACGTACGTCCAGTTTGGTGTGCTGGCGAATGCGTGGAAGGAAACCGTCCGCGACGCCATGGCCGACATCGCCGCGAGCCTGGCCTCAGCCAAGGTCGAGGTGCGCCGCGCGGTTTTCCGGCGCACCAGCGATCCGGCCGAGCGTCAGCGCATGCTGGCCGCGTTGAGGGCTGACCGGTGGGCTGACGACCCGTTCCTAGCTCGGCAGATGCGCGAGCACTGGAAGCGTGGCAAGAACCACACGCACGATCAGATCGTCGTACGCGCCGACCAGCACCACACGCTCACCGACGGGCGCGGCCGGTTGTGGCTGGCGGTTCCCGGCTTCAAGCCTCGCAAGATGGTCAGAATCCCGCTGTCTACGATGGTCGCTCCGACGGGCGCGCTGCGGCTGATCCTGCGCGGGGGTCGGGTCGAGGTGCACTACCAGATCGACGCATCGGAGATGCCGTCGTCGCGACGGCCCTGCGGCGAGCAAATGATCGGGGTGGACAAGGGCTACACCGAAGCCCTCACCGACTCCGACGGTGATCCACACGGAACCTGCCTCGGCGAGCTGCTGACCGTCGAGTCGGATCGGTTGAAGGAACGCAACCGGCGGCGGGCGAAGCTCCGCTCGATCGCCAACACCGCCGCCCGCAATGGTGATCACGCGAAGGCGCACCGGATCAAGGCCAACAACCTCGGCACGATCAAGCGGGACCGGCAGGCCGCCCGGCACCGGGCGCGGGTGCGTACGGAGATCTTCACCGCCGTGCACGAGGTCGTCGACAAGGCCGCCACCGTTGTCGCCGAAAACCTCACCAAACGCTTCACTAGCACCAAGAAACTCGGCAAGAACATCAACCGGCGCCTCGCGGCGTGGACCAAAGGAGTCACCGCCGAGGCGCTGAAAAGCGTGTCGGAGCGTAGAGGTTCTGCGCTCGTTCCCGTCAACGCCGCCTACACCTCACAAACCTGTCACCGCTGCGGCGACTTCGGTCGACGTAGTAGGGACCGGTTTCACTGCACCCGGTGCGGGGTGGTGTGGCAGGCCGACGTGAACGCCGCGATCAACATCCTGCACCGAGCCGGCGACCCCGACATCGCCCTGCACACCCCACACCACAGGGTGAAGCAGATCCTGCAGGACCGGACCGATCGCCGCCGGACCAGACTGCCGGTCCAGGACTCCAGCCCGGCACCAGCCGAGCGGAGAGCGAAACATCCGAACCGTTCGACAACGAGACGTGGTAGGAAGCAGGAAAGCAGCTGATGACCGACCTGAAGGATTCGACCCGGGAGGCGGCCCGGCAGGCGCTGATCGCCAGGCGGCTGCGCGCCCGGCAGGCCGCCCCCACGGCCCGGATCACGCCCCGGCCCGCCGACGCCGAGGTGCCGCTGTCCTACGCCCAGGAGCGGGTCTGGTTCATGGACCAGCTCGCTCCGGGCGAGGCGGCCTACCACATCGCGGTGCCGCTGCGGGTGCGCGGCCCGCTCGACGTGGCCGCGCTGCGTGCCGCCCTGGCCGCGCTGACCGCCCGGCACGAGTCGCTGCGGACCCGCTTCCCGGCCGACGCGGACGGGCGCCCCACCGTGGTGGTGGAGGAGACCGTCGAGGTGCCGCTGACCATCGTGGACGCCCCGGACGAGGCGACCGCGCAGGCGCTAGTCGACGGGGCCGCCGCCGAACCGTTCGACCTGGCGCACGGGCCGCTGCTGCGCGCCCTGCTGGTCCGGCTGGCCGCCGACGACCAGGTGCTCTTCCTCGGCAAGCACCACATCGTCGGGGACGGCTGGTCGGTGGACGTGCTGCTGCGCGACCTGATCACCCTCTACCGGGGCGGCGAGCTGCCCACCCTGCCCATCCAGTACGGCGACTTCGCCGTCTGGGAGGCGCAGGAGCTGGACGGCCCGCAGGCCCGGGCGCACGTCGACTACTGGAAGCAGCGGCTCGCCGGGATCACCCCGCTGGAGCTGCCGCTGGACCGGCCCCGCCCGGCCACCCAGACCTACCGGGGCGACTTCGTTGAGTTCCAGCTCGACCCGGCGGCCACCGAACGGCTCAACGACCTCACCCGGGACAGCGGCGGCACCCTGTTCATGACCCTGCTCGCCGCGTACCAGGTGCTGCTGGCCCGGCACTCCGGCCAGGACGACTTCGCCGTCGGCGCGTCGGTGGCCGGCCGCTCCGCGCCGGAGCTGGAGAACGTGGTCGGCATGTTCATCAACATGCTGCCGCTGCGGGCCGAGCTGGCCGGCGACCCCACCTTCCGCGACCTGCTGGAGCGCACCCGGCGCAACGTGCTGGACGGCTTCGAGCACGCCGAGGTGCCGTTCGCCAAGGTGGTCCACGAGCTGGGGCTGCCCCGCGACGTCAGCCGGTCCCCAGTCTTCCAGGCCATGTTCGTGCTGCAGAACTACGAGATGGGCCGGTTCACCGGCGTCTCGCGCGACGACGAGGTCAGCTTCGAGTGGACGCCGATGGAGCTGCGGGCCACCCGGTTCGACTTCGAGCTGCACGCCGTGGAGACCGTGGACGGGCTCTGGGGCAAGCTGGTCTTCAACACCGACCTGTTCACCCGGGACACCGTCGAGCGGATGGCCCGGCGCTGGACCGCCCTGCTGGCCGCGATCGTCGCCGCGCCGGACACCCCGGTCTCCCGGCTGGCGCTGCTGCCCGCGGAGGAGCGGACGCTGCTGGCGGCGTGGAACGACACCACCGCGGACTTCCCGCGTACGCAGACCCTGCACGGCCCGATCGAGGAGCGCGCCGCCGCCACCCCGGACGCGGTCGCCGTCACCATCGACGGCCGCAGCCTCACGTACGCCGAGCTGAACGGCGCCGCCAACCGGATCGCGCATCGGCTGCGCGCCGCCGGTGTCGGCCCGGAGACCCTGGTCGGCGTCTGCGCGGAGCGCTCCCTCGAACTGGTCGCCGGCCTGCTCGGCGTGCTCAAGGCCGGCGGGGCCTACCTGCCGTTGGACCCGGAGTATCCGGCGGACCGGCTGGCCTTCATGGTCACCGACGCGGACGCGCCGGTGGTGCTGGTCCAGGAACACCTGCGCGAGGTGCTGCCGGAGACGGCCGCCACCGTCCTCGCCCTGGACGACCCGGCCGGCTGGGCCGACCAGCCCACCACCGACCCGGAGCCGTCCGCCGGCCCCGAGCACCTCGCGTACGTCATCTACACCTCCGGCTCCACCGGCCGGCCCAAGGGGGTGCCGAACACGCACCGGGGCATCGTCAATCGGCTCGACTGGATGCAGAAGACGTACCGCCTCGGCGCCGACGACGCCGTGCTGCAGAAGACCCCGGCCAGCTTCGACGTGTCGGTGTGGGAGTTCTTCTGGCCGCTGCGCGAGGGCGCCCGCCTGGTGCTGGCCAAGCCGGGTGGCCACAAGGACGCCGGCTACCTGCGCGACCTGCTGGTCGCCGAGCGGATCACCACCGCGCACTTCGTGCCGTCCATGCTCACCGTCTTCCTCGCCGAGGACGGGATCGAGGCGGCCACCGCGCTGCGCCGGGTGATCTGCTCCGGCGAGGAGCTGCCGCTGGCGTCCGCGGTCGACTTCACCGCCCGGCTGCCCTGGTGCGGCCTGCACAACCTGTACGGCCCGACCGAGGCGGCCATCGACGTCACCGCCTGGCCGTGCGACCCGGCGCTGCTGGCCGGCCTCACCGGCGTCCCGATCGGCGCGCCGATCGCCAACCTGCGGCTGCACGTGCTCGACCCGGCGGGCAACGAGTGCCCGCTGGGCGTCGCCGGTGAGCTGCACATCGGCGGCGTCGGGCTGGCCCGCGGCTACCACCGCCGGCCGGCGCTGACCGCCGAGAAGTTCGTTCCCGACCCGTTCTCCGGTGAACCCGGCGCCCGCCTGTACCGCACCGGCGACCTGGCCCGCTGGGTGCTCGCGCCCGGGACGGACGACCTGGCGCGGCCCGCCGGCGTGATCGAGTTCCTCGGCCGGATCGACCATCAGGTCAAGCTGCGCGGCCTGCGCATCGAGCTGGGCGAGATCGAGAGCGCGCTGCGCGAGCAGCCCGGGGTGACCGAGGCGGCGGTGATCGTCCGCGAGGACAGCCCCGGCGACAAGCGGCTCACCGCCTACCTGGTCGGGCCCGCCGAGCACGCCGCGCTGAAGACCGCACTGAAGGACACCCTGCCGGAGTACATGGTGCCGGCCGCGTTCGTCACCCTCGACGCGCTGCCGCTGACCCCCAACGGGAAGCTCGACCGCAAGGCGCTGCCCGCCCCGGTGGTCACCCGCGAGGCGTCGGTGGCGCTGGTCGAGCCGCGCGACGACACCGAACGCACGCTCGCCGCCATCTGGTCGGAGGTGCTGGGCGTGGACGCGCTCGGCATCGACGACGACTTCTTCGATCTGGGCGGGCACTCCATGCTCGCCACCCAGGTGGTCGCGAAGATCCGCAAGGCCGAGCTGGGCGGCCGGCCGGTCGGCGTGATGGACCTGTTCCAGCAGCGGACCATCCGCGACCTGGCCGCGTTCATCTCCGGCGGTGCCGCCGAGGAGGGGCCGCGCCGGCTGCTCTACGAGCTGACCAAGCCGATTCCCGCCGGCAAACGGGTGCTGTCCTACGTCTGCGTCCCGTACGGCGGCGGCAGCGCCATCGTCTACCAGCCGCTCGCCGACGCGCTGCCGGCCGGGCACGCCGTCTGGTCGCTGGCCATCCCCGGGCACGACGTCGGCCTCAGCGAGGACGCGCTGCCCTTCGACGACCTGACCACCCGGGTCGCCGACGAGATCCTGGAGCGGGTCGAGGGCCCGATCGCGCTCTACGGCCACTGCGGCGTGGGCAGTGCGATCATCGCCGAGGTGGCCCGAAAGGTCGAGGCTGCCGGCCGCGACATCGAGGCCGTCTACATCGGCGCGATGTTCCCGTTCGCCCGGCCGAAGGGCCTCTTCGCGCGGATGCGCAACCGGCTGGAGCAGCTGCGCAGCAACCGGCACTACGCGAGCTGGCTCAAGTCGATGGGCGTGGACACCGACGAGCTGGACCCGGAGCAGGCCGACCGGATCATCAGCAACATGCGGGCCGACTCCCGCGCCTCCGAGGAGTACTTCACCCGCCTGCTCGACCAGCGGGCGATGAAGCTGCGCGCCCCGATCATCTCGGTGGTCGGCTCCGAGGACCCGGTCACCGACTACTACCGCGAGCGGTACGCCGAGTGGCAGTTCCTCAGCGACACCCTCGGGCTGGTCGTCCTCGACCAGGCCGGCCACTTCTTCCTGAAGTACCGCGCCGAGGAACTGGCCGAGATCGTCACCCGGGTCCACCCGGTGGTCGTCGCCGGGGACACTACGGCGCTCACCCCCGACGCGCGGGGCGAGGACGCCGGCTGGGCGGTCCTCGACCACCTGCGGGTGGGCGCGGCGGAGGGGTCGGCCCGGGCCACCGTCAAACCCAGCATGGGCCGCTTCCTGGCGGTCACCGTCGGGCAGCTCGTCTCCAGCACCGGCTCCGCGCTGACCGCGTTCGCCCTGCCGATCTGGCTGTTCAACCGGACCGGGTCGGTGGCCGACCTCGGCCTGCTCTGGGCGCTCGCGCTGATCTGCGGCGTGCTGATGCTCCCGGTGGCCGGCGCGATCGTCGACCGGGTCAGCCGACGCCGGATCATGATGCTGGCCAGCTCCATCGCCGGGTCGATCCAGTTGGTCCTGGCCGCGCTGCTGTGGACCGACAGCCTGGTGCTCTGGCACATCTACCTCCTGGTCGCGCTCAGCTCGGTGGCCGGGTCGTTCCAGCGCATCGCGTTCCAGTCGGCGGTGCCCCAGCTCGTGCCGAAGCGCTACCTCGGCCACGCGATGGGCATCACCCAGCTCTCCACCGGCGTCGCCACCCTGCTCATGCCGGTCTTCGCGGCCGGCCTGCTCGCCGCGATCGAGCTCAAGGGCATCCTGCTCGTCGACGTGGCCAGCTATGTGGTCGCGGTGACCACCCTGGCCGTGGTCCGCTTCCCCGACCTGCTCGGCTGGCGGCCCCGGGAACGGCTCCTGGTCGCCATCGCCAACGGCCTGCGCTACTCCTGGCAGCACAAGGGCTTCCGGCTGATGCTCGGCTACTTCGCGCTAGGCAATATCTTCCTGGCCCCCGCCCTGGTGCTCACCACCCCGCTGGTGCTCTCCTTCGGCACCCCCACCCAGGTGGCCCAGGTGGCCCTCGCCGAGGCGGTCGGCGCGGTGGCCGGTGGCGTGCTCATGTCGCTCTGGGGCGGCCCACGTCGGCGACGGATGATCGGCGTGCTCGTCGCCAACCTCGGCACCGCGATCGGCTGCGTGCTGATCGGCCTGGACGCCTCGGTGGCGATGATCTGCGTCGGCATGGGCTGGCTGGCCATGGCGATGACCACCGCGCAGTCGATCTACGCGACCATCGTCCAGGTCAAGGTGCCGCAGCGGTTCCACGGCCGGGTGTTCAGCCTCAACCAGACCATCGCCTGGTCGACGCTCCCGATCGGCTTCGCGCTGCTGGCACCGGGCGCCACCGCCCTGTTCGAGCCGATGCTCGCCCCGGGTGGGGCGCTCGCCGGGTCGGTGGGCGCGGTGATCGGCACCGGTCCCGGCCGCGGCATCGGCTTCGCGTACGTCTGCTTCGGGCTGGCCCTCGTGCTGGTCACCCTCGGCGGGTTCGCGATCCGGCTGCTGCGCCGGTTCGACATCGAGGTGGCGGACTCCCTCCCGGACGACCTGATCGGCGCCCAGGAGCGGGAACGCCGGCTCGCCGCCCGGGCCGCCGAACGCGAACCGGTCGCGGTGTAAGGAAGGGCCCTTCTCAACGCCTCCGGGTTCCCCCTTCACGCGCGTGGCGCGCGGGGCCTCCGGCCGCACGGCCGGAGGCCCCGCCTCACCACTGTCGGGGCGGGTCCGCCAGCTCGTCCTCGGGCAGTTCCTGTGGCTCCGCCACCCAGGCCGAGTAAACCGGCAGGCCGTGCCACGGCCCGCCCGCGCTGTCGGTGGCCACCGCCACCACGGCGTACGGGTGGCCGAACCGCAGCTCCGCCACCCGGGCGACGCCCTCCGGCGGCAGTCCGGTCGCCACCGCGAACGCGGTCACCGCGGCGGCCTCGAAGCCGTACCGCCCGTAGCGGGCCACCGCCGACTGGACCGCCTCGTGCTGCGGGTTCGCCAGCCCCATGAGCATCCCGAGCGCCCGGGCGGCGGCGTCGAAGCCGAACCCGGCCCGCGTCAGGTCGTGCCGGCTCTCCGCCGACCAGCAGGGCAGCACGGCCCTGGTCCGCTCCTCCCGGCCGTCGCGCGCGAACGTGCGTACCGTCTCCTCCCGCAGCGTCCACAGCGGGGTGTCGCCGAGCGGCAGGTCGAACAGGGACCGCTGGCGGGGCCGGTACCCGTCCGGTGCGGTGGCGGTCCGTGCGGCGATCTCCTGGGCGGCGGCGAGGACGTCGACCGGCGGCACGTCCGGTGCGGCGGCGACCGACACCACCAGCATCCCGGCCTCGCCGCCGGCGGTCGACACCGGTCGGGCGGGCGCGGCGTGCACCGCGACGTCACCGGCCCGCGCGGTCGTCGCGATCCAGCACAGGTGGCCGTGCCACGGGGTGCGCAACACCCGATCGAGCCGGCCTGCCCAGGCGCTGCCCGATCCGAGCTGGTCGGCTGGAGCCACCTGGAAGGGCTCCGCCCAGGACACCTTGGTGGCCAGCGCGCTGGCCAGGATCAGCAGGATCTGCGGTCGGACGGTGATCGGGAACCGGTCGATCAGACCGTACGTGTGCTCCCGGGCCCAGGCGTCGAGCGCCGCCTGGTCGGGCAGCGGGCCGCGCTGCGTCCGCTCCGGCAGGCCGGCCCGCCAACCGGCCAGGCCCTCGAAGGGCTGGCGCTCCCACACCGCGCTGGCGGAGGCCATCAACGGGTGCGGCGCCGACAGCAACGCCCCTGCCACCTCCGCCGCCACGTCCACGTCGGTGCCGAGCGCCTCGGTTAGTTCGTCACGGGTGCCGCCGGTGGCGGCGGGGCCGGTGAGCGCGAGGAGCAGCCAGGCGCCGAGCGGGGAGGCGACGTGGTGCGTGTCGCCGGCGGCGCGGTGCAGCCGCTCGGCGTAGTGGGCGAGAGGTCCGTGGATTCGGGTCACCGCTCCACTGTGCCGGTTGACGGCGGATTCGTCATGACCACAGCTCGAACGGCTCGTCGATCTCCTCGCCGGCCAGGAACGCCGGCAGTAGCTCGGGCAGCCGCCCCGGATAGCAGCGCGGCCGCACGCCGACGATCTCGGTGACCGGCCACCAGCGGAACCCGAAGTAGTCCTCCACCTCGTAGTCCAGCCGGTTCGCCTCATCCACGTCTGGTCCCGGCCCCGGCAGCCGTACCGGGACGATCACCTCGTCCTGCAGGTGGCGCCACTGCCGGTGGATGAAGCTGGCCCGCCGCCGCCAGGTCGGCGGGCCCACGTCGGCCGGCGCGACCACGATGCCGGTCTCCTCGCGCAACTCCCGTACGGCCGCCTCCAGATACGTCTCCCCGGCGTCGAGCCCGCCGCCGGGCAGCTCCCACCAGACCCCGAGGCGGGGGTGCTCCGGGTCCCGGGTGTGGAACAGCAGCACCCGCTCGGCGGCGTCGAGCACCACCACCCTCACCGCCCGACGCTCCAACACCGGCAGGTCGCGGGGCAGCTCGGGGAGCATTGGTTC
>NZ_VSFA01000219.1 GCF_008119785.1 Micromonospora sp. MP36 | reverse complement strand
GATGATGCGCCTGTACGCCCAGGGAATCCGCTTCGAAGTGCGCGGGACGGGCCACAAGGTGATCGACTCCAATTGGTACAAGGGCACGATCACCTTCGTCTCCTGCGACGACACCGCGCATTCGTTCAAGAGTTGGGCCGCCAGCGCGGTTCCACACGTCTATGCGTTCAACGCCAACGGCAATCGCGGGCCGATGGTGCGCTACCTCGACTGCCAGTTGATGGGCTCGCACTCGGTGGCGACCGGATCGACTCCGACAACCGCGGGCAAGATCTTCTACGAGGGCTGCCGGTTCATCAACATGGCCGCCGCGACCGGCACGAGCGGATTCCTGCGCTGGACCGGGACAGTGGCGCCGCGTTACGAGGTCAAGGACTGCCTGGGCGGGGCGGTCTACGTCGCCGACGTCAAGAACCCGGCCTGAAGCGGACGGGGGCCGGCCGCCTCATCCTTGCGCCAGAGAAGAGGTCGCCCCCAGGGCTCCCGCCAGGTAGAGATATGGGCGGACAGCCCGTTACCGGGTATTAATCCCGGTCCGGTCGGCGCTATCACATCCTCCGGATGGGGCTCGCCCGTCAGGCCGCGGCTGCGGTCTGAGAAGCTGACGCCCTCAGGCTTCAGAGGAGTCACCGGATGAGCGGTCACGGGCAGGCAGGGCAGGAGGGACGAGATGCCACGGGTACGACGTGACGGCGGCGCGCGCGGTGTGCTCGCGGCCCGCCCGTGGCGTGCCCCCGGCACGCCGCTTGCCACCGGCACCGGGGCGACGCGGTGACGCCGCGCGGGTGGGCCGTGCTCACCCTCGCCGGGCTGGCCGTCGTGTTGGCCGTCACCGCGGCGCTGCTGATCCCGTGGCACCGGCCACCGGCGCCCCGCGCCGACCAGTTGGCCGCGTTGCGGGCACTCCCGGTCGAGCAGGTGGCCCGCGGGCGGGCGTTCCACGGCGCGCTGCGGCCCGCCGGGTGGTCGGCGCTCGTCGTCGGCCTGGCGGTGGCCCTGGTGCTCGGGCTCACCCCGGTCGGTGGTCGCCTGGTGGAGTTCGCCGGCCGGCCGTTCGGCGGGCACTGGATCGCCCAGGCGGTGCTCGGTGGGCTGGCCGTGATGCTCCTCGCCGACCTGCTCACCCTGCCCTTCGCCGCCTGGCGGCACACCGTGCTGACCCGGTACGGGCTGAGTACCCAGGGTTGGGGCGGCTGGGCGGTGGACCTGCTCAAGTCGTACGCGGTCAGTGCGGTCATCGGCGCGCTCGCCCTGCTCGGCTTCTACACGGTCGTCCGGCTCGCCCCGCGCTGGTGGTGGGCGTTCGGCGCGGCCGGCGCCGCCGCGCTGGTGGTGCTGCTGTCGTTCGTGCTGCCGGTGCTGGTGGAGCCGGTGTTCAACCGGTTCACCCCGATGGAGCCCGGCCCGCTGCGTACCGAGCTGATGAGCCTGGCCGCCCGCGACGGGGTGCCGGTCCGCGACGTGCTGGTGGCCGACGCCTCCCGGCGGACCCGGGCGGTCAACGCGTACGTCTCGGGGCTCGGGCCGACCCGGCGGGTGGTGGTCTACGACACCCTGCTGCGCGAGGCGACCCCCGCGGAGGTGACCAGCGTGGTCGCCCACGAGCTGGGGCACGCGCGGGACCGGGACGTGTGGATCGGCACCCTGCTCGGGGCGCTCGGCGCCGCCGCCGCGGTGGTGGCCCTCTATCTGATCGGCTCCTGGCCGCCGCTGCTGCGGCTGGCCGGGGTCGACTCGGTCGCCCAACCCCGCGCGTTCCCGCTGCTGATCGCGCTGATCACGCTGGCCGGGCTGGTGGCCACCCCGGCGCAGGCGTTGGTGTCGCGGCGGGTGGAGGCCCGGGCCGACGCGCACGCGCTCGCGTTGACCGGCGACCCGGCCACCTTCGAGGCGATGCAGCGCCGCCTGGCCGGCGTGAACCTCGCCGACCCCGATCCGCCCCGCTGGGAGTACCTCTGGTCGGCGTCCCACCCGTCCACCGTGGAGCGGATGGCCGCCGCCCGCGCCTACGCCAGGGAGATCGGCAGATGAGCCGGACCTTGCTGATCACCAACGACTTCCCGCCCCGGCCGGGTGGCATCCAGTCCTTCGTGCACAACCTCGCCGTCCGCCAGCCCCCAGGCTCCCTGGTGGTGTACGCGTCGAGCTGGCGGGGTGCCGCCAAGTTCGACGCCGACCAGCCCTTCGAGGTGATCCGGGAACGCACCAAGGTGCTGCTGCCCACCCCGCTGATCGCCCGCCGCGCGGCGAAGCTGGCCCGGACGTACGACTGCGACACGGTGTGGTTCGGCGCGGCGGCCCCGCTGGGGCTGCTCGCGGCGGGGCTGCGCCGGCGGACCGGGATCCGGCGGGCGGTGGCGTTGACCCACGGCCACGAGGCCGGCTGGGCCGCACTGCCCGGCGCCCGGTCCGCGCTGCGTCGGATCGGGCGGGGCGTGGACGTCACCACCTATCTGGGGGAATACACCCGGGTCCGGCTGGCCCGGGTGCTGGACGGGGTGACCGAGCTGCGCCGGCTCGCGCCGGGCGTCGACGTCGAGACCTACCACCCGTCCGTCGACGGGGAGCGGGTACGGCTGCGGTTGGGCCTGGCCGACCGCCCGGTGGTGGTGTGCGTCTCGCGCCTGGTGCCGCGCAAGGGGCAGGACATGCTCATCCGGGCGATGCCGGAGATCCGCCGCCGGGTGCCGGACGCGGCCCTGCTGATCGTCGGCGGCGGGCCCTACCGGGCGACACTGGAGAAGCTGGCCCGGCAGACCGGGGTGGAGCGCGAGGTGGTCTTCACCGGCTCGGTGCCGTCGGCCGAGCTGCCCGCCCACTACGCCGCCGGTGACGTGTACGCCATGCCCTGCCGGACCCGCAACCGTGGCCTGGACGTCGAAGGGCTGGGAATCGTCTACCTGGAGGCCAGCGCGACCGGCCTGCCGGTGGTGGCCGGCGACTCCGGCGGCGCGCCGGACGCCGTCCGGGAGGGGGAGACCGGGTACGTGGTCCGGGGCCGGGACGTGGCCCAGCTCGCCGACCGGGTGGCGACGCTGCTCGCCGACCGGGACCTGGCCCGGCAGCTCGGCGGCGCTGGCCGTGCCTGGGTGGAGAAGGAGTGGCGCTGGGAGGCCCAGGCGGAACGGATGGCCGCCCTCCTCGCCGGCTGACCCGCCCGAGGTGCGACCAGGAGTGGGCCGGCGCTGACCTGGGCCGGAATCGTCCGCCGGCGACGGCCGAGTTCCCGGGCAGCCGCCCGCGGCCATGGCCACGGAGGTGCGGCGCTGCTGGTCCGCCTTGCCCTGACCCCGCGCCTTCGGACCCGTGCCTTCGCGCCTCGTGTTTGCGCGCCTCGTGCCTCGTGCCTTCGCGCCCCGCGCTTTCCCACGCCCGGGCCCTTCGCGTCCCCGGCGGCCGCAGGTCTCTTTTGGACGCTACGAACTTGATGGCGTGAACGATTCAGGTCGGGGCGGGTGGTGTGTTTGGTGCGGCGCCTGGTGCTGAGTCGTCTACGTCATCAAGTTTGTAGGTGGGGCTGGGTCGTCTCGTCGTGGGTGGCGGTGATGGTTCGTTGGGGTGCTTTGGAGCTGATAGCGGCAACGACTCAGGTGGCTGACTGCCTGCGACGCCGTGGCCGGCGGCGGGGTTGGGTGGCCGTGCTTCTCCCGGCGGTCGTCTGGGCCGCGCTCTTCGACAGCGCCTGGCTGTCGTCGGCGGCCGGAGCCGGGCCGACCTCGGTCCGGGTGGCCAGCCAGAATCTGCGCTCCGGCAACCCCGACCCGGCGGCCACAGTCGGTTTGGGGTGGTGTCGGTTGTGAGTCGTTGGTGATGTCAGGTCCGGAGGTGGGCTGGGGTTATGGTTCGTCGGCGCGGGGCGCGGGGCGCGGGGCGCGGGGCGCGGGGCGCGGGGCGCGGGGCGCGGGGC
>NZ_VSFA01000218.1 GCF_008119785.1 Micromonospora sp. MP36 | reverse complement strand
TGCCCGGATACGACAACTCCGGCCGACACCAAACCAGCCACGATCAGCCTCACTCTCATGGCCGCGGGTCGCGCGCTACCCCTTCGTGATGCTTGCCGGTGCCGCTCCTGCGGCGATCTGCTGGAAATGGGGGCAGAGGCCGCTCTGGGTCACTGTTGCCGCGGCGCACCGTAGGGCCCGGGCTGCAGGGCCGCCAGCCAGGCAGGGGATGCACCTGCTTCAGTAGCGTCCCTGATCAGCTTAGCGATCCTGAGTCGGATTGAGTTTCCGGGATCGTTTTCCACCGTGGTGGTGTCGCGTGGGCGTGTAGGTGGAATCCTGCGCCCAGGGCGGCTCCTCGTGGCTGGTGGCCGGTGGTGGGTGTGCTGGTCGTGTTCACGCCCTGGTGTCGGTGGGCTGCGCGGGGCAGCCTTGGCCGGTCCGTTGGTGCGTGTCCCTCCGGACGCTTACCCGTCTGACCGTGGGGTCGGGTGGGGGAGGGTGCCCTGTGTGGTACAGGTTCCTCTTCCCCCGCGCGGGTGATCCGGTCCCTTCTCGAAGGGGATGCGTGGGGCTCGGCGTGGCTGCGATCTTGAAACAGCAACCTCGGCATTGCCCACCGGCTCGCGGGATGCACGTGGCTATCCGCAACGATCAGCGTTTAAACAAGGAGATATCTCTATGACCGCTCGCACCATCCTGACGAAGCTGCATGGTCGGACGGCGGTGGGCGTGCCCCGCTGGGCCGTCCTGGCCGCATACGCCGCCGCCCTGACCACGCTGCCCTCCACCATCTGGCGGATCACAGCCTTCGTCTTCGAAGCTCCGCTCGTGAAGGGCATGGACGCCCCGCCGCCCGGTCACGGTCCGATCTTGTTCGAAGGGGTCTGGTACGTCATCACGCTCAGCGTGGTCAGCGAGGTGCTGGCATTCCTCGCCCTCGGGCTGGTGTGCCAGTGGGGCGAGGTGTGGCCGAGGTGGATCCCGGGCCTGCGCGGCCGCCGGGTACCGACCCTCGCCGCCGTCATCCCCGCCAGCCTCGGTGCGATCGCCCTGCTGATCTTCCCGTACGCGCTGGCCATGATGGCCTCCGGCCGGATGCTCAACGGCAGCCCGGACACGCCGATCACAGAGGGCTGGCAGAGCGTCGCGTTCTGGATCGCCTACCTACCGCTGGCCGCCTGGGGACCGCTGCTCGGCATCTTGACCGTTCACTACCACCGGCGCCGCCAAGCTGCCCAGTCCGCCGCCGGGTTCCAAGAGGCCGAGGTCGCCCTGGCCGGATGACAAGCCCATCGAAGACGGCTCACAGCGTGCTCGACCATCAATCCGAATCACCATGCCCATGATTCGTGGCAGCGGGCTGACATCGTCCGTACATCGGCGGGTGCTGCTGTCCACTGACGGATCAGCTGCTGTAGCCGCAAGCCGCTGATCTGGCGTTGAGCGCGTCGCCGCCGAACTTGACGCCTGCGCGCTCGGCGGCCTTCACGGCAATCGCCGCTCATTCCCGGCCAGTGGATTGGAAGCTTGACTGGTGATGTCGAGCGGATCGGGACCGGGTGGACGTCTCCGTGCCTCGAACCGCTCCTGGGCGTCAAGGACCGCATCGGCGTATCTGATGGCCCAGGCGCCCATCATCTGCATGGGCTCCAGCAGCGCGTCGCCCGCTTCGGTCAGCGCATAGTCCACGCGGGGTGGCGCTTGCTGGTACGGCCGGCGTTCCACCAGGCCGTTGTACTCCAGTCGGCGTAGCGCGTCGTTGAGCACCTTCGGACTGATCCCGCCGATCCGGGCGAGGAGCGCCGCCGGACGCATCGGACCGTACGCGGCGATCGTGTAGACCACGACGCTGTCCCAGCGGTTGGCGAGCACCTCGAATGCCACGCGGGCCCGGCAGTCGGAGGTGTAGTCGTCGAGCTGCTCAACGGCGCCACTCATGCGTCCATCCTGCCCGATGTGTCACACACCGTTTGGTGTGCATCGTCCTGCCTATCGTCCTGCACGGTGGTCAGCACCGAGCCACCGCAGAGCAAGAAACGGAGTACTACAGGTAAAAATCGGCATTCTTGGGACGGGCGGTATGGCGGCGGCGCTCGGCGGCGCATGGACCGCGGCCGGGCACGAGGTGGTGATCGCCGGACGGAGTCAGGAACGTGCGCAGCGGACCGCCGAAAAGATCGGCGCCGCCGGGCACGGCAGCCTCGCGGATGCGGCGGCGCACGGCGACGCCGTGCTCGTGGCGGTCCCGGCGACAGCGGCCCCGCAACTCGTGGGCGGCCTCGCCACCAGCCTCGCCGGACGGACGGTGATCGACTGCACCAACGCCCTCGTACCGACGGGCGACGGACTCATGCTCGACACCGGTGCTGCCACGTCTGTGGCACGGCAACTGGCGGCCGCTGTGCCCGACGCGCGTGTGGTCAAGGCGTTCAACCTCTGCCATCTGAGCATCTGGACACTACGTGCGCCAACCTTCGAGGACGTACCGCTGGCCGTGCCCTACTGCACCGACCACACCACAGCAGCCGCGGCGACGGAAACCCTGATCAGCTCTATCGGCTGCACGCCGGCGCCGTGTGGCGGGCTCGCGCGGGCGGCATACCTCGAGGCGACCGCGGCGCTCGCGATCGGGCTGTGGCGGTCGGGCGGACAGCCGCGCGCCTTGTTCCCCTCCCCAGGGGAGGCGCCGCGTCCCTGAACCTGCTGCGGCCAGTCCGGAGCCCTCAAGCCTGCTCAGCCGGGCAAGGACCACCCCGCATCGAAAATCCCGCACATCCGCCCGAAGGGTGCGGTTTTCGGTGACGACAAGGACCGGCCGGCGGTGTCAGCGAGGGCGGCTGCCGGCGAGGTGCCGGTTGACGTGCGCCGTGCCGTTCGTGACCGGTCGCGTCAGGTACCGGTGGACGGTGCGTTCGGACTTGCCGATCCGTGTGGCGATGTCCGCTGGGTGCAGAACCGCGACACTGAACGATGTGACTCCGCGGCCGCTTCCCAACCGCTGATGCCTACTCACCACCATCGCCGGAAACCCCGTTCGCGCTAGGGATAGCCCCCAGGCAAGCTTTCGATCTCGCTGTCCGGCCGTTGGCTGGTTGGCAAACTGGTGAGGTGAGCAGGGGCGGTCGGCTACGGGTCTGGGTGCCGGGCCGGGCGCGGTTCAGCGGGCGGTTCGAGCTCGAGGCCGGGGGCTTCGGAGTGACCCGATTGGAGCTGTTTCTCGACCTGGTGTTCGTGTATGCGTTCTTGAGCGTGACCGACCTGATGGCGGAGAAGTTCCGGCTCGAGGGCCTGCTGCAGGGCGTGGTCGTGATCCTGCTGCTGTGGCGGGCGTGGACCTCGTACACCGTGGTGGGCAATGTCGTGCGCGTGCGTTGGGGGATGATCCGGCCGACCATCCTCGGGGTGGCCGCGATCATCCTGTTGATCGGCATTGCCACGCCGGTGGCCTTCACCGATCGGCCCGGTGCGCTGTTTGGTCCGCTGATCTTCGTGACCGCCTTCGTGTCAGCGCGGCTGATGGCGGTGCTGATCCTCATGTCCGCCACGTGGGGCACGCAGCGGATGCCCAGGCCAACGCTGGGCGTATTGCCGTTGTGCGGCAGCGCGGTGTTGCTGCTGTGTGGTGCCCTGCTGCCGCGTCACCTGCCGGCGGGGGTGAACGATGTCCGTCTGGCCTTCTTCTTCGCCGCCGCGTTGGTCGACTTCATCGGCGTTCGGGCGATCGGCGCGGGTGGTGGCTTGCCGATCGTGTCCGTGTCGCACTGGACCGAGCGGCATCGGTTGATCATGCTCATCGCACTCGGTGAGACGATCATCTCGATCGGCACCAGCCGGGGCCTGAACGGAGGTCCGCCGATTACCTGGGCGGTCATCTTCGGCTCCGTGCTGAGCCTCCTGGTCGTGGCGGTGCTGTGGGGGCGCCACTTCGACATCGCCCGAATCGCCGCCGAACAGGCCGGGGGGGAAGGGGCGGCCACCACGGGAATAACTCTTGGCCGTGA
>NZ_VSFA01000217.1 GCF_008119785.1 Micromonospora sp. MP36 | reverse complement strand
TAAGCGTCCGGAGGGACACGCACCAACGGACCGGAGGCTGCCCCGCGCAGCCCACCGACACCAGGGCGTGAACACGACCAGCACACCCACCACCGGCCACCAGCCACGCGGAGCCGCCCTGGGCGCGGGATTCCACTTCCACGCCCACGCGTCCCCAGCACGGTGGGAAACGATCCCGGAAACTCAATCCGACTCAGGATCACTAAGCTGATCAGGGACGCTCCATGTCCGTCGTCGCCATCTCCCCGCGCCCGCACCGGTCCGGCCGCCCCGACCGGGCCACGCCGCCCCGACCCCGCACCGCGCCCACCCTGACCATCACCGTCGACCTGGGCGCCGGGCTGACGCCCGGCCTGGCCCGCCTGGTCGACCTCCTCGACGAGCTCGCCGCGTCCGGCGAGGGGGTGGTCCGGGCCGACGAGCACCAGGTCGTCCGCGTGCTCGACCCGCGGCGGGGTGCCGAGCCACCCGCGCCGGCCACCCCGGAGGCCGCCGCGCCCCCGCCGGCGGAGCAGCCCCACACGGTACGCATCCTGGCCGGCACCCGGGTGGTCCGCCGGGGCGGCGTGCCGGTCCCGCTGACCCGGATCGAGTTCGACCTGCTGCTTTTCCTCGCCGAGCACCCCCAGTGGGTGTTCACCCGGCTCCAGTTGCTCGCCAACGTCTGGGGGTGCGACCACGCGGTGGCCCGTACCGTGGACGTCCACGTGCGCCGGCTACGTGCCAAGCTCGGCGCCGACACGCCGGTGGTGACCACCGTGTACGGCGTCGGCTACCGGCTCGCCGACGAGGCCCGGATCGTGGTGGACCGCCAGCGCTGAGCGCGGCGCGCCGACGGCGCGGCGTACCGGGTGGCCCGGTGCGCCGCGCTTCCGTCGCATGCGCCGGCGGGCCGCCACGGTGAACCGGGCAACCGGGCGGGGACCCCCCGTAACGGGTCATCTCGCCGCTCTGCTGTAATGGTCTGGCTCGTACACAGAGCGAGCGCCTGGCTCCGCTGTGTTCGTCAATTGTCACATTCATGCAAACGTAGCCCCTCTTGACCCTCACTTGGGTGCCGGGAAGCATCGACGAAGCGGCATCCCGGGGCCGTGGGAACCCGGACCAGCCAAGGAGCAGCGACGAGTGGTTGTTTTAGAACTGTCGATGTTGACTGCTGTGGGTAGCGTGCATGGGATCGGCCGGCTCGGCGAGCGGGTGGGCGGTTCCGTGCTTACGATGCGAATGCCCCTGCGGCAGGAGTTGGTCGGGGACTTGCCGGCGGTGGTGCACAGGTTCTCGCGCCCGCTGGACGGGCTGCGTCGCTACGGGAGCGTGCGGGAAAGAACGGACCGCGCTGCGGAGGATGACCGGTGAAGGTCACCCGGATCGCCTACTCCGCGCACCTGAATCCGGGCAAGTACGCCGTCCTGGTAAAGCAGGCGCGCCGGCTGGGCCGGGTGCGTAGTGAGGTGTGGCAGCGCTACGGCTCGATCGGCGGGGTCGGGTCCGGGTTGAGAGACCGGCAGGTGCGGGACCGGTGGCTGGCCGACGGCACGCACGCGTTGTTTGGTGTGTTGGCGAATGCGTGGAAGGAAACCGTCCGCGACGCAATCGGCGACATCGCAGCGAACCTGGCGGCGGCCAAGGTCGACGTCCGGCGGGCGATCAGCCGACGCACCAACGATCCGGACGGGCGGAAGCGGATGTTCGGCGCGTTGAAGGCTGACGAGTGGGCCGGCTGCAGGACCGGACCGATCGCCACCGGACCAGACTGCCGGTCCAGGACTCCAGCCCGGCACCAGCCGAGCGGAGAGCGAACCATCCGAACCGCTCAGCCATGAGCTACTAGTAGGAAGCAGGACCATGTCGGTCAGCCCCGCCTCGTCGCGCGCCGGATGGCATACGTCCCAACCCGCGGTTCCCGGTCGTCCCCCCGGCGGCCAGCGTCGCCCCGCCAACACCACCACCTCGGTGCTGACGGTCACCCTCCACATCCCGCTGGCCGGTGAGGAGTCGCTGAGCCCCGCCGCCCGGCGACTGCTGGACGCCGCCCGCGAGCTGCTGGAACGCGGCGACGCCGTGGTCACCAGCGGCGGGCCGGTCGACCGCCGGGCCGACCCGGTGCCGATCGGCCGGTCGCCCAGTCGCCCGCTCGCGCCGACCATCCCGACCCTGCACATCCTGGCCGCCTCCCGGTCGGTGCTGCGCGACGGCGAGCCGCTGCCGCTGACCCGGCTGGAGTTCGACCTGCTACTGCACCTGGTCGCCCACCCCCGCCGGGTGTTCACCCGGCTGCAACTGCTCAACGCGGTCTGGGGGTACGAGCACGCCGGCGTCCGCACCGTCGACGTGCACGTCCGCCGGCTGCGCGGCAAGGTCGGGGTGGACGTCCCGCTGGTCACCACCGTCTACGGGGTCGGCTACCGGCTCGCCGACGACGCCCGCGTCACCATCGACCGCACCGGCTGACCCGCCGGTCCGGTCGCCGGGCAGGATGGTCGGATGCGGGTCCGTCCGATCACGCCAGAGCGCCTCGTCACCGAGCTGACCGACCGGCTGACTGGCACGGCCGTACCGGGCCGGCTGCGGGTGGCCGTGGACGGCCCGCCGGCCGCCGACCCGGACGCCCTCGCCGGGGCGCTGGTCGACCCGCTGCGCGCCGCCGGGCGGCCGGTGCTGCACGTACGCGCCGCGGACTTCCTCCGGCCCGCCTCGGTACGCCTGGAACACGGCCGGACCAACCCGGACGCGTACTACGAGGGCTGGATCGACGAGGCAGGGCTGCGCCGCGAGGTGCTCGACCCCGCCGGTCCCGATGGTTCGGGCCGGCTGCTCCCGTCCCTGTGGGACGCCGCCGCCGACCGGGCCAGCCGGGCGGCGTACGTGGAGCTGCCGCCCGGCGGGGTGGTGCTGGTCAGCGGGTCACTGCTGCTCGGCGGCGGGCTGCCCTTCGACGTCACCGTGCACGTGGAGCTCTCCCCGGCCGCGCTGGACCGGCGGACCGGTCCCGAGCTGCGCTGGACCCTGCCCGCCTTCGCCCGGTACGCCGACGAGGTCGCCCCGGCCTCCTTCGCCGACGTGGTGGTCCGCGCCGACGACCCGCGCCACCCGGCCGTGGTCGAGGCCGGCTGACCCGGCGACCCGAGCCGGACAGCCCGGACGCCCGGGCCGCCGCGGGGACGGCCGGGGACGGACCGGGCGGCGCAACAGCGCACGAATGCGGTGGAAGGCCACCCAAATCCCCGGTTTGATCCTCCGAGGTGGTGGGTAATCGCCCGGCTCACAGAGCACGGGTGATCTCGCCCGCGCACCCCAACGTTCCGGTCCGGGGCGCTCGTCGCCCCGGACGGGTATGAGGCCCCGAGGAAAGGCAGGCAGCCATGCTCGTCCACGACACGACAGCCACGGGCCGTTCGCAGGCGGAGGTCGACCAGATCCGGCAGTCCCTGCGGTCGCGGTACGACGAGCTGACCGCGGAGTACGAGCAGGCCGTGCTGCAGAGCCAGGTGCTGCGGCTGGTCGAGGTCGGCGACACCGCCGGTGACGACCAGGCCGACAGCGGCACCAAGACCGCCGAGCGGGACACCGCGCAGTCCCTGCTGCGCAGCATCCTGGACCGGCGGGCCCAGTTCGAACACGCGCTCACCCGCCTCGAAGAGGGCACCTACGGCTTCTGCGAGGGCTGCTCGGCGCCGATCCCCGTGGAGCGGCTGGAGATCTTCCCGTCCGCCACCTCCTGCGTGTCCTGCAAGCAGACCCGGGAGCGGCGGGCGGCCTGAGCGTCGCCCCGGGTTGCCGGTCGGTCCCGGACGCGGTGGACTCGCCCCATGGGTGAGCTCAAGGTGGGTACCGCCTCGTGGACCGACCGGACCCTGCTCGACTCCGGCTGGTACCCGCAGACCGCGGACACCCCGGAGAAGCGGCTGGCGTACTACGCCCGGCAGTTCCCGCTGGTCGAGGTGGACGCCACCTACTACTCGCCACCCGCCGAGCGGACGGCGCACCTGTGGGTGGACCGTACGCCACCCGGTTTCACCTTCAACGTCAAGGCGTTCAGCCTGCTCACCGGCCA
>NZ_VSFA01000216.1 GCF_008119785.1 Micromonospora sp. MP36 | reverse complement strand
GACTAGCCCTGGGTGCAGCCGGGCGGGCCACCCGGCCCGCCCGGCTGCACCCCCGAAACCATGCCAATCGCCCTGGCACCAAGTAACCCGAGGTCACAACGCCACTAACGTCCCCGAAAGGCGCACCGCCTGTTTCCGTTGCGACGTTCCTCAACCCCCCCGTGCACGACCGGCTGTCGCAGGCCGACGGCCGGCCCCCGCCGGTGCCCAAACGACCGTTAATCTCATGGGGTGGGAAACGACGAGCTGTACCCCGCCGCGCGGCTGGCCGCCGCGCAGCGCGCCACCGCCGCGGCGGGCGTGGACGCGCTGCTGCTCACCCCCGGCTCCGATCTGCGCTACCTGACCGGATATGACGCCCACGAGGGGGAGCGGCTGACCTGCCTGGTGCTCCCGGCCGAGGGCGAGTCGACGCTGATCGTGCCGGTCCTGGAGCGCCCGGCCGCCGAGGCGTCCCCCGCCCCGGCCACCGGGGTGCGCATCGTCGACCACGCCGACGGCACCGACCCGTACCCCCTGGTGCGGGCGGCGCTGCCCGGTCCGGTGGCCGCCGTGGGCCTGGCCGACCGGATGTGGGCCGAGCAGGTCCTCGCCCTGCGCGCCACGCTGCCCGACGCCGGGCAGCGCCTCGCCTCCGAGGTGCTGCGCGAGCTGCGGATCCGCAAGTCGCCCGCCGAGGTGGCGGCCCTCGCCGAGGCGGGCGCCGCGATCGACGCGGTGCACCGGCGGATGGGGGAGTGGCTGCGCCCCGGCCGGACCGAGGTCGAGGTTGCCGCCGACATCGCCGCCGCGATCCGGGCGGCCGGCCACGTCACCGTCGACTTCGTCATCGTCGCCGCCGGGCCGAACGGCGCCAGCCCGCACCACGGCACCTCCGACCGGCCGATCCGGGCCGGGGAGCCGGTCGTGGTCGACATCGGCGGCACCATGCCGTCGGGCTACCGCTCCGACTGCACCCGCACGTACGTCGCCGGTGGGCCCGCTCCGGCCGAGTTCACCGACTACTACGCCGTGCTGCACGAGGCCCAGCGGGCGGCGGTGGCGGCGGTCCGGCCCGGGGTCACCGCCGAGGCGGTCGACGCGGCGGCCCGGGACGTCATCAGCGCCGCCGGCTACGGCGACGCCTTCCTGCACCGCACCGGCCACGGCATCGGCCTGGACACCCACGAGGAGCCGTACGTCGTGGCCGGCAACCCCCGGCCGCTGGAGGCCGGCATGGCGTTCTCGGTCGAACCCGGCATCTACCTCGCCGGGCGGCACGGCGCCCGGATCGAGGACATCGTCGTCTGCACGACCGACGGCGGGCAACGGCTCAACACCACCCCCACGGAGCTCATCGCGCTATGATTGTCGACCGGATCCTCCCCACCGACGAGGCCCACGATCTGCTGGACCTCGCCACCGAACTCGCCGACCGGGAGCTCGCCCCGCGTGCTGCCGGCTTCGAGGCGCGCGCCGAGTTCCCCCGCGAGGTGCTGCGCACCCTGGGCCGGGCCGGGCTGCTCGGCCTGCCGTACGCCGAGGAGCACGGCGGCGCCGCCCAGCCGTACGAGGTCTACCTGCAGGTGCTGGAGATCCTGGCCAGCCGCTGGCTCGCGGTCGCCGAGGCGGTCAGTGTGCACACCCTGTCCTGCTACCCGCTCGCCCAGTTCGGCACCGACGAGCAGCGCAAGCTGCTGCCGGACATGATCGGCGGGGAGCTGCTCGGGGCGTACTGCCTCTCCGAGCCGCAGGGCGGCTCCGACGCCGCGGCGCTGACCACGAGGGCGGTCCGCGACGGCGACGACTACGTGGTCACCGGCACCAAGGCGTGGATCACCCACGCCCGGGTCGCGGACTTCTACAACATCTTCTGCCGCACCGGCGGTCCCGGCCCGAAGGGCATCTCGTGTCTGCTGGCCAACCGGAACACCCCGGGGATCCACCCGCAGGCCGCCGAACGCACCATGGGGCTGTACGCCTCCCCGGTCGCCCAGATCGCCTTCGACGAGGCCCGGGTGCCGGCGGAGCGGCTCATCGGCGGCGAGGGCGTGGGGTTCACCATCGCCATGTCCGCCCTGGACTCCGGCCGGCTGGGCATCGCCGCCTGCGCGGTGGGTCTGGCGCAGGCCGCCCTCGACTACGCGATCGGCTACGCGAAGGAGCGCCAGCAGTTCGGTCGCCCGATCATCGACTTCCAGGGGCTGGGCTTCACCCTGGCCGACCACGCCACGCAGATCTCCGCGGCCCGGGCGCTGATGCTGGCCGCGGCGCGGCTGCGCGACGCCGGCCGGCCGTACTCGATCGAGGCGGCGAAGGCGAAGCTGTTCGCCACCGACGTGGCGATGCGGGTGACCACCGACGCGGTGCAGGTGCTCGGCGGCGCCGGCTACGTCGTCGACCACCCCGTCGAGCGGTACATGCGGGAGGCGAAGGTGCTGCAGATCGTCGAGGGCACTAACCAGATCCAGCGGCTGGTCATCTCCCGGGCCCTCGCCAAGGGCTGACGGACGCCGCTGCGCCACCGGCCGGCCCACCGAGCGTCACGCCCGGTGGGCCGGGTGCGGCATGGGAGCGTTTTCTCAGGTAGGTTGCACCGCGTGGAGGAGATCGACCGGGCCATCGTCGCCGCGCTGACCGGGGACGGTCGGCTGTCGTACACCGACCTCGCCGAGAAGGTGGGGCTGTCGGTGTCCGCCGTGCACCAGCGGGTCCGCCGGCTGGAGCAGCGCGGCGTCATCAAGGGATACGCCGCGCGCGTCTCGTTCGAGGCGCTGGACCTGCCGTTGACCGCGTTCGTGGCGATCCGGCCGTTCGACCCGTCGCAGCCGGACGACGCGCCGGAGCGGCTGGCCCACCTGCCCGAGATCGACTCGTGTTACTCGGTGGCGGGGGAGGACTTCTACCTGCTGCTGGTGCGGGTGGCCGGGCCGGCGGACCTGGAGCGGGTGCTGCAGGAGATCCGCACCGCCGCCAACGTCACCACGCGCACCACCGTGGTGCTCTCCACCCCGTACGAGAACCGGCCGCCCAAGGTCAATGCCGAGCTGCCTGGTCGGGGGCGGTCCCGGGCGGCGGCGGAGCCGGCTGGTTCCAACGCAGGATGACCTGCCGCCCGTGCTCGTGACCGAGCACGCTGACGGTGGCGGTGTCCAGCCGGAGCAGCCCACCGCCGGACGGGGGGAGCCCGATCCAGCGGGCGCCGATCACCCGGAGGCTGTGCGCGTGCCCGACCAGGGCGACGCTGCCCCGGTCGAGCAGGGCAGCGATGCCGGCGAGCACCCGGTCGGCGCGCTCGCCGACCTGGGCCGGTGACTCGCCGCCGGGGGCGCCGTCGATCCAGAGGTTCCAGCGCGGGTTCTCCGCGTGGACGTCGGCGGTGGTGCGTCCTTCGTACTTGCCGTAGTTCCACTCGGCCAGGTCGGGGTCGGTGGCGTCGACGTCGAGGCCGGCGAGGTGGGCGGTGCGGGTGGCTCGCTGCCGGGGACTGGACAGGACCCGGGCGAAGCGGCGGTCGGCGAGGATCACGCCGAGGGCGCGGGCCTGTCGCTCCCCGTCGGGGGTCAGCTCCAGATCGGTGTACGAGGTGTGCCGGTGGCTGGCGCTCCACGCGGTCTCCCCGTGCCGGATCAGCAGGATCTCTCCCATTGGTCCAGTTAAGCAGCCACCGCGTCCCCATGTTCACCTAGTGTCCTAGGACGGACTAGCGATGGTGTCCGCCTTCACACCGGAGCACAGCGTTTCAGCTCATCGACCACGGGGACGCGGCCGATGAGCGGGCCGAAGGGCCCGGGCACGTTGCCAACGAAGGGGAGTGGCATGAGCTTCACCGACAAGGCCAAGGCCAAGGCCCAGGAGATGAGCGGCCTCGCCAAGGAGCGGATCGGCGACGCCACCGACAACGAACGGCTGCGGGCACAGGGCGCCAGCGAGCAGCGCATGGCGCGGGACCGGCAGAAGCAGGCCGGCCGCGACGTGAAGAACGCCTTCGAGAAGTGACCCGTACTGCGGCGGGCTCCCCCGCCCGCGGGCCCCCCCCCGGCCCTCCGGCAGGTGCCGGCGCCCCCCGTGTCGTCTGGCCCGCGCGGCGAGCCCTTCCTCACCGCCCCCCCGGTGGTTCCGTGCGGG
>NZ_VSFA01000215.1 GCF_008119785.1 Micromonospora sp. MP36 | reverse complement strand
CCGCCACCCCGGCTACGGTGTGAATCCCATCACTGCCGCACCCGTGAGTGAGCCGGAGCTGTTGCCAGCGCCACTGGCGGCGTGCGGGCGAGCGCCGCATCTGAGACGGTCTACGACAACCGGTCCGAGAGCGGCGGTCTCGACCTGTTCGACCCACAGGGGCTGGCCGGCGGGGTCGTGAACATTCATAGTTATCCACCGCCACCGCCACCGCCGGCGGCGGCGGTGGCGGTGGCGGTGGCGATGGCGCCCACCGGCTGCCACCACTCGACGGAGAATTGTTCCCGCCGAGCCCGGCCTGACCCGGCGCTACGAGGTCTCGCCTACGTCGTGTTCCAACGGTGAGAGCATCGCCTTCGGCACCCTGTTGGGGCTCGACCTGCCGGGCAGCCGCCTGTTCGTCGCCGGCCCTGGCGGAGGCATTTCGGCTCCAACCGCCTCGCGGTTCGCTCGCACTTGATCAAGTAGAACCCCCACTGCCCATCCGAGTCATCAGCGTGCCGATGGCTGGTTGGGTGACGCACCACGGTCTGGAGAACCCCGCCCCGGCCGAGACTCTGTGCCAAGTTCCGCGACGTCAGGGCGCGTGCGGCTACGAACACCAGATCAAGACACACCTCCAGCGACGTCGCTCGCGATCGCGGCAGGAGGGCTGCCCCCGGCCAGCCCGGATTTTTGAGCCCGGACCGAAAATGGATGCTACATGGGGCAAAACTTGTTCCGGAATGTCGATTACGATGGCATGCCGGCGCTCGATGGTGCGATTTTGGGGCTAGGGATGCTTGTTCCCGTCCGGCAGGCAGACCGGTTTCCGTGTACGCTCGGTGCGAGTCGCCAGGCGGGCTCACCGGTCGCGTGAAATCCGCAGGTTCTGCGGTCAGTATGGTGGCGGCGAACTGGAGTTCAGCGCTCGCGGCGAGGCGTACGACTCGGCGACGCGGGGCACAGGGACCTGGCGGCTTGGACGTCACCTGAGCGTCTATTGGCGCGGAACGACGGACAGCCGCAGCCCGTTTTGTGTCTCCTCAATTCGTACCCGTTCGCCCTGGCCGTGATCGGGCAGCATCGCGTCGTACAGTTCGGCGTTGCTAATTTCCACAATGCCTCCGGCACGGTTGATGAGGACGTTGAGGACGGCGCGTAGGTTGACGTCGCTGAGGTAGCGCATTTCACCATCTCCGTGCTGCTTATTGTTGGGTGAGCACTGCTCCGCCTTCTCCCCGTCGGGTGGGACACCGTACCAGATCAGGGCGAGTCAGTGCGGGCCGTGAAAATCGGCAATGCGAGAACAAGCCGCCGGGCGGGCGTCCGGCCGTGCCTCGTCGACCGCTCGACTTTCAACTGGACCGGGCCCGGACCATCGCCCCGACGAACGTGGCGAGGGTACGCTGGCGAACCCGACCCGGGCGTTGCTGGCGCCGTACGGCAGCCAGAGCAGGTCGCCGTGGCGGGGCAACCTGCTTGCTGAAGTAGCCCGCGTCCTGCACGATGCCGCGGTCAGCGGCCGGCCAGCCCGCCGGGCGATCTCGATGGCGGCGTGGGTGCCCTTGTGGATGAAATGCGGCCGAAGACCACCAGCCCAGAGCCGGGTCCGGGGTGAACCGCAACCCGTCGAGGTCGACCCACGGTGCACGGTGGCGAGGTAGCCGAACCCTCAATCACTGGTAGTCGGCTCGGCGAGCTCAGTCGGATCAAGACGCAGGGTCGCGAGCAGCCCGGCGTGCCGCGCGATGTCGACCCGCTCCGGCAGCTCCCGCTCGACCCAGTCGGCCCTGGTGTGCTGGCCGCGCCGACGCAGCGCAGAGACGATCGTGTGCCGGGCGATTGTCATGGTTTGCTCCTCGATGTTAATGGTGGAAAGGTCGCGGGCCCTCCGCTGTCTCGGCAGAGGTGCTGTCGGCGCGGGCGCCGGTTCCACCGGCGCGGACGTCCCGGCCCGTGCAGCGTCGGTCATGCGGGCAGCGACGGCGCCAACGGCGGCGGGGCCGGTGCGGAGACGGCCGCCCTCCCCCTCCCACGTGCGCCTGCCCGCGCTGTCGACCCTGGCGTCGGACAGCTTGCCTGCGGCGGCGAGCAGGCGCGGAGTATGGACCAGGTTGCCGGCGGTGGCGGCGAGCGCCATCGCCGCCTCGGCCAGATCGACCGCGGTCTCCGGCGGGACGATCAGCAGATCGAGCCGGTCGTCGTTGAGGCAGATCGCGGTCAGCAGGCTGGCGGGCTGACTGGTGAAGTAGCCCAACCGCAAAACCCTGCCGCCGACGGCCAGGAGGCGCGGATTGCCGTCCCAGATCCCGGCGTTGAGGACCAGACGGGTGATCGGCCCGCGCAGCAGGTCTATGGCGAGGACGAGGCCGGGCAGCTCCGCGAGCGGATCGGCCGAGCGGGGCCGCCAGCCCCCGTCGAGCAGCGTGCGCGGGGACCGGGTCGGTTCGATCCGAAGGCGCGGCGTCGATGGCGGCGATAGGGAAGCGTGGGGGCTTGACCATGGCGTCATGTCGGATCCTTATCGCCGTGACCGCGGCGTAGCGGTGGGGTCGTGCGCAGAATCGCGTCATGCGCCGGACGGGGTGCCAGTTCGCCGACCCCACCCGGGCGGGTCGTCGATTGCTCAGCTCAGCCTCAGCGTTGAAGCCGGTACAGCCGGGTGATGCGGACGGCGCCGATTACCATGGGCGACGATCGCGAGCACCGCTGCACGGAAACCGATCCGGGTTGCGCCGGCGCGGGTCAACGGCACTCGAGCCGGTGGGAGGTGGGGATTCGGTCCTGATGCTCGGACAGCGGTCGGGCGGGCCACTGCAGATCGGGTGCGGCCGGGTACGGACATGGCATTCCCTCGGGCGGAGCCGGCGTGGCGGGCACCTCGGGAATGGGATGTCGTCGATTCCGGGATAGGTCCAGCCTACGCCTGTCCGGGCCGGTCTGCTCGGCACCGCCCCGGCAGGGGCCGAGGCTGACCAACTTGATTAGGGATCGTCGATGATCGTAGGTTGATGGTGTGGCCCTTGTTCGGCTTTCAAAGGCTGACCAACTTGATTAGGAATCGTCGGTGATCCTAGGTTAACCGCGTGGACGGTGGCGCTTCGTCTTTGGGCTGGTTCGGGGGAGATTCCGGTGAGGTGGGCCGGTCGTGATCGCGGGTTCTCTTGGATCGATGGCGGGGCGATGGGCCGGTGACCGGAAAGCTGCCGCTGGCTGAGGGCGAGATCTCCCGTACCGCTTGCGCCCGGGCCCTGCTCCGATCGGGGGTGGACGAGGAGAGCGGCAAAGTGCTGTCGCAGGCCGTGCTGGCGCAACGTGTCGGCTGGTGTGCCGATCTGGTGGCGGGGATGGTCTCCGGCCTGTTGGCTCAGCGCTGGAATCCCGCGGATGTGGAGGTGTTGGCCTCCGGCGTGGACTCGGGCGGCCGGAAACTTCCGTCGAACGCGTGGATGGCGCTGCGACGCTTGGGCTGGACGGTCGCCGCGCCCGAGGGTGTGAGGGTCAATGACCGGGTCGTGCGGATGGCGCAGGAGCAGGCGGGGCGGGCACTTCGCTCGGCGTCGTGGCGTGCTGACCTTACCGCCGGGGTGCTGGCGACGTGGCCGGCCGATCCGCGCAAGCGCACTCCAGGGGAGTGGGAGCAGGTGCGTCGGGCGGTTCCGGGCGGGGAGCATCTGCCGTCCGGCATGATCAAGTCCCGCACCCGACAGGTTGCCAGGTTCCTTGCCGTGCACGGCCGGCTGCCGGTGGACGTGTTCGAGCTCGAAGGCGTCCCAAGGGTCGCGCGGATGCTGCTGTTGGCCGCGTGTGACCGGCAGCAGGCCAGCATCGAACGCAGCGACACCGACCCTCGGAGGGTGTTGCTGCGGTTGCAGTTGCCCACCCGTCCGGATCCGCGAGCCTATGCGGATTGGACGTGGGTGGCCTGTCCGATCATCCTGCCGCCCACGGTCCCCGCGGGCGCGGTGGTGCACCTGCCCACCCTGCGCGTCACCGGCCGGCAGGTGCACGCCGATATGGCATACAGCCATCCGGTGCCGAAAGCCCGGCGCACCGGCCACACGGTGGCGCTCGGCGTGGACTGGGGTCTCAACACCCTCCTCAGCGCGGGGGCCCTGCGGCTGCAGGAGGATGGGCGGATCACCGCGTTGGGGGCGGGTGGTCAGTTCCGGGCCGCCGGGGTCCTCGCGAAACGCCCTGGTGTCGGTGGGCTGCGCGGGGCAGCCTTGGCCGGTCCGTTGGTGCGT
>NZ_VSFA01000214.1 GCF_008119785.1 Micromonospora sp. MP36 | reverse complement strand
CGCCCGGCCGACGCCGAGTCGCAACGCCGGCCTGCTGTGGCGGGAACGGTGAGCCAATGGCGGCACGGGCGCCGAAGAAACCGCGCAGGATCAGGCAGAAGTTCAAGACTTCTGTGCAAGAGGGATTCGATGAACTGACGTAGCGTCTATGGCGTCTGTCAAATGGCCCCCGGCCGCGCAGCCCCGTCTTCGCTGCGCACCGGAGCGCGTCAGATATGAGGATATTCAGATCCGGCGGTTAGCCATTCGGTCCCATCCTGTGGGCTTCGAGCAAGGTGGTGAGAGGATCGCGATGACCGATAACACGCGTAGTGAGATCGCACTACGAGTCAACGACGAGACTTACCGATTGGCGGTGGACAACCGCAGAACACTCCTCGATGCGCTGCGGGACGACCTGAATTTCACTGGTGCGAAGAAGGGCTGTGATCATGGCCAGTGCGGCGCGTGTACCGTCCTGGTCAACGGACAGCGAGTGGTCTCCTGCCTCACCCTCGCTGTCGCCACCGACGGCGCTGCTGTCACGACCATCGAAGGCCTGGCCGGCGACGGTGAGCTGCGCCCGATCCAGGAGGCCTTTATCCGCCTCGACGGATTTCAGTGCGGATTCTGCACGCCAGGACAGATCTGCTCCGCGGTCGGGATGCTCGCCGAGCATGCGGCAGGCTGGCCCAGCGCAGTCACCCGCGACGGCTCACCGCATCGGGCAGGGGAACTGACCGAAGAGGAAATACGCGAGCGGATGAGCGGCAACCTGTGCCGCTGCAGCGCATACCCGTCGATCGTGCGTGCGATCCTCGAGGCCTCCGCCCGCGAGGCGGTGGCCGGATGAGAGCTTTCGCCTATCAACGGACGACACAGATCCGCGATGCCTTGAACCTCGTAGCCCAGCACGACGGGGCACGGTTCCTCGCGGGCGGCACCAATCTCGTCGACCTCATGAAAGCCGGAGTCGAATCACCCGCCCGCCTGGTGGACATACGAAGCCTCGCGTTGGGCGAGATCGGCGAAACGCCAGACGGCGGCCTGGTGCTCGGGGCGACGGCCACCAACAGCGCCGTCGCCGCCGACGCACAGGTGCGGCTCCGGTACCCGGCATTGAGCCAGGCGATCCTGGCAGGGGCCTCGGGCCAGCTGCGCAACATGGCAACCGTCGGGGGAAACCTCCTGCAACGCACCCGCTGCGCCTACTTCGCCGATCCGTCGGAGGCATGCAACAAGCGGGTTCCCGGCAGCGGATGCTCCGCAATCAACGGGGCTCACCACAACCACGCGATCCTCGACTGGACGGAGCATTGCGTGGCTACCCACCCCTCGGACATGGCGGTGCCGCTGAGCGCCTTCGACGCCGTGGTGCGATACGAGACCCTCGACGGCACTAGAGAGATCCCGCTGTCGAAGTTCTATCTCCCCGTCGGTAACCGCCCGGACCGGGAGACCGCCCTGCCCGACGGAGCCCTGATCACGGCAGTCGTGATACCGGCGACCGCGGTCGCCAGAAAGTCGCGCTACCGCAAGGTCCGGGAGCGCGCGTCGTACGCGTTCGCCACCGTTTCTGTGGCGGCAGCACTCGACGTCCAGCACGGCCTGGTGCAGGACGTGCGGCTCGCACTCGGCGGCGTGGCGTCACGGCCGTGGCGGGCGCGACTGGCCGAGTCCGCGCTGCGCGGCGGGCCGGCCACAGCCGAGCGAATCAGCGCAGCCGCCGACGTGGAGATCGCCGCCGCCGAGCCGCTGCGCGACAACGCATACAAAGTGACGCTCGCCCGCAACCTGATCGAAGCGGTTTTGACCGAACTCGCCGCAGACGCCGGAGAGGAGGGCAACGGATGAACCCCGACGAGATCATCGGTGCCGTTGGCGAATCGCGACCCCGGATCGAAGGCCGCCTCAAAGTCACCGGCTCCGCCCACTACGTCGCGGACCTGCCGATGCCTAACCTTGCTCACGGCTGGATGGTCACGGCCGCGGTGTCACGCGGCCGAATCCGGGACATCGACGCCACGGATGCTCTCGCCCAGCCGGGAGTCCTGGGAGTACTGGACCACCGCAACGCGCGGCGCCTCAACCCCGACATCGCCCACCACTTCGGCCCCGACCGCAGCCTCCCGCTGCTGCAGGACGAGGTGATTGAATACGCCGGCCGTCCCATCGCGCTCGTGGTGGCGGAGACACCCGAGCAAGCACGTGCCGCAGCGGCGGCATTGCGGGTGACTTACGACGCGGAGCCCCACGACATTGAGTTCTCCATGAACCATCCCGCCGCACGCCCCGCGTCCACCCTGTTTGGCCCGGAGGCCGACACCGGTGACCTGGAAGCCGAGCTCGCGGCGTCCGCGATGGTGGTGGACGAGCTCTACCACACACCGGAAGAGAGCCACAGCGCCATGGAGCCGCATGTCGCGACTGCATGGTGGGAGGACGGCCATCTCTACGCCTTCGACTCCAACCAAGGGCCCTTCAGCATCTCCCAGGTGATGGCCTCGCTGTTCCTCATCGACCCGGAACGTGTGCACATCCGCGCCGAGCACGTCGGCGGCGGCTTCGGCGCCAAAACCATCTGTGGGCCACAGATCATCCTGGCAGCGTTGGCCGCCGAGCATCTCCAGCGTCCGGTACGGGTCGCGCTCACCCGTAGACAGGTCTTCCTGGCAACCGGGTCGCGGCCGCCGACTGAACAGCGCGTCCGAATCGGCGCCGATGCCGACGGGCGGCTCCGAGCTATCCACCACCACGCCGCGTTCGCACATTCGCCGCTGGCTGAGTACATCGAGTGGTGCACCGAGCAGGCCCGAACCCTCTACGCGGCACCGGCGATCCGCACGGAACTCAGTGCGGTACCCCTCAACCTTCTGCCTCCGTGCTCCATGCGTGGACCCGGCGCGTCACCCGGTTCGTTCGCATTCGAGTCAGCCATCGACGAGGTAGCCGAACGGTTGCAGATCGATCCCCTGCAGTTGCGGCTGCTCAACCAGCCCGTCGTCAGTTCGGTGTCCGGCCGCCCATTCAGCACCCGCCGCCTGGTCCAATGCCTTCAGGAAGGCGCGCGCCGGTTCGGCTGGGCCCAGCGCGACCCCCGCCCCCGGGTCCGCAGGGAGGGCAACCTCCTCGTCGGCACCGGCGTGGCCGCCGTCGCGTTCATCGCCGGAGTCTTCCCCTCCTCTGCGACGATCACCGCGGAGACGGACGGGACATTCTCCGTCAGGGTCGGCGCCACCGACATCGGCACCGGAGCACGCACCGCGCTGATCGCCGTGGCCGCGGACGCCCTCGGTGTGAGCACCGAGCGCGTCCGCATGCACATCGGCGACAGCGACCTCGGCCTGGCCGCGGGAGCCGGCGGATCCCGAGGCACGACATCGTGCGCGTTTGCCATCACCGAGACCGCGAAGGCGCTGCGCGAGAAGCTGGGCGATTCCGCTAGACCAGTCACCGCGTCAGTCGACACCACACCGCTGATCAATTGGCAGCCGGCCGAAGAGCGATATACCTACAGTGCCGTGTTCGCCGAGGTCACCGTCGACCCAGCAACCGGAGAAGTGCGTGTTCGCCGGTTGCTCGGCATGTTCGCCGTAGGCCGTGTGATCAATCCGCTGCTGGCCCGCAGCCAGCTGATCGGCGGCATGATCGGAGGCCTGTCGATGGCGCTGCACGAGGAGTCCGTTCGCGATCCGCTCACGGGCCGCCTCGTCACTGCCGACTTCGCCGGCTACCACATCTCCGCCCACGCCGACGTACCCAACATCGAGGCCGACTTCGTGGCTGACTACGAGCCTCAGGATCCATCCGGATTCAACGGTCTCGGTGAGATCGGCAATGCCGGCACCGCTGCGGCAATCGCCAACGCTGTGTGGCACGCCACCGGCACCCGCCACCGAACACTGCCGATCAGCCTCAGCCGGGTCATCGAGCGCGCAGCGGCCCAGGACCGCCCGGAAGCCGTCAGTGTTGCGTGAAGTGTGGCCATTCGTGGACTCCAAGCGGCGGGCGGGCCAGTCGGTCGTACTGGCCCGCCTGGTGGCCCGTAACGGTCCCGGATCAAGGCCGCTGGGTTCAACGATGGCGGTCGCCGCGGACGGCACCTGGCGAGGCTCCGTGTCCGGTGGCTGCGTGGAATCGATAGTCGTCGAAGCGGCACGGTCCGTGTTGCACGGTGCGGCACCACACATACTGGCGGTGGCGCCCGGGGGGCCGGTGCCGCCCCGGGCAGAGGGGCCCCCCCCCCCCCCCCCGCCGGGGCTCCCGGCCCCCCCCCC
>NZ_VSFA01000213.1 GCF_008119785.1 Micromonospora sp. MP36 | reverse complement strand
GTCGGAAGCAGCCGCAGTAACGCAACACGTTCGTCACACCGAGATAGGCCAGTCGAAGTAGCACAGCCGATCATCATGCCCCGGGTGGGAGAGACGGTCGGGAGACGAACCGGATCCTGCGACCGCCATCATGATCCTTTTGCAGCTGATCCCACCTGGCCGGATGAGGTTTCGGCACCTGCAACCCCAACCGCCCTCGCAGCGGAGCTGTTGGCGATCGCCGCTGCTCCTTCTGAACGGCGATAGCAGTTCCGGCGGAAGTTCCGCGAGGATGGCTTGCCTTGGCGGACCCCACCGGACCAGCAGCCGCAGACGGTGCAGGCTCGGTCGGGGGAGTTGGTGTAGCAGCGCGGCCAGCCGCGCCCGGTCGGCTGGTTCGAACCGGACGCTGTCCGCCGAGCTGGCGCTGCCGCACCACGGCTGATGGCGTAACGCGAGGATCTCTGCGTCTTTGTCTCGGTCGCTGCCCAACAGCAGTCGCAGGAGCGCGAACGCGTTGGTGATGCCGAGGTACGCCAGTCGCAGCAGCATGAGGCGGCATCGTCGCGCTGTGGCCAACGACGCTCGGCGTTCTCTCGCAGCAGCCGGCGATTCTCGGCCAGTATGTCGCCGGTCGGTCGATCATGGCGGTCGATGCTGCGTGGGTCATAGGTCAGGGTGAAGCTGCTGTAGCCGGTTGATGAGGGTGGCTGGGTTGGTTGGTCCGGTGCCGAACAGCAGGGCTGTGTAGAGCGGCGCTACGACGATGTCCATGATTTGTTGCAGTGTGGGGGGTTTCTCGCCGCGTGCGGTGGCTCGGTCGAGTAGGGCTTGCATGTCCTCGAAGCGTCGCGTGAGTGCGGGTGGTAGTTCTGCGTCGGTTCCGAGGCGGACAGCGACGAGTGTGCGTAGCAGTAGTTTGCCGTCTGGGCCGGAGAGGTCTTCGGCGGCGCGGTGGGCGTAGTCCTCGAGGTCGGCGCGGAGGTTGCCGGTGTCGCGTACTGGTGAGCGGTTGGTGAGGCGTTCGGCGACGGCGTCGAGTAGAAGGCCGTCGAGGGAGCCCCAGCGCCGGTAGAGGGTGCCGAGGTGCACTCCGGAACGCTCGGCCACCTGGGTGAGGGTTAGTTGGGCCAGGGGTTGTTCGGCTGTCAGGTCGTCGACTGCGCGTAGGACGTCGGCGCGGACTCGTGCGGTGCGTCCGCCGGGGCGGGTCTGGTGCTGGTCGGTCACGGACCGATCTTAACGCGAAGGGCTTTACGTTTGGACGCGGATGCCTTACCGTTGAGGCGAAGATGTTCGCGTTAAGGCGGCCGGTTCCGCTGGCCGCAGATCATCAGCGCCTGCGGATGCACCAAAGAAAAGGACGAAGACCATGAGCGTTCGCGAAACCCCAGCAAGCCTTCAAGAACCACCTGGAGTACCTGTCGTCCGGGCGGATCCAGGAGTGGGTGGAGCTGTTCACCGAGGACGGGGTCCTGGAGTTCCCGTACGGCCCGGCGGGCTTCCCGCAGAAGCTCGAAGGCAGGCGGGCCCTGTTCGACTACATGCAGAACTTCCCCGAGCATTTCAAGGTGGAGTTCGTTGACCTGCGTTTCCACGAGACTGTCGACCCCACCCTGGTCATCGCCGAGTTCAAGTCCATGGGGCAGGCGGTGAGCACCGGCAAGCCGTACAACCAGACCTACATCTCCGTCGTGGAGACGGTGGACGGCAAGATCAGCCGCTACGTCGACTTCTGGAACCCGCTGGTCGCAGCCGAATCGCTCAATGTGTCCGGCGACGCCAGCCTGTACGCGGCCTTCGACGCCAACTGACCCGCGCCGTGACGGGGTGCCGCGACTCGCGGCGCCCCTTCTCGCCGCTGCCCGCCCCGGCTGCCGGCCACCACAGACAGGAGTTTCGATATGCGGAACAGCGATCTCATTGACCAGTTCGCCATCCAGCGCGTGATCACCGAGTATGCCTGGTTCGTAGACCGCCGAGACTGGGCCGCTCTGGTGGCGACGTTCGCCGACACCGTGGTGGTCGACTACACGGCGATGAATGGCGGCGAACCGGAGACTCTCTCCGGCCATGAGCAGGTAGATCGGTGGCAACGGGAGTTGGGCGCGTTGGACAGCACACAGCACGTGGTCACCGGGGTGATCGCCGATGTCAGGGGCGATACCGCAACCGCAACCGCGAACGTGCTGGCTTGGCTACGACGCGACAACGTGCCGGGCGGACGGCTGTGGCACAACGGCGGCACGTACGAGTTTGAGCTGCACCGTTGGTGGGCGATGGCGCATCAGCCGGCTGGTAGCCCGACCAATCTGGATTGAGGGAAACATTGGTGTCTTCGCCCAGTGAGATGATCTCAGCGACCTTCCGGTAGGTATTGGCATTCGAAGTGGGTCAGGTACGGGGCTGCGGCACGGGATCTACGCGCCCGGCATTGAGCAATGAATCCGTCCCTCGACACCTTGCCGAAGCTCGGCGTACCCGCGAGGCGGGCATTTGAGCGCCCCCGGCTACAGCGCGCTACGCCACCTCGCGGGTGTGCCGCGCACAGAACTCGCCAAGCCGGCTGCCGACAGTCGGCCCTCCGCGATGCCGCGGGCGTCGTTGGCTGGGCGCCCAGGCGGCCCCTGCCATGTACCTGTAGGCCGCTATCGGCTCTCGCCGAGTGGTGTGTCCGCTGCGGACTGGAGCATCGCGGCGAAGACGGTGACGAGATCGGGATCGGCTTCGCTCCCAGCCGCTTCTGATTCTGCCTGCGCGAGAGGTTCGGTCCTGAGGATGTGGCCCAGGATGGAGGCACCCAGGGACAGCGCGAGGACCGCTGCGGCCCGTTTGCGGGCCTGGTCATCGCCGCCGAAGTAGTGGGCGAGCGGGGGCATGACGGTGTTCTCGACGTAGTCGCGCAGCACCGGCTGGGCGGCGGGGCTGGGGGCGGAGCGCAGCAGCATCAGATGGGCGTCGTGCTCGGTCCTGGCCTGGACGGTGGCATGGTGCTCGCCGGACAGCGTCACTGCGGCCAATACCCGGCCGAACTGGCCGGGGTCGATGTCGGCCAGGCCCGCCGGGCTGGGGTCCTCGGTGCCGATCGCTTCACGGAAGAGGGCTTCCTTGGTGCCGAAGTAGCGGTTGACCAGGGCGGCGGTGACGCCGGCGCGGCTGGCGATCTCACGCAGGCCGACCTCGTCGAAACCATGTTCCGTCCAGGCCTGCCGGGCGGCGGCGAGGATCGCCGCGCGGGTGGCCTCTCGGCCGGCCCGGCTCCGACGCGGCGGTTCGGCTGACGTGTCCTCGTGCTGCTGTGTGATTCGCATGACCCAAGTATACGCCTGTTGACAAACCTGACCGAGGTAAGTAAACACCTGTATACACGGTTCATCGCAACCACCGGGAACGTCCGCCTCAAGGGGAGCGCTCATGTCATCCACCATCTTGATCACCGGTACCAGCAGCGGCCTGGGCCGGCGCACCGCCGAGGTCCTCGCCGCACGGGGCCACACCGTCGTGGCCACCATGCGCGAACCCGACGGCAAGGATCGCCCGGCCGCCGAATCCCTGGTCAAAACCGCTGCGGACCTGCCCGGCAGCATCCACGTCGTGCCGATGGACGTCACCTCGGACGCCTCGGTCGAGCACGGCGTCCAGCTCGCCATCGGCCAGGTCGGCGCCCTGGACGTCGTGGTCAACAACGCCGGCTACGCCGTCACCGGCATCGGCGAAACCGTGACCAGCCAGCAGTTCCACGACGTCCTCGACGCCAACCTCGTCGGCTCGCACCGCGTCGCGCGCGCCGTCCTGCCGCACCTGCGCGCCCGCCGCCGCGGTCTGCTCGTCTTCGTGTCCAGCGGCTCCGGCCGGCTCACCGTTCCCGGCATGGGCGTCTACTCCGCGACCAAGTTCGGCGTCGAGGCCCTGGCCCAGGCCTACCGGTACGAGCTGCGTTCCCTGGGCATCGACGTGACGATCGTGCAGCCGGGCGCCTATCCGACCAACCTCGCGGCTGCGCAGCGGCTGGGTGCCGACGACAGCCGGCTCGCCGACTACGCCGAGGTCATGCAGCTGACCCAGACCTTCATGCAGAACGTCGGCGCGGCGTTCGCCTCGCCGCAGCCACCGGACCCGCGCGAGGTCGCCGACGCCATCGCCTCGCTGGTCGAGTCCGCGTCGGGCACCCGACCCGATCGCATTAGCGTCGACCGGTTCGTCCTCGGCACCGCCGTCGAGGCCATCAACGCCGCCACCAGGACCGCCACCGACGACCTGCTCACCCAGCTCGGTCTCGGCGCTGTCACCGATTGAGCGGCCAGCGTCCGTTTCCCGGGCTGCCGACCTTCACTTCCCGCACCCGCCACCAGCCAAAACCCGCCCTG
>NZ_VSFA01000212.1 GCF_008119785.1 Micromonospora sp. MP36 | reverse complement strand
ACATCGAACTCGACCGGGTGGAAGGGGTGCACGCCCCCGCCGGCTACAGGTCGTGATCGTGGACGGCTGAGGCCCTGCCACCCCGGCTCCGGTCGGTCGCACCATGTTCGCAAGGGCCCTTGAGGCGGTCATTCACGTGGGTCTGCCGTGATGTCGCCCACGAGGCGTACGCTCGCCGAACGCACGCACTGCAACGCATCCAACCTCACCTACATCTGCGACCAGCTCGTACGGGCCGGGCTCGCCGAGCGCCAGAACGCCGCGAACGACAAACGGCAGCGAGTCCTCGTCCTGACCGACGCCGGGCGCGACGCTCGCTCACGCGTGGTCGACGCCGTGCTCGAGGAATCACCGCTGGCGGCGCTGCCCGATGAGAATCTCCGGCGGCTTACCGCCATGCTGTCGCAACCACTGACATGACCGCCGCAAGGCGCGCACCCCTGGACAGTGGTGTCGCCTCACCAACATGATCTTCGCATCCTCCGCCGGATGGCGTTGGTCGACCGTTGTGCTCGGAACTGGGTGCGGCTCCTCTGAGGTTGTCCGTTGCCACCGAAGCTGAACCGTTTGCCATCGAACTTGGCGCAACGCCGGTTTGCACCACTGAAGATGCGCCACTGCGGGTCAGGGCATCAAGAAGCGCGACGAACCCTAACCCGGGTGGCGGGCCAGCGACGCGAGGACGATCTCCCGCGCCGCACGGACCGTGGCCGCGAAGGCGGCCGCCACGGTGCCCGCTCCGGCTCACGCACATGCGCGTCGGCGAAGCGGGCACCATCTAATAGGGAATGCCCCCGTGCGCCTGGCTGCTACCCCTGATCTGCCACGGATGCCCCGCGACATCTTCGGCCTGTTGTCAGGTGGCGCGGCGCACACAAGGCCGGGTCGCAGTCCTTCCCGTGCCACGGACCGAGCGAGATGGGGAAGGACCGCGTCTACGGCTATTTCGTCCACGCCTCGATACGTGCTTGAGCGGCACCCTTCAGGTCATGCCTAGCCGTCTCCGTGACGTGGCTGTCCATGTCGGGATTCTCGAGATGTTGCAGGAAGTTCCGCAGTTGCTTAGCCGCTTGGTCTTTCGAGCCCTTGGCCAGATGATGACTCGCACCGTTCAGGGTGTTTGACAGTTGGGGCACCAGCGGGCCACGGACCTCCCCCGCTGATACGTAGAAGTCCAGCATCTGGTGGATGGCGGCGGTGCCGTTGCCACCGTCAGTTCGAGTAATCTCGATCGAACGATAAACGGACTCCATGATGGACGGCCCCACCGGCCCCAGCACCCTGATTTGTCCACGGTCCCCGATGATCCCATCGAACTTGTACTGGTACCTTCCCTCCGGCGACTTATCTCCGACGAGGGTGGCGCTAAGGGATCTAATGACCTCACCGTCAGGGGCGTACAGGCGGATCTTGGCGTCCGGGTCGGCTACATCCGTAAATGCCGTTCCTGACAACCTGCCGTCGACGTACGTCAGGTCAGTGAATCCCGAAATCTCGCTCCGATCCTTCGTGTACTCCAACGAGGATTTCACGGCGTCGAGGAACCCGCTGATCTGCTCGTAAGGGGGTTCCGGAAGATCACGCGGGTATCCCGGCTCATCCCGGGCCCACAGCAACTCCAGGGGAATGTAGCCGCGGTAGTCGCTGTATCGGACGTCCGTGAACAGCTTGTTCAGATCCATTGTGGTATCCGTCTCAGCTCCCCCCGGCCGCTTCTTCACCTGGAAGTTGTTTGAGTACGGAAGGACCTCGGCAATGTCGGCGTACCAGTCGTAATTTAGGCCGGTTGTGTAGCGGAACGGCCGGAAATATCCGGTGTCATTCACAATGCCGATATTGTCGTGGTTGACCCACTTCAGGAGTTGAATGGTCTGGCCTGCCGTCGCGGTCATATCCCCATGGTTCTGGAGACCGATCTGGACCCCCTTAGCGGCGCCGTACTCCGCCAACTGTCGCAGTGCTGGGACGACGCGCTCTCGGGTGACGGTCTCCCACCCGAGCCGGTTGATGTCTGTCGGCACCGGTCCAGAGAAAACGCGGATGACCGGAGCGCCCATCTCGGCCGCGACGTCGATCCAGTACTTGCCCCGCTCGACATCGATCGCGCGCCTGTCGGCGCTTGGGTTGGCGAAGTCGTTCTGGTAACCAGTGCCGCTGATCTCGATGCCCAACTCCTTGGTCAGGTCCCGGATCTGTCGGGCGAATGCCTTGATCTCACCGTCCGGCAACGTTGGCATCGTAGTGTTGCTATACCCAGGAATGTAGTAGGCCGTGACGTCGACCGCATCGAATCCTGCCTCGGCCGCCCATCGAATCGCCGCCAGCGTGTCGAGCTGCGGTGTGTCTTGTCGGTTGTTCAACCACGCGTTGATGTTGACATTGAAGCTGTAGAGGTTGAGGCTGACCTTGTAGTCGCCTCTGAAGTATTCACGATCGCGGTACCTGACGCTATCGGATCCGCCAATCCGACCGCAATACTGGGCGCAGAGTTCGGGAGTGTTGGGCGGAGCGGGATCGTCAGGATTGCCGGTGCCGTCATCACCGATCACCCTGATCCTGAACTGCTGGAAGAAGATGTGGTTCCGATAGACCTCGAGCGCCGATTCCACCGGGACGTAGATCGTCAAGCCCGTCACATAAAGAAACCAGTTCCCCTGACCTAAAAGTACGGGCGGTTCCTCGCCAAGTGTCAGCGACGACATCGTCACAGCGTTGTAGAAGGCCCGGTTGTCGATCGACCTCAACTGTGGCAGGTACGCGCTCTTTAGCGCCGCATCGTTGTTGAACGCGAGTCCGTTCAGTATTGTCACACTCGGCATCTCGACGGTGACGAGCGTGGCAACGTCGTAGAACGCCCTCGATCCGATCACGGTGGTGTTGTCCAGCCTCACATGCCTGAGCGAGGTGTTGCCGCTGAACGCGCTCGTCGGCACTTGGGAGCCAACGAAGTCCGCCGTCCCGCCGACCGTGAGATCGGTGAGCCCCGTGAGACTTTGGTTGATGAATCGGCTGTCGGTGCTGTTCAGCGTGCCACCGTTGATTACCAGGCCATGAACATCAGCGTAGGCGACGCCAGCCGCGTCGATCGCGGCCTGCAGCCCTCCGCCAGCGTCCGAGACGCTCAGCGTCAATGTGCCCGTTTCGGCGACCGACTCGGCTTGAGCGGCGGCCGGAACAGCCAGGGACAGCAAGCCCGCGGCGGCCAAGTAGGTGAGAACTTTCCTGACGTGCTTCATCGCGTCCTACCTCCATGGTAAGCGCTTTCCGGCGCCGGGCCGGCCCAAGGTATCCCAGAACCTCATGGCCGTCTAGATGACCGCCGACCTGGTCTGCCTGGGCGTGAGCAGGCCGCCTGGTGCGCAGCATCGGCGAGACTCCGGTCAGCAGCCGAGCCCCGGCATGCCCGACAAGGCCCAGCCGTCAGCAGTGGCAACGATCTTCGGACGCGGTTCGGCGCGGCGGAGCACGACCACCTGTTCCGGGTCGCCGGGCAGGCCAGTTCCCGGACAGCCCGCATGGACACACACGTGGCGCCGGGCGTGCAACGTCTCCTCGACCGCTTCACCGATGTACCGGTGATGGTGCTCAGCGCGTCATGGCATCTCGTGGTCGTCAACCGGTTAGGCGCTGCGCTGCTTGGCGACCTGTCGGCCGCGCCAGTGCGTGAACGCAACATGATCTGGCGTCACTTCACCGGACTACCGGACCGCTTCGTGATGACGGCCGAGGAACGGCGGGGCGCTGGAGGTGGAGGCGGTGGCAGACCTACGCGTGGCGTTCGCGTTCGGCCGCTACCCGCACGATCGCGACCTGCGTGCCTTGCTGCGCGACCTGAGGCGTACCAGTGAGCGATTCGAGAGCTGTGGAAGCGGGCGGATGTCAGCGAGCGCGTCACCTCCCGCAAAACCATCGCGCACCCAGAGGTGGGCCGGCTGACGCTGGATTGCGACCTCCTCACCGTCGCGGGACGGACCTGCGGCTGGTCGTCTATACGGCCGAGTCAGGTTCATCGGACGCCGGTGCGCTCGCGCTGCTCGCCACGATTGGCGCCCAAGCGATGTAGGAGTCCGACCTGCCCCCGTGGGTTGTCATCGATCCGGGGTTCAGCCGGGCCAGGGCGAGGCGCTCACGGTTGGTCACTAGGGCACCATCCTTCCGGCAGGGCCCTCTAAGAGGGTTTCTGTTGGAACTCGGCGAGGGCCGGGAGATGGCTTAGGTCGGTCGCCCTTCGAGGGCCTCGATGACACCGCCACTCCTGGTCCTTGCCGGGGCTGCCGACCGGCAACAGGATCGGTGTCGGGCCGCAGCAGCTGACGGTGCCGGTGGAGTCGGCTGCGTTGTCGGTGCGGACGCCGGTTTCGGGCAGCTCAAGCTGGACGCCGCGGACGACTGACTTACACGTGTGCGCCGTGGAGTGGGACAGCCGGGGGATGCGTTTTCTGGTGGACAGCACCGAGGTGTTCTACGCCGGCAAGGACACGGTGGAGGCGACGCGCGGCTCGTGGGTCTTTTGACCGCCTCTTCTACCTGATCCGCAACCTGACGGCGGGTGGCGACTGGCCGGGCCCGCCCGACGCGTCGACGCGATTCCCGTCCCGCACATGGGCCTACGTCTGCATCTAGGCCGTGTCTCCCGGATCATGGCTTGGCGCGGTCCGGTTTTGCG
>NZ_VSFA01000211.1 GCF_008119785.1 Micromonospora sp. MP36 | reverse complement strand
AGCCCACACCAGCAGAGCGGCCAACGGCAGGGCGACCAGCATCATGAGCAGCACCCCGTTGAACGTATCGAAGCAGCCGTGCCACCGCCCGGCAAGGCACCTCGGAGCGGACATCATCAGCGGCCGCCGCACGACGAACGCCGCGCTCGCCAGACCGACGATCGCCAGGCTGACGAGCACGATCCTGCGCGTGCGGCGGGGCGGTGCTGACAGGGACGCACTGTGCTTCATGCCCCCATCAAAGCCGGAGGGGAGTTGCGGCGGCGTATGCCCTTTTCCATACGTCCGCGATACACGCAGTGCCCGGCGTCGTCGACCGGCACCTCGGCCCCGACCAAGGCCCGCAGCCGGCGGTCGACGTCGACGGGCTACCGGTCCACGATCCGGGCGGCCAGCGCTTGCTCGGCTTGGTGCCGGCCTTCTTTCTCGTCGTGTCTGCCGCCGGACCGTTTCAGCCACCACCCCCGTCGCCGGGCGTGGCTCCGGTGATGGCCTGCATCTCCCGCCCGATCATCTCCACCAGCGGCACGCCGTCGCGGTTGCTGAGGATGACGCCGACCCAGCCGGTGTCCGGGTAGATGCTCCAGTTGGCGCCGATACCGGGGTTGCCACCGGCGCGCTGGATCGCCCACTGGCCGCCGACGATCTCGGCCGAAGGCCCGTACGTGCCGAACGAGGCCGGGCCCAGGGGGATCTTGGCTGCGGTGAGTACGTCGGACCAGGGCCGGTCCAGCAGCGTGCCGTCGCCCAGCGCGCGGGCGAACCGGATCAGGTCCGGTGCGGTGGCGAAGCCGCCGTCTCCGGGTTCGTCGATGAAGGCGCGACCCGGGTTCCTACCCAAGATGTACGGGTATGGGCTGCCCTTGTCCAGGTTGCGGACGGCGTCGACCTGGCTTCCGTCGACCATTGTCATGTAGGGGTGCGCGATGTGCTTGTCGGTAAGCCACTGGGGTCTGGTGTAAAACGCCGAGCCGGTCATGCCGCAGCGCCAGAAGATGTTCTCCTCGACGTAGTCCCAGTACGTCTTGCCGGTCACGGCCTCCACGATCAGGGCGGGGATGACGGTTTCGGCGCCGGCGTGAAATGCGTTGGGAAGGCCGGGGATGCCCACCAGCTTTCGACTGCCGGGCCCACCGCTCCCAGTACTCGTGGACCTCGTCCCGACTCTGGAAGATACGTTGGATGTCCTCTTCGGGGGTGCTCATCCCGGAGAAGCCGGAGAGCATGTGGTGGATGGTCACCCGCTCGGCGATGTCCTTGGCTCGTGACAGTGAGGTCGCCGTGGCAGCGGCATGGGCTCCGATGCCGCGGTCCACGCCGCGCTGGCGTCGAACCGTTCACCTGCGCTCGATCGCCTCGGAACGGCAGGGGACGCAGCGGCCAGCGGGCTGACCAATATGCCCAGGACGCTGGCACCGGCCGCCGGCGTTTGGCGTGGCCGCGCGCCGCCAGTCGGTCCCGGCTGGCACCGGAGCCCGCCGACTCGTCGGCAGAAGCCGCCGCCACCCCGCAGCGCCCACGGGCGCGTCACCCTTCAATTGGTCTTCAGTACTTCGGGTGACACTCTGGCTGTCACCCCCGGCAGGCGAATTTGGCACCCCCGCCGGCTGTTCTGTCACCCCCGCTGCGGCGGTGGCCCGTCGATCCGGGTGCACCAATCGATAGACGCGGGTGGCGATGCCGGCGACCTTCGACACGACGAGACGACCCAGTTGCACGAGCTTGGCCAGGCATCGTTGCACTGTGCGCTCGGAGCAGCCGACGTACTCGGCGAGGGTGGCCACGGACGGCCAAGCGTTGCCCTCATGGTTGGCGTGGGCGGCGATGGCGATGGCCACCGCTCGCTCGTTCTTCCCAAGATCTTTCGTGGTGAGCAAGGCAGCCTTGACGGCTCGACTCATGGCTTGCAGATCTCCGTCCGTCAGGGTCCGCGGCGCCTGTCGTGGCGCCCCGGGCCGATCTCTGGGTTGAAACCGCCGGCGCTTCCGGTCCGGCGGGGTGCGATTCGTAGGCGAACGTCCTTGCGCCTCTTCGTCAGCAGGCCGTGTCGGGCGGTTGGGTGATGTTGCGTGCTGTCGCCGACGGATCAGCCACCGGCGGACCTGATCGACGCTCAATCCGTCGCCGGGGTCAAGCCACGTCAGCCGGGACCGCCGGCGGACGCATCGGCGCCGCAGATCAGATGCTGAGCGATACGACGCACGGGTTCGCGGCGGCTGAGCGTACTGCTGGACCGGGCCGCCGCCCTGGTGGAGCCGCCGCACCGCACTTCACCGCAAGGTCACGAAACGGGTGCCTGCGGCTCTGCCATGAACTCGGCCGAGCCGCAGGCGGTCTGCGGCCTGGACCGGCTGCCCGACGGGCGGATCCGGCTGCACCTGGCCGACATCGCCCTGGCGCTGGATCCGTCGCCCGGGGAGTGGATCGCCGCCCGGCCGGCCCACGGAGCCGACCAGCCCTGGTCGGCGCGGGCCTTGCCGTATCCAGCTGCCGCAGCGGGAGGCGGTCGCGCTGGTCGGCGGCCTTCTGCGGGCCGGCATGGTGCGGTGCGCCTGATGCTCCCACTCGCCGAAGGGCGCGGTCGACGCTACGGCCGCCAGGGCCGCCGGTGAGCGTCTGCGTCCCCGCCTGCTATCTGTCGATGTTCAGCCGTCGGCGCGGGCGACGAGGCGGGACAGTGCTGTACCAGCGTGGGGAAGGCCAGCCGCAGGGCCTGCGCGGTCAGTCGCAGCAAGATCGTCGTCGGATTCGTGTCGGCGAGTTACGAACCACGGCGCTGTGAGGTCCAGGGCTGCTCCGCTTGCCGTCGGATGGCAAGCTCGTGTCCCATGATCGAGGATTTCGCTAAGGGCCATCTGCACGGCCAGCTCAGGCGGACACGTCAGGCGCTGGTCTGGAAGCTCGAGGGCCTGTCCGAGTACGACGTCCGGCGTCCCTTGACAGCGACGGGGACCAACCTCCTTGGCCTGGTGAAGCACTTGGCGACCCTGGAGGCCTGGTATTTCGGTGAGGTCTTCGGCCGCCCGTACCCGGAGCCGCTGGGGCGATGGCAGGACGCGGACGGCAGCGACCTGTGGGTGACCCCGGATGAGACCCGCGAGCAGATCATCGACTTCTATCAGCGTGCCTGGGGGCATGCGGACGCGACGATCGGAGAGCTTCCCATCGACGCGCCTGGCCACGTGCCGTGGTGGTCGCGGCCGGACGTCAAGCTGTTCAACATCATGGTCCACGTCCTTCAGGAGACCGCCCGGCATGCCGGACACGCCGACATCCTGCGTGAGCAGCTCGATGGCCGGACCGGGGTGATGGCTGAGTACGAGGAGCAGATCGACACGGCGGCCCGGGAGGCGTACTGGGCGAAGATCGAGCGGGCTGCGCAGGAAGCGGCCGGCGGCTCGCATCATGCCGACCTATCCGACACGCATGGCACGGTGGGGACGCCGTGAGAAGTCCGGATCTCGTGAGGTTCGCCCGTGAGGGCGGTCATTGTCGCGGCCGCGGTCGCGTTCATTATCTCCCTGTTCGGCACGCCGGTGGCGATTCGCGTCTTCACCGCGCTCAAGGCCGGCCAGCCGATCCGATCCATCGGGCTCGCCAGCAACCAGGGCAAGAAGGGCACGCCCACGATGGGCGGCGTCGTCTTCATCGCGGCGACCGTCTTCGCGTACGTGGCCGGGCACCTCGCCCTGACCACGCGCCTCCCCGTCAGCACGCGAACGGCGGCAGAAGCGCGCACGTGACCTTGGTCTGCGCGTCCGATCGAGCTGTCAGGCGTACGAGGGCCGGCGCGGGCCCAGCAACTCGGTGACGCGGCCACGGTCGAGGACTTCGATGAGTGCGTCGGTACCGCGTTCGACCTTGACCGCTATCTCCTCTGGGTGCAGAGGGATCAGCGCGAGCAACACGATTCGGATGCCGCCGCCGACGTTGATCGTCCGGGCCTCTGGCGGCACCCGCAGCATCGGCGTGACGACGACTCCGGCGAACGGGGTGTCCGTAGCGTACGGCTGCGCGGGATCGCCGTTCGGCACGGAATGCCATTCGCCGATCCAGGTTCCGTACCCGTGCGGCAGCCGAGCTACCTGCTTGAGGATCCGCAGCGGCCATCCGGTTTCGTCGCCGAGCCCGGCTACCTCGGTCAGCGGCCAATCTGCCGGCAGGCCGAGCATCAGTTCGGCGTACGGGCTGATGTCGTGGCCCTCCGGGACCGTCATCGGCAGCTCACTCATCCCAGAAGTGATCAGCGTCCGGTACGGGCGTTCCTCGGTCGGGGCCACGACATAGACATGCACACCGACCAGGTGCGAGGCGATCTCGTGGTAGACGAACTCGACGGGCCCGAAGTGTTCCTCGATGTGTCGGTCGATAGCGTCGGCGAAGGCCTGCTGCGGCCCTTGCGCCGGTACGAACCCGTCGTGCAGCGACTGATGACGGAGGACTCCTGACCCGCGCGACTCGTCCATGGCGATGCAGCCTATGCAAGGGTCCAACGGGGGCGCGACCGGGGCACGCTCATCGGCACGTCCGCGCGTCGCCACCCGTCAGCCGGCTGCGCTCGACGGGCGGTCTGCGGCAGATGCGTGCGTCGTTCCGCGAGTCCCTTCGTGGAGCCCGGTAGGACCGCCACAAAGTGGCATCTCCCGGTCCAGGGCGACACGGTTCGGAGGGCGCTGGATGAGAG
>NZ_VSFA01000210.1 GCF_008119785.1 Micromonospora sp. MP36 | reverse complement strand
ATGAAGCGTCAACCCGGCCCCGCTCAAGCGGATAAGACCGGGACCGTCCCACCGCAAGGCGGGACATACCGATCAGTCGCAAGAGCGCACTGACAGGTAACGGTACTCCAGCAGTTTGGCCCGCCCGCCGCCGAGGCGACATCGACGTTGACTGCGATGTCGCGCAGCGGCCCGTCGAAGGCGAAACCGGGCGTCGCATGCAGATACGTCGGCCGGAGGTCGTGCGTCGTGGGCGCGTCATGCCGGGCGGCGGCCGCCGCGCCGGGCACCAGCAGCCGGTCCAGCTGTGGTGCGCCCGCAAGCGTCGCGCGGGGCACGAACGTCAGCCCGTGCCGGGAGTGGACGGTCGGGGTCCCCGGCGACACCGCGAGCGTCCGGGCGGCGTAGACGGCCTCGGTGTAGGTGACGAACACCGAGGCGAGCTCGAGCTCACCGACGCCCTCTATCAGCAGGACTCCGGCCGTCGGCGCGTCCCAGCGGTACGACAGGTTCAGCGCGGCGATCGTGTCGCCGGCACTGAAGCGCTGCACGGGAATCGGCAGCGGCGTCCCGGGGGAGTAGTGGCGCCAGCCCACGGCCTCTGCCGCGGCGGAGGCCACCGGCGTGCCGGCCAGGCGCTCGATCACCCGCAGCGTGCCGTCGATGCCGGAGAGCACGCCAGCCGTGCTGATCACCTGACCGTCGTCGACGTAGCGGACGCCGCGCTGCCACCGCACGTCAGGGAAGTCCTTTTCGAGGCCGTCCAGGTAGTACCAGTGCGACGTCGCGGTGTGCCCGTCGAGTACCCCGGCCGCCGCGGCGACGCCGCCGCCCCAGCACACGCTGAGCATCAGCGCGCCGCCGTCGGCCTGCCGCCGGAGGAAGTCGAGCACCGCCGGCTCGTCGGTGCGCGGCATGGCAGGCACCACGATCACGTCCGCGGCACGGCCGCCGAGCCGGGTCGCCAGGGACTCGAACGTGACATCGGGCACCAGGTCCAGGCCGCCGGTCAGGGTGACCGGTGCCGGGGTCGGGGCGGCGGTGAGAACGTTGAAGCGCCCCGTCGCGGCCAGCACCTCGAACGGTCCGAGCGCGTCCGCGACGTTCGCCCCCTCGGCGCCGAGCACCACGACCGCGGTCGGCAGCGTCGGGTCGAAGGGACGTGATGCCGGCGCCGGAGCGCCCGGGGAGGGCGCCGGCGCGTACACGCTTCGTGTGTTCACCGTGGCGACCGCCGCGCCGACCGACACCGGGAGTACCGCCAGCGCCAGCACCACCGCGGCGATCCGTACCACGACGCGCGGCAGGCGGTGCCCGCGGTGCGTGTACTCCGACCGCCGCCGCAGCATGACCGCGACCATCGCGATCCCCATCAGCACGTGGCCGCCGGTCATGACGACACTGGCGGAGACGGCGCCGAACCAGTACGGCACGAGCAGCACGATGAACGGCGCGTACATCGCGGTGGTCATCTCGCCGATGCCGGCCCAACCGTGGCCGCGTACGCGCATCCACACTGCCATGCCGATGGCCATGTCGGTGGCCATCGTGAGCGTGTGCACGTCCGTTTGCTCGACCCCGGTCGGCAGCGCCAGCGCCCACAGTGGTCCCAGCGCGAACATGCCGACCAGCATGGCCACGACCATCTCGAGGAGATGGACGCAGAACCGGAAGACGGATTGCATCGTGGTCTCCAAACCGTTGATTGTGAGGGCGCTGCCGTGGCCTGGCCGGCCGCCGGTTGATGCGCCGGCCCACGCCCGGTCCGAGATCCGGCACGAACGTCAAGCACCGTGAGATGGCAAGCGATAGGTCACGTGCGTGACCGCGCTGGCTGCCCGCGACTCCACCTGCTCAAGATTCAGCGGCGGAACGCCATCGAAGAGCCGCGTGCCGCCGCCGAGCGTCAACGGCACAATGTGCAACCGCAGCTCGTCGATCAGGCCGGCGGCGAGGTACTGGTTGATCGTGGTCGCGCCGCCCAGGATCGACACGTCGCCGTCCCCGGCCGCCTCGCGGGCCTGGCTCAACGCGGATTCGATTCCGTCGGTGACGAAGTGGAACGTGGTGCCGCCGTCCATGGGCTGCGGGTCGCGCGGGTAGTGGGTGAGCACGAAGACCGGAGCGTGGAACGGCGGGTTGTCGCCCCACCAGCCCTTCCACTCCCGATCCCACTCGCCACGCACGGGGCCAAACATGTTGCGCCCCATGACGAATGCGCTGGACGCCGTCATCTGGTCGACCTCGGCCCGGTTCTCCTCGGGGGTTTCGAAGATCCAGGCGTGCAGCTTGTTGCCCCAGCCATCTCCGCCGTCGTCACCGAACGGGCGCTCCTCGGTCTGGTTGTGCCCGGCCGAGTAACCATCGGCCGAGATCGACAGGTCGCAGATCACTTTGCTCATTGCGCTCTCCTCGACGGATACGCTGCCTGGTGGGATCTCTTGCGTTACCGCACCACCCGAAATCCGAGGTGCGTCGCGGCAGAGGTGACTAGCACTCGGGTGTGTTCGAGGGTGATCGCGGAGTCCAGCCCGGCAGACAGGGGAGTGTCGCCACCCAGCAGGACCGGGCCCCACGTGCACGCGGCTCTATCGACCAGTCCGAGCGGTAGCGTCTGCTGCATGACGGTCGCGCCGGGCCGCCGGTGTTCGCGGTGGCGCCTGGGCTCGGGGAGGGAAACGTCAGCCTTCGTCGCCGTAGGGACGGGTGATGATTTCCAGGTTGTGGCCGTTCGGATCTTCCCAGTACACGCCGCGACCGCCGTCGTTGGTGTTGATCTGGCCGGCCTGCCGGTGGAAAGGATCAGCCCAGTACGGCAAGCCGCGCTCGCGGATACGGCCGAGGATCGCGTCGAAGTCGGACTCGCCGACGAGGAACGCGTAGTGCTGCGGTCGCACGTCGGGGACGGCCAGGAAGTCCAGCGAGACGTCGTTGTCGAGCTGGACGACCATGAAGTGGCTGAACGGGGTCGGCTCTGGCCGGCCCAGGATCTCGGCCAGAAACGTCGCCGACGCGGCGGCGTCGTGCGCATGCACGATGGTGTGGTTGAGCTGCACGGCCATAGCGTCAGGTTCCTACCGGGGGTCGGAAAGCACCGATCGGGCTGAGCTGAACGCCGGCGAGCTGCCACCGATTGCCCGCGCGGACGGCGATGTGCGTGGCACGGAACTGCCCGTCGGACGGCTGCCCACGGTAGCTGGCCTGCTGAGTGTGACGTCCGATGGCGACGGCCGCGTCGCCGTACGAGCGCACCGCGACCTCGTCCCAGGTCAGCGACGCGGTGATCAGGTCGCCGGTGCGGTACCGGTCCAGCCACTGCTGCTTGTCCAGGACGAAGCCCAGTGGCCCGACCAGCGCGAAGTCGGCGACGGCGAGCGCGTCGAGCGTCTCGACGTCGGCGCGCTGCTCTGCTTCGGCCCAGCGCCGCCCGAGCTCGAGGATCTCGGTGGTGATCGAATCGGTCATGACATCTCCTTCCGCTCTCATGCACGGATTACTTGCCGGTGCGCACGAAGTCGATCAGTCGGTTCCAGGCGATCCTCGGCTTGACCAGCGTCTGTTTGAAGGCCGTCCGCTCGTCGAGCAGTTGCTTGGCACGCTTGCGGACCGGTTCGGACGCCTTGCTCGTGTGGCCGGCGTCGAACGGCGGCTGCGGGTCGTATTCGATCGTCAGTTGGATCGCCTCGGCCAGCTCTCGTCCGGCGATTTCGCCGACGAGCCAGAGCCCCAGGTCAATGCCGGCGGACACCCCCGCCGCCGTGACGATTTTGCTGGTTTGCACGATCCGCTCGTCCGGCCGGGGCGTCGCGCCCATCAACCGCAGGGGTCCCATCGCGGCCCAGTGCGTGGTCGCGGGCTGACCCTTGAGGATTCCCGCGGCCGCCAGGATCACCGCGCCGCTGCACACGGAGGCTGTCCACGTCGTGGTCTCGTGCACGGACCGCAGCCAGGCGAGGACCTCCTTGTCCACCATTGTGGTTGGCGTCGTCGTTCCGCCCGGCACCAGCACGAGATCCGGTGCGGGCGTCTCGGCGAGGGTGTGTGTTACGCCGAGTAGCAGGGCACCTCCGTCGGTGAGCAGCGGGCCGGTTTCCGTGCCCACGAAGCGAACATCGGCGTCCGGCATGCGGCTGAGCACCTCGTACGGACCGACCGCGTCGAGTGCGGTGGTGCCGGGGTACAGCAGGATCGCGATTTGCATCTAGGCACGCTCCCTACGGGTCGACCCTCAGCCGACGCGTTCGTAGACGAGAAGGTGAACTCCGTCGCCGAAGGTTCGTTCCGAGGCGAGCCGCAGGCGCTTCGTCTCGCTGGTACCGTCGAACAGACGCTTGCCCGCGCCGACGATGATCGGATACACGAGAAGGTGCAGGGCATCGACCAAGTCGTGCTCGATGAGCGTTTGAGCGAGCTGCGGGCTGCCGTGCACGAGGATGTCCCCGTCATACTGTCCCTTGAGCCGGGTGACCTCTTCGACCAGCTCGCCCTTGAGAACTGTCGTGTTCTCCCACTTCGGGTCATTCAGCGTGGAGGAGACGACGAACTTCGGCATCCCGTTGAATCTGTCGGCGAACTCGCCCTCGTATTGCGGCCAGGATGCCGCGAACAGCTCGTATGTGACGCGTCCGAGCAGTTGGGCGTCTGCGGCCATTGTCTCGTCCACCTTGAACTGTTCGCCCTCTTGGCCGCGGGAGAAGTGATCGGTCCAGCCCGTGCGTGCGAACTGCTCACTGCCGCTGGGTGCCTGAACGACGCCGTCGACGGAGAT
>NZ_VSFA01000021.1 GCF_008119785.1 Micromonospora sp. MP36 | reverse complement strand
ACCGTGGTGGTGGCCCTACGGGGCCGGCAGGTGATCTTCGCCGCCCGAGGCGACCCTGCCCGAGCCGGGTTCCGACCCGCGTCCGGCCGCCGACATCTCGCAGAGGTCATCGCCCGGCAGGGCGCAGAGGCCGCCACGGTGATCGGTTACGGTCCGGCCAGCCAGGTGACCGGGGCGGTGGACGCGGTGGGCGAGGCGCTGGACGACGCCGGGCTCGTCGTCCTCGACGCGCTGCGGGTGACCGACGGCCGCTGGTGGTCCTACCTGTGCACCGAGCCGGAGTGCTGCCCGCCCGACGGCACCCCGTACGACCCAGCGGCCAGCGAGGTCAGCGCGGCCGCCGTCTTCGCCGGTCAGGTCGCCCTGCCCGACCGGGCCGCACTGACCGCACAGGTGTCCGCGCTCGACGGGCCGGTCCGGGTGGCCATGCGCCGGGCCACCGCCCGGGCGCGTCGACGGCTGGGTGAGCTGACCGAGGAGGCGGCCGAGACCGGGCTGGTCGGCGGCCGCTCCGTACGTTCGGCGGGCGTGGCGGCGGTGCGCGACGCGTTCCGCCGGCAGCGGCGCGGCGAGCGGTTGGGCGACGACCAGGTGGCCTGGCTGACCGTGCTCCTCACCCAGCTCCCGGTACGCGACCACGCTTGGGAACGGACCGACGGCCGCGACGCCGACATCAGCCTCTGGACGGACATGCTGCGCCGGGCGGAGCCGGAGCTGATCGCCGCCCCCGGTAGCCTGCTCGCCTTCGCGGCCTGGCGGGCGGGGCACGGTGCCCTGGCGGCGGTGGCGCTGGAGCGGGTGCTCGCCGACCGCCCCGACTACTCGCTCGCCCTCCTCCTGGACGACATGCTCCGCCGCGGGCTGCCTCCGTCCGAGCTGGACGGCTGGCCGGCGGTCGGCTTCCCCGGTGTGCTACGCCGCCGGGCCCGCCGCCGCGTCTCCCGCCGGCGGATCTGACGCGCCGGCCGGCCTTGGCGTGGCGGGCCGGCCGGATCAGCGGGCCGGCTCGGCGAGGCGGTGGGCGCCGGTGTAGACGTTCATCGTTCGGCCGCGGAGGAAGCCGACCAACGTCATCCCGGCCTCCTCGGCCAAGTCGACGGCGAGGGTGCTGGGCGCGGAGACCGCCGCCAGCAGAGGCACCCCGGCCATCCATGCCTTCTGGGTCAGCTCGAAGCTGGCCCGGCCGGAGACCAGCAGCACGTGCCCGGCCAGCGGCAGTCGGCGTTCCCGGACCGCCCAGCCGACCACCTTGTCCACCGCGTTGTGCCGGCCGACGTCCTCGCGCAGCACCACCAGGTCGCCGGCGGCGGTGAAAAGGCCGGCCGCGTGCAGCCCGCCGGTCCGGTCGAAGGCGCGCTGCGCCGCGCGCAGCCGGTCCGGCAGGGCGATCAGCGCCTCGGCGGGCACGCGGAGCGGATCGTCCCGCACCGCGAAGCGCGACCGGGTGCGGACCGAGTCGATACTCGCCTTGCCGCACACCCCGCAGGAACTGGTCGTGTAGAAGTTGCGGGCGGGGTCGGTGGCGGGCTCGGGCACCCCGGGCGCCAGCACCACATCGACGACGTTGTACGTGTTCGGCGTCTCCGCCCCGGCACAGAGCTGGGCGGTGTGCACGTCGTCGGCGGACCTGATCAGGCCCTCGGTGAGCAGGAAGCCGATCGCCAGATCCAGGTCGTCGCCGGGAGTGCGCATGGTCACGGCGAGCGGCTTCCGCCGGCCGGGGCCGGCCGGGCCGACCCGGATCTCCAGGGGCTCCTCCACCGCGAGGGTGTCCGGTCGCCGTACCCGCGCGCGCCCGTCGGCCGCCGCGTCGAGATCGATCCGGAGCACGCCGCGCCGGTCAGTCGCCCGTCCCATCCCGCCATCCTGCCTCGCGGGGTCCGCCACCCGCACGGCGACGCCGCCCCTGTCCGCCCGACCCGTCGACCAGCAGGCTGGTGGAGGCGCCCGGGCTCGTCGGCCGGCCCGCAGGAAGATCGACTCGGGTTGCGGTGAGTTGGTCTGTCGGCAGGGTGGGAATGGCCGGTTACCGCAGCGAGGTGTCGATCTTGCGGCCGAGGGGAGAGCGGAGCGGCTCCGCGCGGTTTACCGTGGGCCGATGACGGCGTACGCGGCGGTGGTGCTGTCGGGCGGCGCGGCCCGCCGGATGGGCGGGGTGGACAAGCCGGCGCGCCCGGTCGGGGGGCGGCCCATGCTGCACCGGGTGCTGGCCGCGGTCGCCGACGCTGCGCCACGGATCGTGGTCGGCCCGGCCGGCCCGCTGCCCGAGGGCGTACGGGTGACCCGCGAGCAGCCGCCCGGCGGCGGCCCGGTGGCCGCCACCGTTGCCGGGTTGGCTCTGCTCGACCCCGGTACGGCCATGGTCGCCCTGCTCGCCGCGGACCTTCCGCTGCTCACCCCGCGGGCGGTGGCGGACCTGCGGCGCGCGCTCGATGGGTCGACCGTCGACGGGGCCTGCTACGTCGACGGTGACGGCCGCCGGCAGCAGCTCTGCGGGGTGTGGCGGGTGGACGCGCTGCGGGCCGCGGTCGGCCGCCTCGCCGTCGAGCGGGGTGGCATGGTCGACGGGGCCCCGGTACGCGGGCTGCTGGCCGGCATGGTGGTCCGGGAGGTGTCCTGGTCCGGCTCCGGGCCGCCGCCCTGGTTCGACTGCGACACTGACGAGGACGTACGCCGGGCCGAGGAGTGGGCGACATGACGGTGATGGACGACTGGGTCACGGCGGCGTGCGCCGAGCTGGGGCTCGACCCGGGGGAGGTGTCGGTGCCGGTCGTGCTGGACCTGGCCAAGGACGTGGCCCACCAGGTGCTGCGTCCGGGTGCGCCGGTCAGCGCGTACCTGTTGGGGGTGGCCGTGGGGCGCGGCGGCGACCTGGCCGCGATGGCCAGCCGGCTCAGTGAGCTGGCCAGGTCCTGGCCCCTCGACCTGGACGGCACCACTCCGGCCGAGTAGCCCTCCGGCCGGTTAGCCCTCGGGGCGTGCCGGCCCGCGCCCGGCCTGGGAGCCAGGCACCGGCGGGGGCGACCGGGGCACCTGTCCGATCACGGTCCGCCGTGATTCGACCCCCACTGTCCCTGGGTAGGGTGGCCGTGACGGACGGAGGCGATCATGACGGCTGACCACCCCTCGGCGCCGACCGGTGAGCCCGCCGGCGGTGCGCCGGAGCGGCCCATCGACGGTGCGCCGGAGCAGTACGAGTCGATCCTGCTGGACGAGCCGACCACGGCCGACCTCCGGGCCAAGGTGACCGAGGCCTGGCGGGAGTTCGCCCGCGCGCTGGCCGACCGGCTGCGCGCCCTGCCCGCCGGTACGCACCTGGAACTGACCCTCGACCCCACCGCCTCCGGTACGGGGGACGCCGTCTACTCGATCAGCGTGGACGTCGGCGAGGAGGGCCGGCTGTCGGCGCGGGCGGTGGGCAACGCCATGCTGCCGCAGGGCTACCGCCTGGACCGCGCGGCCGTGGCCGACATGATCGCGCTCGGCTGGTCCCCGCCCGGCGTGGTGGAGGGCTCCGGCGAGCAGTTCGGCCTGGACTGCGCCGTCGACGAGGCCGCCCGGCTGGCGGCCGTGCTCTCCCGCACCCTCCGCGACGTCTACGGCGCGCCGCACCCCGCCTTCCTGGTCTATCTGGTGCACGACGCCGAGGGGGAGCCGCTGCCGGCGGAGCCGCTGGGCACCGCGCGCAGCGAGTTCGGCCCGGCCCGGGACGTGGAGGCGGACCTCGACGAGGCGCTGGCCGCGGCGGCGACCGCGCAGGCCGCCGGGAACGACGTGCTCGCGCTGGAGGAGCGGGTCCGCACCGTCGTCTCCACCATGCTCAAGTCGCAGGCCGACCAGTTGCAGATCGACTCGGACGGCGACATCAACATCCGCGCCGGCTCGGCCATGGTCTTCGTCCGGGTACGCGACAACCCGCCCCTGGTCGACGTCTTCTCCCCGGTGCTCACCGAGGTCGAACCGACCGAGCGCCTCTACGTGAAGCTCTCCGAACTGACCAACCGGATGCCGATCGGCCGCCTCTACTGTGCCGACGACACGGTGTGGGCCTCGATCCCGGTCTTCGGCCGCAACTTCCAGCCCACCCACCTGATGCTCGCGGTCCAGGTGATGACCGGCCTGGCCGATGAGCTGGACGACCGGCTGCACGGCGAGTTCGGCGGCCGGCGCTTCTTCGGCGAGGCCGACAAGCCCTCCCGCGCCCAGCCCGAACACCGCACCGGCATGTACCTCTGATCACCCCGCCCTCCCGCCAGGGTGGGGCCGCAGCTTTACCAGAAATGGTGGCCATTCCGCACCACACGGCCACCATTTCCGGGAATCTGGGCGGATCTTGGGGCGGGCCCCGGCGACCCTCCCCGCGCGGGGGGCGTGCTCCGGCGACCCTCCCCGCGCCGGGCGCGCGGGGAGGGGGTTACAGGTCGAGGAGGGTCTTGCCGGTGGTGGTGCGGGCTTCGATGGCGGCGTGTGCGTCGGCGGCCTGTTCCAGCGGGAAGCGCTGCCCGATCAGCGGGCGCAGCCGCCCGGCTGCCGCCTCGGCGAGCACCTGTTCGGTGAACGCGCGCAGTTCGGCCAGCGCGGCGGACGGCCGGAGCAGGCTCACCCCGCGGGCGGCCGCGAGGTCGGCCGGCAGGTCCGCCCAGGCGCCGCTGGCCAGCCCGAAGCTGAGCATCCGTCCGCCCGGGCCGAGCAGGTCGAACGCCTCCCGGGCGAGCTGGCCGCCCACCCCGTCGAAGACCACGTCGACCCCGCCGGTGGCCGTGCGTACCCGGTCGGTCCAGTCCGGCTGGCGGTAGTCCACCACCGCGTCGAGGCCGCGTTCGCGGAGCAGGGCTACCTTCCGGGCGCCCCCGGCGGCGGCGACGACCCGCGCCCCGGCGGCCGTGGCGAGCTGGGTCAGCAGGATGCCGACGCCGCCCGCCGCCGCCTCGACCAGCACCCGCTCGCCGTCGCGCAGCCCTGCCGCGTGCACCAGCATGGCGGCCGTGCGACCGTCGGCGAGCAGGGCCACCGCCTGGTCCAGCGGCAGCCCGTCCGGCACCGCGAACGGCGTGTCCCGGTCGACCACCACGCGCTCGGCGTACCCGCCGGAGCCGCCGGTGCTGCTCACCACCCGCCGCCCCACCAGCGCCGGGTCCACGCCGGGGCCCACCTCGGTGATCACTCCGCCGACCCCGTTGCCCGGAATCAGCGGGGGCGACCCGGTGAACGGCCCGAACCCGGTCGACCGGAACATGGTCTCCACGAAGGTGATGTTGGCGTGCGCGACCTCGATCAGCACCTGGTCCGGCCCGGGCGTCGGGTCCGGTGCCGGCCCCGGCACCAGCACCTCCGGGCCGCCGAACTTCCGTAGCCACACCGCCCGCACGCCGCCTCCTCCGGTCGGGGACCCGCGCCCCGTCGGCGTCCAGTGGACAACCTCAAGCGGGGATGAGGTCAAGAACGGCGGGTGGGGTCCGGACCGACGGATGCCCGGATCCCACCCACCCGGGGGGAGGGGGGAGGAGAAGGTCCAGGGGTACGCCGCTTGGACGAGGCCGCACCCGCACGAGCTCCCGGCCGGCGTCAGCCGGCGGACGGGCCGACGCCGGGCGACTCGACCAGCCGGGAGAGCACGATGGTGCTGCGGGACGAGGTCACGAAGGACTCGGCCCGCAGCCGCTCCAGCGCCTCCTCGAGGTGGGCGATGTCGGCGGCCCGCAGGTGCACCAGGGCGTCCGCCTCCCCGGAGACGGTGTAGGCGCCGACCACCTCGGGGTGCCGGCGTGCGGCGGCCCCGATCTGCGCCGGAGTGGTCCGCCCGGCGCAGAAGAGCTCCACGAACGCCTCGGTGGTCCAGCCGACGGCGGCCGGGTCGACGACGGCCGTGAAGCCGCGGATGACGCCCGCAGATCGGAGCCGGTCGACCCGACGCTTGACCGCAGGGGCGGAGAGTGACACCCGGGTACCGATGTCCGCGTACGAGGCGCGGGCATCTGCCACGAGCAACGCAATGATTCGCTGGTCGACCGCGTCTATCTGCAACGTTCCGCCTCTGGGAAGCAATGGTTGTGGCTGTTACCAAAGTTGTACCGTACCTACTCTTGGTGACCGTGAACCAGCAGCGAGTCCCGCGAAAGCGGACATATCTCATGTGCTCGCCCGAGCACTTCGCGGTCGAGTACGCGATCAACCCGTGGATGGATGTGACCGCGCCGGTCGACGCGGAGCTGGCGGTCAAGCAGTGGGACCGCCTGCGGGAGACGCTCGTCGGCCTCGGCCACGAGGTGCACCTGCTCAGCCCCGAGCGTGGGCTGCCGGACATGGTCTTCGCGGCCAACGGCGCCTTCGTGGTGGACGGCACGGTCTACGGCGCCCAGTTCAAGCACGAGCAGCGGACCGCCGAGGCGGCCGCGCACCGGGCGTTCTACGAGGCGAACGGCTGGCGGTTCATCGCGCCGAGCGAGACCAACGAGGGTGAGGGGGACTTCGCGTACCTGCCGGACGCGCACGGCGGGCTGATCCTCGCCGGCCACGGCTTCCGTACCGAGCTGGCGGCGCACGCCGAGGCGCAGGAGGCGCTCGGCCGGCCGGTGGTCTCGCTGCGCCTGATCGACCCGCGCTTCTACCACCTCGACGTGGCGCTCGCGTCGATCGACGACGAGAACATCGTCTACTACCCGGGCGCCTTCTCCGCGGCCAGCCAGCAGGTGCTCGCCCAGCTCTTCCCGGACGCGGTGCTCGCCGACGACGCCGACGCTCTGGCCTTCGGCCTGAACCTGGTCAGCGACGGGCTGAACGTGGTGCTGAACAGCGAGGCGACCCGGCTGGCCGGCAAGCTCAAGGCCGCCGGCTACCACCCGGTCCCGGTCGAGCTGGCCGAGCTGAAGAAGGGCGGCGGCAGCGTGAAGTGCTGCATCGCCGAGCTGCGCCACTGACGCGCGCCCGACGCCGGGCACGAGAACGGGCGGCCTCCCCGCGGGGAGACCGCCCGTTCGGCGTACGGGTCAGCCGAGGGTCGCCAGCTCGTTGATCACCATGTTCGACAGGAGCCGGCCGTCGAGCTGGACCTTGCGCAGGTACCACTTCTGCTGGGGGGTACGCGACTGGTTGAACTGCCAGGACCCGCGCGGGCTGTCGATCTGGCCGATCTTGCCGAGCGCCAGGTTGACCTGCTGCGGGGTCGGGTCACCACCGACCAGCCGGACCGCCTTGTCCAGCACCTGCGCGGCATCGTACGAGGCCATCGCGTAGGTGGTCGGCGAGCTGTTGTGCGTCTTCCGGTACGCCGAGGCGAACACCCGGTTGGCGGTGTTGTTGAGGTCGGCCGAGTAGTTCAGCGCGGTCTCGATGCCGCCCCTGTTCCTCAGAATCCGCGCCCGCAGCTCGCCGTTCTCCCCGTCGTCCAGCTGGCTGAGCACCGCGCCCTCGGTGAGGAAGCCCGGGGCGTAGATCGGGCCCTGGTAGTCCTCGACGTAGAGCTCCTTGATGAACTGCACCGCCTGCGTACCGGCGTAGTGGCAGAAGATCGCGTCGGGCCGCTTGCCCAGCGCCTTGTGGATCGTCCCGGCGAAGATCCCCTTGCCCAGGTCGGCCCGGTCCGGCGTGTAGATCGGCGGATCGGTGAGCCGGCGGCCCTGTTCGTAGCCGCGCCGGAAGCCGTCGATGACGTCCCTCGTGCTCTGGTTGTCCGGGCCGAAGACCGCGATCCGGCTGGACTTGTCCAGCTGTTCCCGCAGGTACCGGCCGAGCGCCTCGCCGGGCTCGTCGAGCACGTACGAGGTACGCCAGATGTAGACCACGCTCTGCAGGCTGGCCGGGGACGCGTTGGAGCCGATCAGCGGGACCCGGGCCTGCTCGACGGCGTCCCGGATGCCGGACATGACCGCGGAGCTGACCACGCCGGTGAGCGCGACGACGCCCTCCTTGAGCAGGCGGTCGACGGCGGCCTGGCCGCTCTTGGCGTTCTCGCCCTCCTCCGCCTGCACCACCGTGACCGGGTGTCCGCCGAGCTGCTGGTCGTTGAGGCTGAGGTAGAGCTGGAAGCCGTTGGCGATCTCGTCACCGATGGCCTTGTTCGGGCCGCTTCCCGGCACGATGAGCCCGATCTTGATGGGGCTGCCCGGACTGCTCGTGCCTTCGGTGTCGGAGCCGCAGCCCGCCGCCAGCCCGGTGGTACCCAGCGCGGCCAGCAGTTGAAGGGCCCGCCTGCGGTTCATCTGCGACACCGATTTCCTTCCCGAAGGGCTGCCGGGGGCGCACTTCCCCCCGGGCGTTCTACCTGCTTGGCGACTCTGCGTCAATGGCCGGAAGATCATCGTGCAGGGACCGCAACCTGCCGATCACCTGCGGCCACGCCGCCGAGTCCGGGTCGATGAGCCCATAGTGCTCGCAGTCGGCCAGCTCAACCAGAGTGGCGTCGGTGCCGGCGGCCCGCGCCGCGGTCACCCAGGAGCGGCTCATCCCGACCGGGACCTGGCGGTCCAGCGTGCCGTGCATCACTACGGTCCGTGCGCGGATCGGCACCAATGCTGACGGATCGGCGCTCGCGTACCGGTCGGGCACGTCGGCCGGGCCGCCGCCGAGCAGCGCGGCCACCGCGCCGCCGTCCAGGTCCAGCCGGTACGTTTCGGCGAGGTCCGCCACCGGCGCCAGCGCGAGCACGCCGGCGACCGTCTCCGGGGCGTGCGCCGCCACGTACAGCGCGAGGTGCCCGCCCGCCGAGTGGCCGACCAGGATCGGTGGGGCGGGCGCCACCAGCCCGGGCAGCGCGGTGGCGGCCAGCGCGGGCAGCGCGGCCACCCCGGCCCGCACGTCGGTGAGGGTGTGCGGCCAGCCGCCGTCCGGCTGACCGGTGCGCCGGTACTCGACCTGGGCGACCGGGTGGCCGAGCGCGGCCAGCGCGGCCGCCATCGGGCCGGTGTGGGTGCGGTCGTACTCGGCCCGCCAGAAGCCGCCGTGCACCACCACGACCAGCCGCCGGGCCGGGCCATCGCCGACCGGTCGGCGCAGGTCGGCGAGCTGATCCGGGTGGTCGCCGTAGGCGATCGTGACGTCCGGCGGCGGGGCCGGCCGGGTCAACACGGCGCGGGGGTCTGCGGGCATGACGGCGACGGTAGCGCGTTCCCGGCCGGGTGGCTCCGGCCCGGTAGCCGAGCCCGGCGCGCGCCGACGGGCGCGGCTGGGTAAAGATGGGTCCCATGACCGAAGCGCGTTCCGCCGGAGACAACGACGAACAGGGCAACGACGGCATCCCCGGCACCGTGGTGGTGGTCGGGCCGGACGGTAGGCCGGTCGGCACCGTGCAGACCGACGAGGGGCAGGGCGAGGACCCGACCCGCCTGGTCGAGCAGCCGGCCAAGGTGATGCGGATCGGCAGCATGATCAAGCAGCTGCTGGAGGAGGTCAAGGCGGCCCCCCTCGACGACGCCAGCCGGCACCGGATGCGCGAGATCCACGAGCGGTCGATCGTCGAGCTGAAGGAGGGCCTCGCCCCCGAGCTGCGCGAGGAACTCGAGCGGATCTCCCTGCCCTTCACCGAGGACAAGGCGCCCAGCGAGAGCGAGCTGCGGATCGCCCACGCCCAGCTGGTCGGCTGGCTGGAAGGGCTGTTCCACGGCATCCAGGCGGCCCTGGTTGCCCAGCAGATGGCCGCCCGGGTGCAGCTGGAGCAGATGCGCTCCGGCCGGGCCGCGCTGCCCAGCGGCCCCGGCGGGATGGCGCCCGGGATGCCGGGCATGCCGCCGACCAACGAGGGACACGCTCCCGGCCAGTACCTCTGACCGCCGGGCGCGTCCATCGCCGCGCCGCTACGACGGCTTCAGATCGCCGCGTCTGACGCCGCGATCTGAAGCCGTCGCGCTCAGCCCACTCCGAAGACCTGCTCCAGATACGCGGCCACGCCGTCCGCCGAGTTCGGGCCGGTCACCTCGTCGGCGATCTCCAGCACGGCGGGGTGCGCGTTGGCGACCGCCACGGCCCGGCCGGCCCAGGTCAGCATCGGTACGTCGTTCGGCATGTCCCCGAAGGCCAGCACGTCCCGCTCGTCGATGCCGAGCCGGCTGGCGTACCAGGCCAGGCCCGCCGCCTTGGTCACCCCGGCGGCGGAGATCTCGACCAGCCCGCTGTACGAGGAGTGGGTCGCCTCGGCCAGCCCCTCCAGGGCCGCGGCGACCACCCGTACGAAGACGTCCGGGTCCTGCTCTCCGGCCCGGGCGAGCAGCTTCACCGCCGGGGCGGCCAGCAACTCCTCCGGCGACTCGACCGCCCGGATCGCCTCGACGTCGGCGTCCCAGCGCAACGGATAGTGCGCCTCGTGCCGCATCTGCCGGCTGTTCACGATCTCCACCGCGAGACTCACCTCGGGCACCGCGGCACGCAGCCGACGGGCCACCTCGGCGAGCAGCTCGGGGGCCAGCGGGTCGGCCCGGAGCACCTCGTCGGCGACCGGGTCGTAGACCACCGCGCCGTTCGCGCAGATCGCCGGCAGCGGTTCGGCGAGCTGGTCGTACACGAGTTGGAGCCAGCGGATCGGACGACCGGTGACCAGCACGACCGGCGTGCCCGCCGCGGCGATCCGGGCCAGCACGGCCGCGGTGCGCGGGCTGAGCGTCCGGTCGTCGCGGAGCAGTGTGCCGTCGATGTCCGACGCGACCAGCCGAGGTAGCTCTCCCATCACCGGGAGAGTAGCCGGTCCAGGTAGACCGCGACGCCGTCGTCGTCGTTGCGCAGGGTGATCTCATCGGCCGCCGCGCGGACCTCCGGGTGGGCGTTGGCGACCGCCACCCGTCCCCAGCCGGCCCACGCGAACATCGGCAGGTCGTTCGGCTGGTCCCCGAAGACCAGCACCTCGGCCGGATCGACGCCGAGCCGCTCGGCGACCACGCTCAGCCCGGTCGACTTGTCCACCCCGGGCGGGCAGATCTCGATGAAGCCGAGGCCGGCCTGGGTGAGCGTGGCCAGCTCCGGCGGGACGATCCGGCGGGCCGCCGCCAGCAACTCGTCCACGTGGTGGTCGGCGGTCCGGGCGAACGCCTTGATCACGTCGCAGGAAAGGCACTCCTCGCGGCTGCGCGCCTCGAACCGGTCCGGGTAGGGCCAGCTCGGGTGGTAGTCGCCCCAGAGCGGCGCGTCGTGCTCGTCGGACGCCTCCACCATGACGGTCAGCGGTCCGACCGCGCCCTCCAGGTCGGCGAGGATCCGGGCGAGCATGGCACCGGAGAGCCGCTCGTCCCGCAGCACCAGCGGCCCCTCCGGGTCGCTCTGGTCGACCACCCGGCCGCCGCCGGCCATCACCAGGAAGTCGGCGGCGCGGATGTCGTTGCGAGTCAGCTCGGTCAGCCGCGGTCCGCGGCCGGTGGCGCCGACCACCGGGATCCCCGCGGCCCGCACCCGGTCGAGCACCCCGTGGGTGTACGCCGAGACGGTGTCGTCGCTCCGGACGAGCGTGCCGTCGAGGTCGGTGGCGATCAGCTTGGGCAGTCCCGGGCGGGTCATCGTTCCTCCTTCGCCCGCCGCCGTCGCGCCGGCCGTCCTGGTCCTCGGTGCCGCGGCCGCTGGACGGCGGGCAGCAACCGTATCTCGCGGAACGGGGCCCAACCAGGGCTTTTCGGCGAATCGGGCACCAACCCGCGACGGACGTCAGGTGTCCGGGCCCGGGCGCACCCGACCCGCCGGTCCCGTCGATCCGGCGGGGCGGTTCGGGACGACCGTGCCGGTTCCGGACGGGATCAGCGCGGCGGTTCGGGCCGGGCGAACGGGGTGGTGGGCTGGACCGTCAGGTCGGCCGGCGCGGGCAGTTCGTCGTCGCCCGCCCGGCGCCGGCCCCACCCCGGGCGGTCCCGGTCCGCCGGCGGCGACCCGGCACCGGGGTCGGCCTCCCGGTCCGGCGCCGCGGCGACCGCCCGGGCGGACAGATACAGGGCGCCGGCGAACAGCACGGTGGCGATGAAGGCGGTGACCAGGCCGCGCCCGTAGTCGACCCGGACCCCGTCCTCCGGCGAGTAGAAGAAGGTGCGCTGGCCCGAGTCGTCGAGAGTCACGGCGGCGGCGCTCAACACGGCGAGCACGGCCGCCGCGAGGCCCAGACCGGCGACCCGGGCGTTCTGCCGCACCGCGCCGGTGCCGCGCAGCGCGAGCGCCGCCGCGGCGGCCAGGCCGAGCAGGCCGACCAGGTAGCCCACCCCGAGGCCGCCCACGTCGCCCACCCCGCCCGCCACCCGGATCGTGGTGTTCCCCTCGGGCCCGCCGTTCGGGATGGTCATCACCAGCCACTCGCCGATCAGCGAGGCAACCGCGGCCACCGCGCCGAGCCCGGCGAGCACCGGCGGCAGGCGGTGGTCCCGCGCCAGTCCGCTCAGGGACCGGCCGACCCGGGTGGGCGACTCGCTCTCGTCGCCGTCCCACTCCACGATGGTCGTGCCGTCGGACCGGTGGTCCTGCCTGGGGATGGGGAGATCCTGGGACATCGGCCACCCTTCCGCGCGCGGGCCTGCGTCGAATCATGACACAGCCGACGGCCGCCGGCGGGGTCCGCGAGTAGGGCGTCCGGCTCGCCGCTGGTCGGTGCGGGGCCGCCCGGTTTCGGTTAGCGTCGGTGACATGCCTATCCGTACCGCTTCCGCACGTTGGCAGGGCAACCTCACCGAGGGCGCCGGCACGGTCCGCACCGGCAAGGGTGGCCTGACCGGCAACTATTCCTTCAAGTCGCGTTTCGAGGAGGGCGAGGGGACCAACCCCGAGGAGTTGATCGGCGCCGCGCACGCCGGCTGCTTCTCGATGGCCCTCTCCAAGCAGCTCGCCGACGCGGGCGCGACCGACACCTCGGTGGAGACCACCGCCAAGGTGCACTTCGACAAGACCGACGCGGGGATGACCGTGACCCGGATCGACCTGGAGACCGTCGGCCAGGTCCCGGGCATGGACGAGGCCCAGTTCACCAAGCTGGCCGAGGCGGCCAAGGAGAACTGCCCGATCTCCCGGCTGCTCTCCCCGGGCGCGCAGATCACCCTGAACGCCCGTCTGGCCTGACCGGTCGCGCCACACGGTCACGGAAGGAGTGCCGGCTGGCCACTCCTTCCGTGACCGTGTGCCGATCTTGGTTGGCCGACGGGGCGCCGGGGCGGGAAGAATGGGCGCGTGGCCGTGGAGATGAGCCGTGAGCGGTTCGAGGAGCTGGTCGGCGAGGCCCTCGACGAGGTGCCCGAGGAGCTGCTCGGGCTGATGAGCAACGTCGTCATCCTGGTGGAGGACGAGCCACCTCCCGGCGAGGACCTGCTCGGACTCTACGAGGGGCACGCGCTGACCGAACGCGGCTGGGACTACTCGGGCGTCCTGCCGGACCGCATCCTCATCTACCGGAACCCGATCCTGCGCATCTGCGACACCGAGGACGACGTGGTGGACGAGGTCGCGGTGACCGTGGTGCACGAGATCGCCCACCACTTCGGCATCGACGACGAGCGGCTGCACGCCCTCGGCTGGGCCTGACCGGGCGCGCCGTCCGCCCCGCTCGGCCGATCCCCGGCGTTGCGCGGTTCCCCTAACCTGCGGGAGCAGGCACATCCCGATGCAGGAGGAAACCCATGCGCAGCGCGCTGTTCTCCGCGGAGAACCTTGAGAAGGAGTCCCAGCAGCCGGGCATGCGGCTGCAGAACTCCAAGATGCTGAAGATCGAGCTGAACGGCGAGGCGATGGCCCGGGTCGGGTCCATGGTCGCGTACCAGGGGCAGGTGCAGTTCCAGGCGCTCGGCTCCGGCGGGATCGGCAAGTTCATCAAGCAGCGGCTCACTGGTGAGGGTGTCCCGCTGATGAAGGTCAGCGGCCGCGGCGACGTCTTCCTCGCCGACCTCGCCAAGGACGTGCACATCATCGACCTGGAGCCCGGCGACGCCCTGTCGATCAACGGCTCCAGCGTGCTCGCCTTCGACTCCACGCTCAACTACGACATCAAGATGGTCGGTGGCATGGGCTTCGCCGCCGGCGGACTGTTCAACTGCGTCTTCACCGGCCACGGCCGGATCGCCATCACCACCGAGGGCACCCCGGTGGTGCTCAACGTGGACGCCCCGACCTACGTCGACCCGCAGGCCGCGGTCTGCTGGTCGGCCAACCTGCAGACCGGTTACCACCGGGCCGAGCAGCTCGGCCTCGGCACGCTGATCGGCCGGCGCACCGGTGAGGCGTTCACCATGAGCTTCGCCGGTCAGGGCTTCGTCGTGGTCCAGCCGTCCGAGGAGCGGCCGGTGTCGGGCAGCGGTGCCCAGCAGGAGCAGGGCGGCCTGCTCGGCGGGCTGCTGCAGTGACCGTCGGGTGTGCGGGACGCCCGTCCGGGCGTCCCGCACGCCGTTAGCTCAGCTCGCCCGCGCGCAGCCGCGACAGCCAGGCCGCCGCGTCGGCGTAGTCGGCGTCGGAGAGACCGGCGGGAGCGGGGACCGGCCGGTCGGTCGCCGCCGGGCTCCAGCGGTGCCGGGGGTACGACCCGAGGAAGCGTACGCCGGCGCAGACCCGGCGCAGCCCCTGCAACGCCTCACCGAGCCGGACGTCGGCGACGTGCCCGGTGCAGTCGAGGAAGAAGACGTACCGGCCGAGCGCCTCGCCCGTCGGGCGGGATTCGATCCGGGTCAGGTTCACCCCGCGGACGGCCAACTCCATGAGCACCGAGAGCAGCGCACCGACCCGGTCGTGGGCGATGTAGACCGCCAGTGACGTGACGTCGTCGCCGGTGGGCGGCGGGGGTGGGCCCGGGCGGGACACCAGCGCGAACCGGGTCACCGCGTCCGGGTGGTCGGCGATCTTGTCGGCGAGCACGGTGAGTCGGTGCCGGGCCGCGCCGATCGGGGCGCAGATGGCCGCGTCGTACTCGCTGGCGGCCGCGCCGGCGGCGGCGGCACCGTTGGAGAGCACGTCGACCACGGTCGCGTCGGGCAGGTGGTCGCGCAGCCAGCCCCGGCACTGGGTGGACGCCTGCGGGTGGGCCGCCACGCCGCGTACCTCGGCCAGCGAGGCACCCGGTCGGGCCGCGAGCACGAACTCCACCGGCAGGATCACCTCGCGGGTGATCACCAGCGGCTCGCCCTCGGCCAACTCGTCCAGCGTCACCCCGACCGCGCCGCCGATCGAGTTCTCCAGCGGCACCAGCGCCGCGTCCGCCTCCCCGGTCCGTACGGCGTCCAGCGCCTCGCCGACGCTGCGGGCCGGCGTGCGGCTGCCGCGCTCGGCGGCGGGCAGGGTACGCAGCGCCTGTTCGGCGAAGGTGCCCTCGGGACCCAGGTAGACGAAGCGGGTCGGCGGTGTTCCCGGCATGCCGACCAGCCTACGCACCCGAGGTGCCGTCGCAGGCCAGGGTGCGGATGCCGGGTGGTGCGACGGTGCGTACCTCGACGCCGCAGACGTCCGTCCCCGCGGTCACCAGCTCGAGGTCGGTGGGTTTGCCCCGGGTCACCACCTGCAACTCCTCGTGTCCGGTCACCCGCAGCACCGTGTACTGCCAGTCCTCGGCGCAGAGCGGCCCGGTCCGGACCGTGGCCCGGACGTCCCGGGGCAGCACCCGGGCCGGACCGCGCAGCAGCGACACCACCTGGTCGGCGGAGGGGCCGGACCGGCAGGGCGCGGCGGCCTGCTCGGTGGGGGTGGGGGCGAGGGGGGCCGGGGCGCTCGGCGTCCCGGTCGGCGGGGTCGGGGTGGGTACGCCGGTGGCGGTCGGGACGGGGCTGGTCGGGGCGGTCGACTGCCGCAGCTCCGGCGGGGTGCCGCAGGCACCGAGCAGCAGCGCGACCAGGACGGCCGGGATCGCCGGCAGGGCGAGCCGCGCCGCCGGGGCGGTCGGTCGGCGGCGGGCGACGGGGCGGGGTGGCAGGGTGGGCACGGTCCGATCCTCGGCATGACGGACGTCATTGCGGCCGGCTGGCTGAGCCCATCGTAGGAGCATCCCCCGTTCGGGTGAAGGTCACTCGTGGATCCGGTGCCCCGCCCGCTCCAGCGCGCCCGTCGCCTCGGCCAGCCGCACCGCGGGCACCAGCACGTGGTCGGTGTCGTAGGTGGAGAAGGCCACGACGCTCACCCGGGCCCGGGCGAGCGGGTCGACCAGCGCGGCGAGGGTGCCGGTGACCGGCGGCTCCTGCGGGCCGACCAGGCGTAGGCAGCGCCAGTCCGTCTCGACGTCCGCGTGATCGGGCACCCGCCCCGTCGGGCAGATCAGCGAGATCCCGTCGGCCGTCCAGCTCACCGTCACCACGTCGCCGGCACCCAGCTCGCCCCAGACCTGCGGCGGCAGGGTGGTGCCGGCCGGCAGGCGGCACACGGCGTACTCGCCCGGCAGCAGAGCGACATCGAGCATGTTGGCACCTTACGGCCTCGGCGGGGCCGGTCCCAGCATCGCCCGGTGCGGCGAAGGCCACACGTTTCCGCAGGTCAGACCGGAGAGAAGAAGGTCAACGAGCCGGCGACCGCGCCCTCGGCGAGCACCGGCGTGGAGATGGCGTCCACCGTGGTGCCGGCGTCGGCACCGGGGCCCTGGACCCGGAGCAGGCCCCGGGCCAGCCGGCCGGAGTGCAGGGCGAGCAGCGGTGGGATCTTGTCGGTCTCCTGCTCGGTCAGCTCGCTCGGCTGGGCGCTGAAATCGACCAGGCGCACGCCCTCCAGCAGCGGCCGTCCGATCACGTCCTCAGGCGCGCCCAGGCAGAGCAGGTCGCAGCCGGCCGACGAGATCGCCACCACGGTGGTGTCGGCGTCGACCAGCAGACACGGCTCGGCGGCCCGGGAGACCGTGGCGGACCACTGGCCGAAGTTGTCGAACTCCTGCTCGTTCGGTGTCCCCGCCGCGGGTACGAGCACTTCCGAGAGCGAGAGTTCGACGTGGGCCACCGCGCCTCCTAGGTACACCGACGGTCTGTCCACGCTAGCCGGTCGTCACGACGACCGCCCGACCGCGCTGGATCCTCCGGCCGCCGGGGCCGCTCGCTGCGGCGGAGCCGTGGGACAGGTGCCGGTGGGAGAGGGGCCCGGTGTCGGGCGGCCGGCGACGGCGCGGGCCGACGGAACCACCGGGGCGGGTCCGTGGGCCGCGTGGCGTCGCCGGAGACGTTACCGGCGGGCGGCCCGCTTGTCAGCGGCCGTTCGGCCCTCGTCGTACCACCGGTAGTCGGCGGCTGGACGGTACGTGCCGTTGAGCCAGGTGGACGGGTGCTGGGCGACCTGGGACAGCTTCTCGGCGGTGGCCGGGCTGATCCGGTTACCGGCCGCCACGAGCAGCCGGTCCAACTCCCGGTGGGTGGCCATGAGGCAGTCCTTGGGCAGGCCGTAGACGCTGATCACCCCGGAGCCGACGAAGGTCAGCACCGGGGTGACCGGGATGGGCAGGCCGACCGCCTCGGAGAGGGCCTTGCTGGCCCGCTTGGCGTCCCGGCGCGTCTCGGCCACATAGGGCGGGCGCTTGCCGTTGATCTGCACCACGTCGCCGGCGACGAGCACCCGCGCCCGGCCGTGGTCGGCGATGGTGACCGCGAAGAGGCCGCTCGGCCCGATGGCGAGGAACCCGGCCCGCTCGTCCTGGCCGCGGTCGAGCAGGACGTCCGCGACGTCCGTCCGGGGCCACTCGATGACGTGCCAGGCCGGGCCGAGGTGGTTGAGCTGGCCGAGGGCGCGGGCCCCGGCCGCCTCCAGCCGGCGGGCGCCCCGCTCGGCCCGGCGCCGGCGCGCCCACTCGAGCGGTGTCGGGCGGGCCGGTTCGAGCACCGGGGTGGCCTCGACCCGGGGTGGCGGCACCGCCACGGGTGGCAGTGCCCGGGTGGGTACGGCTCGTCGAGCGGGAAAGACAGTCATCGCGACCTCCGGCAAAAGGTCCCTCGAAGTTACGTGCCCACTACCCTACGTTGCGGACCCGGGTGGTCGGCAAGTTGGAGCACCGGAATGAGTGCGGATGAATGCCATATTCATTCACAGTTCTTTTCCGGATGGTGCGTAAGACCTGCCCTACGCTGCGAAGGTGACCCACTACGTGGACAGCGAGGTCGGTCGGCTCGGCACCGTGCTGCTGCACCGCCCCGGGCCGGAACTCGCCCGGCTCACGCCACGCAACAACGACTCGTTGCTCTTCGACGCTATCCCATGGGTCGGCCGGGCGCAGGAGGAGCACGACGCCTTCGCGGCCGCCCTGCGCGCCCGGGGTGTGGAGGTGCTCTACCTGGCGGCGCTGCTGGCCGAGACGCTCGCCCTGCCGGACGCCCGGGCGGAACTTACCGAACTGGTGCTGCGCTCACCCCGGCTGGGCGACACCCTGCGCGCGCGGGTCGCCGACCATCTCGCGTACCTCGACCCGGCCGCCCTGGCCGACGTGTTCATCGCCGGGCTCGCCCACGAGGAGCTGCGGATCGGCCGGGATCGGCCCGGCGGTCTGGTCTGGACACTGATGGACCGGCACGACTTCGTCATCGACCCGTTGCCCAACCTGCTCTTCACCCGGGACTCCTCGGTCTGGATCGGGGACCGGGTCGGGGTGACCAGTCTGGCCATGCCGGCGCGGCGGCGGGAGAGCGGGCTGACCGACGCCATCTACCGGCACCATCCGCGCTTCGCCGGTACGCAGTTCGTCTACCACTCCGATCTGGAGCACCTGGAGGGCGGCGACGTGCTGCTCCTCGCGCCGGGCGTGCTCGCCGTGGGGGTGGGCGAGCGGACCACCCCGGCCGGGGCGGAACGCCTGGCCCGGCAGGTCTTCGCCGCCGGGCTGGCGCACACCATTCTGGTGGTCCCGATCGCCCAGGAGCGGGCCACCATGCACCTGGACACCGTCTGCACGATGGTCGACGTGGATGCCGTGCTGATGTACCCGAACATCGCCAACTCGCTGTCGGCGTACACGGTCATCGCCGGGGCGGACGGCGACGAGCCGCGGGTCGACGGCCCGGCGCCGTTCCTGCGCGCCGCCGCCGACGCGATGGACCTCGACCAGCTCCGGGTGATCGACACCGGCCTCGACCCGGTCACCGCCGAGCGGGAACAGTGGGACGACGGCAACAACACCCTCGCCCTCGCGCCCCGGCTCTGCGTGGGCTACGAGCGGAACGTGGAGACCAACGCCCAACTGGAACGGGCCGGCATCGAGGTGATCGCCATCGCCGGCTCCGAGCTGGGCTCCGGCCGGGGTGGGCCGCGCTGCATGTCCTGCCCGCTGGTCCGCGAGCCGCTGCGCCGCTGACGACGACGGGCCCCGGTCGACACCGGGGCCCGGCTCGAAGGATCAGGTCAGCGCAGGGTGAGCTGGCGGCCGAGGAGGCCCTGGCGGGCCCGGCGCCCGGCGGCGTCCAGCGGCTCCCGCTCCTCCAGCGCCTCGGCGTACCGCTTGGCGAACTCGGTCACCGGCTCCTCCCACTCGGCGGCCGGCACGTCCTCGGGCAGGTCCCAGACCGGCACCAGGCGGCCGTGCGCCCGGAACATGCCGGCGAACCGGGTGCGCTCGCCGAGGGCCAGCGTGCCGGCCACGCTGAGCCGGGACAGCGCGTCGAGCGCGGCGTCCTCGTCGTCTGGCAGGACCCAGCGCACGTGCGCCTTCTCCGGCACCTGGCACCAGTACGCGGCCCGCGCCGCCGCCAGCTTCACCGTCGGGTAGACCGCCGCGTTGGCCCGTTCCAGGGACGCCTGCACGTTCGGGTCGTCGGCCGCCCCCGGGTCGAGCCAGAACTCGAACCCGTCGTGCATGGTGATCTCCAGCGGGCCGTCGACCAGGATGTCCTGGAGGCGGGGGCCCGGGCCGGGCAGCGGCGGCACCGTCACCTGGCCGCCCGGTTCGGTACGCAGCGCGCAGAGCAACGCGTCGGCCAGGTCCCGGGAGACGTCGCCGGACTGCTGGTGCCGCTGGAGGCCGATGAAGACCCGCCCGTCCGGCTTGGTCATCGCCGGGGCGGCCATCGGCAGCACGGTGGCCAGGGTGACCGGCCGCTCGCCGAACTCCTCGACCAGCTCGGGGGTCAGCCGCAGCGGCGCGGAGGCGGCCGGGACCAGCTCGCGCAGGGCGATCCACTCCGGCTCGTCGACCAGCCCCTCGAACGGTCGGGGCACGAAGACGTCACGTACCTTCTCCCGCTTCGGAGTGGCTTCGACTGCCCGCTGGCTCTTTCGACGCTTGCTCACGCTGCCGCCTCGCTGCGCTCGGCGGCCGCGCGAGCCGCTACAGCGCTGTGCCCGATGATTCGCTCGCTGCGGTCGCTCATGGCGACACAGCCTAGATGCCGGCGAAGACCGGTGGGGCAGGACCCGCCTGCCGGCCGCTCAACCAGCGACGACCAGGTCGGACCGGGCGGACCGGATGGGGTCGAACTCGGCCCAGACGCACTGCCCGAGGCCGTCCCGCTCGACGCCCCAGCGGCTCGCCAGGCCGGTGACGATCTGCAGGCCGCGCCCGTCGATCGCGTCCGGGGTGGCCGCCCGCATCAGCGGGCCGGAGGCGGAGCCGCCGTCGGTGACCCGGAGCTGCACGCGGTGACCGTCGACCGTCGGGCTCAGCCGCCAGGCCACCCGGACCACGCCGCCGGGCAGCGGGTCGGCGTGTCGGACGGCGTTGCCGACCAGCTCGGCGAGGACCGCGACCAGGTCCGCGAGCAGGACCGGCGACACCACGTCCGTCAGCTCGTCGGCCAGCCGGTGCCGGGCCAGGCGCGCGCCGGTGGCGTGATGGGGCACCACCACGCACCACGATCGTTCGGCCGAACCCCTCGACACCGTCGTTCCTTCCGCCCCCCGGCTGCGCCCAGGTCACCCCCGGGGCAGCCGCACCTCTGCGACCGTACCCCCACCGGCTCTCGGTCGGAGGGATACCCATCCATTCTGCTGTTCAACGATCTGGCGGACGAGATACAGCCCCAGTCCGGCTCCCGGGTAGCGCCGGCGGTCGCCGGACTCCCCCTGCCAGAACCGGTCGAACGCCCGCTCCACGTGCTCTGGCCGGATGCCGATGCCCCGGTCGGCGACCCGGAAGGCGACCATCCGCCCGCTCGCCTCGGCGGAGACCTCGATCGGGGTGTTCGGCAGCGAGTACTTCCCGGCGTTGGTGCTCAGCTCGGTGAGCACGGTGGCCAGGCTGTGCCGGTCACCGAGCGCCTTGGGCAGGTCGACCGGCAGATCGAGGACGACCCGGTGCCGGACGTCCGCCGGCAGGTCGGGCACCGCGGCCCGGAGCGCGTCGGCGAGGTCGAACGGCGCGGCCGGCTCCCCGCCGGGCCGGTTCTCGGTGGCGGCCGTGAGCAGCCGGTCGACCAGCCGGGCCAACTCGTTGGCCCGCTGCCCGATGATCCGCGCGGCGTGCCGCCGGTCGTCGTCGCCGAGCGACTCCCAGTGGTCGGTGAGGGTGTCCGCGTACCCCTTGATCACGGTGACCGGGGTGCGCAGCTCGTGGCTGGTCACCGCGACGAAGAGGTCCCGGTCGTGGTCGCGGCGCTGCTGGTCGGTGATGTCGCGGAAGGTGACCACCCGCAGCGCACCCGGGCCGGGCAGTTCCCCGGAGGTGATCCGCAGCCAGCGGCCGTCCGGCATCCGGTGGTCGAGCACCTGCCCGGGCGGGGGCAGCGGGAACGGGAGCGGGCGGTTCAGCGCCTCGGCGGGCGGGCGGCCCGTCACCTGAGCGGCGGCCGGGTTCCAGAGCCGTACGTGCTGTTCCCGGTCCACCACCGCCAGGCCGTCCGCGAGCGCCGCCACCACCGGGCCGTCGCCGTGCACCGGCAGGCCGGTCTGGTCGCCGTACATGTGGGCGATGCAGGCGGCGATGTAGCCCAGGACGGCGTGGTGGGAGTCGTCGAGCGCGGCCTCCGCCGGGTAGAGGGCGTGCAGGCTGCCCACGGTGAGGCCGCCGATCTCGACCCGCGCCACGATCATCCGGCGCAGTCCCCGCGCGGCCACCTCGTCGGCGAGCGTGCTCGGGATGCGGTTGACGCGGACCTCGCGTACCGGGGGGCCGGAGAGGAGGCAGACGGTGGCCGGGTCGGCGGCCGGCAACGGGCGGCCGATGAGCGACTCGGCGCTGCCGGTCGCGGCGATCACCCGGCCGCCGGCGGGGGCGAACTCCACGAACGCCAGGCTGGCCGCGCCGACGGCGGGCTGGACCACCCCGAGCAGCCGGGTGAGCACCGGCAGCCCGGACTGTCCCGAGTTGATCATCTTGAGCACGCTGTCGTGGCCGGCGATGAGGGCGGCGTAGTCAATTCGCTCCGGCATGTCCCGAGTGTGCCGCGCCGACCGGTCCCGGGGACACCCCTCGCCCGGGCGGGCGGGTCCGGCGGTGGGACGGCTCGACCCGGCTCAACGGCCCAGCCGGGCCAGCGCCCGGGCGGGCCGGTCGGTGATCACGCCGTCCACCCCGGCGGCCAGCACCAGTTCCAGGTCCTCCGGCTGGTTCACCGTCCAGACGTAGACCTGGTTGCCGGCGGCCCGCAGCGCGGGGACGAGCTGCGGCCGGGCCCGGACCAGGGCGATCCCCGGCCCGGCGATCCGGGTGCCGAACGGCAGCCGACCCAGCCGCATCCAGCGTGGAAGCACCTCCAGCAGCAGCACCGTGGGCAGGCCGGGCACGAGGTCACGGATCCGGCGTACGGCGAGTGGGGAGAAGGACATCACGGTGACCCGGACGGGGTCGTCCGGTCCCGGTTCGGCCAGGCCGTACCGGCGCAGCAGGGCGACCAGCCGGCGTTCCACGTCCCCGCCGTAGCGGGAGGGGTGCTTGGTCTCGATCAGCAGCCGGACCGGCCGGCCGGCGGCCAGCACGGCGTCGAGCAGCCGTTCCAGGGTGAGCAGCCGGGTGTGCGACTCGTCGAGCGGTTCGTCCCCTTCGGCCGCCGTCGCGCCCGGATGCCAGGAGCCGAAGTCCAGCAGCTCCAACTCGGCGAGAGTACGCGCGCTGACCAGCCCGTGACCGTTGCTGGTCCGGTCCAGCCGGCGGTCGTGTACGCAGACCAGGTGCCCGTCCCGGGTCAGCCGGACGTCGCACTCCAGCCCGTCGGCGCCCTCGTCGAGGGCACGCAGGTACGCGGCGAGGGTGTGCTCGGGCAGGTCGTACGAGGAGCCGCGGTGCGCGAAGATCAGGGGCGAGGTCATGCCGCCCGGCTCCTCAGACGACCTGGCCCGGCTGCCCGTCGTCGGTGACCACGGGGCGGCCCGCGGCGGCCCAGTCACCCATCCCGCCCTCGACGTTGCGCACCTGGTCCCAGCCGTTGCGCAGGAGGTACGCGACGACCTGCGCGGACCGCCCGCCGGAGCGGCAGATCACGGCCACCTCGCGGTCGTCTGGGACCTCGGCAAGCCGGCCGGGCAGCTCGGTCATCGGCAGGTGGTGGGCGGCGGGCGCATGGCCGGCGGCCCACTCGTCGTCCTCCCGGACGTCGAGCAGGTAGGTGTCGTCGGGCACGGCCGACGCGGGCACGCTGGGAACCTGGGGTCCGAACACGGCTACCTAGCCTAGACGGCTGTCCGGCTCAGAGCCGGTTGACCCAGCGGGGATTCGCCCCGGCCCATTCCGGCATGCGGGTGGCCCGCACCGCGTCGAAGAGGCCGTTGCCGCCGTTGTCCAGCACCACGTAGGAGACCTCGCCGATGGTCTGCGGGTACGACGGCACCTGCACCCCGTGCAACGCGTCCGGGGGGAGCGAGCGGAGCGCGAAGAGCAGATCTTCCAGCGCCACGCCGTTCGTGTCCACGGTCAGCGCGCCGCCGACCGCCCGGAGCACCCGGTCGAGCTGCACCGGGTCGTTGCGCAGGTGCGTCTTGCCGGCCTTGTCCAGCACCGCGCGGAGCATCTGCTGCTGGTGCCGCTGCCGGTCGTAGTCGCCGTCGGGCAGGTCGTAGCGCTGGCGGATGTAGTCCAGGGTCCGGGTGCCGTCCATCTGCTGGCAGCCGGGGGTGAACAGGGTGTGGGTGTGGACCGACCGGACCTCGGTGTCGACGCACATCCGGATGCCGCCGAGCAGGTCGATGACCTGCTTGAAGCCGGAGAAGTCGATCAGAGCGGCACCGTCGAAGCGCAGGCCGGTGAGCTGGGTCAGGGTGGCGGAGAGCAGCCGGGCCCCCGCCTCGCCGCCGCCACCGTGCTCGTACGCCGCGTTGACCTTGTCCTGGCCGCCGCCGTAGCCGGGTGCCGCCGGGATGGCGACCAGCAGGTCGCGCGGGATCGAGATCAGGTACGCCTGCCGCATCCCGGCTGGGACGTGCACGATCAGGATGCTGTCCGAGCGCTGGTCCTCGGGCTTGGCGCCGGGCCGGTGGTCGGAGCCGACCAGCAGGTAGTTGAGCCCGCGGGACAGGTCGGTACGCGGTTGCCGGGCCGCCGGGGCGAGCAGTTGCTCCTTTTCCACCGTACGGTCGTACCGGTTGGTGAGCCAGTGCAGCCCGGCCACGCCGAGCGTGGCGAGCAGGACCAGGGCGAGGCCGGCGCCGAGGAGGAACCGGGGCCAGCGGGCGGGTCGACCCCGCCCGCGCCTGGTCCGTGCTGGCCTGAACGTGACAGCCCCTCCCCGCAGCCCTGACGTGAGACCTGCTCATCTCAGGCTACGGGCCGGGCACCCGGCGGTGGCCGCTTTCGGCGCAGCTACCGCCAGGTCACCCTCACTTCCGGGTGGAGAGGACCTCCGGGTTCGTCGCCACAAATTCGGCGAGCTTGTCCTCCTTGACCGCGGTGAACATCTGCTTGCTCGTTTCGTTGAGCATCTCCCGGCCGCTGGCCGCGGTAGCGAAGTTACCGCCGTTGGTCCGCAGCGTGACCAGGTCGTTACCGCTGAGGCCCTTGAGGGTGAAGATGAAGTCCTCGATCTTCACGCCGCCGGTGTCCAGCATGAGCGACTCGCCAGCCGCCTTGATCAGTTGGTTCAGCTTGATCGGGTTGGTCAGCATGCCGCTCTCGCTGGCCTTCTTCGCCATCGCCTTGATCAGCTGCTGCTGGTTCTGCTGGCGGTCGTAGTCCCCGCGGGGCAGGCCGTAGCGCTGCCGGGCGAAGTCGAGGGCCTCCCAGCCCTTCATCTCCCGGCAGCCCTTCTTGTGCACCACCGGCGTCATCGGCTTGCCCAGCTTCTCGGCGTCGGAGTTCCACATCGGCTTGCCGTTGACGTACGACATGTGCTTGGAGGTGACCTCGTGGCTGACGCAGATCTTGACGGTGCCAAGCGCGTCGATGACCTTCTTGAAGCCGCCGAAGTTGATGATCGCCGCGCCGTCGAAGCTGATCCCGGTCATCTTCTTGATGGTCTTGGCCATCATCTGTGCGCCGCCCTCCCAGCCGCCGCCCTTCTGCGCGCCGAACTGGAAAGCTGCGTTGATCTTGTCGGTGCCGTGCCCCGGGATCTCCGCCTCGGTGTCTCGGGGGATGGAGATCAGGTACGCCTGGTCGTGGCTAGCCGGGATGTGCAGGATGATGATGCTGTCCGACCGGACGTCGTCGGCGGCCCAGCTCGCCCGGGCGTCGACGCCGAGCAGCAGCATGTCGATCGGGCCGTCCAGGTTCTTGCCGCCCTCGGCCTCGGACTTGCCCGCATCGCCGAGCAGGCTGCCCTGCTGGATGCTGCTGGTGGCCTGGCCGATCACCGCCTTGCTGCCGACGATCGCGACGCCGCTGGTCATCATCAGCACCGCACCGAAGATCAGCGTGAGTCGAGCCCAGAGCGGGTCCTTGCGCTTGGTCCGCTTCTTCGAGTTGCGGGGACCGCGACCGCCCGGGCCGGGCTGGGTGGGGATGGTCGGCGGCACCCGGCCGGGTGCGCCGGGAGCCAGTGACGGAGGGCGACGGCTGGTCTGGACCGGCATGCGTGCTCCAGCTCGATGATCGGGGGCGGGACCACTGTACGTATCCGTACCCGTTCTCGCGACCTCCTCGGCGATCTCCGCCCGCACATCTCGGCGCTTGTCCAGGCCAGATGCCCGAACGGCTAATTGAGTGCAGCCGATCGGCGGTTGGCCCGCAGTGGGCGATTCCTCAACCGCCGATCGGCGTGGTGTGCCCGAGCGGGATCAGTTGCCGTTGGCGCCCGGCTGGTTGGCCTTCACCCACTCGGCCATGGTGTCCGAGGCGATGGACTGGTACATCGCCAGCGCCTTCTCCCGGTCCGAGACCACCACCGACTGGCCGTCGATGGTCTGCCCGCCGCGGTTTGGGCTGGTGATGAAGGTCAGGTTCTCGCCCCGCAGGTTGCGGAACTCCATCGCCATGTCGGTCAACGAGAAGTCCTGGTCGACGGTGACTGCGGCGGTCACCGCCTTGAGGAAGTCGTTCAGCTTCTTCGGGTTGGTCAGGGTGCCGGTGCTGGCCGCCTTGTCCATCAGCGCCTTGAGGAACTCCTGCTGGTGGCGCATCCGGGCGAAGTCGCCCTCGGGGAACTGCTTGCGCTGCCGCACCCAGTCGAGAGCCTCGGCGCCGTTCATGTGGTTCACGCCCTTGGTGAACTTCCGGTGCGGCTTGTGGATCGAGGTGATGGTCCGGTCCACCGTGAGGTCGACCCCGCCCAGGGCGTCGGTGACGTCCTTGAACCCGGCGAAGTCGATCGCCATGACGTGGTCGATGCGCACGTCGGTGAAGCACTCGACGGTCTTCACCGCGAGCGGCAGCCCGCCGAACGCGAACGCCGCGTTCACCTTGTTGCGCTGGCCCGAGTCGCAGGAGGCCCCCGCGTTCTGCGGGATCGGCACGTACAGGTCGCGGGGGATGGAGACCAGGTAGGCCGATTTGTGGTCGGCCGGGATGTGCATGAGGATCATGGTGTCCGCGCGCCACTCGCCGGCCTTGTCCATCGGGGCGTCCGGGTCCCGGGAGTCGGTGCCGACCATCAGGATGTTGAGCGCGCCGTCGACCTTCTTGGCCGGCCGCTCGCCGGTGATCGCCGAGAACGGGTCGGTCCGGGCCAGGTCCTTGTCGAGGTTGCGGGCGTAGAGCCAGGCACCGGCGCCGCCGAGCAGCGCGAGCACCAGCACCGCGACGCCGGCCACCAGGCCGATGCGTCCCCAGCGCGGGCGGGGACCGGGCCGGCGCGGAGCACCGGGACCGCCCGGGCCGCCCGGCCCGGTGGGTCCACCGGGGCTGCCGGGCCCGCCGGAGCGTGGCTCCTCGTCGTACGACGGGTACCAGCGGGCGTCGGTCGCGCGGGCGCGCCCGGTGGCGCTCCGGCCGGGGCCGGGCACCTGGGCGCGCCCCGCGCTCCGACTGACGTACGGGAACGGGGCGTCGGCAGACGTGGTCGCTGACATGCCACCGAGGGTAGGCCGGTGGGACCAGTGCCGCCCTCAGGCGCAGCCGGGTGTCAGCGTCCTCCCAGCCGGGGTCAGTACCCTAGCCGACCGCGAAAGTAGTCGATGGTGCGTCGAAGGCCGTCTTCGGGCGCCACGGTCGGTTCGTATCCCAACAGCTCACGGGCGAGGGTGAGATCGGGGCGCCGCATCTCCGGGTCGTCGGCGGCCCGAGTGATGTAGCTCACTTCGGAGCTGCTTCCGGTCAGCGACACGATCGTCTCCGCCAGCTGCCGCATCGACATCTCGTGCTCGGTGCCGCAGTTGATCGGGCCGGTCTCGGTCGAGTCGAGCAGCAGCAGGATGCCGCGCACCAGATCGTCCACGTAGCAGATCGACCGGGTCTGGTTGCCGGTGCCGTGCACGGTGATCGGCTCGCCCCGCAGCGCCTGGGAGATGAAGGTGGGGATGGCCCGCCCGTCGTCCGGCCGCATCCGCGGCCCGTACGTGTTGAAGATCCGGACGATCGCGGTGTCAGTGCCCCGGCTCCGGTGGTATGCCATGGTGGCCGCCTCCGAGAAGCGCTTCGCCTCGTCGTAGACGCTCCGGATGCCGATCGGGTTGACATTGCCCCAGTACGTCTCGCGCTGCGGGTGCTCCTTCGGGTCTCCGTACGCCTCGGACGTGGAGGCCATCAGGAACCGGGCGCCGTCGGCGGTGGCCCGCTCCAGCAGCTCCAGGGTGGCGACCGAGCCGACCCGCAGGATCTCCACCGGCAGCTTCTCGAAGTCGGTGGGGCTCGCCGGGGAGGCCATGTGCAGGATCGCGTCGAACCGCTCCGCCATGGCCGGGTGGTGGGTCGGCAGGCCCTCGGAGACGTCCGCCTCGATCAGCGTGAAGGTCGGCTTCTCCAGCAGGTGGCCGATGTTGTCCTTCGACCCGGTGACGAAGTTGTCCAGCACCACGACCGTGCAGCCGCGCTCGATGAGCCGGTCGACCAGGTGCGACGGCACGAAGCCGGCGCCGCCGGTGACGAGGATGCGGTGTCCGGGGCCGAAACGGGGAGCAACCTTCATACCGGCCAGCCTACTCAAGCGGATGGGCCGGAGCCGCCGACGGCTCCGGCCCATCCCGATGGCGTCGTCAGTGCGCGCCCGCTCCGGTGAGAGAACGCACCTCCAGCTCCGCGTACTTCTCCTCGTCGTGCTCCCGGGACACGAGGGTGCCGATCCAGCCGCAGAGGAAGCCGAACGGGATCGAGATGATGCCCGGGTTGGACAGCGGGAACCAGTGCCAGTCGTGGTCCGGGAACATGGCCGTCGGCGCCCCGGACACCACCGGGGAGAAGAAGACCAGCACCACGGCGGCGAGCAGACCACCGTAGATCGCCCAGACCGCGCCGGAGGTGTTGAACCGCCGCCAGAACAGGCTGTAGAGGATCGCCGGCAGGTTGCCCGAGGCGGCCACCGCGAAGGCCAGCGCCACCAGGAAGGCCACGTTCAGACTCTGCGCGAAGATCGACAGGACGATCGAGATCGCGCCGATCACCAGCGCGGAGATCCGGGCGACGTTCACCTCCTGCCGCTCGGACGCCTGGCCGTCCTTGATCACGTTGGCGTAGAAGTCGTGCGCCAGGCTGGACGACGAGGCGAGGGTGAGCCCGGCGACCACGGCCAGGATGGTGGCGAACGCGACCGCCGCGATGATCGCCAGCAGGGTCGCGCCGCCCAGGTCGCCGCCGAGGAACTTGATGCCCAGCGCCTCGGCCAACTGCGGCGCCGCCGTGTTGCCGGCCTTGTCCTGCGCGGTGATCGCCTGGCTGCCGACAAGCGCCGCCGCACCGAAGCCCAGCGCCAGGGTGAGCAGGTAGAAGGTGCCGATGATGCCGATCGCCCAGAGCACGCTCTTGCGGGCCGCCTTCGCGGTCGGCACCGTGTAGAAGCGGATCAGGATGTGCGGCAGGCCGGCCGTGCCGAGCACCAGGGCGATGCCGAGCGAGAGCAGGTCCATCTTGCTGTAGAAGGTCTTCAGCGCGTCGCCGCTCTCCACGCCGTAACGTAGCCCGGGCTCCAGGAAGTTGTCTCCCTTGCCGGAGGCGTTCGCCGCGTCGCCGAGCAGCGTGGAGAGGTTGAACTTGTAGTGCGCCAGCACGAGCAGGGTCATCACGATGGCGCCGCTCATGAGCAGGAACGCCTTGACGATCTGCACGTACGTGGTGCCCTTCATGCCGCCCACGGTGACGTAGATGATCATCAGGGCGCCGACCAGGATGATGGTGGCGACCTTCGCGGTGTCGGCGTCCATGCCGAGGAAGGTGGTGCCCGGCTTGATGCCGAGCAGCAGCGCGACCAGCGCGCCCGCGCCGACCATCTGGGCCAGCAGATAGAAGATCGACACCGTGATGGTGGAGACCGACGCCGCCGTCCGCACCGGCCGCTGCCGCATCCGGAACGCCAGCACGTCGGCCATCGTGTACCGGCCGGAGTTGCGCAGCAGCTCGGCGACGAGCAGCAGCGCCACCAGCCAGGCGACCAGGAAGCCGATCGAGTAGAGGAAGCCGTCGTAGCCGTAGAGCGCGATGAGGCCGGCGATGCCGAGGAACGACGCGGCCGACATGTAGTCGCCGCCGATCGCCATGCCGTTCTGGAAGCCGGAGAAGGAGCGGCCGCCGGCGTAGAAGTCGGTCGCGGTCTTCGTCTGCCGGCTGGCCCAGACGGTGATGGCCAGCGTGATCGCCACGAAGATCAGGAAGAGCGTGATGGTGAGGTTCCGGGCCGTGGTGCTGCCCGCCTCAGCCGCGAGGACCGTGCTCATGGGTCACCTCCCCGAGCTCGGCGCGGATCCGGTCGGCGACCGGGTCGATCCGCCGGTCGGCGAACCGCGCGTAGAGCCACGCGATGACGAACGTCGAGACGAACTGGAGCAGGCCGAAGACCAGGGCGACGTTGATGTTCCCGAAGAGCTTCGTGCCCATGAAGCCCCGCGCGTACGCGGAGAGGATGACGTAGAGCGCGTACCACAGGAAGAACGCGACGGTCATCGGGAAGACGAAGCCGCGCAGCGCGCGCCGCAACCCGGCGAACTCGTCCGACCGCTGTACGGCGAGATACCGCTCCGCCGCGGATTCGGCCGGTGCGGACGCGGGTGTGTCCGTGGACATCTGTGGATCACCACCTTCGCAGGCGTGGGGGAGTTTCGCGCACGGTAGAGAGCACGCTCCCAGCCCGGGAAGGCCCAGATCGACGCCGGTCACCCGCTGCGCCGAACGGTCGCCCCCCTGCGCCGAGTGACCCAGGTCACTCCGCTCACCGGCTGTCGCCTCATCGTGCCGCTAGATCGACTCCTGGCCCCGCCTCGATCAACTCCACCTCGGCGATCCGGCGGTCTCCCGGCGCCCGGACCCCGCCACGTCGCCGATCCTGCGGCGTCCCCGACCTCTGGACCGCGCCAGGTCGCCGATCCGGGGCCGGCCTCCGGGCACCTGCCAGATCGCCGAGGTGGCGGTGTCCCGGGCGTCGGATACCGCCGGGTCGCCGAGCCGGCAGCCGGTCAGCCCAGCTCGTGGTAGCGGCCCCGGTAGTGGAGCAGCGGCGAGGTCTCCTCGGCCAGCTCGACCGTCTCGATGGTGGCCTCGACCAGCAGGCCCCAGCCGTACTCCCGGGCGGTGTCGAGCTGGCAGCCGGCCCACCCGCCCGCGTCCGCCGGCACTGGCCCGTACGGGGTGTCGAGCCAGGAACCGATGGCGAAGAGTCCGCCGGGGGACGGGAAGAGGCCGGCGAAGCGGTCGGCGAGCTGCCGGTGCGGCGGGCCCAGCGGCGCGACTGCGAACCGCCCTGCCGCCTCGACGGCGGCCCACAGGTCCGACTCCGGGTCGATCAGCCCGAGCAGCCGGTCCGGTTCACCCTCGGCGACCAGGGTGGACGAGACGGTCAGCCCGGCCGGCCCGGGCGCCGTCCAGAGGGTGACCGGGGCGGCCAGCCGACCCCGCAACCGGCGTGCCGGGGAACGCTGCCCGCCCGGCGTCGCGAACGGGTCGGTGTGGTGGATCTCGGCACCCGGCTCAGGATTCACGTGAAACATTGTGCCGCCCCGGGCCCGGGCCCAGCCGAGGAAGCGGTCGTGCAGGTCGGCCGGGCGGTCGTGACCGTTCAACCGGGCGAGCTGCTCGCCGGCCTCGACCATCAGCCCGCCCAGGTAGACCAGCGGCGCCGTCCGGTTCACCCCCCACGCCTGGCGCCCTGATCGCCGCTCTCCCCACCGGCCGTCCGGACTGACGGCCCCAAGGTCACGCTCAATCCAGGAACCAGTGGCCTCGATCGGCGAGCGAGACCACTACATCCTCGATAAAGCGCGATCTTGGGGAGGCGGAGGTGGCCCACCCCGCCTATCGTGCGGGGCATGTCGTTCGTGACGCCGCAGCAGCTCGCCAAGACCCGTACGGTCGGCGCCGACGCGGTCCTCCGGGGCGAGGTCGACCTGCGGGCCTACCCGTACCGGCACCTCGCTCTGATCGCGCGCCCGGCTTTCCTGGCGAGCGGGCTCACCCAGCTCATGGAGGCGGTCGAGCACCTGTCGGCGTACGGCTGGGAGCTGGTCAGCATCGCCCCGGTCACCAGCAACCACACCCTCTGCGCCGTCCTGCGCCGCACCCCGCCCGCCCAGTGACGCGGCGGGGTCAGCGGCGGGGCGTGACCGCCGCCAGCAACTCCGGTTGGCGGCGGTCCAGCACGTCCCCGGCCAGGTAGGAGCCGAGCAGCGCGGCACCCACCCCGTAGGCCAGGCCGACGGGCAGGGCCAGCCAGAGCCAGAGGTCGCCGAGCAGCGCCGCGGCCACCACCATCGGCACCGCCGCGGCCGCCGAGGCGATCATGGACAGCAGGGTGAGGAGGCTCTTCGCCACCCCGGCACCGGTGTTCATGGCGAACGGGTTGCTCGTCTCCGGCAGTGCGTACGCGCCCAGCACCGAGACGAATCCGTTGATCGCGAGCCCGCTGCCGTACGCGGCGAACAGCGCGCCGGCCATCACGCCCAGCCAACCGGGGTGCCGTAGCAGCGCGGCGAGGATGACCGCGACCGCCACGAGCAGCGGCACCACGTAGATCGCGAACGCGGTCATCCGGGCGCGCAGCTCCAGCCGCCCCGGCACGCCAGCCACCACGTTGGCCGCGTACGCGCTGCCGTCGAAGCCGAACTGGTTGGCCACGGTTACCGACGCGAGCACGCCGACGAAGACCAGCGAGAGGCTGACCAGCACCGGCGACGAGTTCGCGGTCACCTCGCCGAACGCCTCGCCGCCCTCCACGGCGAGCCGGGCGCCGCCCACGTTGACCATCACCGGCACGAAGATGCCGACCACCGCGATGGTGATCAGGTTGGCCCGCCGCCGGGCGTCCCGCCACCAGTAGCGGCACTCCCGGGCGACCAGTGCGCCGAAGCGGTCCCGCCGGCTCCAGCCGACCGCCCGCGGGAAGAGTTGGGCGACGGCCCCGCCGAGTGCGCCGCGCCGGTCCCGGGACGGCCCGGCGCTCACCGCGCCCACCATCGCGGACTCCAGCGAGCGGGACCACCAGAGCAGCAGCGCGCCGACGGCCAGCGCGGTGATCAGCAGCTTCAACCCGGCGGCCCAGGCCCGTCCCTCGGCCACGTCGATCCCGGCGGTCCACGGCGCCCCGAACGGCGTCCAGCCGACGATCCGGGCCGCGCCGGTCAGCTGGTCCCAGTCGGCCCGGCGGACGGCGGCGAGCACCGCGATCTGCAGCGGCCCGAGCAGGGCCGCCAGCACCGCGAGCAGGACGGCGGCCAGGTCGCGTACCCGGCGGGAACGCAGCATGGTGGCGAACGCGCTGGTCACCGCGCGGGCGGCGGCCACGCAGAGCAGCAGGCCAGCGAGCACGCCGACCAGCCCGACCAGGGCGGCCAGCCAGCCGCCCAGCGCGCCGGCGGTGACCACCAGCCCGGCCACCGCGATCAGCGTCGCCAGCACCGGGACGCTGACCAGCGCGGCCGCGAACAGGCCGGTGACCAGGGCCCGCCGGGAGAGCGGGAGCAGCGCGAACCGGGCCGGGTCCAGGGTCTCGTCTACGCCGAAGAAGGCCAGCGGCAGCAGCAGCCAGCCGAGCATCAGCAGCCCGCCGCCGAAGGCCGCGATCATGAGCGCGTACCGGGGCTCGCCGGCCAGGCCGGGCGCGGCCAGGAGGAAGAAGCCACCGACGGCGAACCACAGGCCGAACAGAAGGCCCACCACGAAGAGCGCGATCCGCCAACCCTGGCCGCGGAAGTTGTTGCCCAGCACCCGCAGCTTGAGCCGGACGAAGTGCCGGGCGGAGACCTTCCGGACCGGCTCGGCGGGTGCGGTCACCGGGACAGCCACGACAGCTCCTCGCCGGTCGCGGTCCGGCCGCCGACCACCGCCACGAAGACCTCCTCCAGAGACCGGTCACCGCGTACCTGGTCGAGCGTGCCGACGCGCTTGATCCGCCCGTCGGCGAGGATCGCCACGTGCGAGCAGAGCCGCTCGACGGTCTCCATGACGTGGCTGGAGAAGACCACCGTGCCGCCGCCGGTCACGTACCGGTGCAGGATGTCCCGGATCAGCGCCGCGGAGACCGGGTCGACCGCCTCGAACGGCTCGTCCAGCACCAGCAGCCGGGGGCCGTGCAGCAGCGCGCAGGCCAGGCCGATCTTCTTCTTCATGCCCGCCGAGTAGTCGACCACCAGGGTGCGGCCGGCGTCGTTGAGCGCCAGCACGTCTAGCAACTCCGCCGCCCGCTGGTCGACCACCGCCGGGTCCATACCGCGCAGCAGACCGTGGTACGCCAGCAGCTCGGCGCCGCTGAGCCGGTCGAAGAGGCGTACCCCGTCGGGCATCACGCCGAGCAGCCCCTTGGCGCGCACCGGGTCGGCCCAGACGTCGTACCCGAGCACCCGGGCCTGGCCGGCGTCGGGCCGCAGCAGGCCGACGGCCATGGACAGGGTGGTGGTCTTGCCGGCCCCGTTCGGGCCGAGCAGCCCGTAGAACGAGCCGGCCGGCACGTCCAGGTCGACCCCCGCGACCGCGACCTTGGTGTCGAACCGCTTGGCCAGGCCACGAAGGGACAACGCGGGGTGCTGATCGCTCATGAATCCGACCGTATCCGGCGGGGGCGAGCCGCCGCTCCGGCCGGAGGATGATTCCGCGTCATCCCCCAGCCGTACGCGGTGAGCTCAGGTCGGCGGCGTCTTGACCGGGCACGGGCCGGTGCCGGCCGCGGTGCGGCAGGTGATCGGCGCCGACACGCTCGACCAGCAGAGGTGCTCCCCGTTGATCTTGTTCATCGGCTGGAAGTAGGCGCTGTACGTGGTCACCTGGTGGTTGATGGGCGACAGCCGGGCCGCGCCGCCCCGCTGGGTCACGCTCGCCCGGCCGTCGGCGTCGGTGGTGGCGTAGAACATTGCCTCGCTGTGTGCGTTGTTTGGGCCCACCACCATCACCGCCAGCTTGACGGTGACCCCGGCGACCGGCCTGCCGTCCCGGGTCAGCCGCGCGCTGACCGTGAGCGGGGCGGCCACGTCATCGACCTCGACCGGCGACACCTGGAGCACGGTGTCGGCGCAGCCCTCGGCGCAGCCACCCAGCGGACCGACGAGGCCGCCGGCGAGCACCAGGGCCAGCAGCCCGGTGCCGCGCCGGCGTCCCGTGGTCGGCATGCCGGTCAGCACGCGCCGCCGTCGCCGGTGTTCTCCTGCTTGGGCGCGTGCTCGCCGTCGAACGGCCAGGCGGCGTACGCCAGCAGGTCGAAGATGTAGTCGTCCACGTCGTCTCCCGGGTCGAGCATGGTCACCACGCTCGGCCGGCCACCGGGCACAGTCACCCCGTTGCGGGACTTTTCCGCCAGGCCGGGCCAGATCGCCAGGACGATCTCGGCCAGCGGGATACCCCAGGTGCTGACCTCGACCGTCACCTTGCTGGGCTGTTGCAGATCGTAGCGATGGTAGTAGACGCCGTCGTACAACCCGACCAGCTTGAGGTCCTGCTTGAAGAAGTCCGGTCCGACGATCTTGTCGATGCGGAGCAGCAGGTCGATGTCGAGGTCGAGGTGGACGCCGGCCATCGACATGGTCGCCTGACCGAACGTGCCGTCGAAGGCCAGGAACAGGTAGCCCAGCTCGCGGGGCAGCCCGAACGGCAGGTCGGTGCGGACGTTACCGGGCCGCAGCGTCGCCGCCTGGATGTCGGTGAGGGTGAAGGTGATGTCGCTGATCCAGCTCTCCCGCACCTCGGCGTGTCCGGCGAACAACCCGCGGACCAGGCCGAAGCAGTTGAAGAACTCCAGGTCCATGTCCTTCCTCGGCACCAGGAGGTGCAGGTTGCCGACCATCTGCAGTTCGTCGGTCTGCGGTACGGAGGTGATGGTGACGACCTGGGTCTCCGGCGCGAGTTCCACGGTGGTCCGGTGGCCGAGGTTGGTGATGTGCAGTTCGAGATCGTCGGGCCCGGCCTCGAAGTCGTCGGTCTTCTTCACCAGATTCGCCTCGACCTCGACGTCGATGTCGAGGGTGTCCCGCCCGTCGTTCGCCATGTAGTCCACCGTGGGCAGGTTGTCTCCCTCGGCGTTGCCGAATCCGCGGGCGCTGAATGTCATGTCGGTGGGCACGTCGCGCAGCCGCACCTGGCCGGTGGCCGGTTCGTTGCGGAAGGTGCCCGTGGCCTTGATGGACAGGTTGTCGATGACCGTCGAGTTCTTGACCCGCACCGAGGTGGGCGAGCCGACCTTGCCGCTCACCGCCAGGCCACCGGGGATCGGGTCCAGGTGGGCCAGCGCCCGGGTCGAGTCGAAGATCGGCACCTGGTCGGCCTGGGCGTGCACGTCCAGGATGCCGGCCGAGGCGACGTCCGAGTCGTACTTGATGCTGAGCGTGTCGGTGAGGGCGATCGGGCCGAGGGTGAAGTTGATCCCGGACGGCAGGTCGGTCAGGGTCGCCTCGGCCCTGATCCGGGCCGGCGGCGACGGTACGAAGACCGAGTCGTCGACGTACAGGGTCAACTTGTTCGACCGGGGTTGGTAGCCGGCGAACGAGTAGCTCCGGGTGGTCGGGTCGACGGTCACCCGGGTGGGCAGCCCCGAGACGTTGATGATCCCGGTCAACCCGAAGCACTTCCCGTCCACGCAGAACGGGCCCTGGTTGGCGCAGCCCGGCCCGACGGCGCAGGCCCGGTCCACCACCGAGGCACCGTTGGCGTAGCGCGGCGCCCCGAGCCCGTCCAGCGCGGCCACCTTGCCGAGCCAGAACTGCGTCTCCACGTCCAGCGTCGCGTCGGCGGTGTAGTTGATCACCCCGCCGTTCGAGCTGAAGGTGACGGTGCCCGGAATCGGACCGAGCCGGCCGAGGGCCCCCAGCCGGACGTCCTGCGCGCCGCCCGCGGCCAGCCGTACGTCGCCGTCCAGCGCGATGGTCTGCCGTTGCGCGTGGTAGCTGGCGGTGACCGACGAAGCGGAGTGGCCGAACTCGGCGTCCCGCAGCCCGGTGATCGACGCGCTGCCGTCGAGGTTGCCGTTGACCTCGTCGTAGTGGGTGGCCAGGTGCGACCCGGTGGGTGCCAGGGCGCCGGCATGGTTGGTCACCGCGAACGCCGCGCTGCCCAGCGAGCTGCCCTCGGCGGCCCGGAAGGCGTACGTGCCGTTGCCCCAGTCCGCGTCGAACCGGGCCGGCACGCCGCGGACGTCGGCGAACGCCGACCAGGTCCGGCCCCCGTACGGCACGTGGGCCAGGAACGAGATCGCCGAGATCGGCGCCGACATGGTGGTCTCGGCGTGCCGGGCCGGCAGGTCGACCAGCGCGTCCACGGTGGCCGGCACCCCGGTCACCGAGGCGGTCAGGTAACCCGTGCTGGCGTTGGTCACGGTGAGCCCGACCGAGTCCACCGCGGCGGAGTTGCGGACCGCTACCGTGGTCCGGTCACCGACCGTGCCGTTGATGTGCATCGTGGCCGGCAGCCGGCCGATGGTGGCCCGGCCGCGTACCACCGGGAAGGTCTGGTTGGTGGTGGTCACGTCGGCGTCGAAGCGCAGGCTGCCCAGCGGCGCCGAAGCGGCGTACCGGAAGTCGATTGAGCCGCCGGTGACGTCGACCGGGCCGACCGTCATGTCCAGCTCGGCCGGCAACCCGGAAAGGCTGGCCAGGGCCCGCACGTCGGGCAGGGCGTCGACCAGCCCGGCCAGGCGCAGGTACGCCTGCAACGGCGCGGCCGGCGGCCGGTAGCCGGTGAACACCACCGTCCGCGCCCGGGTGTCCACGGCCAGGTTGCTTGGCAGTCCGGGTAGCCGGACCGTGCCGACGAGCCCGAGGCACCGGCCGAACACCGTGCAGAAGACGCTCTCGTCCTTGGCGCAGCCGTTGCCGGTGTCGCAGCCGTTGCCGACCAGGGCCACCCCGTTGTCGAACAGTGGTGCGCCCAGCCCCGCCAGCGCGGCCACCTTGCCCACCCGTACCCCGATGGTCAGCCCGAGGTGACCGGTCGCGGTGTAGCTGAGCCGGCCGTCGGCGAAGGTGGACCGGATGGTGTTCGGCAGGCCGTCGACCCGGGCCACCGCGGCGAGCTGCGTGTCGTCCACGCCGTTCGCGGCGAGCAGCACGTCCGCGTCCACGAACACCGGGTCGCCGCCGGTGTCGGTGTCCAGCCGGAAGGTCTGTCCGCCGCCGTCCCGGGCGTACTCCACCCAGGACAGGTTGCGTACCGACACGCTGCCGTCCAGGTCGCCGGTGACCTGCCGGTAGTGCACGGCCAGGTGCAGCCCGGTCGGGGCGGTCTGGCCGGCGTGGTTGGTGACCGCGAGCCGGGCCCCGCCGAGCGGCCCGGACAGGCCCCGGAACCGGTAGGTGCCCTCGGCGAAGTCGGCGTCGAACCGGGCCGGCACGCCGGTCAGGTCGGCCATCGCCGTCCAGTCCCGGCCACCGGACGGCAACCGGACCACCGCCGCCAGGCTGGTCAGCGGGTCGGACTGGGTGCCGTCGAGGTGCCGGGCCGGCAGGTCCAGGAGGAAGTCCATGGTGGTGGCCAACCCGGCCGCGGCCGCCGACAGGTAGTGGTCCTGCTGCGGGCGCAACGTCTCCACGTGTGCCGGGCTGGCGAACACCTCCACCTTCTGCACCCGGCTGGTCGCCTCGTACCGCAGCCTGGGCCGGTCACCGAGGTCGTAGGAGAGGTTGATCCGCTCGGGCAGTTCGGTGACGGTGGCGAACAGGGTCGGCCCGGCGGAGGTGTTGGTGTACGCGGCGAACACCCGGTGGATCACCGAGCTGGTCTGGTACGCGACCGTACGCGCCGCGGTGTCCACGTCCAGCGTCGCGGTGGCCGGCAGGTTGGAGAGTTCCAGCCGGGCCTTGTGCAGCCCGTCCAGGTCGCCTGCGGCGACGAAGGGCTGCCCGCCCGGATCGAACGTGGTGGTCAGCCGGGGATGCCCGTCGTAGTAGGCGTCGACCTGCTTCATGCCGGTGACCCGGGCGGAGACGCCGAGCGCGGCGCCGTCGGTGACCAGTGTCGCGTGGTCGCTGTCGTACGGCGCGAACGCGCCGAGGTTGCGCGAGATGGCCACGGTGCCGGAGCCGAGCGGCTGGGCGCCGTTGAACGCCACGTGGCTGGCGCCGGTGTCGGCGGTGAGGGTTACCTCGGTGGGCAGCCGGCGCAGCGAGCCGCGGCCGACCAGCCCGCCGGCCTTGTCGTACACCGCGACGTCCAGGGCGGCGAGCTGGCTGCTCGCGGTGTAGTCGAGATCGACCCCGGTGTCGGTGTTCGCCAACGCCGCGTCGAACGAGGTGGGGATCGCCTCGGCGGTGGCCTGGACCGCGTTGACCAGGCCCGCGGGTTGGTAGCCGAAGTCGGCGAAGAGCACCCGGTCGATGCTGGCGGACGCCCGGTAGGCGAGGGTGGCCTTCCCGCCCGGTGGCCGGGTCAGCTCGACGGACACGCTGGTGGGCAGCTCGTCGACGACGAGCTGGGTGAACTCGTCGACGCCGTCGCGGTTGCTGAGCACCTGGACGTCCAGTTGGGTGGCCTTGTCGCTGGTCGAGTCCACCAGCACGTGCTGGTCGGTGGTGTCGCTGCCCGGATCGATCTGGGCCCGCGCCGAGAAGATCGACGGTACGGGGGAGAACCGAGCACTCGCCACCGTCGGCTGGTACGGGTTGCCCGCGCTGTCGTCGGTCACCGAGGCCAGCCCGGCGGTCACCGCGAGCGCGTCGCCGGCACCGCCCTGGAGCAGCCGGGCCTGGATGTCGTACACGCCGCGCAGCAGGGTCACCGGGTTGAACGTGAACAGCCCCAGCGTGCCGGTCGGCAGGGTGGTGCCGCGCCGCAGCCCGTCGAAGCCGACCGAGAGCCGGTGGTGGCCGGGGATGTCGTAGACGGCCCAGACGTGCGCCGGCAGCGGCTGGCCGGCCAGTTCGCTGGTGGGCAGTCGGAGCGCCAGCAGGGCGACGCCGACGTTGATCAGGTCGAGCAGGGCCTCGAGCTTGTCCGCCAGCTGCCTCTGGAGGTCCGCGATCAGGTCCTCCAACCGCAGCCGTTCGAGCAGCAGTTCGGGATGGAGGATGACCTGGAGCGGATCCTTGAGCAGTTCCAGGACGACGGCGAGGCGGTCCTGGGCGACGGTGAGGGCGGACTGCACCTCGAGGAGCTGGCGCACCGCGGCGACCACGTCGCCGGGCAGCGCCACCGGTAGCAGGTCGGCCAGCACATCCGGGGTGCCGTCACCGGTCACGTCCACGATCGCGGGTACGGCGAGCGGCAGGGTGAGCGAGCAGGACACCGTCTTGGTGGCCGACTCCGAGCAGATCCGGTAGGTGATGCGCGGAATGCCGTCGGGCAACTGCTCGAGCAGCGCCAGCGGGTCGACCGGCAGCGGCGGCGGGATGTTCCCGCTGGCGAGGGCCGCGATCAGCGCCTCCAGGGTGACCGGCTGCGCCGGGTCGACGAACTGCGCCGAGGAGACCTGGGGCTGGAGCTTGCGGGCGTCCAGGTCCGGGGTGCGGTCCGGGTGGAGCCGGCCGGCCCGGTCGAGCGTGGTGATGGCGTCCGCCGCGGTGGCGTCGACCAGTTCCTGGGCGGGATGCAGTGGCAGGGTGAGTGGCGCGGGCCGGACCGGCGGGTTCGGCACGACCGGGGCCCGGTCGATGGCGACCGTGCCGGCGGCCGGATCCACCGCGGGTAGCGGGGCGATCGGGGTCAGCGCGGCGGACGGCCCCCGGTCGACCTGCACCGAGCCGGGTGCCGGGTTCACCGGCGGCACCTGGTCGAGCTGCGGCATGATCGCCGTACGCGCCTGCGCGTTCGGGGCCGTGCCGTCCGGTGTCGTCGGATCGGGTTTCGCGCTTGCCGCGCCGGGATCCGGTGCCGCCCGAGTGGGCGCGGCCCGGACCGGATCCGGTACGGCGAGTTGGCCGGCCAACATGGCCAAGGTAGCGGCGGTGGTCAGGAACGTACGGCCGAACCGTGCGCGGCTGCGCATGACGACGCCTCCCCCGGATGGCGATGAATGCGGACAACCAGCCTCCCAAGGCATCGATAGATGTCCAACGATAAATCGGGTTTCGGACATTCCCGTCACGCTGGGCCAGGAAGCCTGGTACGGGCGGCGGACCGACGACCGAGCCACATGGTGTGACCGACCGGATGCAACCGGTCGCCCCCGTCGTGGGTGTCAGACGCAAGGACCGCCACGGGGGAGGGACATTGGATGCGAACGACGGGTTCGAGGAGTTCTACCGAACCACCAGACAGCGCGTCGTCACGGTGCTCTACGCACTCAGTGGCGACCTGACCGAAGCCCAGGATGCCGCCCAGGAGGCGTACGTGCGGGCCTGGCAGCGCTGGTCCCGGATCAGCGGCTACGACGACCCGGAGGCGTGGGTCCGGATGGTCGGCTACCGCCTCCTCGTCAACCGCTGGCGCAAGATCCGAAATGGCCTGGCCGCCTACCGCCGACATGGTCCACAACCCGCCGTCGGGCCGCCGTCGGAGAACACCGTCGCGCTGGTCACGGCGCTGCGGCGGCTGCCTGCGGAGCAGCGACAGGTCGTCGTCCTGCATCATCTGGCCGACCTGTCGGTCGCCGAGATCGCTGCGCAGACCGACACACCGAGCGGCACCGTGAAGGCCCGCCTCGCCCGTGGCCGCAAAGCGCTCGCCGCCCTGCTGGACATCACCCTTCCCGAGGAGGTCAGCAATGCCTGAGCCGCTCTTCTCGGACCTCTACCGGGACACCGAGCACCTGACCTGGGCGCCGGTCGAGCAGGTGCGCCGACGTGGGCGGCAGCGGACTCGCCGGACCCGGATCGCCGCCGGTCTCGCCGCAGCTGTCGCCGTCGCCGTGGTCGCCTCGGGGGCCGCGGCTCTGGCCGGCCGCCCGGACGCCGCGCCGCCCCTGCCGCCGGCGACCGGTGTCCCGACCACCCCGGCGCCCAGCCCCACCACGGACCCGACGCCCTCCGCCGGCCCGGCCCCCACCCGCGGCACGCCGTCGAGCCCGCCGTCCGCCGGGGGGCCGTCCAGCTGGCCGCCCAGCCGCACCATCCCCGCCGGGGCCACGCTGCAAATCGCGGACCTGCCGCGCGGCTTCACGATGTCGCCGGGCAAGGGCGCCGGGGACTGGACGCTCGAATCGGCGACCAGCTACTGCGAGAACCGACTGCCGTCGTTGGCGGTCGGCGTGGTGGCCACCCGGTTCGTGCAGTTCGATTCACCCACCGACTGGCTGGTCGAACGGGTCACCCGGCACTCCGGGACCGGTGCCGCCACCGCCATGCAGCGGGTCCGGCGGATCGCCGCGGACTGCGTACCGGCCCGGTCGGGCGACTCTCTGTCGATCATGGCGGAAGGGCTGGGCGGTGCCGACTCGGTGCTGGTGGGCGGCGAGATCGAGGGGATCCCGAGCCGCTGGCTCTTCGTCCGGCAGGGCGACCTGGTGGCGCAGCTCCGGCTCGACCACCAGGCCGCTCCGGCCGAGGCCCGCCACTTCGCGAAGTTGGCGGCGGACCGGCTCTGCGTCGGCACCGACGCCTGCTGACCATCGCCCCGGAGGCGCTCAGAGGCGTAGCGCCTCCGGGGCGTGCAGGCGGAGCATGGTGGTGCCGACGTCGGGGGGCAGGCGGCGCCGGGTGGCCACCGACACCGCCACCATCACCGTGAACGCCAGCGGCACGGTCCACGCGGCCGGCTGGGTGGTCAACGTGGCCGGCCAGCCGGTCAGCGGCGGCCCCAGCACGGTGAGCAGCACCGCGCCCATCGCGGCGCCGCCGCCGACCAGCACCCCGGCGGCGGCGCCCAGGTCGGTCAGCCCGCGCCACCAGATGCCCAGCACCAGCAACGGGCAGAAGCTCGACGCGGCCACCGCGAAGGCCAGCCCGACCACCTGGGAGACGTCCAGCCCGGACAGGTTGAGCGCGAGCACCGCCGGCACCCCGCCGGCCAGCACCGTGGCCAGCCGGAAGCCGCGTACCGAGCCGCGGCCCAGCACGTCGGTGGAGATCACCCCGGCCACGCTGGTGAGCAGCCCGGACGAGGTGGAGAGGAACGCGGCGAACGCCCCGGCGGCGACCAGCGCGGCGAGCAGCTGGCCGGCCGTGCCGTCGCCGAGCGCCGCCCCGGGCAGCAGCACCACCACCGCGTCGGTCTGGCCGGTGACCAGCAGTTGCGGGGTGTAGATCCGGCCCAGCACGCCGTAGATGGTGGGCAGCAGATAGAAGACGCCGACCAGGGCGAGCACCACCAGGGTGGTCCGGCGGGCGGCCGCGCCGTCCGGGTTGGTGTAGAAGCGGACCAGCACGTGGGGCAGCCCCATGGTGCCGAGGAAGGTGGCCAGGATCAGCGAGTACGTCCCGAACAGCCCCCGGTCGTCGTCCCCGGCGGTGTCCGGCAGCAGCCAGTCGGCGGCGTCGGTGGCCGTACCGGAGACCTCCGGCACCGGGTCGCCGGCCGCGAAGTCGAGGCGGTCGCCGGGGCGTACCTCCCGGACGTCGCCGTCGGGGAAGGTGAGGGTCGCGCGGTGCTCGACCACGACGGTGGTCGCCGCGCGGAACGCCGGCCCGTCGGGCGGGGTCACCGCCGGGCGGGCGTCGGCCTGCCACTGCAGGGCCAGGAAGATCGCGGGTACGGCCAGCGCGGTCAGCTTCAACCAGTACTGGAACGCCTGGACGAAGGTGATCGCGCGCATCCCGCCCAGCGCCACGTTCGCGGTGACCACCACGGCGACCAGCAGCGCACCCACCGGGTACGGCGAGCCGGCGACCGTGGCCAGGGTCAGCCCGGCGCCCTGGAGCTGCGGCACCAGGTAGAGCCAGCCGATGAAGATCACGAAGACGGTGGCCAGTTTGCGCAGCCGCCGCGAGCCGAGCCGCACCTCGCAGAAGTCCGGCAGGGTGAACGCCCCCGAGCGGCGCAGCGGGGCGGCCACGAAGAGCAGCAGCGCCAGATAGCCGGCGGCGAAGCCGACCGGATACCAGAGCACGTCCACGCCGTACTTGAGGATCAGGCCGGCCACGCCCAGGAAGCTCGCCGCCGACAGGTACTCGCCGCCGATCGCGGCGGCGTTCCAGGTCGGGCTGATCGCCCGGGAGGCGACCAGGAAGTCGGAGGTGGTCCGGGCCAGCCGCAGCCCGTAGAAGCCGATCCCGACCGTGACCAGGGTGACCGCCACGATCGCCGGGACGACGTACCCGTTGCCCATCCTCAGCGCTCCGGCCGCTGGACCAGGTCGGTGAAGTCCTGCTCGTTCCGTTCCGCCAGCCGCACGTACGCCCAGCCGACCGCGATCAGGAACGGAAAGGCGGCCACCCCGAGCAGCAGCCACGGCAGGTTGACCCCGAGCACGCTGACCCGCCCGACCGAGGGCGCGATGGCGAACAGCCAGGGCAGGCCGCCCAGCCCGATCAGCACCAGCAGGCTGAGCCGCAGGGCCAGCGCGAGCTGGGCCCGGACCAGCCCCCGGACGAGCGCCTCGCCGACCCGGGTCTGCTGGGTCAGTTCGGAGCGGGTCCGGTCCGCCCGGCTCGCCGAGCGGGACACCTCGGCCAGCACGATCCGGGTACGCGGGGACGGCTCGGCCGCGCGCGGGCTCGGCACCGGAGCGGCCGCCGGCCGCCCCGGAGCGCCGCGCTCGTCCGCTCCGGTCATCCCCGGCAGTCTCGCCTGATCACCGGGAATGTCAAGGTTCCGCGACGGCATTCGCCGCACCGCCCTGTGGACAACCTGTGGAGAACGCGTCACTCCTGTGGACAACCCGGTGGATGACGGGAGGTTCGTTGTGGACGACGGACCAGGATGTCAGGGTGGGCGGATAGAAGGGAGGTGTGACGGTGACCAGCCCAGCTCGGCCCGGCCGAGGCGAGGCCTGGACGGTGGACGACCTCCAGGACCTCCCCGAGGACGGCCAGGACTACGAGATCTTCGACGGGAGCCTGCTCGTGTCCCCCCACGCGGACGTCTTCCACGGAGCGGTCGCCAACCGCCTCCGCCGGCTGCTCGACCGGCAGGCGCCGGCCGGCCTGCTCGTCGGGCAGGACATCGGGGTCAGCGCCAAACGCTCGTCGTACTTCGTGCCGGATCTCTTCGTGGCCCGGGAGGACGCCCTCGACCGGGGCGGCGCCGCGCTCGACCCGGCCGACGTGCTCCTCGTGGTCGAGGTGATCTCGCCGAACAACGCCGGCCGCGACCTGGTGCTCAAGCGCCACGAATACGCCGCGGCCGGCATCCCCCGCTACTGGCTGGTCGAGCCGCGGAAGCAGACGCTGACCGTGCTGGAGCACGTCGGCGGCGGCTACCGGGAGGCCGCCCAGGTCGGAGTGACCGACGTCTACCGCCCCGAGGCACCCTTCCCGCTCGCGTTCGCGGTGTCCGACATCTTCTGAGCGCTCTTCCGGAACCTTTCTCTCCGCCCGTGAGTGGAACAGGTGGAGAGGGGAGGTGACGGTGTCCGACGAGCTGATCTCCGAGCTGTACGCGGCCTGCTACCGCCGGCTGGTCGTGCAGTTGTACGCGGTGACCGGCGACCTGCACGAGGCGCAGGAGGCGGTCCAGGAGGCGTTCACCCGGGCGCTGGTCGCGCCGCGCCGCTTCGCAGGCCTGGACAACCCGGAGGCCTGGTTGCGCCGAGTGGCGGTGAACGTCGTACGCAGCCGGCACCGGCGCCGGCGGGTGCTGGACAGGTTGCTGCGCCGCATCGGGCCGCCGCCCGAGGTCGCGGACCGGTCGCCCGAACACCTCGCGCTGCTCGCCGCGCTGCGTGACCTGCCCGAGGGGCAGCGACACGCGTTGGCCCTGCACTACCTGGTCGACCTGCCGGTGGACGAGGTCGCGGCGGCGCTCGGGGTCACGGCCGGCACGGTCAAGTCCCGACTCTCCCGCGGCCGGCAGGCCCTCGCCCGGCTGCTCGCCGACGTCGACCCGGCCGACGCCGGCCCCGACGTCACCGTCACCAGCATCGGGAGGATCGATGTCCGATCGTGAACTGCGCGGCTTCGATGTCGCCACGGTTAGCCGGGCCGTCCGGCAGCCGCCGCTCGACGAGCTCCGCTCGGCTGCCCGCCTGCGCGCCCGGGCCCGGCGCCGGCAGCGCGGCGGGCTGCTGCTGGCCGTCGTGGCCGCACTCGCCGGCACGGCGCTGACCCCGGTCGCCGGGGGCCTGGGCGGCGGCCAGCCCACTCCCACCGCGGTCCCGGCACCGCCCGCCGGAGCCGAGCTGTTCCTGCTGAAGGACCGGTCGGTGGTCGCCGTCCGGGTCACCAACATCAACTGCGAGCTGAACTTCAGCAACACCCGGGACTTCGGGCGCACCTGGTCGCCGTACCGCAGGGCGCGATACGACGGGCCCTGCCGGATCAAGAACGGGAGGGGCGAGTCGGACGTCCGCTACTTCCCGCTCAGCGCGCGGACCTACCTGGTGAGCGTCGACGGGCGGTCCTACCTGTCCACCGACGAGGGGCGGACCTGGCGGGACGGGGCGAGCGCCATCGTCACCGTCGACGCCTTCCCGCCGAAGGCCCAGCTGGTCTCGTCCGGAGTGGCGTGGTGGGGGCTGCCCGAACCGATGGCCGTCGACCCCGACACGGGCACCGCCTACCGGCTACGGGCGGGGGTGCCGACGGCGGACACGATGAACAGCCTCTACGTGAGCCCGGACGGGGTGCTCTGGGCCGCCTTCTGGCCGGGGGACGTGCGCCAGCCGTCGGTGCTGGCGCGCAGCACCGACCGGGGCAGGACCTGGGAGACCCAGCTGGCCCCGAACGGCGGCGCGGTGATGTCCGTGGCGGCACAGAACGGGCAGGTGGCGTACCTGCTGGCGGAACCGTACTCACCGATGGGCGGAAAAGCGCCGGACGGCAGCCTCGCCACGATCATGCGGACCGGCGACGGGGGCCGGACCTGGCAGCGGGTCGAGACGGACCTGCCGGCCGCCTGGTCCGGCGACCGCCACCTGGTGCTGGGCGCGGACGGCAGCCTCCTGATCGGGGACGGGGACGCCAACGGTAACGGCTTCCTGTGGGTGAGCCGCGACGGCGGCCGGCACTTCACCAAGAACCTAATGGACCGGGACGGTGTGGTGATCAGCTGGCTACCGGGACAGGTCCTGTACTACGGAGCCGGCGGCGTCCGGTTGACCACTGACGGACGGACGGCCACCCGGATGCCGGGCCTGGAGTGACCGCCGGCCCGGGGCGGGACGCTGGGTCGTCCCGCCCCGGTTGTTCCCGGTCAGCGGTTCCAGTCCTGTTTCGCCGCCCGGACCAGCTTGTCCTTCAGCTCCCGGGTGTGCCGGCGGCTGACCGGCAGCTCCGTCCCGTCGATCACCACCACGTAGCCGGAGTTGACCAGCCGCAGCTCCGCGATCAGCTTCAACTGCACCAGGTACGACCGGTGGATCCGCACGAAACCGGCGTCCGCCCAGCGCTCGGCCAGGGTGGCCAGCGACACCCGGACCAGGTGCGAACCGTCCGCGGTGTGCAGCCGGGCGTAGTCCCCCTGCGCCTCCACCCAGCGCACCGCCGAGCGGGGCAGCATCCGGGTCGTCCCGGCCAGCTCGATCGGGATGGTCGGGTCCTCCTCGGCACGGGCCAGGGCGGCCGGGTGCGACGGCACCACCCGGGAGCCGATCACCCGGCGCAGCGACTCGGCCAGCCGCTCGGCGCGTACCGGCTTGCGCACGTAGTCGGTGGCGCCCAGGTCGAAGGCGTCGACCGCGCCGTCGTCGTACGCGGTGACGAAGACGATCGCCGGGGGCCGGGCGAACCGCCGCAGCACCCGGGCCAGCTCCATCCCGTCCAGCCCGGGCATCCGGATGTCCAGGAAGACCACGTCGACGTCGGCGTCGCGGAGCACCCGCAGCGCCTCGGTCGCGTCCCCGGCCGTGTGCAGCTGGGCCACCCGGGGGTCGGCCCGCAGGTGGTACGCCAGCTCGTCCAGCGCCGGCGGCTCGTCGTCCACCGCGAGCACGCGGAGGAAACCGGAGGCGTTCACGAACCCGCCCGTACGCCGGGGTGGAACTTCGGCACCCGCATGCTCACCCTCGTACCCGAGCCCAGGCCGGTCTCGACGACCAGGCCGAACCGGTCCCCGAAGACCGACCGCAGCCGCTCGTCGACGTTCGACAGGCCCACGTGCTGCCCCGGGTCGTCGGTCGGGTCGCCGCCCGCGGCGGCCAGCTCGGCGATGCCGGCGGTGAGCGTGGTCGGATCCATCCCCACTCCGTCGTCCTCCACCGTGATGTGGCATTCGGCGCCCGCGTCGCGGGCCTCGATGCTCACCATGCCGGTGCCCGGCTTGCGGGACAACCCGTGCCGGACCGCGTTCTCCACGAGCGGCTGCAGGCAGAGGAACGGCAGGGTCACCGGCAGCACCTCCGGGGCGATCTGGAGGCGCACCTGGAGCCGCTCGCCGAACCGGGCCCGCTCGATGGTCAGATACCGGTCGATCGAGCGCAGCTCCTCGGCGAGCGTGGTGAACTCGCCGTGCGCCCGGAACGAGTAGCGGGTGAACTCGGCGAACTCCAGGATCAGCTCCCGGGCCCGCTCGGGGTCGGTCCGGACGAACGAGCCGATCGCGGTCAGCGCGTTGTAGATGAAGTGCGGGCTGATCTGGGCGCGCAGGGCGCGTACCTCGGCCCGGGCCAGCCGCTCCCGGGACGAGTCCAGCTCGGCCAGGGCGAGCTGGTCGCCGGCCCAGTGCGCGGTCTCCAGGGTCGCCTGCACCAGCCCCGGGGCCGGCTGCTCGTCGGCGACCGCCACCAGCGCCCCGACCACCCGGCCGTCCGCGCTCAGCGGCGCCACCACCGCGCCCCGTACCGGGCAGTCCACCAGGTCGCAGCGCAGCTCCGACTCCCGCAGCACGGTCGACCGCCCGGCGGACGCCGCCCGCCGGGCCGCCGCGAGCAGCTGGTCGCCGTGGTGCGCGCCGCGCCCGTCGAGGGCGAGCAGGGCTTCCCGGTCCGTCAGCGCCAGCCCGGCCGCGCCGACCAGGGCCCGCAGGTGGCGTACGGCCTTCGCCGCGCCCGCCGCGCTCAGGCCGGCCCGCAGCGGCTCGGCGGCCAGCCCGGCGGTGTGCAGCACCTCGTAGGTGGCTCGCTGGGTGGCGGTGGCGATGCCCCGCCGGGCGCGCAGCCGCAGCACCGCCCAGAGTGCCGCGGCGAGCGCGGTGACCAGCGAGACGACGCCGAAGACGGCGGAGAGGTTGCCACCCACGCAGCGATCCTGACCGGTGGCGACCCGGAGCGCTAGTAGGCGCCCTTGCGGGCCACCACCACTCCGATGGTCCGCCACAGGATGCTCAGGTCGTACGCCAGCGACCAGTTGTCGACGTAGTAGAGGTCGAGCCGGACCGCCTCGTCCCAGGAGAGGTCGGAACGACCGGAGACCTGCCAGAGCCCGGTGATGCCCGGCCGGACCAGCAGCCGGCGGCGGACGTCACCGAGGAAGTCACCGTCGTCGGCCGGCAGCGGGCGCGGCCCGACCAGCGACATCTCGCCCCAGAGCACGTTGATCAGCTGGGGCAGCTCGTCCAGCGAGGAGGCGCGCAGGAAGCGGCCCACCGGGAACACCCGCGGGTCCTGCTTGATCTTGAACAGCATGCCGTCGGTTTCGTTCTGGTCGACCAGGCTGGCCAGCCGCTCCTCGGCGTCGGTGTACATGGTGCGGAACTTCCAGACCCGGAAGGTCCGCCCCTCGTGCCCGACCCGCGGCTGCCGGAAGAAGACCGGCCCCCGATCCGAGATCCGGATGGCGATCGCGATCGCCAGGAAGAGCGGGATCAGCAGCACCAGGCCCAGCCCGGCGGCCACCCGGTCCATCACGTTCTTGATCAGCAGCGCCGGACCCGACAGGGTCGGCTCCTCGACGTGCAGCAGCGGCAGGCCCTCGATCGGGCGGATGTGCACCCGGGGGCCGGCGATGTCGGTCAGCTGGGGCGCGACCACCAGGTCGACGCCGGAGCCCTCGAGCTGCCAGGCCAGGCGGCGCAACTCCCCCGGCTCGGCGCTGGCCGAACCGCAGACGGCGATGGTGTCCCCGCCGACCTCCCGGACCAGGGCGAGCACGTCCCGGCCGGCGTAGACCGGCACCGGGGTCTCCAGGCCGCGTGCGGCGGCGTACCCGTCGGTGAGGTGGATGGCCACCGGCACCAGGCCGGCACCGGGGTTGCGGGTGACCGTGGTGTAGACCTCCAGGCACTCCGGCAGCGTGCCGACCAGCACCATCCGGTGCCCTGCCTGACCCGCCCGGCGCCGGACGACGTGCAGCAGGAACCGGGCGACGAAGCGCTCCAGCAGGATCAGCACCAACGCGCCGAGCAGGGCGAAACCGACCGTGTATCGCGAAAGGTCGGTCTTGGTGGCGAAGGCGAGGAACGAGACCGTCGCGGCGACCGCGACGCCGCCGCGGATCACCCGCTTGAACTCGTCCGGCCCCAGACCGAGGTGGCGCCGGTCGTACGCCCGGTTGCCCCACAGGATGATCAGCCAGCCGAGCGGCAGCAGCACGAACGCCACGGTGTAGAACCAGGTGGGGTCTTCCTTGGCGTTGTAGAACCCGGCCCGGGCCTGGCCGAAGGCCTCCTGGGCGATCCAGTCGGCCACCACCACGGCGAGGAAGTCGAGCAGCAGCAGGATCGCCGTGTAGGGGCGGTGCCAGCGGGACACCCGGCGACGAGCGCGGGCCCACGCCGACCGGGGTACGCCGTTGTGCGACGGCGGAGTCGGCGGCTGGATCTCGAAGCTGTCGACGTGCCGCACGCTCTTGCTCCGGCCTGTGTTGGTTACCGGGCGCTGGAGGCTTGTCGTCACCTCAACCCATGTCCTCCCGCATGACGCGCGCCCTCACTCGCCGTGAGGACCCGGGTCGCCCACCGTCCCAGTCTCCCACGCGGGCCCGGTCGGGACGGCCCCCGGAGGGGAGATGCCGTCCGTTGGTGCTCGTGGGGATCTGGCCGGCTCCGTATCGGTTGTGAAGCCGGGGACCGAGCCACTATACCGATGGATGGCGGCCCCGGTAGAGGTGCAAGTGGGAGCTTCGGCGATCCGCGGCCGATTCCTCTCTGTAATCGCCGCGTGCAATTACTCACCGTACGAGTCGGGACAACCTTCGGTCAGCGAGCGGCTTGCCGCCGGTCTGGCAGGTCGGGCAGTACTGGAGGCTGGAGTCGGCGAACGAGACCTCCCGGACGGTGTCGCCACAGACCGGACAGGGCAGCCCGGTCCGGGCGTGCACCTTGAGGCCGGAGCGCTTCTCCCCCTTCAGTTCGGCGGCCCGCTGCCCCATAGAGCGCCGGACCGCGTCGCCGAGCACCGCGCGGGTGGCGGCGTGCAGCGCGCCCAACTGGTCGTCGGTGAGCCGGTCGGTGATCGCGAACGGGGACAGCTTCGCCGCGTGCAGGATCTCGTCCGAGTACGCGTTGCCGACCCCGGCCAGCACCGCCTGGTCGGTCAGCACCCCCTTGACCTGGCCCCGCCGGCTGCGCAACCGCTCGGCGAAGGTGGCCAGGTCGGCGTCGAGCGCGTCCGGGCCCAGCTTCGCCACCCCGGGCACCTGCGCCGGGTCGGTCACCAGGTACGCGGCCAGCTTCTTCTGGGTGCCGGCCTCGGTCAGGTCGAAGCCGGAGCCGTCGTCCAGGCGTACCCGGACGGCGACCGGACCCTTGCCGGGACGCAGCGGGGCGGTCGACGGGAAGGCCTCCCGATAGTGCAGCCAGCCCGCCCGGGCCAGGTGGACCACCAGGTGCAGCCCGCCGTCGAACCGGACGTCCAGGAACTTGCCGTGCCGGCCGGCGCCCACCACCGCCCGCCCCGACACCGCGCTCGGCGGCGGGTCGTACGTCTTCAGGGCACTGATCGCGGCGACCTCGACGCGCTCGACGCGCCGGCCCACCGCCCGCTCGCGCAGGTAGCCGGCGAGCGCTTCCACCTCCGGTAGTTCGGGCACCGTACAACGGTAGCCTTCTTTCCCGTGAGAATCGTGGTGGCGCACAACCGGTACCGGGAAGCCCAGCCCTCCGGCGAGAACACGATCGTCGACGCGGAGATCGCGCAGCTCACCGCGGCCGGGGTGGAGGTGCTGCCGTTCCTGCGCAGCTCCGACGAGATCCCCACCATGTCGAAGCCGGCCAAGGCGCTGCTGCCGATCTCCCCGATCTGGGCGCCGAAGGCCCAGCACGACCTGGACCGGCTGCTCGCCGAGCACCGCCCCGACGTGCTGCACCTGCACAACCCGTACCCGCTGCTCTCGCCCTGGGTGGTGCGGACCGCGCACAAGCGCGGCGTGCCGGTGGTGCAGACGGTGCACAACTACCGGCAGGTCTGCTCCTCCGGGCTCTACTTCCGGGACGGGGTGATCTGCCAGGACTGCCGGGGCCGGGCGCTGGGCGTGCCGGCGATCGTGCACCGCTGCTACCGGGGCTCGCGGGCGCAGAGCGCCCTGATGGCCACCACCCTCGCCGTGCACCGCCCGACCTGGCGGTCGGTGGACCGGTTCATCGCGCTCACCACCGCGGTCGCCGACCACCTCCGCGACTACGGCATTCCGGACGAGCGGATCGTGGTCAAGCCCAACGCCGTTCCCGACCCGGGCACCCCGGCGCCGCCCGGCGACGGCTTCCTCTTCATGGGGCGGCTCAGCCCGGAGAAGGGGCTGGACCTGCTGCTGGAGGCGTGGCGGCGGCACCCGGTGGGCGCGCTGGGTCCGCTGCGGATCGCGGGTGACGGCGAGCTGCGCCCGCTGGCCGAGGCGGCCGCCGCCGAGCGGCCCGACGTGCGCTACCTGGGCCAGCTCGACCGGGCCGGGGTACGCGCCGCGCTGGCCGACAGCGCCGTGGTGCTCGCCACCTCCACCTGGCACGACGTGCTGCCGACCGTGATCATCGAGGCGCTGGCCAGCGGCCGGCCCGTGCTCGGCACCGCGCTCGGCGGGATCCCCTACCTGGTCGGCGCGGACACCCCCCGGGAGCCGGCCGGCACCGGGCCGGCCGAGCTGGCCTCCGCCGTCGCCGGGGACGCCAGCGGCCCGGCCATCCCCGACGGCATCGAGCGGGGCGAGGCCGGCTGGGTGGTGGCCCCGGATCCGGCCGCCCTGGCCGCCGCCCTGCCGGTGGCGAGGGCCGGTGCGGCGCGGCTCGCCCCGGCCGCCCGCGCCCGCTACGAGCGCACCTTCCACCCCGACGTGGTCACCAAGCGCCTCATCGACATCTACGCCGACGTCGCCCGGGCCGCGGCGTCTCGCTGACCCTCCGACCGACCCGCTCCCGCCTCGCCGAGCCGTCCACCGTGAAGATCGCGCCCGACCCTGGAAACAGGGCCCTCGGCGCGAGCGGGACCCCGCTACCTCCAGAATCGAGCACGATCTTGGGCGCGGGGCGCGGGGCGCGGGGCGCGGGGCGTCAGCGGAGGGAGGCGCGGGCGGAGAAGGCGATGCTGGCGAGCAGGAAGCCACCGTTGACGATCGTGAAGGCGACGACCAGCCACACGGTCAGCGCCGGGGCGACGGCCAGCACCAGGCCCGCCAGGAAGATCACCGCACCGTAGTCCCGGACCAGCTTCACCAGGCGTACCGGGAGCGAGGACGAGGTGACCATGCTGGCGGCGTTCGGGCCGGCCTGCATCACCGAGGTGACCAGATTGACCATCCAGGTGCCGGCGAAGATCGCCACCAGCCAGGCCGGCGTGGCCGGGCGTTGCGCCACGGCGGTCGCCCCGAGGGCGGCGACCAGAGCGATCTGGGCGGCCACGTCGCACAGCACGTCGACCCGGGCGCCCGCCGAGCTGCCCTGCCCGGTGACCCGGGCGAGCTGCCCGTCCGCGCAGTCCAGCGCGTACGCGATCTGCCACCCGACCAGGGCGACCAGCCCGACGGCCCAGGCCGGGACGTCGCCGGCGGCCACCGGCCCGGCGAGCGCGACCACGGTGACCGAGGTGGCCAGGCCGAGCACCAGGTTGGTGAGGGTCAGCGCGGTGGGGCGCAGCCCGAGCCGCTGGGCGACCATCGCGAAGACCGCCCCGATCCACTGGCTGATCGACTCGCTGAACAGGCCGCCGCCCCGGTTGACCCGGTGGAAGTCGGCGATCGCGGGCCGGGACGGGTCAGCCAAGGTCATCGCGAAGTTCATCGGCGTAATCTCCCAGCCGCCGACGGGTCTCGTCGGGCGACATCGCAAGGTGTTCGAGGATGGTGTAGCGGTCCGGCCGGGTGGCCGGCGCGTACTGCACCGCCTCGACGAACTGGGCGTCCGTCAGCCCCACGTCGGCGGGGAGCCGGGGCAGCCCGTGCCGCGCCAGGCAGGACGACATCTCGGCAAACCGGCGCTCGTCGCCGCGCAGGAAGGTGCAGAAGAGCGCGCCGAGCCCGGCCAGCTCGCCGTGCGAGGCGGTGCCCGGGAAGAGCGCGTCGATGGCGTGCATGATCTCGTGGCATCCGCCGCTGCAGGGACGGCTGGTGCCCTCGATCGCCATCGCCAGGCCGCTGGAGATCAGTGCCTCGGCGAGCACCGTGACGAAGGCGTCGTCGCTCATGTCGCCCGGGTGGTTGAGCACCGCTTCGGCGCCCGCCCGGGAGAGCGAGGCGGCCAGCCCGTCGAACGGCTCGCCGCGTACCTCGCGGGCCAGTTCCCAGTCGGCCAGCGCGCTGATGTTGCTCACCACGTCGCCGACACCGGCGCGGTTGTGCCGCTCCGGGCCGGCTTCCACGAAGTCCAGGTCCACGATCACCGCGATCGGGATGTGCACCCCGTAGGAGCCCTTGATCCCGTCGGTGATCAGGCTGGCGACCGGGGAGGCGATCCCGTCGTTGGCGAGGCTCGTCGCCACCGAGACCATCGGCAGGCCCCGGCGGGTCGCCGCGTACTTCGCCACGTCGATGGTCTTGCCGCCGCCGATGCCGACCACCGCGTCGTACGACCGGGCCCGAAGCTTGCCGCCGAGGTCGTCGGCGGCGTCCAGACTGCCCCCGGCGACGGTGAACACATCGGCCGACCGCAGCGACGGGCGGACCAGGTCGGCGACCTTCTCCCCCTGTCCCGGCCCGACGACGACCGCGACGTCACCGCCGGCGGAGATCCGTCCGTCGGCGAGGATCGTGCCGAGGTCCGCCACCGCCCCCCGCCGCACGTCGATGTGCAGCGGAGTCAGCACGCTACGGGCTAGTAGCGGCACGCGATCTCCCGCGCCCGAGCCAGGTCGGCGTGGTTGTCGACCTCGACCCAGGAGACGTCGCCGATCGGCGCCGCCCGCACCTCGCCGCCCCGGTCGGCGAACTCCTGGTAGCCGTCCTCGTAGTAGAGGTTCGGGTCGCGCCGCCAGGTCGCCTCCAGGGCGTCGGCGAGAGCGTCGGCCACCTGCGGCTCGATCAGGGTCGCGCCGATGTACTCCCCGTACGCCTCACCCGGGTCCATCAGCTTGGTGATCCGGGTGAGCTGGCCGGCCACGTCGAAGGTGGCTTTCATCTCCTCCTCGGCCAGCGGCTTGAGCGTGTCGACGGCCAGCAGGACGGCCGGACCGCGCTCGGCCAGCAGGGTCTTCTCCACGCTCACCGGGTGCACGGTGTCGCCGTTGACCAGCAGCACGCCCCGGGAGAAGTGCTCCCGGGCCAGCCAGAGCGAGTACGCGTTGTTCCACTCCTCGGCCTTGTCGTTGTGCACGAGGGTGATCTTGACGCCGTACTTCTCCTCCAGCGCCGCCTGCCGCTGCCGCACCGCGTCCGCCGCGTAGCCGACCACGATCACGATCTCGGTCAGGCCCACCTCGGCGAGGTTGCGCAGCGCGATGTCGAGGATGGTGATCTCCCCGTCCACCGGCACCAGCGCCTTCGGCAGGGTGTCGGTGTACGGGCGCAGCCGACGCCCCGCACCGGCCGCGAGCACCATCCCGATCATGCCGAAGCCCTCCCCACGACTGACACACGGTCATCGTGGAGGATAGCGTCACCGCTCGGCAGCGCTCCGGCCAACCGGTGTTGGCCGGCCGTTCAGCCAGCAAGTGCCGCGTGAGCTGGTACTATGCGCGGCTGGTCACCGGCCGATCGCGCGCAGCGCGGCGAAGGCCTCCTCGGCGATCCGCCGGATCAGCCCGTCGTTGACGTCGCGGTGCTCGTCGAGCAGGCCGAGGTCCCGCTCCGCCAGCCAGCGGAACTCGGTGTGCTTCCCCACCTCCAGCCGGGGCCGGTTCAGGTCCCCGTCCACTCGGACCAGGAAGTCGGTCTCCACCCGCGCCAACCCGTCGTCGGCGGTGTAGCGGTACTCGCCGACCAGGCCGAGCACCTGCGAGACCCGCCAGCCGGTCTCCTCGGTGACCTCGCGGTGGAGCGCGTCCGCCACCTCCTCGCCCGGTTCGAGGTGGCCGCCGACGATGTCCCAGCAGTTGGGGAAGAGGCGCCGCTCGGGCGACCGGCGCTGGAAGAAGAGGCGACCGTCGTCGTCCACGATCAGCGCGCCGGCGCAGCGGAGGGGCTCGGTGGGCATGCCACGACAGTAGCGAGCGGGACCGCCCGGGGGCGATGGTGGCCTTGTCCCGGTACGCATCGATGGTCCACCATGTCCGTACCGAGGCCACCGTCCCATAGGGGTGATGCGTGATGCAGGTTCGGGAAGCGATGTCCAGTGAGGTTCTCGTGGTCGGCCCGGAGCACACGCTCCGCCAGGCGGCCCGGATGATGTCGGCCCGCCGTGTCGGGTCGGCGGTCGTGATCGACCCGGACTCCGAAGGGGTCGGGATCATGACCGAACGCGACGTGCTCAACGCGATCGGCGCCGGGCTCGACCCGGACGTCGAACGCACCGGAGCCCACCTGACCTGGGACGTCGTCTACGCCGGCCCGGACTGGACGGTGGAGGAGGCGGCGGTGGCCATGGCCCGTGGCGGCTTCCGGCACCTGGTGGTGCTCGACGGCCGGGAGGTGGCCGGGGTGATCTCCGTCCGCGACCTGATGCGGGTCTGGGCGCGGGAGCACGCCGCCGCGACGGTCTGAGCCGACCGCGGAGACGACGATGGCCCGGCCGAAACGGCCGGGCCATCGTCCTGTGGTGCCTCAGATCACGGGCCGACGAAGACGGCGGTGGCCCGCCAGTCCACCTTGTCCACACCCGGACCGCTGCGCACGGTGGCCGAGCCGGTCGGCGCGCCGCCCGACCAGGCCATCGAGGAGAGGTTGCCGGTGCCCCGGGAGACCACGTAGAGCGTGTCGCCGTCCAGGAACATGCCACCCGCGTCACCGAAGGCCGTCGTGCCCGCGACGGCGGTCCGCTCCGCCCCGACGGTGCCGGTGTCCGGCGAGAACCAGCGCCAGAACAGGGTGCTCTGGCCGGCCAGGGTGTAGTAGAGCCGGCCACCGGTGTAGAACATGCCGGTCAGGTTCGCCATGTCCGCGGAGAAGTCCGACGCCATGCCGGCGTACGTCTGCCCCTCCGGGGCGGAGCCGGTCGTCAGCGTGTCCCACGTCGCGTCGTGGTACGGGTCCAGCTTCTTCGGGGTGCCGAAGGTGCTGCCGTCGAAGGACCGGCGGTACAGGTCACCGTTCACCCCGTAGAAGAGGTCGCCGCCGACCCAGAACGCGCCCTTGACCGTCGACCACTTGGTGCCGTCGGAGTTCGCGACCGAGGTGGCCGCGCCGACCGCGGTCGCCCCGTCGTACGACCGCTTGGTCACGGTGTCCAGGGCGGCCCCGGACGGCACCGGCGGCAGCTGGACGATCTCGATGCCCTGGATGAGCGGGTTCTCCACCGAGCGGCCGAAGTCGATGTCCACGTTGCCGTCGCTGGTGAACGTGAACGCCCGCATGATGCCCCGGTTGGTGCCGCCGGCAGCGGCGACCGGGTCGAAGTTGTTCAGCTTGAGCACGCCGTCGACGCTCACGTTGAACTTCCGCGCGCCGACCGTCCCGGTCTTGGCGTACCGGTTGGCCAGGTAGAGCCGGACCTGGATGGGGGTGCCCGCCGGGACCGGGAAGTCCCACTGCATGTCCGGGGCGGTCGCCAGGTCCCAGCGCTCGGTGTTGAACAGGGCAATCGGCGTACCGGCGGGCACAGTCGCGTCGACCGTCGCGTTGGTGGCGTAGTTGGTGACGTTGCTGCCGTCGTTGTGGTACTGGCTCGGCGCGGCCACGCTGTCGGTGGCCCAGGCCGGCCCGCTGGCGGCTGCCAGCTCAGGGCCGCCCGCGTTGACCCGGTAGAGCACGTCCGACGCGGCGGGCGTCGGGGCGGTCTTGACGATCTCGATGCCCTGGACCAGCGGGTTCTCCACCACCCGGCCGAAGTCGATGTCCACGACACCGTCGCTGACCACGGAGAACGACCGCATGGTGCCGCGGTCGGTGCCGCCGGCGGCGACGACCGGGTCGATGTTGTTCAGTTTGAGCACGCCGTCGATGCTGACGTTGAACTTCCGCGCGCCGATCGCCGAGGTGCCGGCGTACCGGTTGGCGAAGTAGAGCCGGACGTCGACCCGGGTGCCGGCCGCGACCGGGATGTCCCACTGCATGTCCGGGGCGGTCGACGCGTCCCAGCGCTCGCTGTTGAACAGCGTCGCCGGGGTGCCGGCCGGCACGGTCGAGTCGAACGTGGCGTTGGTCACGTACGTCTTGGTGTTGCTGCCCGCGTTGTGCAGCGGGCTGGGCTCGGTGGCGGTGTCGCCGGCCCAGTCCGGGCCGCCGTCGGTCGCGGGGATCGCCGGGCCACCGGCGTTGATCCGGTGGAGCACCTCGGTCTGCGCCGCACGGCCGGCCTGGTAGATGTCACCGGGCAGGCCCTTGGTGCTGGTCGAGTGTGGGGCGCTGCCACCGTCCAGCGGGAAGAACGCGAGCTTCGCGCGCTTGTACTTGAAGTCGGGACCGATCCAGTCCTGGTCGCTGCCGATCCAGAGGCCCTCCGAGGTCACCAGCATCTCGGTGACGCCGTAGCCGCGCGGGTGGCGGCCCGGGTTCCAGGACAGCGGCAGGCCGCTGACCGGGTCCAGGGCGGCGATGCTGGCCCGGCCCACCGCGCCCGGCGCCGCCTTGTCGCGGCCCAGCGAGTTGTTGAGCCAGCGGAAGTGACCGCCGACGTAGACGGCCTTCTCGCTGACGCCGACCGAGAGGAAAGTGTCGCCGCCGCTGTAGTTGACCCAGGTGGGCTGCTGGCCGTTGCCGGTGGCGGAGGTCTCCCAGCGGGCGGCCGCGTCGCAGAGCGTGCCGGGGTACGCCGCGCCGGTGGTCACCACCATGAAGTACTTGCCGTCCGGGGAGAACGCCACGTCCCGGACATACGAGTCGAACGACGTGTAGCGGCAGGCCGCCGAGTAGCGGTCGGTGTTCCAGTCGGCGATGGTCGCCGAGGTGTCGCCCAGGTTGATCCGGACGATCTGGTCGTGGACGACCCCGTTGGCCTTCTTGAAGTTGCCGATGACGACCAGCTGCTTGCCGTCCGGCGAGACCGTCAGCTTCTCGGTGCCGACGCCCGCCTTGGCGCCGCCGTTGGTGCTGGTCCAGTTGTGGTTCTCGGTCAGCGCCACGGTGAGGTAGTCGTCGACCGCGCCCGTCTTGGCGTTCAGCGAGGCCAGCCCGTTGCGGGTGACCCCGGTGGTGCTGGTGAAGATGCCGCCGACCAGGAGCCGGTCGCCGACGAGCGCGATGTCCTTGACCGTGCCGTTGAACACCGCGTTCTTGAAGCCGGTGACCACACTGCCGTCCGCGACGTTGAGCAGGACCAGCTTGCGGTAGTTGCTGCCGTTCACCTTGTTGAACGTGCCGGCCAGGTAGACGGTGCCCGGGGTCGGTCCGGCGATGATCGCGGTGACGTCCGCCGGTTCGTCGGCGGTCGCGCCCTCCAGCACCGGCGCGAAGGAGTTGTCGATCTTGCCGGTGGCCTTGTCGAAGGCGAGCACGTACTTGCGGGTGACCTCGGTGGTCTGCTGGCCGCGGTCCTGCGCCTTGGTGAACGAACCACCCACGATGACCTTGTCGCCCGCGTCGTAGATGGCGACCACGTTGCCGTCGTTGATGTTCGGCGTCTTGTCGGTCGGCACCTCGCCGACCATCGTGCTGTGGTCCGGCGCGGGAGCCGCGAGCGCGGGGGCGGTGAGCCCGGGGGTGAACAGGGTGGCGATGCCGAGGGCGGCGGCGCCGAGTGCGGACACCGAGCGGTGTCTCAGTATCGAGGAAGCCACAGGCAACTCCGGGTGAAGGTCGGAGGCGCTGCGGTCAGGGCCGGGAAACGACGCGGGGTGGGGCGTACGTCCGGCCGACCGCAGGCGTGAGAGCAATACCTTCTCTCATCCGGCCTCGGTACGTCCACCCGGGACCACCCTTTTTGACCAAGGAAGTGCCGGAGCTCGCACGAAAAGACGAGGGACGATCACCGGGCCGGCGCCGACGGCGGCCCGGACGAGACGGTCAGGTCGGGCGGCGGCGGGCTGAAGTACGGGTCGGTCGCCAGCTCGCGGAACACCGCTGCGCTCTCCGGGTCGTTGCCGAACGTGCTGTCGTACAGCGGCTTCGTGGTCTGCTTGGCCGCGAAGTAGAGCGCCGCCTTGATCTGCGGGTGCTTCTTGAGGTAGGGCCGGACCTCGCGCAGCCAGTCGGCTCGCTGGCCGGGCCGACCCTCCTGGGTGAGGCCGAACTCGCCGATCACCACCGGCCGGGGGTGCTTCTGGGCGAAGGCCATGAAGTGGTCCATCCGGTCGGCGAAGCTGTTCCACTCCGGGCTGGGGTAGACGTCGGCGCAGAGCCAGTCCACCTGGTCGTCGCCGGGGTAGTAGGCGGCGGCGTCCCGGTCGGCCTCGGCGAAGCCGTCCGCGTGCGGGCACCACACCCAGGCCGCGTTGGTGACGCCGACCTCGGTGAAGATGGCCCGGACGTGCTTCCAGGCGGCGACGTAGTCCTCCGGGGAGTGCATGCTGGCGGCCAGGTTCGGCCGGTCCATCTCCCACCGGTAGCGGAGCAGCACCGGCACGCCGAACGCCTTGACGTCCTCGGCGCGCTGGCGGATCAGCGAGTCGTATATGCCGCTGACCGTGGACCGGGTGTCCGTGCCGCCCCAGGAGATCATCTGGAGCTTCCCCTGGGCCTGGAAGGCCCGCTCGGTGGCGCCCGGGAACGCCTCGTTCCACTCGTGGAACATGTGCGCCATGGTCAGCTTGCCGCCGGCCGCCTGGTTGAACTCGTCGAGCGCGGTCGTGCGCCCGGTCGCGTTGTGGAACTGCGGCTTGACCCACGCGCCGAGCCAGGCGCCCCGCTTCGGCAGCTCCGGCCCGCGCCCGGTGGTCCGCACCGGAGCGGTGCGGGGCTCCACCGAGGGGGGCGGTGCCGCCACCGTCGTCGGCCGGTCCGATCGGTCGGCCGGCCCGGCGTCACAGGCCGTCACCGTCGGCCACACAAGGGCCAGGGCGAACATGACTGCCGTCGTGCGTCGTAACCGTCGTACCAACGCAACCTCTCCCCGGGGTGGTCGCCGGCCCCATGGTCGGCGGCCCCGGCGGCCCGCGTCAGCGGGACGGCGCGCCGGGGCGGGCGGACAACCCCTGGCACTCTACCGATGCGACCGCTGTCACGGGGTGTAGCCGAGTTGGCTGAGCAGCGGCTCGGCCTGGCCGAGGACGTCGGCGAGGTCCTGCTCGCTCAGCCGCTTGCGCCAGCGGCCGACCGAGTCCGGGCGGGCCTTCCCGAAGCGCGCGTGCAACGCCTGCCGGCCCGCCGGGTCCGTCACCTCCAGGAAGTCGGCCACCACCTCGGCCGCCTCCGCGGGACGGCTGACGATGTCCTCGTAGCGCAGGTGGCGCACCCGCTCGGCGGGCAGCTCGGCGAGCTGGGCCAGGGCGCTGCCGGTGAACCGGCGCCACATCCAAGCGGAGCGGCCCAGGTCAGAGACCCGGGTGAACTCCTCGTGCCGCTCCGGTTCCACCCAGAACCGCGGTGCCGCGCCCCACGCCGTACCGCCCCGGCCGCTCTTTCCGCTGCCCGTCGAGGCCGCATTCAGCCACGGCTGCTCGGCGTGCGAGACCGCGACGTCCCGGCCGTCCCGATAGACGTGCAGGAAGACCGCGTCCGGGAAGACCTCGGTCAGGAACGGCACGATGAAGCAGTTCTCCGGGTCCTTCTCGGCGAACCGGAGGCCGCCGTGGCCGGACGCGGCGAGCAGCGCCCCGTAGTAGCCGCGGAAGTAGCGGGCCGCCCGCTGCGGGGTCCAGCTGCCCTCGTACACGCAGCGGGCCACCGCCTTGGTCAGCCGCGGCTCGAAGTGGTAGGAGACCTCCGGCAGCGCCCCGACGCAGCTGCCCAGGAAGGTGGTGCCGGAGCGGGGCGCGCCCAGGATGAAGATCGGCCGGTCCACCCGGAGGCTGCGCTTGCGGTTGCCGGCCTCCACCGGCCGTTCCAGCTCCCGGCGCTCCTTGCGGTCCGCGAGCAGACCGACGGCGGCGAGCTTCGCGGCCTTGACGGCGGACAGGCCGGTGTGCGGGGCGAGGGGCGTGCTGCTGGTCATCGGTGTCCCATCGGTACGCAGGGGCAGGTCAGGACTGGGCGGCCGGGGTCGCGCCGGTGCTCTTCCGGCCGCGCCGCAGCGCGCGGAGCGCGTCGAGGTGCAGGGCGGCCCGCCAGCGCCAGGCGCCGGCCAGGTACGCCGCCGCGCCGACCACCGTCAACCCGGCGAGCACCGGCACCGGGGCGCCGAGCAGGCTGGCCGCCCCGAGCGGCAGGCCGAAGCAGCCGACGGCCAGGGCCATCGCGGCCCGGGTGCCGCGCCCGAACGGGTGCAGCCGCAGCGACCACCAGAGCTGGCCCAGCGGCACCAGGTTGGTGACCAGGATGGACGCGGTCCAGGCCAGGGCGGCGCCGAGGATGCCGTACACCGGGATGAGCGCGACGTTGGCCACCACGTTGAGCACCGTGCCGGCCATCGCGTTGTAGAAGGTCCACGCCGTGCGCCCGGCCATGTTGAGCACCATGTCCACCATGCCGCAGCCGGTCGCCACCAGCATGGTCAGCGCGAGCAGCAGCACCACCGGGCGGCCGGCCCCGTAGCCGGAGCCGAACAGCGCCAGCATGGGCCCGGCGAACGCGGCGAAGACGAGGTAGGCCGGCCAGGCGAGCAGCACCAGCCAGCCGGTGGCCGCCTGGTAGAGCTGCCGTGCCTCGGCCCGGTCGTCCCGGGCGAACGCGGCCGCCAGCCGGTGCTGGACCGAGCTGGACAGGGCGACGCTGGAGAGCTGGCCGAGGGCGAGGAAGCGGGTCGCGGCGGTGTAGACCGCCGCGTCGGCCGGCCCGCGCAGCGCGCTGAGCAGCACGATGTCCAGCCGCTGCACGACGATCGCGGCCAGGCTGCTCAGCGCGCGCGGCCCGGTGAACCGCCAGAACGGCCCGGCCAGCTCGCCCACCGGCACCGGCTGGGCGACGCGCCGTCCGGCGCGGCGGACCAGCCGGCCCAGCCAGACCACCGCCACCGCGGCGGCGAGCAGGTACGGCACCGCCCAGGCCAGCGGCAGCGCGGACGTGGCGGAGAGACCGAGCCAGGCGGCCACCGCCACCGCCACGAACTGCACCAGCGTGCGGCCGAGCCGTTCCACGGTCAGCAGGGGCCGCATCTGGCCGAAGCCCCGGCAGGCGGCGAGGGCGTAGTCGTTGAGCGCGGCCAGCGGCACGAAGGCCAGCAGGATGCGCAGCGCGGTCACCGCGTCCGGACCGGCCTCCGGCATGGTGGCCGCGGCGAGCGCCGGGGCGGACAGCCAGCCGGCCAGGCCGAGCAGCGCCCCGACGGCCAGCACCGGCAGCAGGCCGGCCAGCACCGTGCCGCGGATCCGCTCACGCTGGTCGAGGGCCCGGTACCGGCTGACGAAGTAGACCGTCCCCACGTCGGTGCCGAGCCGGGCGGCCGACGCGGCGATCATGAACGCGCTGGTGGCGGCGAAGAACATGCCCGCCTCGCGGACCGACCAGCCCCGGGTGATGACGATGTTCAGGCCGAAGCCGGCGACCGCGGCGAGGCCGACCCCGACCAGGTTGGCGAAGCTCTGGCGGGCGGCGCCGCCCAGGCCGGCGCCCGCACCGGGTCCGCCGGCCGGTGCGGTCCGCGTCGCGGTGGCGCCGCCGTCCGTCCGGGTCACCGCCGCCACGACGGCACGCGTCCCCACCAGGTGGCCAGCCGCTCGTCGTACGGGGCGAAGTGCGCCTCCAGCCGGGCCCGCAGCTCCGGCGACATCGGCGACCGCGAACGCGAGTTGTGCTTGCCGAAGGAGATGTCCGCCCAGCGGGGCAGGCCGAGGAAGTCGCAGACCGCGTCGAAGGCCGGGCGCGGGTCGGCGAAGAAGTCGTCGCTGTCGATGACGTGCAGCCGTTCCCGGCCGACCAGCGCCTCGAACCGCTCCAGCTGCTCGATGTACCGCCCCCGGGCCAGGTACGCGTTGTGCTGGAGGTGGTGGCTGGCGTACTTCGGGTCGGCGGTCATCCGCTCCCGCTCGCCGGCCGTCCGCTCCTCCTCCAGCGCCAGCGCCCGCTCGAACGACGACTCGGTCTCGTAGCCCCGGGCCAGCTCGTGCGAGTGCGCCGAGTAGGCCCGCTCCACCGGGTCCCGGAGCAGCACCAGCAGCTTCACCGACGGCAGGTCCTTGGCGATCCGCTGCCCGGCCAGCGGGTGGAACATGTAGTACGGGCTCGACTCGCCGGTGATCCCGCGTACGCCGAGCTGCTCCCGGACCGCCTCCGCCTTCGCGGTGGTGGGGAAGTGGCCGAGGTACCAGCCCATGCCCCGGTGGTAGTCCATGTCGAAGTAGTGCACGCCCTTGTGGTAGGCCGGCGGCAGCACCCCGGGGTGCTGCGAGAGCGTCTTGAACAGCGAGGTGGTGCCGCAGCGCTGCGCCCCCACGATCAGGAATCCGGGCACCATCCGCGAACCGGAGGTCAATCGACCGACCGTCCGGCTCACCGACTTCACCGCACGGAGCGCCTGCTCCCTGGCCAGCGTCACGTCCCCACTCCTCACTCTCACCAGGCCCGACGGGCCAGGTGCTCCTCCACGGCGGGCAGCAGCCAGGCGTCGACGTGCCCCAGTCGCGCGCCCGCCTCCGCCTGCCGGTCCCGCAGGTAGCGCGCCGCCAGCTCCACCAGGTAGAGCACGGCGACCAGGTCGGCGTGCCGGCCGTCCTGGTCGAACGGCGCCAGCGTCCGGTCCGCAGCGGCGAGCAGCGCCTGCGCGGCCTCCGTCGGATCCAGCCCGTCGTGACCGATGGCGGTCTGCACCGCCCGGTGCAGCGCGTCGTAGCCGCACGGCACGTCCGCCTCGAACCGCTCCCAGTCCCAGACCAGCACCCGACCGTCGGCGAGCACCGCGCTGTTGCCGCCGTTCCAGTCACCATGCCAGGCGCCAAAGGCCACCGTCGGGTCGGCGTCCGCCACCGTCTTCAGCACCGCGCGCAGCCGCTCGGCCTCCGGGCGCGCGCCGAGCGCGTCCACCGCGTCGGACAGCCGGGCCGCGTGATCACTGCCGGCCCAGGACCGCCGGCGTACGCCCAGGCAGCCGGCGACCGTGACCATGGCCGCCCGCTCGGCCGCCTCGGCGGCGGCCGGGGTGGCCCGGGGCAGCCGCACCGGCAGCGCCTCCTGCACCAGCAGCGCGTGCCCGTGCCAGTCGCCGTGATGCCGGACGCCGGCCACGGTGACCGGCCCGAGCGGCAGGTCGGCCAGCCGGCGCAGCGCGGCGGCCTCCGCGTCGACCAGGGCGCGGGTCAGCGGGTCGACGCCGAGCTTGGCGTACCCGAGGGCCCGGCCGTCCGGGGCGAGCAGTTGCAGCACCGGCTTGCGGTTGGCCCGGGCGGGCCCGATGTGCATGCTGACCAGCGCCGGGGTGCCGAGCACCTCGGCCAGGTACGCGTCCAGCCCGGCACCCGTCACCGTCAGCCGGTCGCGGAACACCAGCGGCCCCAGCCCGAGCCGGAACGCGGTGGCCAACCCCTGCCGGACCAGCCGGGCCTTGCGGCCGACCGCCTCGGTGGAGTGCCGCACGGCGCTCGCCGCCGCTCGGCCGGAGCCGGTCGGCACCAGCAGCCGCGGCCGGGCCGCCGAGGGCACCACGACCCAGCCGGAGCCCCCCTTGCGCAGGGCGGGTTCGGCCGGCTCGGGCCAGATCAGCCCGGCCAGCTCACCCAGGTACGCGGCGCGGCCGTCGCCGTCCGGAGGTACGCGGAACACCATCAGCGGTCACCGGCAGCTTCCAGTCGGGCCCGCAGCCCGGCCACGGTGCCCTGGTGCGGTGCCGACGCGACGGCCCGGCGGAGCCGGTCGTTGCGGGCGAGCAGGGCGACCGAGATCAGGCCGTAGGCGAGGGTGGCTTCCAGCGCACCGTAGGTGAACTGGAAGAAGAGCATGAGGATCAGCACCAGACTGCCGGCGACCCCGATGGCGCTGTGGTCGCGCCGGTAGCGCCAGAGGCAGTAGAGGAAGAAGCCGTTGTAGCAGAGCGCACCGACGTAGCCCTGGCCGACCAGCAGGGCCCAGAGCTGGCCGTTGCTGCCCAACTCCCGGTTGCCGCACTGCTTGCAGTCGTCGGACTTGCCGATGGCGATGGACCGGTTGCTGCCGATCAGCGCCCGGTTGCCGCCGTAGCCGAGGACCGGCGAGTGGTTGGCCGCGGTGATCGCGCCCTCGGACAGGGTGGTGCGGATGTCGTCGCTGTGCCCGTTCTGCAGCCGCTCGTCGAAGGTGCGGCCGAGCGGGGTGGCGATGATCAGCACCCCGATCAGCCCGACCGCCAGGGCGAGCCCGCCGAGCACCGCCATCCGGCCGCGCAGGGCGAGCCGGACGGCCACGTACACCGCGGCGATGCCGAGGCCGATCCAGAGGCCCCGGTTGAGCGAGTAGATGATCGGGAAGATCGCGGCGAGGGCGATCGCGACGCCGAGCACCCGGCGCAGCGGCCGGCCCAGCACCACCCAGCCGACGATCATCCAGATCAGCAGGATCGCCGTGTTCTCGCCCCACGAGTTGGTGTACGTGAACGGCGCCGACGGACGCGGTGAGCTGGCCTCGCCGGCGATCACCTGCTGGACCTGGGCGAACTTGACGTTCATCAGCGAGGCGACGTAGGACTGGTTGGCGATCGAGTGGGGCAGGATGAACCGCAGCGGCGCGACGAAGCCGAGGTTGGGGAAGAGCGAGCCGAGCCAGCCGCCGATCACCACGACGACTCCCATGAACCCGAAGAGCCGGACCACCCGCCGCCGGGACAGCTCCCGCTCGCTCAGGTTCAGCACGTAGAGCATGACCACGGTCATGGCGACGAAGTTCGCCAGCCGGATGCCCCAGCCGATGTAGCGACCGGCGCCGCCACCGGGCGGGAGTGTGTTCGGCGCGGTGAGGCCGAGCACCAGCACGGAGAGCAGCAGCCAGAGCAGCAGCACCAGCCAGATGCCGAAGCCGGGCGGCACCCGGATCGGACCCCGGCGGCGCAGCTGCACGACCATCGGCACGGCGAAGATGATGAAGACGAAGCTGGACACCCCGAGCGCCCACCACAGCGGGTAGAGCACGAAGAGCGCGATCAGCGGCCACGCCACCGGCAGCCGCAACGACGAGCCCTTCGGCCGCACCGGGGCCGGCGCGAGCCGCGTGCCGCCGGGCGCGGGGACGTCCCCGTCGACCGGGGCCGACCCGCGGGCGGGGCGGTGCGGGGTGACCGTACTCATTTCACGGTGACCTTGGCGGCGGTCGGCGCGTAGATCACCCAGGCGTTGCCGGGCTGCGGGTGCATCAGGTCACCGCCGCCGTCGGCGATGGTGCAGACCATCTCCAGGCCGGGCTTGCGCCAGCGGCCCTTCGCGCTGGACGGCCCGGAGACCGCGACGACCGCGCCCTCGCCGAACACGTTCGCCGCGGGGAGCGACCGGGGTGACGGGTGCCGGACGTCCAGCGTCCGGTATTCCATGGTCAGCACGATCACCGAGGCGGCGGTCACGCTCACCTTGCCCACCTTGCTCACCCAGAGGGACTTCTGCTGGTCGTACCGCCAGACCATGGGTGGGCCGCCGGAGACGGTGACGGTCAGCTCGGCGGCCGGGACGAGGTCCCGCGAGGCCAGCGCGGCGCCGTCGACCGCGTGGTCGAGCGCGGGCGTGGGTGGCTGGCCGCCCTTCGGCGCGGCCTTCCAGAGGGCGGCGGTGGAGGTGTGGTCACCGTCAAAGACCTTGGCGCCGTCGCCGCCCGGGGTGACCCCGGCCAGGCCGGACTTCTCGAACTGGGTGAGGAAACCGGTGGGACCGCCGGTGTATCCGACGAACGGGCGCAGCACGCCGATCGACCGGATGTCGACCGGACGGATCTCGGTGACCGGGCCGATCCGGGAGGCGTCCCGGGACTGGAACACGGCCGTCAGGTGCAGCGTGTCGGACTCGGCGAACTCGGCGTAGACCAGATCGGCCGCGTCCAGGCCGGCCGGGGTGGTCGACGGGGTGACCCGCAGCGGCACGGCGACCGCCTGCCGGCTGGCCACCGCCACGGCGGTCACCGGCAGGCCGGTCAGCGGCGCGGCCGGCAGGCTCGGGGTCGGGCTCGGCGCGGGCGTCCCGGCCGCACCCGGGTCGACCACGTCGACGCTGCCGGCGGGGGGCTGCGGCTCACTGCAGGCGGCGCCGAGGCCGACCACGAGGGCCGGGGCGAGGGTGGCGCGGAGCATCTGCCGGCGGTTCACCCCAGGTCCTCGCCGCGCTCGAGCGCGTACCCGCGGCCCGGCCCGTCGGTGCTCGGGCTGTCGCCCCGTGACCGGTACGTGCCGGAGTTGCCGTTGACCGGCACCGGCTTGCTCGCCGCCGGCGGCTTCGCCGTACCCGCGGCGGAACCCGGGTCGGTGGGCCGCATCCGGGGCAGCACCATGGTCGACTCGGCGGAGGGGCCGGGGGTCGGCCGGGGCTTGGGCCGGTTGGCCGGGGCGGCCGGGCGGCTGGTCCCGCCGGCCGGCACGGGCAGGCGCGGCGCCAGCACCGCGCCGATCACCGGGGCGTTGACCTGCTCGAACTGCTGGAGTGCGGCAGTGATCTCACCGCTGCGGGTACGTCCGCTCTCGGCCACCACGATCACCGCGTCGACGTACCGGCCCAGGGCCTGGGCCTCCACCGCGACGGTGGGCTGGGCGGTCTCGATGAGCACGTGGTCGAAGCGCGCGGACAGCTCGCCGAGGATCTCCAGCAGGCCGGCGACCGGCAGCTCGATCTCGGCGTCGAGGTCGCCGGGGACCAGCACCCGGAGCTGGCCGAGGCCGGGCACCGGGGCCAGCGCCTTGAGCGCCGGCACGTCCCGGCGGAGCACCGAGGCCAGGTTGTGCCGCCCCTCGGCAACCCCGGTGATGCTGCTCAGTGCCGAGTCCGGCTTGGTGGTGACCAGCGCGACCTGCTGGCCGGTCCGGGCGTACGCGGCGGCCAGGTTGGCGGCGACGAACCCGGCGGCGGTGCCGGCCGAGCCGTCGCAGAGCAGGAGCTGACGCCCCCGGCCGCCGCCGCGCGGCTCGGGAACCGCGGAGAGCAGCACGTTGCGCAGCCGACCCAGCTCGCGGGAGATCTGGTGGCCGGCGGGCAGCATCGTCAGCGAGGAGGCACGCGCCGGCAGCTCCAGCAGCAGCGGCAGGCCGACCCGGTCGGAGATGTCCCGGCCGCGGCGCACCCGGGTGTCGAGCCGGTCCAGCACCAGCGCCAGCACGATGCCGAGCAGCAGGCCGGCGCCCATGCCGCTGGCCAGGTTGAGGGTCCGGTTGGGCGAGCTGGGGCTCTGCGGCAGCCGGGCGTCCGAGATGATCTCGCCCGGGTCGGTGTCGGCGGAGAGCAGCGGGCTCAGCCGGTTGTTCAGCGCGGCGAGCTGGTTGGTCAGGACGCTCCGGTCGGCCTCGGCCCGCTGCCGCTCGACCGAGTTGCTCGGCGCCGCCGCGATCCGGCCGGCGACCGCGCTGAGCTGCTTGTTGACGTCCCCGATCTGCTGCTTCAAGGCGGCGGTCTCGTTCTCCACCGTCTTCTGGGCGGTGGCCTTGCGCAGGTCCAGGTACGCCTGGGCGAAGGCGTGCGAGCCGGCCTGGGCCTGGGCGGGGCTGTCGGCCTCGTAGGCCACCTGGAGGACCTGGCTGTTCGGCGGGACGTTGACCGCCACCGACTGGACGAGCTCGTCGGCCGGGGTGCTGCTCTTCATCAGACCCTTGGCCCGCTCGGCGACGACCAGCGAGCGGACCACCTGCGCCTCGGTGTCGAGGTTGACCTTGGCGTTGGGGTTGCTCTCCCCGCCGGTGCTCAGCGGGCGTACCAGCAGCGAGGTGCTCGACGTGTACCGGGCGTGCTGCAGCTGGCTCACCGCCAGCCCGCCCGCCGTGCCGAGCAGCGCGGCGAGGAGCAGGATCCACCAGCGGCGGCGCAGCCAGCCCAGGTAGGCCATCAGGGCAAGACCGTCGGAATCGCTCTCGGCCAGGTGGGGTGAGGGCATCAGAGTCTGTCGCTCCCTTTCGACCGAGCCGGGCAGTCCACGGCACAGCTGGACGTGACCGTGACCTTGAGTGTCCCCGATCCGGACGATGAGGAAAAGTCTGCGCCCGTTCCGGTAAGCCTGCCCAGGTGTACGTAGCCCGCGTAGACATGGTCGGTCATCCCTGACCATTCGGGCGGTTCCCCCCGACCTGCCCCCGGGATTCGGTGTCGGTGACGGCTCCTCGTCCGGTGCGGTGACGGAATCCTGACACACCCTCGCCGCCTCCGGTGGCCCGGCCCGTGACGCCGGCGTCACCTCGGCTGACCTGGCCAGTCCCGGCCTGAGCGGCTACCGGCGGTGGGATTCCCAGGCTGGCCCGACCGGTGGGTGGAGATCCGTCCAATGGCCCCTTTAGTTGTCCACCTCCGCGCCGATAGGTTGTCATGACGCGTCCGAGGGCCCTTCGCGGAAATCCGGACGTGTTCGCGGCGTACGGGGAGGAAAGCTTTGGTGAGCGGGTCAACCGAGGGCTCGGGACAGGTCCTGCTGGTCGGCTCCAGTGGCGGGCATCTCGCCCAGCTCCTGGCGTTGGAGCCCTGGTACCGGGACCGGCACCGGGCGTGGGTCACCTTCGACACCCCCGACGCCCGTTCCCTGCTCGACGGCGAGGACGTGGTCTGGGCCCACCACCCCACCACCCGTAACGTGAAGAACCTGGTCCGCAACGCCTTCCTCGCGCTGGCGGTGATGCGCCGGCGGCGGGTCGACGCGGTGGTCACCACCGGCGCCGGGGTCGCCCTGCCGTTCGTGGTCGCGGCCCGGCTGCGACGGATCCCGACGATCTACATCGAGGTGTACGACCGGATCGACAGCGCGACGCTGACCGCCCGGCTCTGCCGTCCGTTCCTCTCCGCCATGCTGGTCCAGTGGGAGGAGCAGCGCCGCATGTACCCGGAGGCGACCGTCGTGGGGAATCTCCTGTGAGCGCGAGGACGCGCGTTCCGGGGCGGCTCGCGTGGGACGCGGCCGAGCCGGAATGCGCGCTTGAGTCGGTTTTGCGAGCCCCGCAGTCGCGAACGAAGGTGGTGCTGTGAGCGCGCACATCCCCCGGCCGCGCGACGGCCGCGACTCGGCGCCGTACGTGCTGGCCGTGGTCGGCACCGACGTGCACCGGTTCGACCGGCTGGTGGACTGGCTGGAGCGGTGGCACGCCGACCGGGGCCCGGTCCGGGTCGTCCTCCAGTACGGCCACAGCCGCACTCCGCGCCTGCCCGAGGCGACCCCGTTCCTCGGCCACGAGGAACTCCAGCGGGCCATGGCCGAGGCCACCCTGGTGGTGAGCCACGGCGGGCCGGCCACCATCACCGAGGCCCGGCGCACCGGGCACCTGCCGATCGTGGTGCCCCGGGACCCGACCCACGACGAGCACGTCGACAACCACCAGCAGCTCTTCGCCCGGCGGCTCGGTGCGGCCGGGATGGTCCGGCTCTGCGAGACCGAGGCCGAGCTGGTCGCCGCCCTCGACGAGGGCTTGGCCGACCCGGCCCGCTTCACGCTGGCCGCAGACCCGGACCGGCCCGACCCGCGGGCCGAGGCGGTGGCCCGGGTGGGCCGGGTGATCGACGACCTGGTGGCCCGCCGGGTCCGCCAGCGCGCCGGTGGGTGGCGGCGGTGACCGCCGCGGCGGACAGCCCGCGCGTCCTCTTCGTCGGCGGCCTCGGCCGCAGCGGCTCCACCCTGCTGGAGCTGCTCCTCGCGCAGAGCTCGGACGTCTGCGCGGTCGGCGAGGTGGTCCACCTCTGGGAGCGGGCGCTCGGTGCCGACGAGCGGTGCGGGTGCGGCGAACGCTTCACCGCCTGCCCGTTCTGGCGGCAGGTGGGCGAGAACGCCTTCGGCGGCTGGTCCGCGGTCGACCGGGCCGAGGTGCTGGCCCTCAAGGACCGGGTCGACCGCACCCGGCACATCCCCCGGCTGGCGAAGAGTTCCCTGTCGCCGGAACAGCTCGCCGACGTCCGGGAGTACGCCTCCCGCTACACCCGCATCTACCGGGCGGCGCTCGCCGTCACCGGGGCGCGGGTGGTGGTCGACTCCAGCAAGCACGCCTCGCTCGCCTTCGCGCTGCGCTGGGCGGAGGGGCTCGACCTGAGAGTGCTGCACCTGGTGCGGGACAGCCGGGCGGTGGCCTACTCCTGGGGCAAGCAGGTACGCCGACCCGAGGTGGTCGACGGCGAGGACTTCATGCCCACCTTCTCCCCGCTGGAGGTGAGCAAGCTGTGGACCGCGCAGAACGCCGCGTTCCACCTGCTCGCCGCCCGGGCCGAGGTGCTCCGGCTGCGCTACGAGGACTTCACCGCCGACCCGGCGGGCACGGTCCGCCGGCTCCGCGAGTTCGCCGGGTTGCCGGACGACCCGGCGGCCCTGCGTATTTTGGCCGGCACCGACGCGGCGCAGGGCGATACGGAGCCCGTCGCGCCGTTCCGGGCGCACAGCATCGCGGGTAACCCGCTGCGGTTCAGCGACGGTCCGCTGACCGTGCGGCGGGACGAGGCCTGGCGCACCCGCCTGCCGCGCCGCAGCCGGGCCGTGGTCAGCCTGGCCACGCTGCCCTTCCGAGTCCGCTACGGCTACCTGGGCCAGCGGGGATCCGATTCCGTGGAGGCGTCCTCTTGAGTGGTCCGAGCATTTCCGTCGTCGTACCGACGCGGGACCGTCCGGAGCTGCTGCGCGCGGCGCTCGACGCGATCCTCAGTCAGGCGCACCCGGGCCTGATCGAGGCCATCGTGGTCTACGACCAGTCCGAGCCGGACCGGTCCCTGGAGCTGGACCGGGGCGACCGGCGGGTCCGGGTCATCAGCAACACCCGTACGCCGGGGCTGGCCGGGGCGCGCAACACCGGCATCGAGGCGGCCAGCGGCGACCTCGTCGCGTTCTGCGACGACGACGACGAGTGGCTGCCCGGCAAGCTGGCCGCGCAGCTCGGCGCGCTCGACCTGCACCCGGACGGCGCGCTGGTCAGCTGCGGCATCCGGGTCAGCTACGACGACCGCACGGTGGACCGCTCGCTGGACCGGTCGCGGGTGTCCCTGGAGGCGCTGCTCCGCGACCGGCTCACCGAGCTGCACCCGTCGACGTTCCTGATCCGGCGGGCGGCGCTGCTCGACGGGATCGGGCTGGTCGACGAGCAGATTCCGGGCAGCTACGCGGAGGACTACGAGTTCCTGCTCCGGGCCGCCCGGTACGCCCCGCTGGTCAACGTGGACAGCCCGTACGTGCTGGTGCGCTGGCACAAGCGGTCCTACTTCGCGCAGCGCTGGGAGACCATCTCGACGGCGTTGCAGTGGCTGCTGCGGCGCTATCCGGAGTTCGCCACCGTGCCGCACGGCGAGGCCCGGGTGGCCGGCCAGATCGCCTTCGCGCAGGCCGCCATGGGCAACCGGCGGGACGCGGTGCGCTGGGCGCGGCGCACGCTGGCCCGCAACCCGCGGGAGCCACGCGCCTACCTGGCCCTGGCGGTGGCGAGCCGGGCCGTGCACGCCGACCGGGTGCTGCGTACCCTGCACAAGCGCGGCCGGGGCATCTGACGCGTACCCGAAACGGGCGGGCGACCAACCGGTCGCCCGCCCGTTTCCGATGCTGTCCTCAGGCCACGCAGAAGGACTTCCACGCCTGGATGCTCGGTTGGTCGAGCAGGCGGAAGTCGCCCTGGCTGACCACCTGGTTGTAGTACGCCACGAATTCCGGCCGCTGCCCGTTGAGATAGGTGGTCATCGCCCGGATCCACGCCGCCCGTCCCGAGCCGGAGTCGCCGGGGACCAGGTCGCTGCCGGTCTCCGCGACCCCCCAGGGCTTGCCCAGCGCCTTGGACTTGCTGATCATCGCGCCGTAGATCTCCTGCGGCGGGGCGTACCGCTTCCACTTGACGCCCCAGTTGTAGCAGTCCCAGCCGAGCGTCTCGATCACGTCACCGCCGGGGTAGAAGGCGTCGAAGCTCCGCCCGGACTTCGGGTCGAGCGTCCAGCACATCAGGATGAGCGTGTTGATCAGCTTGGGGTTGCCCGCCCGGTCGGCCAGGCCGGCGACCCGCTTCCAGGCCGACCGGTACGCGGCCGGCGTGAAGGCGCCGCGCTCGACGTCGTCCTCCGGCTCGTGGAAGTAGGACCAGTAGACGTTGTGCTCGCGCGGGATCGAGGCGAACCAGGAGGCCAGCCGGGTGTCGTACTTGCCGGAGTTGATCTCCTGGGGGGAGGCCTTGAAGGAGACGACCACGGTCCGGTCGATCACGTCGGCCCGGCTGCCCTTCCAGGCCGGCGGGAGCCCGGGGAAGAAGATCCGAGCCATCCGCAGCCGGCCGAAGGTCCGGTCGGTGCGGGCCAGCGCGGTGCCGAAGCTCTCCCCGTTCTGCACGCCGATCGAGGCGCCGGGCAGGGTCAGCCGGGTGCCGGTGAAGCCCGGGGTCGACCCGGTGGAGGCCGACGGCGAGGCGGAGGGACGGCCGCCGAGCCCTTCGGCGGCACTCGGCTCGGCGGTGCCGGGCGTGCCGGTCGGGGCGGCGGTGGGCGCCGGCCGGCCGGGCTGCGCCACGCCCTGGCGGTCCGTCGAGTCCGGACGCAGCGTTGCCACGGCCACCCCGCCGCTCGCCACCGCCAGCACCACCGCCGCCGCGACGGCCAGCCGCCAGCGCCGCCGGGAACCGCCGGGCGGCGTGGGCGTGGGCCCGACCGAGGGCGGCCCGGGCCGGTCGGGGCCACCGCCAGCGGGCGGCACGGCCCGTGGGTCCGCGGACCAGCCGGACTCGTGGGGCGACGGATCGGCCGGCGCGGCCCAGTCGGCTTCCCGAGCGGGAGCCGCCGTGCCGGACCAGTCCGCTTCCTGCGCGGGAGCCCCCGTGGTGGACCAGTCTGCTTCCTGCGCGGGAGCCCCGGTGGTGGACCAGTCCGCTTCCCGGGCGGGAGCCCCGGTGGTGGACCAGGCGCCGGTCGGTTGTTCGGCCCACTGCTGGTCGGGGTGAAGGTCGGTGGGGCCGGGCCGGGCCTCCGTGGCGGAGTCCGGCCACGGCAGCGCGGGCCGGGCCTCGGCTGGCGGCATCGGCGCCGCGGCTTCCGGCGCCGCGCCCGGCGGCCAGGGCAGAGCCGGCGCGCCCTGCTGGCGTGGGATGTCCTGGCCCGGCCACAGGCCGGTCGGCTGCCCGAAGGCGTTCTGCTGGTCTCGCTCGGCCGGCATGACCCTCCCTGGCTGGCGGCCCGTCTCGGGGCGCAGGTCGGACGCGTTTACCGCTCGACACTATCGCCCGGTCACCTGGGCCGTGCGTACCGCGACACTCAGCCGAACGCCTCGGCGGTTCTGCCGGTGACGGCCGAAGCGGGCATCTCGACCCCGGTGCGGGCGATCGCGGCGAGCAGCCGGTCGGCCAGTTCCGGGCGGCAGACCACCAGGTCGGGCAGGCGCGGATCGGGCCGGTTGTAGCGCAGCGGCGAGCCGTCGACGCGGGACGCGTGCATCCCGGCGCCGAGGGCGACCGCGACCGGTGCGGCACTGTCCCATTCGTATTGGCCGCCCGCGTGGACGTACGCGTCGACCTCGCCGGTCACCACCGCGCACACCTTCACCCCGGCGGAACCCATCGGCACCGCCCGGGCACCGAGCAGCTCGACCAGCTCGCCGACGAAGGCCGGGGGACGGCTGCGGCTCACCGCGATCCGGATCGGCCCGTCCGCCGCCGGCGGGGTCGGGCAGCCGGTGCCGAGGATGAGCTGTCCGCCGTCCGGCCTGGTCCGGGCCGGCATGCCCACCGCGCCGGCAACCAGCCCGCCGTCCGGCCCGGCCGACCGACGCCAGAGCGCCACGTGCACCGCCCAGTCGGTCCGGCCGGCCTCCGAGAACTCCCGGGTGCCGTCGAGCGGGTCGATGATCCAGACCCGTTCCGCGTCGAGGCGGGCCGTGCGCTCCCCGGCCGACCAGGCCCGGCGGGCGTCGACCTGCTCCTCGGAGAGGACCGCGTCCGTCGGGCGCCAGCGCCGCAGCGCGGTGGTCATCAGCTCGTGGGAGGTACGGTCGCCGGCGTCCTTCAGCGCCGCCGGGTCGGCGAAGCCGCGCCGGTCCCGCAGCGCGGTCAGCGCCGCGCCCGCCCGCCCGGCCAACCATTCCGCGAAGGCCTGGTCGTCGAGCTGACCGGTTCCGTCCTGGGCCACGCGCCTCACCACCTCGTCCTGGGCCGACAGCGACCTGCAACCTTCGGCGGTCCGGCCCGCCGACACCAGCGCAGCGTCCGATGTACGACAGCTCGCGAGCCCGATTCGGATCTTCGATGCCGCCGATGGACGGATCGACCGCCCGCATGTTGAACTTCGCGTGTATGCCCGTCGGAGCGGCCGGACCAGGCCCTAGGCTCGTGCGCATGACCGCCGAGCAGCTGATCTCCTTCGCCCGTGGCGCCCCCTCGCTGGACATCGTCGATGTCGAGGGGCTCAAGGCCGCCGCCGTCCGCGCGTTCGACGCCGATCCCGCCGGGATCACGGCGTACGGCACCTCCGTCGGCTACCCGCCCCTGCGGAAGTGGATCGCGGAGAAGCACGGCGTCGAGGCCGACCAGGTGCTGATCACCAACGGCTCCCTCCAGGCCGACGCCTTCCTCTTCGACCACCTGGTCCGTCGCGGCGACGCGGTGGTGGTCGAGCGCCCCACGTACGACCGGACGCTGCTCAACCTCCAGCAGATGGGCAGCGAGATCCACGGCGTGTCGATCCAGCCGGACGGTCTGGACACCGCCGAGCTGCGCAAGCTGCTCGAATCCGGGGTGCGACCCCGACTGGCCCACGTCATCCCGAACTACCAGAACCCGGCGGGCGTGACCCTGTCCCTGGAGAAGCGCCGGGAGTTGCTGGACCTGGCCGCCGAGTACGGTTTCACGATCTTCGAGGACGACCCGTACGCGGACATCCGGTTCCGGGGCGAGCCGCTGCCGTCGATGCTGTCGATGGACACCCGCGGCGTGGTGGTGCACGCCTCCAGCTTCACCAAGACGGTCTGTCCGGGGGTCCGGGTCGGCTACCTGGTCGGCCCGCCGGAGCTGATCGCCGCGATCGCGAAGAGGGCGACCAACCTCTACATCTCGCCCGGCATGGTCTCCGAGGCGATCGTGCACCAGTTCTGCGTCTCCGGGGAGATCGAGCGGTCGATCCAGACGGTGCGGACCGCCCTCGGGGAGCGGGCCCGGGTGCTCGCGGAGTCGCTGCGCCGGCACCTGCCGGAGGCCCGGTTCGTCGAGCCGGACGGCGGCTACTTCCTCTGGGTGGAGCTGCCGGAGGACGTCGAGGTCGACCGGCTGGCGCCGGCCGCCGCGGAGCGCGGCGTGGCGGTGGTCAAGGGTAGTGACTTCCTGCTCGACGGCGGCCGGCACGCGCTCCGGCTGGCGTTCTCCGCGGTGACTGCGGACCGGATCGACGAGGGCGTTCGGCGGCTGGCCGAGGCGGTCGCCGCCGTCCGGGGCTGATTTTCTGTCCGGTTTCCGACAGTAAGGCGCTGCTGGCCGGCTCAGCACTCCCGCTGGGCCGGCCGGCGGCCCACAATTCTGCGAGCGCCGTTCGCCTGTCCATGATGGGTCCGTTGCCCGGGGAGCCGCACTCGGCCCCCGTCCGGGCCGCCGGCGCGCGCAGCACAACTCCCGCCCCCAAAAGGTGCCGGGTGGGCCGTGTCGCCCCTCACCCCCCCTGACGCGGCCGGCCCGCCCGGCGCCACCCACCGGCCTCCCGCGGCAACCGGGCCCGTGACGCCGGTCGCAGCCGCGCCGCCGTCGCCGGCCGCCGGACTGCGATTCGCCCCGATCGGCGTAACCTGCAAGCCGCAGCACCGTCGGAAGGGGGCGAGATGACGGACCGGGTGGCACGCGAGCGCACCGCCGGGCAGAACGGCGGGCGGATGATCAGACCACGGGCCTGGGCGGCGCCGGTACGCGCCATGTCCCGCATCCTCAACGCCGACGGTTCCCCCCGGGCGCCGGAGCCGGCCGACACCGGCCGCAGCGGGATCGTGGACTGCGGCCTCTACGTCGACGGGAAGCGCCAGTCCGGCGAGTGGCGCTACGCCGACGCGCTGGACGCGGCCCGCAAGGAGCGCAACGCTTTCGTCTGGCTCGGCCTGCACGAGCCGGAACTGGACGAGATGACGGCGATCGCCGCCACCTTCGGCCTGCACGAGCTCGCCGTGGAGGACGCGGTCAAGGCCGAGCAGCGGCCCAAGCTGGAGCGCTTCGGCGAGGTGACCTTCCTGGTGCTGCGCACCGCCCGCTACTGCGAGCACGCGGAGCTGACGGAGAACTCCGAGGTGGTGGAGACCGGCCAGGTGATGCTCTTCATCGGGCCGAACTTCGTGATCAGCGTCCGGCACGGGGACGCCTGCCGGCTCGCCCCGGTCCGCGCCGACCTAGAGGAGAAGCGGGACCTGCTGCGGCACGGACCGTGGGCCGTCGCGTACGCGGTCACCGACCGGGTGGTGGATCTCTACCTGGAGGTCGCCGACCGGCTGGAGGACGACCTCGACGTGCTGGAGGCGGACGTCTTCGACCGGCAGGGCAGCGGGCGGATCCAGCGGATCTACCAGATGAAGCGGGAGCTGGTGGAGTTCAAGCGGGCGGTGGCGCCGTTGCAGCGCCCGCTGCTCACCCTCACCTCCCAGGTCAACCGGGAGGTGCCGGAGGAGATCCGGCGCTACTTCCGGGACGTGCAGGACCACCTCAGCCGCACCGTCGAGCAGGTCACCTCGTACGACGACCTGCTCAACTCGATCCTGCAGGCGCGGCTGGCCCAGGTCACCGTCGACCAGAACAACGACATGCGCAAGATCGCGGCCTGGGCCGCCATCGCCGCGGTGTGGACCGCGATCGCCGGCATCTACGGCATGAACTTCCACAACATGCCGGAGCTGGACTGGACGTACGGCTATCCGGGCGTGTGGGCGCTGATGCTGCTGTCGTCGTTCACCCTCTACCGCTGGTTCCGCCGCAACGGCTGGCTGTAGCCGTCCCGTACCCGGACACCCGGAAGCGCCGGCCGCGCGGCCGGCGCTCCCGTCACCGGATCAGCGGCGACCGCTGGACTTGGCGGTGGTGTTCTTCCCGCTGTTCACCGCCTTGCTGACGTCGACGGCCGGGCGGCCGGAGGTGTCCCGGGCGCCCTCGGCGACCGAGGGGACCTTGTCGGTCGGCTGGATGACCGGCTGGCTGCTGGACGTGGCGGTGGACGCGCTGCCGCTGCCGGCCACCGCAGAGCTGCCGGCACCGGTCGGGCCGGCCTGGGTCACCTTCGCGGTCGGATCGGGGGTCTCCACCACGATGGTGTCGACGTCCTCGCGCATCGGCTCCAGGTTGCCGGTGGGGTCGTACTCGGCCCACTCCTGCTGCTCGCGGCGGCGGCGCATGGCCATAGCGCCGGCCAGGCCGGCGACGGCGCCGGCGGCGAACAGGCCGGTCATCATGCCCCGCGACCTCTTCCGCTTCCTGGCGGCCTTGACGTTCTTCGCCTTGGCCTTGCGGGTCACCGCGGCCTTCCGGGCGGCGGCCTTCCGGCCGGTCACCGCCTTCTTGCCCGCGGCCTCGGCCTGTGCGTTGCGCATCGCCAGGACCAGCGGCGCGAGCGCGGCCGCCGTCGAGGCGAGCCCGTCCGACGCTCGGTCCCGGACCATGATCGCGGTGGGCGCGGCGGCAGCCCGGGCCGCCTGGACCCGCGGGCCGACACCCTTCGCCGCATGCGCCGCGGCCTGCCTCAGGTGACCGATGCCCTGGTTCAGCTCCGCCTTCGCGAGCTGCCCCTGGGTCCTACGCCGCCCGATTCCAAACACGGTCCCACCTCCTGGGAGTTGTTCCTCCGTCATCCTCCACCTTCGGATGCCTCCGCAGGGCCAGATCGGGCACATGGGAGGATCCGCATGGAACTGACCAACAAGTGAGGAGTACCCGTGGCCGAGGCTGTCTACGCCACCTTGCACACCAACGCTGGCCCGATCCGGCTGGAGCTCTTCCCGAACCACGCGCCGAAGACCGTCCGCAACTTCGTCGAGCTGGCCGAGGGCACGAAGGAATACATCGACCCGCGGACCGGCCAGCCGGGCAGCGGGCCGTACTACAACGGCACCATCTCGCACCGCGTGATCAGCGGGTTCATGATCCAGATGGGCGACCCGACCGGCACCGGTCGCGGCGGGCCGGGCTACAAGTTCGCCGACGAGTTCCACCCGGAGCTGCGCTTCGACCGGCCGTACCTGCTGGCGATGGCGAACGCCGGGCCGGGGACCAACGGCTCGCAGTTCTTCATCACGGTCTCCCCGACGCCGCACCTGAACAACCGGCACACCATCTTCGGCCAGGTCGCCGACGAGCAGTCGGCGAAGGTCGTGGACTCGATCGCGAACACGCCGACCGGCCCGAGCGACCGGCCGCTGCAGGACGTGGTCATCGAGCGCGTCGAGATCGAGCAGAAGCCGGCCTGAGCTCCGCCCGGGTACCTTTGCTCGCATGACTGAGCGCTCCGGGCAGGCAGGTGACGCGACCCAGGGGCCGGTGCCGACCACTCCGGTCTGCTACCGCCACCCCGATCGGGCGACGTACGTCCGATGCACCCGCTGTGATCGGCCGATCTGCCCGGAGTGCATGCGGGACGCCTCCGTGGGGCACCAGTGCCCGGAGTGCGTCAGCGAGGGACGCCGTAGCGTGCGGCCGGCGCGTACCGCCTTCGGTGGCGGTGCCGCCGGCCGCCAGGGCTACGTGACGAAGACCCTGATCGCGCTGAACGTGCTGGTCATGGTCCTGTCCATCGCCTCGGCCCGGGGCGGGGACGCGGCCTTCGGCGGCTCCGGCTTCGGCGGTCTGATGGGCGGCTCCACCCCGCTGACCGACTGGGGCGCCGTGCTCGGCCAGGCGATCCTCCCCGACGGCTCCGTCGGCGGGGTCGCCCAGGGGCAGTGGTACCGCCTGGTCACCGCGATGTTCCTGCACTACGGCCTGGTGCACCTGCTGCTCAACATGTGGGCGCTCTGGGTGCTCGGCCGGAGCCTGGAGGCGGTGCTCGGCCGGGTGCGCTTCCTCGCGCTCTATCTGATCGCCGGGCTCGGCGGCAACGTCGCGGTCTACCTGTTCAGCCCGGTCAACCAGCCGTCGGTCGGCGCGTCGACCGCCATCTTCGGCCTCTTCGCCGCGCTTTTCGTGATCATGCGACGGCTGGGCCGGGACACCTCGGCCATCGTGCCGATCCTGGTGATCAACCTGATCTTCACGTTCACCGTGCCGGGCATCTCGATCGCCGGCCACCTGGGCGGCCTGGTCACCGGGGCGGTGATGGCGCTGGTCCTGGCGTACGCGCCGCGGACGCGGCGGACCGCGTTCCAGGCGGCGGGCGGCGCGATCCTGCTGGTCGCGCTCCTCGGGCTGATCCTGGTCCGCACCGCGATGCTCACCGGCTGAGCGGGCGGGCACCCACCGGGTCGGTCCGGCCGCCCCGGCCGGGTCAGTGCGTCGCGGCGGCGCGGGCGGCCCGCAGCGCCTCGGCGACCTCCTCCGGCGGCGCGTCCAGGTCGTACCGGCCGAACAGGTGCAACGACTCGTCCGCGTCGATCTCCAGCGTCTCCGCGGTCAGCCCCCGCCGGGTACGCCGCTCCACCCGGATCGCCTCCACGGCCGGCCAGGGCAGCCGCCGCCGGCCGGCGAAGCCCCGGGTCACCGTGACGCCCTCCGCGTCCACGGCCAGCCGGACCGGCGCGACCACGTCGCGTACCCCCCAACCGGCCAGCACGGCGGCGGCCAGCCCGGCGAGCACGAGCTGGACCCGGTCGCCGTCGGCGAAGAGCAGGCCCAGGGCGACCAGGACGAGCGCCCCGACCAGCTTGGCCGCCGGCAGGACCGCCGGCACCCGCCACTGCCGGGCCGGGGGCGACTGTGGAATCACCGCCCCAGCATGCCAGCCGACCCGGCCCGGGCGCGACGGACGGGCAACCGGGGGGAGGACGCCCGGCCGGGCGAGGACGTAGGATCGAGGCAGCCCAAGTTACCGGGGAGTAAACATGAGTGATGCGGTCATCGTCGGTGCGGTACGGACCCCGGTCGGGCGGCGCAAGGGCAGCCTCGCCGGCGTGCACCCGGTCGATCTCTCGGCGCACGTGCTGCGCGCCCTCGCCGAGCGGACCGGCATCGACCCGGCCCAGGTCGACGACGTGGTCTGGGGCTGCGTGTCCCAGGTCGGCGAGCAGTCGTGGAACGTCGCCCGCAACGCCGTCCTCGCCGCCGGCTGGCCCGAGTCGGTCCCCGGGACCACCCTCGACCGGCAGTGCGGGTCGAGCCAGCAGGCGCTGCACTTCGCCGCCGCCACCGTCCTCTCCGGCCAGGCCGACCTGGTGGTCGCCGGTGGCGTCGAGTCGATGACCCGGGTGCCGATGGGCTCCAGCGTGGCCGGCGGGATGCCGTTCAGCGCGGCGATCCTGGAGCGCTACCGCGGCGTCGACGGTGTCGCCGCGGACAGCCCGCTGCCGTTCAACCAGGGCGTCGGGGCCGAGCTGATCGCCGAGCGGTGGCGCTTCTCGCGCAGCCAGCTCGACGAGTTCGCGCTGGCCAGCCACGAGAAGGCGGCCGCCGCGCAGGACGCCGGGGCGTTCGACCCCGAGCTGGCGCCGGTGGCCCTCGCCGACGGCGGCAAGTTCACCGCCGACGAGGGCATCCGCCGGGACACCTCGCTGGCCAAGCTCGGCGAGCTGGCGACCCCGTTCAAGGCCGACGGCGTGGTCACCGCCGGCTCCGCGTCGCAGATCTCCGACGGGGCCGCGGCGCTCGCGGTCACCACCAGCGAGTGGGCCAGCCGGCACGGGTTGCGCCCGCTGGCCCGCGTACACACCGCCGTGGTCGCCGCCGACGACCCGGTCACCATGCTCACCGCCCCCATCCCGGCCACCGCGAAGGCGCTGCGCCGCGCGGGGCTGGGCATCGAGGAGATCGGCGTGTACGAGGTGAACGAGGCGTTCGCCCCGGTGCCGCTGGCCTGGCTGGCGGAGACCGAGGCGGACCCGGAGCGGCTCAACCCGCGCGGCGGGGCGATCGCCCTCGGTCACCCGCTCGGCGCGTCCGGCGCCCGGATCATGATCACCATGCTCCAGCACATGCGGGACAACGGGATCCGTTACGGCCTGCAGACCATGTGCGAGGGCGGCGGGATGGCCAACGCGACCATCGTCGAGCTGCTCTGACAGTCCGTCCGGCGGCATCGACCGGCACCTCGCTGGCAGCGGCCGTCGGGCCCGGGCCGGATGTCGGACAGCGAGTGCGATTTGCAACTGTGGAAGTTCCAGAAATCGGGAGTGACCCATATCACCCCTGGTCACATGCTCGTTGCATCTTGCATGGACGTGTTCTCGCGAACGTTCCTTCCGGCCGCCGCCGAGACCGGCCTCGCGACCCAGACGGTCAGCCGGCACATGCCGATCTTCCGCCGGTGCGTGGGCTCCGGCGACGCCACCATCCTGGTGACCCGATGCAGCCGCCCCGACCACCCGGTCGGCGGCGAGTACCTGATGCTCCTCACCCACCGCCGCCTGGTGGTGACCCAGCAGACCCGGGTGCTGCACCGCCTGCGCCTGCACCTCAACACCGAACTGCGCGAGCTGAGCAACGTGACCTGGAGCCCCGACCCCCGGTCGCACAGCGTCGAACTGGCCGCCACCGCGATCGACGGGGTGCGCGAGCGGTTCCTCATCCGTACCCATCACCCGAAGCAGGTGTGGCAGGTCGACGCCCTGCTCAACCACGCCTTCCGGACCCGGCTCCGGACGTCGGCGGAGCGACTGGTGGCCACCATCGGCGAGCCGCCGGTCGGCACCCGGCCAACCGTGTTCCGCCCGGCGCCGGTGCGCTGACCGGGTCCTTACCGAACCCGAACAATCCCTGACGTCCCGGTCGGGCACCGGTCGGTAATCATTGGCCGGTGACCGCCGACACCGCGCAGCGCGGGCTCGTCCTCGTGGTCGAGGACGAGCCGGCCATCGCCGCCCTGGTCCGGCTCTATCTGGCCCGGGACGGGTTCGGCGTACACCTGGAGCGGGACGGCGCGGCCGGGCTGGCCGCCGCGCGGCGGCTGCGCCCGGTGGCCTGCGTGCTCGACATCGCGCTGCCCGGCATGGCGGGGACCGAGATCTGCCGGCGGCTACGCGAGGCCGGCGACTGGACGCCGGTCATCTTCCTCACCGCTCGCGACGACGAGGTCGACCGGATCGTCGGCCTGGAACTGGGCGCGGACGACTACGTGACGAAGCCGTTCAGCCCGCGCGAACTGGTCGCCCGGGTTCGGGCGGTGCTGCGCCGGGCCGCCGGGCCGCCCGCCGGGGCCGAGCAGCCCCGGGTGGTCGGTGCGGTCACCCTGGACCCGGCCCGCCGGACCGTCACCGCGGCCGGCGTCCCGATCCAGCTCACCTCCACCGAGTTCGACCTGCTCGCGCACCTGATGGCCCGGCCCGGTCGGGTCTTCACCCGGGAGGAACTGCTGGCCGGCGTCTGGGGGTACGCCGCGCACGCCGGCACCCGGACGGTGGACGTGCACGTGGCGCAGGTGCGCGCCAAGCTCGGCTCCGCCAGCGTGATCCGCACCCACCGCGGCGTCGGGTACGCGGCCGATGCCTGAGCACGCCCACCAGCCCACCGTCGCGCTGCCGGTGCTCGGACCCCGCCCGGCCCCGCCCCGGCGCCGCCTCGCGCACACCCTGACCGCCCGCGCGGTGCTGGTCACCTGCGCGGTGGCGTTGGTGTCGGTGCTGGTCACCGCGCTGGTCGCGGTCCCGCTGGCGGTACGCGGTGTGGAGCGGCGCGACCAGGACGCGCTGGGCGCCCAGGCCCGGCTCGCGGCCGGTGTGCTCCGGGTCAGCGCGGCTCGGCAGCGGGACGCCGCCGGGGAGCGGCTGATCCGCCAGCTCCGCCAGGAGGACATCGACGTGTACCTCATCCGGGCCGGCCAGGCGGACCGACCCGGCCTGCCCCGGCAGGTGGTGACCCGGGTGTCGTCCGGGCGGGACGTCTCCGGCCGGCGGCTGGTCAACGGGAAACGGGCGCTGGTCGAGGGACGGGCGCTGCCCGGCGGCGACGGGCTGGTGCTGACCCGGGCCACCACCCGCGGACCCTGGCGGCAGGTGCTGCGCGGCCTCTGGCTGCCGCTGCTCGCCGGGCTCGCCGCCGGGGTGGTCGCCGGGCTGCTGCTCGCCCGCCGGCTGGCCCGGCCGATCCGTTCCGCCGCCCGGGCCGCGACGCGGCTGCGCGGCGGGGACCGGGCGGTCCGCGTACCGGTGGAGCCGCCGGACGAGGTGGCCGACCTGGCGTACGCGCTGAACGGGCTGGCCGCCGCGCTGGCCACCAGCGAGGGGCGGCAGCGGGAGTTCCTGCTCTCCGTCTCGCACGAGTTGCGCACCCCGCTCACCGCGATCCGCGGCTACGCCGAGGCGTTGGCCGACGGGGTGATCGACGCGGACGCGGTGCCGGCGACCGGGCGCACCATGCTCGGCGAGGCCGAGCACCTGGACCGGCTGGTCGCCGACCTGCTGGCGCTGGCCCGCCTGGAGGCCGCCGACTTCCCGCTGGAACCGGGCCCGGTCGATCTGGCCCGGCTGGCCGCCGACGCGGAACGGACCTGGTCCGACCGGTGCGCGGCGGTCGGGGTGCCGTTCCGGGTGGAGACGCCGGGCGGGCCGGTGCCCGCGTACACCGATCCGGGGCGGATCCGGCAGGTCGTGGACGGGCTGCTGGAGAACGCGCTGCGGGTCGTACCGCCGGGGGCGCCGATCGTGCTCGCGGTCCGGCCGGCCGGCGCGGACCCGGCCGCCGGCGGCGTCGTCGAGGTCCGTGACGGCGGACCCGGCTTCACCGACGACGACCTGGCCGTGGCGTTCGAGCGCGGCGCGCTGCACCAGCGGTACCGGGGGGTGCGCAAGGTGGGCAGCGGCCTGGGTCTGGCGCTCGCCGCCGGGCTGGTCCGCCGCCTGGGCGGCGACATCGCCGCCGGGCACGCGCCGGAGGGCGGCGCGGCCTTCACCGTCCGGCTGCCCGGCGATCCTTACCTGACCCGAACATCCGCTTGACGGTCCGCTCGTCCGCCCGGGCGAAACTGACCGCAACCACGGACGAGAGAGGACAACCGATGGCACGTCAGGGAATCGTCACCGGCGTCACCGCGCTGCTCGCGGCGGCCGCGCTCGGCCTCACCGGCTGCGGCCCGGCCCAGGTCGCGGAGGGCGCGGCGAAGGAGACCGCGGTCGAGGTGGCCGCCGTCATGGGGGCGGACGGCCAGGCGCTGGCCGCGCTCGGCTTCGACGCCGCCGACCTGGACGTCGACCCGGTCGCCGCCCCGGCGCCCTCGGCCTCCGCCTCGGCCGGCGAGCAGGCCGGTTCCCAGGACAAGCGGCGCGAGCGGGGGGAGGAGTGGCGGAAGCGGCACCGGGCCCGGGTGCTGCTGCGGAAGAACACGCTGCACGGCGAGGTCGTGGTGCAGACCAAGGACGGGGGTACGCGGACCGTCGCCGTCCAGCGCGGCCAGGTGACCGCCATCGACGGCCAGCAGATGACCGTCCGGTCCACCGACGGCTTCACGATGACCTGGACCTTCGGCGACAAGCTGCGGGTCGTCGAGCGGCGCACCACCGTGCAGCCGAGCGACATCAAGGTCGGCACGACGATCGGCGTGGCCGGCGCCAAGGACGGCGACAACGGGGTGGCCCGGCTGATCGTGGTCCCGGTCACGCAGTGAGCCGGGCTGTCCGGGCCGGCGCGTCGACCGCGCCAGCCCGGACGTCGTTTCTCAGTAGACCCGGGAGCCGATGAAGTCGGCGTGGCCGTAGCCGACCGGGTTGGCGTACGACCGGGACTCGAAGGACCACTGCTGGCGGGTGCTGGTGGAGCAGGTGGCCAGCCGCAGCCGGGGGGTCCCCAGCAACGGGTTGTCGAAGCCGACGCAGAGGTCGGTCGCGCCGGCCGGCTTGAGCTGGTTGCCGGCGAGGACGAACTTCTGGTTGGGCCCGCCGTGGCAGTCGTAGATGTTGACCGTGGTGCCGGCCGTCAGCGAGCCGCCCGTCACGTCCAGGCAGCGGTCGTGGGAGAGCTCGGAGTGCAGCGACTGCCGCACCGGGTCGTACCAGAAGCCCTGGTTGCGCCCGCCGTGGCAGGCGTACGACTGCTGGACGGTGCCGTTGCGAGAGTCGTACCCCTTGCCGTCCACGCAGGTGCCGGTGGCGACGTTGCGCAGTTGCCTGAACGCCAGCAGCCCGTCGACCAGCACGCCCTGCCCGGTGCTGGCCGGGTCCACGCAGGTGGCCTGCTGCTGTCCGGAGTTCCAGAACTGGGTGATGCACCGGGCGAACATGCCGTGCCCCCGGTAGTTGGGGTGGAACGACTGCCGGGCCGCGTTCTCGTCCCAGATCCCGACCTCGATGTAGAGGCCGCGGACCGAGGTGTTGTCGGTGCACACCTCGTGACCGTGGAAGAGTCGGCTGGCGTCCAGGTAGCGGGTGCCGGTGTTGGCGGCGGCCGCGCGCAGCGCCGACTCGAACAGCGGTACGGCCTTGTTCCGAGCGAACGCCATGTCGGCGAGGTAGAGCAGGCAGCCGCCGGAGTACCAGCCGGGGAAGTCGGGGTTGTCCTCGACGTCCGGGCTGCCCGGGCTCGGGTACGACATCAGCACCAGCTCGTAGTCGGAGCGCAGGTAGCCGGCGGAGGTCATGGTCTGGCGGATGGAGGTGAGGGCATCCTCGACCGCGCGCCGGCTGCCGTCGGTGCGGACGGTCCACTGGTCGGTGTACGTCGGCCAGCACGGCCCCTGGAAGAAGACCCGGCGGATCGCGCAGTCGGTGGCGACCGGCCCGAACTGGATGGTGCCGTCGCCGTTCGCGCCGACGACCACCCAGATCAGCTTGACGTGCGTGTTGCGCGCCTTGATCGCCAGGTAGTCGCCCTGGTTCAGCTCGTTGTGCTGGGTCGGGCCCGCCGGCCATCAGGTGCCACGGGGTGGCGCCCGAGCAGGCCAGGTTGTAGCGCTCGTCGGCCGGGATGCCGGTGCGGAAGACGGCCTGGTCGTACGAGCGGTCGCACCAGTTGCCGTTCTGGTGGGTGCCGGGGACGTAGTTGCCCACCCCTTCGCCGGAGATCTCGCTGTCGCCCATGGTGACCAGGGCGGTCCGCCGCTGCTCCAGCGGCCGGAGGTCGGGGGATCCGTAGAGGGCGGTGGCTTCGGCGGCCCGGACGGTCTCCAGGGCGGCGGGGAGCGGCTGGACGGCGGGGCGGTCGACGGCGGCCGCAGGGGCCGCCGGTCCGACCAGCAGCGGTAGGGCGAGAGCGGCGGCGGACACGACGGCCAGGATCCGCCGCCGGGTCGTCCGTCCGCGCCTGGCGGGGGTACCAAGCATCGACGCACTCCTTTCGGCTCAATCGTTCGACGTCGATTGAGTTACCAGACGGTAACCGAATGGAGGCGAGATTGTGAATGCGTCTCGGAAACGTTGTGGACCCGTGCGGAAGCGGACCATTCCGACAGATCGGATCGGCCGTATGGTCGGCAACGCACTGGCCGGGGGTTCAGGGTCGTCGAATTCCCTGCCATGCTCTGGTGACCTCGGCGACCAGCCAGGTTACGCTAGGCCCGACTTGCCATCGCCACCGTGGAGAACCCGTGAAGCTGTCGATCCTCATGCCGGTCTACAACGAGGAAGAACGCATCGCGGATGCCCTCAAGCAGGCGTTGGCGGTGGACTACCCGTGCGAGATCGAACTCGTGGTCGTCGACGACGGCAGCCGCGACGGCACCGCCGAGGTGCTCGGCCGGGTGGACGACGCCCGGCTA
>NZ_VSFA01000209.1 GCF_008119785.1 Micromonospora sp. MP36 | reverse complement strand
TCGAGGTTGATCTGATCTGCCATGTTCAGCAGACGCCGCGCGTCGGCCCACAGGTCCGGCTGGCCCTCATCAGCCACCTTCTGATACTGGTCACGCTTTCTCGGCCAGGTCGTCCCGATCACAATCACCGGACCCACATCGGGCAACAGCAACCGCCGCACCAACTGTGAAGTAATTTGCGGCCCTGTGCTGTCACCTGACTCGGCTACATCCAGCAGCTCATGAATGTCATCCAGCCACACCACCGTGCGCCGCAGCGACACCCCCTCATCCACCAGCGCCTGCAAGCTGCTGCTACCCGAGCGCAAGTACATCCGCCACCCCTGCGGCAGCTTCCGGATCGCCTCAGCCGCAGCACGCGTCTTCCCTGAGGCCGGCGCCCTAACCAGAAGCAGAAACCCGCCGGTGGTCGCCATTCGAGTCACTGCCGCCTGCACGTCGGCATCGTTATCCCGAGGCACATACGACGGCAGCTCCGCCGACAAGTTCGAATCTGCGTCCGGTGGAAGCGGGATCGCCGGGTGAATCCCCAACGCCGCGCGCGAAACCACGTCATGTACCAGCGGAAGCCGGTGACTTGAGCCAGCCACCCGCTCTATCACCTCAGCCTGCCGCTGACGGCGCTGCCCCTCCGCCTCCACCCCATCGGTAAGCGTCTTGACATGCGCCTGCACCAACGGCTTAACGACCATCGTCGCCACGACGGCGGTTCCGCCGAGGCCTGCGACCACCCAGACCGGCCAATGTGTATGAAGCTTGCCCAAGAGAACCGGACCAACAGTCAACGCCACCAAGACGGTGCCCAGACCTGCCAGCGCTGGCCATCCCCATACACGCGCCTTCGCCATCAAGGAACATCAGCACGACCAAGGACCAGCGTCAAGTCAACAGCCATGTGCGTCCCAATGCCATCCCGTCTGCCGCCGACCCACACCACGGTGGAGCGGGCCAGGGCCAGGGCGACAAGGTGGAGCGCCCTACTGGACGTACGACCTTGTCGCCCTGGCCCTGGCCTGCTCGGCTTGCCTGGGTCGGCGGCTGGCGGGATAGCATCCCACCCCAACCACCCAGCCACCGGAACCGTTCGGCAACTCCATCCTGGAGTCGTCTGGCCCCCGCCGGAGGCACAGCTCTAACCCGGCCCTCTCCCTCACCCCTCACCACCTCCACCCCTTCCCTCCCTCGGGCTTCAGCGGCCCGAACGGACCGTTCGGCAACTCCGTCCAGCCGTGTGGCCTCCGGCTCTCGTGGTGCCGCTGGACTGTTGAGTATGGGTGAGAGCGTGTCCGCCTGGCCCTGGTCATCTCCGGGGCTCGTCACCGGGTCACCTCACTGAGCCAGGGGTGACGCGCGGGGCGGGGCGTGGGGTTCGGGCCGGCTGACTTTCCGCCCCGGCGCCGTAGGCGGCCGGGGGCGGCGGCTCCGCAGGAGCCGGTTGCCGCGCCCTGGCCCGCGCCGCGCGGAGCGCCTTGACGAATGCACTGAACCGGCCACTGACGACGCGGAGGGCTGGGCCTGATGGGACACATCGTGAAGACCCCAGCCGGAACGTTCCGGGCCAACTGGCGCGATGCCACTGGGCGCCAGAAGGCCAAGACGTTTCCGACGCGCCGGCAGGCGGCGTCCTTTCTGGCCGAGACGGAGGCGGCTATCGCCCGCGGCGGCTATGTCGATCCGCACGCCGGTCGGCTGCTGTTCGGGAAGTACGCGGAGCGGTGGAGGGAATCGCGCAACGATGAGCTGACCACCAGGGCGCGGGATGCCTCGATCCTTCGGACGCACGTGCTTCCGCGCTGGTCGGATGTGCCGCTGTTGCGGATCGATCATCTGGCGGTGCAATCGTGGGTGACGGAACTCGGCACCCGGCGGTCGCCTGCCACGGTGGCTGAGTGCTTCCGGCTGCTGTCGGCAATCCTTCGGGCTGCTGTCCGTGATCGGCTCATCGGCGTCAACCCGTGCGAGGGCGTGAAGGTGCCATCCCGGCGGAAGAAGGACACCGATGGACATGTCCTGGCCCGCGCTGACCTGATCGGCCGTCTCCTACCGGCGGTCCCGGACCGCTACCGCGCCCTGGTCGCGTTGGCCGGCGGTACCGGCCTGCGGTGGGGCGAGTGCACGGGGCTCCGCTGGGAATCGCTCGACCTGGCCACGAAGACGGTCGAGGTCGTCCGGGTCGCCGTCGAGGTGGCGGGCACCGTCACGATCAAGCCTTACCCGAAGTCACGGGCAGGCCGCCGTACCGTCCCGGTGCCGGATTTCGCGGCTGACCTGCTGGCGGCGCACCGTGAGGCTTTCTCGGCCGGCCCTCGCGGTGAGGTATTCACCAACTCGTCTGCCGGTCCGTTGCGTCGCACCCTGTTCCGGGCTCGCGTCTGGCGCCCGTCGCTGGTCCGCGCCGGGCTACTCGGGGACGTGAGCCGCCTGGGCCACTTCAAGTGGCGGGCAGCCTGGGTCGACACAGAAGGCGTCAAGTGGACTGCGGAGTTCACCACCGAGCGGGAAGCCGTCGCGCACGTGGCGAAGATGGCGCCGGGCGGGCTCCGCTTCCACGACCTGCGACACTCGTACGCGACCGAGCTGGTGTCGCGCGGCGTCCCGGTCAACGACGTCCAGGCCGTGATGGGCCACGAGAAGCCGTCGACCACGCTCAACCTCTACACCCACCGGTCGGACGGACGAGATCAACGCATCCGCGACGCGTTCGCTGACTCATAGCTGACTCATGACCATGCCCGTCGATACAGTCAGCAAAAGAGGCACCCTCAAAAGAGGGTGCCTCTGCTGCTTATTCGTGGTGGGCGATACTGGGATCGAACCAGTGACCTCTTCGGTGTGAACTCTCGGCGAGCGGGTCGGATCGGGCTTGATGCGAGGTCAAACGGCCTGCGGGCGCGCTTCTCGGCCTGGTCCGGCTGGCACGGTTGCTGTACTTCGCTGCTGTACTGCTGGCGTGGGCCGGTCGGCCTGCCTGGTCCAGCCGAGGAAGCGGCGGTGCAGCACGCCAGCCGGTGTCCAGGGCATGTCCTCGGTGGCCTGGACGAGATAGCTGCCGAGGTAGAGGGTCAGCGACACCGGCGCGTCCGCGTACTCCGCCCGCAGCTCGCGTTTGCGGGTGGGGCAGGGCCAGGGCAGGTCGCAGCCTCCACAGCTCCAGATCGGCATGACCGGGCCGTGGGTGGTCACCGCACACCCTCAAGGAACCGGGCGGTGACCGTCCGGGCCTCCCGGCTGGTCGCCCAGTCCACCTGCCAGCACGGGTACGGCGTCAGCCGCGACCACCAGGCGCGACAGCCGGCGCACATGCCGTCGAGCCCTCGGACGTGAACCGCGAGGATTAGCTGATCCTGCCTGTCGTTCACTGCTCACCCTCCTGCGGCCAGTGGCCACGATTGATCGGTATCCGGTGCCGGGCGCCGCACGGCAGATCGGCTCCGCACCGGCAAACCCGCCGCCACCGTCGCCAACACCAGACCGGCCGATGCCGCCGCGCGAGGGTCAGCGCGACCGCCAGGACGTACTCGTCGTAGGAGACTCGCCTCATCGGCGCATCACTCGACCCTGAACTGTCGTGCCGGCGAAGGTGAAGGGAGCATTGCCACCTCCTCGTGCCGCAGCTATCGGAGGCGTGGATGCCCGATCGCGGGGGATGCGCCGGACATCCACGCCGGCGAGGACGGCCCACAGCGCCAACCGGGGGAATCGACCTCCCCGGCAACCTACCATAGGTACCGTTGGGTAGTCAAGGGCTGACGTAGGTGGTCTACTCGTGTTGCCAACCGAGGGGAAACACCGTGCCACCGCGTTACCGCTACGAGCAGATCGCCGACGACCTCGCCGAACGCATCGCATCCGGCGAGTTTCCACCGGGCTCCAAGCTGCCCAGCCGACGAGAGTTGATCGAGCACTACGGGGTCACCGAGCCGGTCATCGACCGCGCCATGCAGGTGCTACGGATCAAGGGGATGACCGAGACACTTCCCGGCGTGGGCGTTTTCGTCGCTGAGTAGATCCCCTGGAAGCCAGCTGGCCTCAGGCAGGACGTGACCCCTCGTTTGTAAGTTCTGGGCGCTCCGTCCGGCTGGATCCATCTGCGTTCGGGACCTCGGGCGACTGTCCGCGTCCGGCGCCTGGGGGCTGCCCTCGTCCCGGCCGGTTGCTGTCACCGTTGCTGTCGACAGCTCAGGCTGCGGTGCTCGGTCAGTCGTCCTCGTCCAGGAGACCGAACGCCTCCGGCGCGTCTTCGACGAACTGGCGGTAGGGCGGTTGGAAGTTCTCCGCTCTGGCTGCGATGGCGGCGGCTAGACGCGCCCGATCGGCAGGTTCTAGCCCGCCCAGGCGTGACGCTGCATCGTCGAGCTGCTGCACGGCAATGTCCGGGTGGAGTGTCTCGTCGTCGCACAGCTCGAAGAACGCCAGGCACTCAAGCAAGCTGTCGAGCACTGCCGTGAAGACCGGGTCATCTGACACGCGCGCATGCTACGGCGTTCAGACGTTGAAGCGGAACTTAGGCTGCCTCTCCCGTGACCTGCGGCAACCTGGTCAGCGCACTGGTCATGCCCTCTCCTGGGCTCACGTCGTTGATGGCTGGTTGCCGACGTTTCACAGTGTCTTGTGCCCCGTGTGTGCCCCGGCAGACTCCTTGACTCCCAGACGACAAGCAGGCGGCATCTACCTGCATCCCTCCGCGCCAGACGCTGGCAGTCGCGTCCGCCGTCGCCCACTGGTGTCCGGCCGCGTGCACCCCGATCGT
>NZ_VSFA01000208.1 GCF_008119785.1 Micromonospora sp. MP36 | reverse complement strand
CGGATCAGCCGCTACCGACGCACGGTGCGCGACTACGAACGGAAACCCGACCACCATGCGGCGTTCGTCCAGTGGTCAATGATCATCGTCATGAACCGACGCCTCGCCCGCTACCAGCGGTGATCCAGTTTCCGGACTGGCTCTGAGCTTGTTCTTTAAGTGCGCCACGAGCGCGGAGAGTGAGGTCGATGTAGGGGATCTCATTTGATGCGGTGCTGTGCAGGAGATGAAGGTTTTGTGGCCCTTCGGCATCGCCCTGTGGGGGGAGATGTCAAACCGCCTCAAGCTGCGTTGGCTGAAGACCGTCGTGGTGAGCGTTGAGGAAAAGGCACGGTTGACGTGTCAGGTGGGGATCGGAAAGGCGAGCGTAAGCGAACCGCTATTGACGTGTCGAAACAAGAAGATGACATCAAAACCGGTGCGGTTAAATGGTGCCGGGATGAGCCTGGCGGGTGCCCGCTTATTGGCCAGGCGGTGTCCGGCATGGAGGCGGCGCGAGTCCGGTCTGCGGCTTCTGCATGGAACGTGGGAAGGCGGACGCCGATACGGCTCGCCCAGCAAGTCTGGGGGAGCGAGAGGGAGTGCACCGGACGGCAGAAACCGGCAGGTGCTGAGTACCGATGCGGGGTCCGCTGGCGGACCGGTTCGTAGTAGTGGTGAAGCCCTGGTAATCGGGGTGGAGCGAAGGGGCCGGCTCACCGCTGTCTGTTCGCACGAACAACCGGACGTGTGCCGGGAGGAAGCGGGTGAACATGTCAAATCCGCAGGACAAGCCTTTTGACATTCCGAAACGACTGGTGTGGGAGGCGTACGAGAGGGTCAAGGCGAACAAGGGCGCGGCAGGCGTGGACGGGCAGTCCATCGAGGACTTCGAAGCCGATCTGAGGAACAATCTGTACAAGATTTGGAATCGGATGTCATCGGGGACGTACTTCCCGCCGCCGGTGAAGGCGGTGGAGATCCCCAAGCCAGGCGGCACACGAATGTTGGGTGTGCCCACTGTGGCTGATCGCGTGGCGCAGACGGTCGTCGCGTTGGCGTTGGAACCCCGAACAGAGTCGATCTTCCATGACGACTCGTACGGGTATCGACCCAGGCGCTCGGCGGTGCAGGCGATCGAGCGGTGCCGGCAACGGTGCTGGAAGAAGGACTGGATCATCGACCTGGATGTGCAAAAGTTCTTCGACTCTGTGGATCACGCTCTCATGGTCAAGGCTGTGGAAGCAAACACCGACCAGCGGTGGGTGGTGCTGTATGTCAAGCGGTGGCTGGTCGCCCCGCTGGCGCTGCCCGACGGAACCCTGCGAACCCGCGAGCGGGGAACTCCACAGGGTTCCGCGGTGTCACCTGTGTTGGCGAACCTGTTCATGCACTATGCGTTCGACTCGTGGCTGGAGCGGGAGTTCCCGACTGTGGAGTTCGAGCGCTATGCCGATGATGCGGTGGTGCATTGCGCGACAGAGCGTCAGGCCCGGCAGGTCTGGGCGGCGCTGGCTGAGCGGCTGGAAAGTGTCGGGTTGCGGTTGCATCCTGACAAGACAAAGCTGGTGTACTGCAAGGACTCCCGGCGGCGGGGCTCGTTCGAGCACACGTCGTTCACGTTCCTGGGGTATGCCTTCGGCCCGCGCAAGGCGAAGTATCCGGATGGGAAGGTCTTTACCTCCTTCCTGCCCGCGATCAGCCCTCAGGCCCTCAAAACGATGGGCAAACAGCTGCGCCACTGGCGCATTCACCGGCGCACCGAAGACTCTCTCGACGAGCTTGCCGATTGGATCAACCCGATCGTGGCGGGCTGGATGAACTACTACGGCCGGTTCTACCGGTCGCAGATGTATCCCTTCCTGCGGCGTATCAACACCTACCTGATGCGCTGGACGCGAAAGAAATACAAGAGGCTGCGCTCTTGGAAACGCTTCAAAGCGTGGTGGACCGGGCTCCTCGATCGAGATCCCGGCCTGTTCGCGCATTGGGCGTGGGAGCGGCAGTACTGCTGGAATTGGTGAGAAGAGCGGAGTGACGGGAGACTGTCACGCTCCGTTCCGTGGGAGCCCAGGGCTGCGACGCCCTGGGCCACCCGACCCTCGGACGTCTCGGTCGGCAGATGGTCCTGTGTGGACTCGGCGTGTCGTGGAGACGTAAAGCGGCCACCGCCTGATGATCCTTCGCGTTCCCTGCAAGGACACGAAGAACAGAACAGGCGGTGGCCGTGGCCACGATTCTGGACTACCTGGGTAGCGTCGTGTTGCCTGACACGCCCACGCCGAACGCGTCAGGGGTCGGGTCGGCTGAGGGCTCAGCAGCGAGGTTGGCTGGGTTTCGTCGGGACTTCTACCAGTGTCTGCCGCGGCGGGCGGACGCGTTGTTCGAGCTCACCGACGCGCTGCTGTGCTCGGGCGGGCCGGTGACCAGCCTGGTCGACCTGTCGTTGGCCGCCGAGCACCGCCGTGGTCACGGCGCTCTGTACGGCGCCTTGAGCGCTGGCGGAATCGATGTCGCCCGGCTGCGGGTGACCCTCGCAGGACTGGCGTTGCCTCGCGCCGCCGACGGGCGGATCATGCTCGCCGTTGACGTCAGCAACTGGCTGCGCCCGGACGCGTCCACCAGCCCAGGCCGGATGTTCTGCCACACCTACGGGCGCGCGAAGGGCCAAGCACAGATGATCCCCGGCTGGCCATACTCGTTCATCGCCGCCTTGGAGCCAGGCCGCACGTCGTGGACGCAGGTGCTCGACGCGGTGCGGCTGGGCCCGACCGACGACGCCACCGCGGTCACCGCCGACCAGCTCCGGCAGCTGATCGACCGGCTGATCCGCGTCGGGCACTGGCGGCCCGGCGAACCCGACATCCTGATCGTCTGCGACACCGGCTACGACACTGCCCGACTGGCCTGGGTGCTGTCCGACCTGCCCGTGCTCCTGGTCGGCCGAATCCGCTCGGACCGGGTCCTGCGGTTTCCCAAGCCCACCAGGCAGCCAGGCGCCATCGGCCGTCCCCGCAAACACGGCCCCGAGTTCGCCTGCAACGACCCGGCCACCTGGCCTACGCCGCAGCACACCACGCTCACCCCGACCAGCCGCTACGGCACCGCACAAGCCGACAGTTGGGACCAACTGCACCCCAGGCTGACCCGCCGCACCTGCTGGATCGACCACACCGGTGACCTGCCGATCATCGCCGGCACCCTGATCCGGCTACAGGTCGAGCACCTGCCCGGCGAACGTGACCCCAAACCGGTCTGGCTGTGGTGCTCCGCCATCAACGCCACCACCGCCGATATCGACCGCTGGTGGCAGGCGTTCCTGCGCCGCTTCGACCTCGAACACACCTTCCGCCTGTTCAAACAGACCCTGGGATGGACCCGGCCGAAGATCCGCACCACCGAAGCCGCCGACCGCTGTCCTGGCTGATCATCGCCGCCTACACCCAGCTACGCCTCGCCCGGCCCCTCGTCGCGGACCTGCGCCGGCCGTGGGAACGGCCCGCACCACCCGAGCGACTCACTCCCGCCCGGGTCCGTCGCGGGTTTCGGAACCTGCGTCCGACCACCGCCCTGCCGGCCAGCGCGCCGAAACCCGGCAGACCAGGTCCTGGGCGACCACCCGGCTCCCGCAACCGCCGGCGCGCACCCCGCCACGACGTCGGCAAAACCGTCAAGCGTGACTTGACCATCGCAGCACGTAAGCAACGCAAGGGTTAAAGGTCAAGCTTAGATGCTCAAGACCATGTCTAGACCGTCCGGGACCGTCCGCTTGGTCCTGGTCCTCGAACGCTCGGCAACTCGATCGGTCTCATCCCGTCCGGTCCAGTCCGCCCCGCTGGCTCCTACGCGTGGCTCCCGGACTTTCAGCTCGGGAGCGCGCATCTACCAGCTGTTGCGTTGGTCGTCGTGTTGTCCTGGTAGGTGTTGGAGACTGTGGGGATGGACGTCTGGTCGGTGCCACCGATGGATACCCGGGGACTGTTCGGCGAAGAGCGTCGCGATCTGCTGTCTCTGCTCGATCGATTGACGGTAGATCAGTGGGCCGCATCCACGCTTGCTGAGGGCTGGACGGTCAAGGACATCGCGTTGCATCTTCTCGACGGTGACCTTGGGCGGCTTTCTCGCGAACGCGACGCAGATACCACCGGACTGCTTCCGCACGGCGGTCCGGCGGCCACCTTCGCCGCCGCCTTGCATGAGAAGAACCAGCGGTGGCTGGACGCAGCGAGGCAGCTGAGCCCTCGGGTCACTCGGGACTTGCTGGCCTACTCCACCGAGCAACTGCAGGAGTGGACAGCCGAGGCAGATCTGCTCGCACCCACGCGGGTGAGCTGGGCTAGCGATAAGCCCGCGCCGGCGTGGCTCGACCTGGCCCGGGAGTTGACCGAGACGTGGGTACACCACCAGCAGATCCGCGCCGCCATCGGTCGCGAGACCGGCACCGACCGGCTGCCGACGGTCCTCCGCACCTTCGTCTGGGCGTTACCGCACCAATACCGCGTCCCCGCCGAACCTCGAACGACGGTGTTCCTCGACCTCGACATCGGCGGACAATGGAGCCTGGTCGCCGGCAACGAAGGCCGATGGAGCCTTCACGAAGGCTCCATCACCGATCCGGCCGCTTACGTCAGGTTCACGGCCGAGGCCGCTTGGCGATCCTTTACCGGCGCCGCGATACCACGTGGGGGGATCACTTACGCAGGCCCGAGCCAACTCACCGACCCAATGCTGGACGTACGCGGCATCATCGTCTAACGGCTGCTCACACCGAGCCGGATTCGTCTACATGAGGGGCACGTCCCGCTGGACGAGGGAGTGTCAAGTTAAC
>NZ_VSFA01000207.1 GCF_008119785.1 Micromonospora sp. MP36 | reverse complement strand
CTACTGCGGTGTCCACCGGACGACCGGCATCATTCGCACGTGCTCAGATCGAGCGTGCCCCACGGCCAGCGTTAGCGCGACCAGCGGCAGATCCGGATAACGGCTGGCGGGCCGACGACGTGGTACGCCATGGTGGATCATGGTCACTACCCGGCTAGTAGCGCCGGGATGTTACAAGGCGATCAGTTCAGCGATTTTCTTGGCGACGTCCTCCAGGGAGTCCTCCTCTGTGCTCAACCCGTTGCGAGAGCCGAGAAGCGGGCTGACCGACCGAATCTCCTCGTAAGTGACCCCATGCGCGACAGGGATCAGCAGGTCACGCGACAGCAGTTCCGAGAGTTCCTTCTCGGACACCCCGCCGCTCTCGACGCGCCTGAGGAGTGCGGGCGTGATGAGCACGAGACCGATGCGCGTCTTGGCCAGGCCCTTGTCGATCTCCCGCATGAACGGCTGGCCGAGGATGATGTCCCTCTCGCTGAACCAGACCGACACATCCTCGGCTTCGAGGAGGTTGTGCAGTTCAGTCGCGATTCCACGCCGGTCGTCCCAGGCGTGGCAGAGGAACAGGTCGTACGACTTGGCTCGAGGTCCTACCGCCTCGACCTTGCTGCGATAGCGGTCCAGCGCCGCGACCTGGTCAGAGGTGTAGGCAACGGGCGAGTTTGCTGGCGACCACCGAGGCCGCGCCGACCGACTGCCACCGCCGCCACCGGAGGACCCGCTTCCGCCGCCGCCGCGGGACGGGTTTGACGAAGCGTAGTTGGACGGGGACGGGTAGGACGTGTAGGACCGGTACGACGATCGGCCATGGACGGGACATGCGGCGGCACCGCTGGAGGTGCGGTGGCCCCGACTGGGTGCTGTGCATCGCATGACTTCACTCTAGGAACGACCCGCCAATCCCGTCTGTCCGGACCGCCTCAACCGCACATCGGCCAGAAGCGGATGCCGGGGGCACCAGCGTGGTGGACGGCGGCGTCACGGGCCGTGTCCGGCATGCTCAAGGGCGGCGTACCCCGTCAACTGGAGTCACCGTGTAACGGATCAAGCGGAGTACGACAGCGTTCGGGCGTTACGCCCCGCATGCGCGTCGTCCGGCTTTGTCGGGTAACTCGACCATCATGGACTGATGACCGCGCGGCGTCGTCCGGAAAGCAGCTTGGCGATGAGTAAACTTCGATTGAGTCTCGGATCCTGGGCACACGGCAGGTTGAGCTGACTCTATGGAGTCTTCAGGCAGCAGACGGTAGCCTGGTCGGCCTATTGGTGTGTCCGCGGCAGATGCCGGCCGCGCTGCCGATCGGTTGCTGGAGGTGATCATGGCCGTCCGGATCGATCCGTCCTGGTGGACATCGGGAAGATGGGAAGGGCGGCCGATCCGGGAGTTCCTGGAGCAGCGTGACGTTGCAGCGGTCTTCCGGTTCCTGCATGCACGAGGCGTCTCCTACGGGGCGATCGCTACCCTCGTTGGGGTCTCCGCGAACCGTGCCGCCGAGATCGCCAAGGGGACGCGACAGGTCACGGCCTATGAGGTGCTGGAGAGGATCGCGGTCGGCCTCGGTATCCCGAGGGCTGCGATGGGACTCGGTCACGAGAGGGATCTCGACGCCGGTACGGGCGGTTTGACGGTCACACCGCACGGGTTGGCGAGTGGCCAGCCGACATCCGGACCAGCCGTGGGCATAGCCGCCGGGGCGGTCGCTCTGGCCCGCCTGCGTGCCGAGTTGGACGAGGCACTGTCGTCTTCGAGTGTGTCACCGCGGCAGCTGGAACTGATCGAGGAATCGGCCAGCGAGTACATGCGAATCTATCCCTCGGCGCCGCCGAGCGTGATGCTGTCGAGACTTGCTGCCGAGTGTTCCGAGGTCCAGGTTCTGTCGCGTCGTCGGCAGCCAGCAGCGGTCCAAGCTCGTCTGTCGGCCGCTGCAGCCCTGTTGGCGACGATGTGTGCTGATGCCTTGATGCGGCTGGGTGACGCCAGTGAGGCGCGACTGTGGTACCGGACTGCGATCCACGCGGCGGACGACAGTGCGGATACGAGACTTCGGGTGCTGGTGCGGGCTCAGGCGGCGATGCTGCCGTACTACTTCGGCGACCCGCAGCAGACGGTAGCGATGGCGGACGCGGCGCTCGCCATCGCTGCGGCCACATCATCGTCGGGAGCGTTGGCAGCGGCTGGACGTGCGCGTGCCTTGGCCCGTCTCGGTGCCGCCGAGCAGGCCCGAGCGGCGATCGAGCAGGCACGCCGAATGTTCGACGAAGCAGGTGACGACGACAGCGACGCGGCGTTTCGCTTCCCCGCGAAACGGCTGCTGTTCTACCTGTCCGGGGCGATGACGTGGCTCGGTGATACGAAGGAGGCGTACCGGGTCCAGGACGAGGCCCTTCGGTTGTATGGCCCCGCTCCGATGGTGCTAATCGATCCCGCTCTCATCATGTTGGATCGCGCCCTGTGCCTGGTCCGTGACCTTCGATTCGTCGACGCGGCCATAGCGGCCCGCGAGGCCATCGCAAGCCTGCCCGAACTGCAGTGCACGGAGATCATCTTGGCGAAGGCCGGTCAGGTCATCTCGGCTGTTCCGAGGCATGCCCAGTGCAGGGAGGTGATCGAGCTGGCGGAGTACGTGCGGTCGTGCCGGGAGCGGGGCCGTACCCTTGCTGCCGGAACTGCTGCGCTCGAAACCTAGGGGCCACATGTTCGTCGAGGCGCGAACACGTCCGGTGCTCGCCGAGGTGTGTCGGATGCTGGGCCACTCCGACGCTGACGCACTACTGCTTCGTCATCACACTAACGCCGTGTATGCAGTCGGTGACGTGGTGGTCAAGATTGCGCCGACGGAGTATGGCCTTGACCGCACGCGGGTTGTCGTCGCGGTCGTCGAGTGGCTGTTGGCCAAAGGGTTCCCGACGGTAGGTCTGTGCGACCGAGTGCCGCAACCGATCTTCGTCGACGGACACGCGGTGACGGTCTGGCAGCGGTTGGATCCGGCGCGCGGTAACCCCATCACCGCCGCCGAACTCGGGCTGCTGCTACGGGAGTTGCATAGCGTTTCGGCGCCGCCGGTGGAGTTGCCGGCGCTTCGGCCGATCGAGAGCGTACGGCGGTCGGTGGAGAGGGCCGAGATGATTGACGCCCGAGACCGCGACCTGTTGTTGGACCGGCTTGAGGATCTGAGCACGGCTTGGTCGGCCATGGCCTTCCCGTTGGGTGCCAGCCTGATCCAGTCCGACCCGCAGACCCGCAACGCCCTTCGGCGGTTCGACGGCACTCCGGTACTTGCTGACTGGGACGGTGTCGCACTCGGACCGAGGGAGTGGGACGTCGCCACCGTCGCCGTGCACTGCCGCCGATTCGGCGGCGATCGAACGGCATTCGCTGACTTCACGCGCAGCTACGGCTGGGATGCCACCTCTTGGCAGGGGTTTGACCAGTTGTGCCAGCTTCGCGAACTCCAGATGATCGCCACCAATGCTCGCAAGTCCCGGCCCGGCACCGCTGCCGCAGCCGAGGTGCATCGCCGACTCGACGGTCTTCGCAACGAAGGCAAGGAGTTGCGCCCCTGGCGCATCCTCTAGCCGCTTTGGCGGTCGCTCACGTTCGCCCAGCCGTCGCCACGTGTGAAACTGCACCGGGATATGCGATCAAGCGACTGGCGTGTATCGGTACGCTGCGTGCATGGCATCGGCAAACTCGGTAGTTCGCGTTCGATTCGCCCCGTCGCCGACCGGGATGTTCCACGTCGGCAACGCGCGCTCGCTGCTTTATAACTGGGTGCTGGCGAAGCAGTCCGGTGGCGTGATGGTGCTGCGGATCGAGGACACGGACGCCGAACGCAGCCGGCCGGAGTGGGTGCAGGGCATCATCGACGCGATGGCGTGGCTCGGCGTCGGTCCAGACGAGTATGAGGGGCCGCTGTTCCAGTCCGCCTATGTTCAGCATCATCGTGATGCCATCGCCAAGCTTCTGGCCGCCGGCCAGGCCTACTACTGCGACTGTGTGAGGGCCCAGGTGGTGGAGCGCACCGGCAGCGAGCACAAGGGCTACGACGGCTACTGCCGCGACCGCGGCCTGGCCGCCGCCCCGGGCAGCGCGGTGCGATTCCGGACTCCGGACGAGGGCCAGACGGTCGTGCGGGACATGGTGCGCGGCGAGCCCACGTTCGACAACGCGACGATCGAGGACTTCGTCATCGCACGCGGTGACGGCTCGCCGGTGTTCCTGCTGGCAAACGTCGTCGATGACATGGTCATGGGGATCACTCATGTGATCCGGGCAGAGGAACACCTGCCCAACACCCCGAAGCAGCAGTCGCTGTGGGAGGCGCTCGGGCAGGAGCCGCCGGTGTGGGCGCACGCGCCGATCCTGGTCAACGAGAAGCGGCAGAAGTTGTCCAAGCGCCGGGACCGGGTCGCGTTGGAGGACTTCCGGGCCGAGGGGTACCTGGCCGAGGCGATGCGCAACTACCTGATGCTGCTCGGTTGGGCACCCTCCGGTGACCGGGAGATCCTCCCCTGGGACGACATCGTGGCCGAGTTCCGGATGGCCGATGTCAACCCCTCCCCGGCCTTCTTCGACGTGAAGAAGCTTCGGGCCTTCAACGGCGACTACATCCGGGCCCTGAGCACGGAGCAGTTCATCTCGGCGTGTCAGCCATGGCTGCGCGGCGAGTACGCCCCGTGGCGGGCGGGGGACTACGACGGGGGGGGGGTCGCGGCAGTCGCGCCGCTGGCGCAGACCCCGGGGGGGGGGCGCAGCGAGGACCGCGCAAAGGGCGACCTCCTGTTTCTGTCCGATCCGGCCATTTCGCGCCCGGCCCTGGGCCAGGCC
>NZ_VSFA01000206.1 GCF_008119785.1 Micromonospora sp. MP36 | reverse complement strand
ACAGTGCCGCTCCCCGGGTCCGAGCTCACCAGGGCGTCCGGTAAGAGTCGCTGCACCCCATGCCCAGTGACTCGATGAACGCCAAAATGTCGAGGGTGCCCGTGGCGACGGCGATGAGCCCGACGAGCCAGGCGAGTACCAACCCCCACATGAAGCGGCGACGGCGTCGTGCGGCCACGCCCCATGTGACGGCGCCGAGTGCGTCAGCCGCAAGTGCCAGCACCAGCGTGACGAACACTCCATCCTCGTCGGGGAAACACATTGGAGCCGTGGCCCGTTGCAGGTGCCACATCACCACAAAGATGGCGGCCGCCACAAGATGGATGCATCCACCGACGACAAGGCCGGCTGAAACCGAACCGGAGGCTCGGCGACACGACACCACCAGAACACCGTCGGCAGCCGGCGGACCCGTCATGGCCTCATTATCGCGTTGACGCCTGGGCAAACGGGCGGCTCATCTGCCGCCGACCGCGCGTCTTGACCGGCGTCGAGGACCGCTACCCCGGCGACAGGACGGCACGCCGGTTACGTACTGTGACAGAAGAACAGGAGAGATCCGGCCGGCTGTCACCCGTCAAGTGAAGCTGATGTGTGACGGATCAAGTGGAGCCCGACATAACGCCCGAACGCGAGGGCAGAGCCGGCCGCAAATCGCCGCCAGCAGGTCCTTTGGCGCCGTAAACCGCGGGGACTGTGCCAGTCGGCGAGGGAATGCGCTGACTGTGAGGCTGGCGGGGGCGGTACGCAGGTGATGGGCTGACGTCGGCGGCGGCGGTCGTGACGACCAAGCCTTCGCCGACGTAGTGGTGGGTAGGGTCACCCAGCCACCGCATGAGTTGCAGCGGCCGGTGCAGTGGATCTTCGCCGCGCTGGTTGCAGCCAGCGCTCCCTGCTCATGCAGGGACAGCAGAAGGGCGTATCGGTGGGACAGGGACTGTCCCTGCCCCACCTGATCATCGACATCTATTCGTGATCTTTTAGCCTGGGTTTGCGGCTGCTGAGCATGCGCACGGTGGTGCTGAGTTTGATCGGCGCGTCGTCTGGGCCTCTGAGGAACGGGTTGATGTAGACGGGGCGGCGCAATGTTCTGCCGGGTCCGTACGGTTGGTTACGCCAGTGGCCAGACACCCAGAACCGGCTGGTCTGGCAGGGGGCCGAGCCGCCCGGTGCCGATCGCGCGCTGGACGGTGTGGTGCCGCGGTTGGCGCGGATGCGGACGACCCGCACCTCGGGCGCAGGTCGGTTGGTGCGGACATAGGTTTTGCGAACGGCTTTGTCGACGTCTGCTGCCGTGATTTCGGCGGCCTGCTGTACGACCAGTAGCCATGTCGCGAGCAGCGCTGCCACTGAATGGTCACCGGGCAGCAGGTGCTGTTCATGGACCTGGACAGTGCTCATTGGGGCGAGCCAACCTACGTGTTCGCGGAGTCGCTGGAGTGGTTTGCCGTCCAGTCCCCCGCCGATGGTGCGGTAGTTGACCAAGTGCCAGCCGTCGCTAGTGGTGGTCCAGGATGCGGCGGTGATCTGCCGTCGCGTCACCGGCCGCGACCACACGAGCAGTCCGTCCGTCGAGGGCATGAGGTCGCGGCTGATGGTGACGTCGGGGAGTTTCTCTGCGGCGTACTCGGCCAGGTCGGTGAAATCGCTGTCGATCCAGAACAGCCGTGATCGGTCCAGGCCGGCGGCGATCTGTTGACGTGCGCTGGTGTCCGCGAGCGCGGTGGGAAGGTTGTCGGCACCTCGGTAGAAGCGGGCGAGCCGGTCGCGCACCTTCGGCAGCTCCCGTGCGGTGATGGCGGTGGCAGGCCAGGCGGTCGTCGTGATGAGCGTGCGGCCTGGGACCCGGGCGTTCAGGAACGCCAGGTGCAGTTCCTCGATGCGCTCTCGCGCCTCCGGATGGTTCCCGAGGCCGAGCGTCTGCACTGCCCGCTCGATGACCTTGTCGTTTCTGCCGTCGTCGATGTAGGTCTGGCACGTTGCGCACGCCGCCCATGCGTGACCGAAGTTCTGCACCAGTCCCCCGGCCGTACCGATGGCGATGGCGGCGACGTCGCCGCCCAGGAGCGTCCATGTCGGGTAGGGGTCGCCGCAAAAGTCGCAGGTGCGGTGCACGGTGTCGAGCTGGCTGACCGGGACGGGCGCCGGCTCGTGTCCGTCGGTGGTGAGTTGGATCGGGTGCACGTAGGTGGGCGGCGTACCGAGGGTGTTCAGTGGGGCCAGGCAGATCTGGCAGGCCATTTCCTCGCGTGCGGCCGTCATGCCATCGCCTCGTCGTTCAGTTGGCGGTCGCGGAGGCGAGGCCCTCGGCGGCTGTCGGCGGTGGGCATCGCCATGCCCGGCTCGTAGACGGCGTGCCGGTTCCGGCCATGGTGTTTCGCGTGGTACATGGCGATGTCGGCGCGGCGTAGGGCTACCTCTTCGAACGGGTCGGTGGCTTCGGCGAGTGCCAGGCCGACGCTGGCGGTGACGGTGACCGTGATGGGTTTGCCGTCCGCGGTGAGTTCGACGGGCTGGGAGATCAGGGCGACGAAGGTGTCGGCGATGCGGGCCAGGTCGTGGGTGCGGACGGGCAGCAGTGCCGCGTACTCGTCGCCGGCGAGCCGCCCGGCGGTGCCGCCGTGAAGGGCGGCGATGTCGCGGATGCGGTCGCCGACCGCGACGAGGATCTCGTCTCCCCTGTCGTGGCCGTGGGTGTCGTTGACGGGTTTGAAGTCGTCGAGGTCGATCAGGGCGACGATGATGGGCCCGGCGTTGTCGGCCTCGGCGAGGGTGGCGTGCGCGGCGATCAGGCCGGCGCGGTTGAGCATGCCGGTGACCGGGTCGTGTTCCAGCTGCCAGATGGCGTCGGTGAGGTGGTTGCGGAGTCGGCGGATGAATGGCCACATGGTGAGGCCGCCGAGGGTGAACGCCACCGAGGCGGTGGCGATCATGATCAGTGGCAGGGACACTGGAGTCCTCCATTTCAGTGGAGAACCCGGGACGCATACGTTTCCTAGGCGAGGCGTCCCGGGTCCCAATGCGACGACGGCCCGCCTTGTGGCGGGCCGTTCTTCGTGTTGGTGCCGCTCGTTGGCGGCACGGCAGCGGCTGTCTCCCTGGGGAGCGTTGGCGTGGCTCAATCAGGGGATGCGCCGGCGGTGCGGAGCCGTCGATGCTCCAGGTGGCACCTGCTCGGGCGGGGTACCGCCCGAGCGCTGGATTCGCCCGGCCGGTAGGCGGGCCGGTACGACTCGCCGGTACGCGGCCGCCGGTCAGGGAGGCGGGCTTATGCGCGGGATTCGCGCAAGACGGCCGGGCGACGGCCCGGTGAATCGGAGAATGCTGCCGGCGGGTGCGATGCGGACCCTTGGGTCGGGCGACGGTAGGCCTTGGGTGTTCGTGTTAGCGGCGCACCGGGTGCGCGGCTTGGTCGGCGCGGAGTGTGGCGGCCAGGTCCCCCGGAATGACGGCGTAGGGTTCGACGGCCAGGAGCACCTCGGCCGGGTCGAGAATCGTCTCGACCAGGCCGACCCGAACCGTGTCGGGTTTGTTGTCGGGGTCGGTGACCGGGTCCCAGGCGAAGTCGACGACGGTCGCGAAGAAGGTGCGGTGTGGGTTCCAGCCGACCTGGATCGTGTAGCGCTCGAAGCCGGGTTTGGGCGTGAGGGTGTAGATGCTCATCGGTTCCTTCCATGGGAGTGTACGGCCGAGCCCGGCTGACATGAGGTGCGCCGGACGGGTCATGCCGCGGCGGCGGCTGATGAGGGCCGGCGCGAACGCCGGAGGACCGGTTCTCATGCCTCGGGCTGGCGGGCGCGTTGCTCGGCCAGGTCGACGATCTTGTCGCGGCGTGCGGCGGGAAGGCTGGCGAGCAAGTCGGCGTACTGCTGTTCCTGTGCGGTGACCGGCTGCGCGAACGCCGACTTGTAGGCCAGGCGTGCTGCCTCGTGTGCGGCTTCGATCGGACCGCTGTGGTCGTGGGCGACGGCGCTCTGACGCAGCTGCTCGGCCGCGGCAAGCGGGTCGCGGGACAGGGTGATGTCGTAGATGCGGAAGTTCGCCGGAAGGTCCGCCGCGCCGATCGCGGTGATCAGGCACAGGTTCGCCTGGACTTGGTAGGCGTATGCCTCGCTGCGGGTCGGCGTTTCGCCGCGAGCCCGCATGGCGGCGCGTTCGGCGTTCCAGCGCAGCCGGGCTTCTTCGGCGTGCCTGGCGAGGGCGAGCAGCATGCTGCGGGTGGGATCCACTGGGTTCTCCTGTTGTTGAGGGTTTCCGGCTAGCGTGTTGAGGGGTTGGTTCGGGTGCCGGCGATTGCCTGCTCGAACACCGATGGCGGGAGTCCGGCGTGCAGCGACTGCAGCAGCAGGTCGGCGAGCTGGTAGGCGGGATCCACCTGCAGGGCGCGGTGCGCTGCCATGGCGGCCAGGGCGCCGTCGCCGCAGCGCCACGCGGTGAGCGCGAGCAGGGTGGCCGGTGCCGGCACAAGCGGTTCATGGGCGCGGCGGGTGATGTCGGCCCAGAACGTGACGTGCCGGTCGTGCGGCTGCGTGAGGTCCGCGGCAAGGTCCCGCACCGATGGCCGCTTCAGGAGCACGGTGAGCCAGGCGACCTCGTCGTCGGTGAGGCGCCTGCCGCCGTCGTGTTGTCGCAGCGCGTCGCGGACCGCTTGCGGGCCGGCCTCGTCCACGCCCGTGTTGCCGGCGGCGCTCACCGCTTTCAGGCGGGTGATCGCCTCCCGGGTTGCGCGGCGTATGTCGTCACGGGCGGCGCCGTCGACGGGTGCGAACCGGGCGGCAACGGCGGCCCGGTCCGGTAGCGCGACCAGCCCGGCGGCGGTGGCTTGCACGGCGACGAGTGAGGTCGGGTCGAGCGGGGTTCCTTGGGGTGGGCAGCAGTCGGGGTTGTCGCAGGTGAGGTTGTAGACCCGGGTGCCGGTGACGCGTAGCAGTTGCCGGATGGTCATGCCGCTAGCGGTGAACGCGTCGCCGACGCTGCCTACTGCCGGGTCGACGTGGTCGGGGTCGCCGTAGCCGATGAGCATGATGTGAGTGATCGGCTGCTGCCGCCGCACGACCGGGACCAGGTTGGCGGCGAGGTCGAACAGGTGGCTTGCGGGGGCGCCGGGGGCGGGCAGGTCGGCCCGGGCGGCGAAGACGACGCGGCGGTCCCTGCTGGCGAGTACGACGATGCTGCCGTCGCT
>NZ_VSFA01000205.1 GCF_008119785.1 Micromonospora sp. MP36 | reverse complement strand
GACTGGAAAGATTGTCCGGCGGTGTCCTACTCTCCCACACCCTCCCGAGTGCAGTACCATCGGCGCTGGAGGGCTTAGCTTCCGGGTTCGGAATGTTGCCGGGCGTTTCCCCTCCGCCATGACCGCCGTAACTCTATCGACATGTCAAACAACCGAGATTCACGGTGTTCGTTTGTCGGGAGTTGCACAGTGGACGCGTAGCAGCTTAGTAGTCAAGTCCTCGGCCTATTAGTACCGGTCAACTGAACCCGTTACCGGGCTTACATTTCCGGCCTATCAACCCAGTCGTCTAGCTGGGGGCCTTACCCCACTCGAAAGTGGGTGGGATACCTCATCTTGAAGCGAGCTTCCCGCTTAGATGCTTTCAGCGGTTATCCCTTCCGAACGTAGCTAACCAGCCGTGCCCCTGGCGGGACAACTGGCACACCAGAGGTTCGTCCGTCCCGGTCCTCTCGTACTAGGGACAGCCCTTCTCAAGTATCCTACGCGCACGGCGGATAGGGACCGAACTGTCTCACGACGTTCTAAACCCAGCTCGCGTACCGCTTTAATGGGCGAACAGCCCAACCCTTGGGACCTGCTACAGCCCCAGGATGCGACGAGCCGACATCGAGGTGCCAAACCATCCCGTCGATATGGACTCTTGGGGAAGATCAGCCTGTTATCCCCGGGGTACCTTTTATCCGTTGAGCGACACCGCTTCCACATGCCAGTGCCGGATCACTAGTCCCGACTTTCGTCCCTGCTCGACCTGTCAGTCTCACAGTCAAGCTCCCTTGTGCACTTGCACTCAACACCTGATTGCCAACCAGGCTGAGGGAACCTTTGGGCGCCTCCGTTACCCTTTAGGAGGCAACCGCCCCAGTTAAACTACCCACCAGACACTGTCCCTGAACCGGATAACGGTCCGAAGTTAGATACCCGAATCAACCAGAGTGGTATTTCAAGATTGCCTCCACCCCAACTGGCGTTGGAGTTTCACCGGCTCCCACCTATCCTACACAAGCTAACTCAGATACCAATGTCAAGCTATAGTAAAGGTCCCGGGGTCTTTCCGTCCTGCCGCGCGTAACGAGCATCTTTACTCGTAATGCAATTTCGCCGGGCCTGTGGTTGAGACAGTGGGGAAGTCGTTACGCCATTCGTGCAGGTCGGAACTTACCCGACAAGGAATTTCGCTACCTTAGGATGGTTATAGTTACCACCGCCGTTTACTGGCGCTTAAGTTCTCCGCTTCGCCCCGAAGAGCTAACAGGTCCCCTTAACGTTCCAGCACCGGGCAGGCGTCAGTCCATATACATCGAATTACTTCTTCGCATGGACCTGTGTTTTTAGTAAACAGTCGCTTCCCCCTGCTCTCTGCGGCCATACAACGCTCCACCCGCGCGGGGCTTCACGTCTCCGGCCCCCCTTCTCCCTAAGTTACGGGGGCAATTTGCCGAGTTCCTTAACCACAGTTCGCCCGATCGCCTCGGTATTCTCTACCTGACCACCTGTGTCGGTTTGGGGTACGGGCCGCTCGGAACTCGCTAGAGGCTTTTCTCGGCAGCATAGGATCACTGACTTCACCTGAATCGGCTCGGCATCACGTCTCAGCCTTAGTGTGCTGCGGATTTGCCTACAGCACGGCCTACACGCTTACCCCGGCACAACCACCGGCCGGGATCAGCTACCTTCCTGCGTCACCCCATCGCTTGACTACTACCCGCCAGGTTCCCACGCTCCCCACCATTGACCCGAAGGTCGCCGGCGGTTCGGGTGGTTAGCACAACGAGGTTCGTCAGGGTCGCTCCTTCGCGGGTACGGGAATATCAACCCGTTGTCCATCGACTACGCCTCTCGGCCTCGCCTTAGGTCCCGACTCACCCAGGGCGGATTAGCCTGGCCCTGGAACCCTTGGTCATCCGGCGGAAGGGTTTCTCACCCTTCTTTCGCTACTCATGCCTGCATTCTCACTCGTGCCGCGTCCACAACTAGGTCACCCCGTTGCTTCACCCCCGGCACGACGCTCCCCTACCCACCCACACACCTGCACCAGATATCAAGACCTGGCAAGGTTATTGTGTGAGTGCCACAGCTTCGGCGGTGTGCTTGAGCCCCGCTACATTGTCGGCGCGGAACCACTTGACCAGTGAGCTATTACGCACTCTTTAAAGGGTGGCTGCTTCTAAGCCAACCTCCTGGTTGTCTATGCGACCCCACATCCTTTTCCACTTAGCACACGCTTAGGGGCCTTAGCTGGTGATCTGGGCTGTTTCCCTCTCGACTACGAAGCTTATCCCCCGCAGTCTCACTGCCGCGCTCTCACTTACCGGCATTCGGAGTTTGGCTGATTTCGGTAAGCTTGTGGGCCCCCTAGACCATCCAGTGCTCTACCTCCGGCAAGAAACACACGACGCTGCACCTAAATGCATTTCGGGGAGAACCAGCTATCACGGAGTTTGATTGGCCTTTCACCCCTAACCACAGGTCATCCCCCAACTTTTCAACGTTGGTGGGTTCGGCCCTCCACGCGGTCTTACCCGCGCTTCAGCCTGCCCATGGCTAGATCACTCCGCTTCGGGTCTAGAGCATGCGACTCAAACGCCCTATTCAGACTCGCTTTCGCTACGGCTCCCCCACACGGGTTAACCTCGCCACATGCCACTAACTCGCAGGCTCATTCTTCAAAAGGCACGCCGTCACCCCGCAAGGCTCCGACGGATTGTAGGCGAACGGTTTCAGGTACTATTTCACTCCCCTCCCGGGGTACTTTTCACCATTCCCTCACGGTACTCGTCCGCTATCGGTCACCAGGAAGTATTTAGGCTTACCAGGTGGTCCTGGCAGATTCACGGCAGATTTCAGGAGTCCGCCGCTACTCGGGAACACCCACAGGAGACCAGCCACTTTCACCTACCGGACTATCACCGCCTACGGTCAGCCTTTCCAGACTGTTCGGCTAGCAACTGGCTTTGTAACTCCTCCAACAGATGTCAGTCTGTTGAGCAGGGTCCCACAACCCCGACCACGCAACCCCTGACAGGTATCACACGCAGCCGGTTTAGCCTCAATCCGCTTTCGCTCGCCACTACTCACGGAATCACTCTTTGTTTTCTCTTCCTACGGGTACTGAGATGTTTCACTTCCCCGCGTTCCCCCCACACACCCTATGTGTTCAGGTGCGGGTGACTGGACATGACTCCAGCCGGGTTCCCCCATTCGGACACCCTGGGATCACAGCTCGGTTGACAGCTCCCCCAGGCCTATCGCGGCCTCCCACGTCCTTCATCGGCTCCTGGTGCCAAGGCATCCACCGTTCGCCCTTGACAACTTGACCACAAAGATGCTCGCGTCCACTGTGCAATTCTCAACAAACGACCAACCCACAACCCACAAGCCCCACACCTATGACCCCCAACGGATCCCGGTTTGCGGGGCCAGGCCATGCCTGGCGCCTCGGCGAACTCACGCTCGCCTCACGGCTCTGAAAGACAACCCACGGTTGTTCTTTCAGGACCCAACAGGGTGCTTTGCATCCCCCCCAGCCGCACCAGGACTTCGTTCCACACCACCCGAGGGTGGCCGTACTAGAAGGAACCCGGCCGTTGCCAGGGAAAGACTCGCCAGTGTCTCCGCCAATGAGCACCCCGACCCGACATTCGCAGGTCGCGGGCTCCATGCCGTCTTTCGACGGATGGTGCTCCTTAGAAAGGAGGTGATCCAGCCGCACCTTCCGGTACGGCTACCTTGTTACGACTTCGTCCCAATCGCCAGCCCCACCTTCGACGGCTCCCTCCCTGACGGGTTGGGCCACCGGCTTCGGGTGTTGCCGACTTTCGTGACGTGACGGGCGGTGTGTACAAGGCCCGGGAACGTATTCACCGCAGCGTTGCTGATCTGCGATTACTAGCGACTCCGACTTCACGGGGTCGAGTTGCAGACCCCGATCCGAACTGAGACCGGCTTTTTGGGATTCGCTCCACCTCACGGTATCGCAGCCCATTGTACCGGCCATTGTAGCATGCGTGAAGCCCTGGACATAAGGGGCATGATGACTTGACGTCATCCCCACCTTCCTCCGAGTTGACCCCGGCAGTCTTCGATGAGTCCCCGCCATAACGCGCTGGCAACATCGAACGAGGGTTGCGCTCGTTGCGGGACTTAACCCAACATCTCACGACACGAGCTGACGACAGCCATGCACCACCTGTCACCGGCCCCGAAGGACCCCCCATCTCTGGAGGATTTCCGGCGATGTCAAACCCAGGTAAGGTTCTTCGCGTTGCATCGAATTAATCCGCATGCTCCGCCGCTTGTGCGGGCCCCCGTCAATTCCTTTGAGTTTTAGCCTTGCGGCCGTACTCCCCAGGCGGGGCGCTTAATGCGTTAGCTGCGGCACAGGGAACCGGAGAGGCCCCCCACACCTAGCGCCCAACGTTTACAGCGTGGACTACCAGGGTATCTAATCCTGTTCGCTCCCCACGCTTTCGCTCCTCAGCGTCAGTATCGGCCCAGAGACCCGCCTTCGCCACCGGTGTTCCTCCTGATATCTGCGCATTTCACCGCTACACCAGGAATTCCAGTCTCCCCTACCGAACTCTAGCCTGCCCGTATCGACTGCAGGCCCGCAGTTGAGCTGCGGGTTTTCACAGTCGACGCGACAAGCCGCCTACGAGCTCTTTACGCCCAATAAATCCGGACAACGCTCGCGCCCTACGTCTTACCGCGGCTGCTGGCACGTAGTTGGCCGGCGCTTCTTCTGCAGGTACCGTCACTTACGCTTCGTCCCTGCTGAAAGAGGTTTACAACCCGAAGGCCGTCATCCCTCACGCGGCGTCGCTGCATCAGGCTTCCGCCCATTGTGCAATATTCCCCACTGCTGCCTCCCGTAGGAGTCTGGGCCGTGTCTCAGTCCCAGTGTGGCCGGTCGCCCTCTCAGGCCGGCTACCCGTCGTCGCCTTGGTAGGCCATCACCCCACCAACAAGCTGATAGGCCGCGAGCCCATCCCAGGCCGAAAAACTTTCCACCCACCACCATGCGGTAGCAGGTCCTATTCGGTATTAGCCCCGGTTTCCCGGGGTTATCCCAAAGCCTAGGGCAGGTTGCTCACGTGTTACTCACCCGTTCGCCGCTCGAGTACCCCGAAGGGCCTTTCCGCTCGACTTGCATGTGTTAAGCACGCCGCCAGCGTTCGTCCTGAGCCAGGATCAAACTCTCCAACAAAAACTTGTTGAACAATCAACCCCAGCAACAAAAGTGTTGCCAAAGGAATCCCAACCAGCCAAACCAAAAGGCCTGACCAGTCCGGGGTATAAACAATTTGGCACTGGCTTATCAAGCACCCTGTTGAGTTCTCAAAGAACAACCACACACCAACCAGAAACCC
>NZ_VSFA01000204.1 GCF_008119785.1 Micromonospora sp. MP36 | reverse complement strand
TCGTGACGGTCACCGGTAGTGCACCTTCCGCTCGACGTAACGGGTCTGGAAGAGGGTCACCGCCAGCAGGACCAGGAACATCACGACCGCGCCGGCGCCTGCCGGGCCCGCCTGGAAGTCCTTGAAGCCCTTGTCGTAGACGTACCAGGAGAGGATCGTGGTGGCCTCGCCCGGTCCACCGCCGGTCATCGCCGCGATGACGTCGAACGCCTGGAACGACGAGATGATGGTGGTGATCATGAGGAAGTAGGTGACCGGGGACAGCAGCGGAAGCGTGATCCGCCGGAACAACGTCCAGCCCCGGGCGCCGTCGAGCGCGGCCGACTCGTAGAGGTCCTTCGGCATCCCCTGCAGGCCGGCGAGGTAGACGATCGCCGCGAAGCCCACGCTCTTCCAGAGGTAGACGATGATCACGGCAGGCAGCGCCCAGTCGGAGTCGGTGAGCCAGGCCGGTGAGGACTTTCCAATCGCCTCGAAGAACACCCGGGACAGCCCGTAGTTGGGGTCGAAGATGAAGATCCAGGCGACGCCGATCGCCGCACCGGAGAGAACGTGCGGGGCGAAGACCATGGTCCGGACTGCGGTTCGCCCCCTCAGGCGTTGGTTGAGCAGCAGTGCCACGGCCAGCCCGAGGGCCAGGCTGCCGAACACCACCACGCCCATGAAGTACACGGTGTTGAGCAGCACCTCACGGAACTCGCTGCCGGTGAACAGGTCCACATAGTTGTCCAAGCCGACGAACCGCCGGACCGGCGAGATCATGTTCCAGTCGGTCAGGCTGAGGTAGGCGTTGTAGATGACCGGCCAGAAGGAGAAGACCGCCAGCAGGATGAAGTTCGGCGCGATGAACGCCAGGAAGATCAGGTATTCCCGCAGGCGACCCGGGCGGAGCCGGGGGCTGCGCCGGGCCGGGCGGGGGTCGGCCGCCGCGCCGGTCGGGACGGAAACGGCCGTACGGGGGGCCTGCGCGCCCTCGGCCCGTACCTGCGTTGGAGAGTCGTTGGCGGTCACGATCGGTCCTTCGCGGATCAGCCGGCGACGGTCCGACCAGAGCCCGCGCCAACCGGACCGGTTCCGGCCGAGGCGCAGAGGCCGAGCAGTTCAGAGATGTCGTCGGCGACGATGCCGTCGACGCCGTAGGCCAGGGCGTCGGCCACCTGGCCGGTGTCGGCGAGCGGCCCCACCCAGACCCGGTATCCGCGCTCCCGCATCGATGGCACCCCGGCCGCGTCGGCCACGGCCCAGCGCGGCCCGAAGTACTGCGGGCGGAGCGCGTCGAGAAGGTCCTGCGCTGGCGGCTCGGCGGCGGTCCAGTCCAGGCCGATGGCTGCGTCGGGCTCGTCGGCGCGCAGCCGGATCAGCGCCTCGCGGCCGCCACGGCGGGCGGCCACGAAGATCGACCGCTCGAAGGCGTCGGGGTGGGCGCGGAGCGCGGCCACGGCGGGGGCCACCACGTCGTCGGTCTTGAGGTCGACCAGGAACTGGGTCTGCGGGAACTCCGTCAGCAGTTCCTCGAAGAGCGGCAGCTGGTAGCCGTCCGCGTCGTGCTGGCGCAGCTCGGCGAGGGTCAGGTCGCTCAGCTCGTGCGGGATGCCCCAGAGCCGCTCCAGGCTGGCGTCGTGCAGCAGCACGATGTGCCCGTCCCGGGTCAGGCGCAGGTCGAACTCCAGGGTGTTGGCGCCCTTGTCCACAGCCGAGCGCAGCGACGGCAGGGTGTTCTCGCGATGCACCAGCGGATCGCCGCGGTGCGCGATGGTCATAAACACGTGGATCTCCTAGCGACCGAGGGGGCGACGCTTTTAACGCTATTTAGCGTTGCCATCACGACGGTAGTTAACACGATGGCAGCAGAGGGGGCAAGAGTCGGAAACGTCAGGGCCCGCGTACGAAGTGTCAACGGGGCGTCAGAGCAGCCCAGGCCGGACTATTCCGGTACGAGGCCCCTCCTTGAGGCGAGCTTTCGCGTCCGATTCGCGCGTTATCTTCAATGTTAAGAGCGCCAAGGGGCGCGTTAACGGATCACTCGGTGAAGTCCGCGCGGACGGCTCGGATCAGCGCGCGGATCTCGTCCAGCAGCGACCGCGGGCCGGCGAGCGTCTCGTTCGAGGCCGTGTCGTGCTCCGCACCGTAGCGGTCCACCACGAGGGCACCCGCCTCCCGGGCCAGCACCACCCCCGCCGCGGTGTCCCAGGGATTGTTGGCCAGCATGACCAGTGCGTCCAGCCTCCCCCCAGCCACCCAGGCCAGGTCGGTCGCCGCGGTGCCCAGCATCCGGATCCGCTGGACCCTGGGCACCAGCGCGGCCGTGACGGCCAACCGTTCCCGGTTGAGCAGGTCGGCGTCCGCGCCCACCGCGTAGTCCCCCACGGCCACCACGGCCTCGGCCAGCGTCGTCGCGGCGCTGGCCCGCAACCGCCGGCCGTCCGCGTACGCGCCCGCTCCCTCGACCGCCTGGTAGCGGCTGCCGAGGAACGGCATCTCGACGACCCCCAGGACCGGGCGCCTACGGCGCACCAGGGCGAGCGAGACCGCGCAGAGCGGCAGCCCGTGGACGAAGTTGACCGTCCCGTCCACCGGATCGAGCACCCAGGTCAACTCGCCGTCCAGCGCCGGGCCGCCCTCCTCCTCACCAAGCAGGCCGATCCCCGGCGTACGCTCCCGCAGCAGGTCGCGGACCGCCCGCTCGACGGCGAAGTCGACCTCGGAGGCCATGTCCCGGTCGCCCTTCGCGGTCAGCGTTCCGGGAAAGCGGGTGCGGACGAGTTCCGCCGCCACCGTGGTCGCCTCCACCGCGACCGGCAGCAGTTCGGCCGGGTTCACCGCTGCTCCATGTACGCGGCGACCTCGTCGGCGGCGAGCCTGGCCGCGCGCTCGGCGGTCTGCCGGGTCGCGCCGGCCAGGTGCGGAGTGAGCACCACGTTGGGCGCGGTACGCAGCCGGGAGTCCGCGGGCAGCGGTTCGGTGTCGAAGACGTCGAACGCGGCGGCGGCCAGCCGGCCGGACTCCAGCGCGTCCACCACCGCGTCGTAGTCGACCAGCCCGCCCCGGGCCGTGTTCACCAGCACCGCGCCCTGCGGGAGCCGGGCCAGTTCCTTCGCGCCGATCATCCCGTGCGTGTCCGGGGTCAACCGGGCGTGCAGGCTCACCACCTGCGCGCGGTCCAGCAGCTCGTCGAGCTCCACCGCGCGTACGTCGGTGAGGCTGTCCGGGTCGGCGTAGGGGTCGTGCACGAGCACCTCGGCTTCGAACGCGCGCAGGATGCGCCCCACCCGCCGGCCGATCGCCCCGTAGCCGATGAGCCCTACGGTGGCGTCCGCCAACTCGCTGCCCACCGCGTCCAGGGCGTACAGGTCACTGCGCCACTCCCCGGCCAGCACCCCGGCGTGCGTGTAGGGGATGCGCCGCAGCGCCGCGAGCAGCAACGCCACCGTGTGCTCGGCCGCGGCGATCGCGTTGCGGCCCGGGGTGCCGCGGACCGTCACGCCCCGCTCGGCGGCGGCGGCGAGGTTGACGTTCACCGGCCCGCCCCGGCAGACCACCAGCAGCCGCAGCGCGTCCGCGGCGGTGAGCACCCGGGCGGTGAACGGGGCCATCTGGGTGACGACCACCTCCACGCCGGCCAGCGCCGCGATCAGCTCGTCCTCGTCACCGGAGGCCTCGTCCACCTCCGCCACTCGCCCGTACGGGATGTGCGGCCAGGGCAGGGTCAGCGAGTCGATCTCGACCCGGTCGCCCAGTCGGGTTCGCAGCGCGTCGGCCATCAGCCTTGGGGTGACGAAGTGGTCGCCGACGACCAGGACTCGGGTGGTGTGCACGGGTTGTCCTTTCAGAACAGCCGGCCTGCCGGACGGTGGGCGCGGGTGGGGTGGGGTGCCGCATCAGTCGCGACACCAGACGGCGCGCGCCTGCGCGACGTGGTCGAGGTAGCGCTGGTAACCCTCGGCGTACCGCCGGGCCGCCTCCGGTCGGGGCCGGTGGATCCGGCCCGGCGGCGGCTCGCTCGCGAACGGCACGCCGACGGCCGCGGCGGCGGCCAGCGCGGCGCCGCGCGCGCCGATCTCCTGCCCGGAGAGCACCCGTACCGGCCGGTCCAGCACGTCGGTGAGGATCTGCGTCCAGGCCGGGGAGGCGAGCCCGCCGCCGCAGGCGGTCAGCGTGCCGGTCAGCCCGGCCGCCTCGAGGCAGTGCCGGGCGCTGTAGGCCACCCCCTCGCAGACCGCGCGGACCAGGTCGGCGGGACGGGTGCCCAGGTGCAGCCCGTCGATGAGGCCGCGTGCCCGTGGCGCCACGAACGGCGCGCGCTCGCCCGATTCGGCCAGGTACGGCAGCACGGTGAGCCCGTCGGAGCGACCCTCGGCGAGCAGCTCGGGCAGGTCGTCCAGCCCGGCACCGACCAGCCGCAGCACCCAGTCCAGGGCGGCCGTGCCGACCATCGCCGGCAGGGCGCGCAGCCACCGGTCCGGCCGCCAGGTGTTGAGCACGAAACCGGTCGGCTCGCCGTCGTGGTCGAGCCGGTCGGTCACCACCTGGCAGGCGAGCGTGGTGCCGAGGACGAGCAGCCCGTCGCCCGGGGTGGTCACCCCGGCGCCCCAGGCGCTCGCCGGCAGGTCGTACGGGCCGGCGACGACCGGCGTGCCGGCCGGCAGCCCGGTCACCGCCGCCGAGGCGGGCAGCAGCGGCCCGGCCGGCGCGGGCAGCACCGGGGCCAGCAGCGGCCGCCGGTGCGCGAGACCGCAAGCGGCCAGCAGCTCGGCGTCGTACCGGTGGGTCCGCGGGTCGAGGAACGGCATCGAGGCGTCACTCGGGTCGGTGGCCCGTACGCCGGTGAGCCGCTGCAGCACCACGTCCTTGCAGTACGCGGCGGTGGTGGCCCGGTCCAGGGCGTCCCGGTCGTGCCGGTCCAGCCAGGCCAGCACCGGACCGGAGGCGCCGGGGAACATCAGGCCGCCGGTCCGCCGGTACGCGTACTCCAGCAGCCCCTTGTCGGACCACTCCTCGACGATCGGGGCCGCTCGCCCGTCCATCCAGGAAACGGCCGGGCGGACGGGTCGCCCCTCGGCGTCGACCAGCCATAGCCCGTCCCCTTGGGCGGTGAGGCCGATGGCGGACACCGGCCGGTCCAGCGCGGTCCCCAGTTCGGCCAGCACCTCGTGCACCGAGCCGACGACCTGTTCGACGTCCTGCTCGTACCAGCCCTCGCGGACCCGGTTCAGTACCGTGGCCCGGGCGGCCCGGTCGAGCTGGGTGCCGTCCGGGGCGAAGGCGACCGCCTTGGTGATGGTGGTCCCCACGTCCACCCCGATGACCGCCGGCTCAGGCGACCTCACAGTTGACACCGTTCTCGCGCATCTCCCGGAGCTTGTCCTCCCCGGCGTTGGAGTCGGTGATCAACAGGTCGAAGTCGCGCAGCGGCGCTACCCGGTGCAGCGCGACCCGGCCCAGCTTGGTGTGGTCGACCATCAGCACCGGGCGTTGCGCGGCCCGAATCATCGCCCGCTTCACCAGCACGATTTCCTGCTCCTGGTG
>NZ_VSFA01000203.1 GCF_008119785.1 Micromonospora sp. MP36 | reverse complement strand
CCGAGGGGTCCAGCGCGGAGCCGACGCCGCGCCCCTCAGGTGAGATCGAAGTCATGGCCGGAGAATAGTTCGGATCAAGTCTTGCGGTCGCCCGCGCCGCCGCCAACGCCCTGCGGAAGACGTGGCCGGCAGGTGGTACGTCACGATCCCGCGACGCGGCGTGCGGACATCACCGCGGGGCAGCGACGGCGAGCCTCTCCCGCCAGACATCCGGGCACACGTCATGGCCCCACAACACCGCCCGGCCGGCGCAGGCAGCGACCGTGGCCACCGTCCGGACGAACGACAGACTCAACTCCTGCCACTCGCTCGCCGAGAATCCGCCACGCTTCGACCGATCGGCCATCGCCGCGAACGTCGGCTGGTACCGGGGTAGGTCCAGCCGGTCGAGACGCGCCGCCAACTCGGCGGTCTCGGCGACGGTCAGCCAACCGTGAATACCCTCGGTGACGCCGAACTGGTAGCCCACCGCCGCGCCGCGCGTGGCGAGCGCGTCGAGCAGGTTCCGCAGCGGGTCGCCGGTGGGCACGTCCTGGCGCTCCAGCACCGGTAGGTAGAAGTTCGGGGTGATGGTACGGCCAAGGAATTGTGATGGCCCCAGGCAGCGCAGTGCCACGAGCGCCTCATGGAGGGCGTTCAATTCCTCGACGACCTGCAGGTCTCCACCCTGATGGAACCGGCACCGTACGCGCTCCGGGCAGGTGAGTGACGAGCAGGTGAGTAGCTTGCCGGCGGAGCGGTCCACCTCGCGGCCCCCGAGGTATCGCAGGTCGCGGCCGAGCCACGTGCAGTACCGTGCGAGATCCGTGGGCTGCTCCCGCAGTTGCGCGGCCAACCGCGGCCACACCACGTCGTAGCCGTACTCTCCCATTGGGGTCGCGGACCGGAACACCTCGCCCAGCCACGGCACCGGCTCACCGGTGCGCAGCAGCTCCACGAACGCCGGCACGACCTCGTCGCGGTAGCGCTGGTAGTCGAACACGAAGATCTCGGCATCCGCGCCCACGGCCACCCCTTGCAGACAGAGCCGGAGAACGGCAGTCTTCCACAAGGCGCGGACACGCAGCCCAGCTCCAGTAGCTCCACCGCTCGGCGTAGCCATCCGCTGACGATGACGCGCAGGGCCGGACCGGCGAACTGTCCGACGCAGCTTGAGCCAAGATGGTCAACATGCAGACCGTCGTCGGGCTCGTCCGTTATCCGCTGAAGAGCGCGCAGGGGGAGAGCCTGGAGGCGGCGGATGTCGACCACGACGGCCTGCACGGTGACAGGGCGTGGGCGTGCCTCGACGACAGTAACGGGACGATCGGCAGCGCCAAACATCCCCGCAGGTGGGGCCGCCTGCTTGACGTCGGCGCGACGGTGCGCGATGGCGCCGGCAACCAGGCATTGGTGGTGACCGTCGACGGGCGGAGCCTGCTTGCCGACACCGCGGATGCGGACGCAGCGCTCAGCACCCACCTGAACCGCAGGGTGCGCCTGAGCCAGGACGTGCCGGACGACACCAAAATCCACCGGCTGCTGCCCGATGAGGCCGGCATGGTGCCCGAGTGGATGGCTGCTGCCCGTCCCGGCCAGGAAACCGTCTCTGCCTTCGGCGGAGCTCAACGCCAGGGACGGTTCGTCGACTTCGGCGCCGTTTACATCGTGACCACCGGCGCCCTGTCCATGCTGGCCAGAAGGTGGGCCAAACGGGTGTGGCCGCGGCGCGCTTCCGTCCGAACCTTGTCATCGACGCAGCGCACGACCCGGAACCCGGGCAGGAACTGCGGTTGGGTGACGTCGGGTTGCGGGTGATCGTGCCAACTCCGCGGTGTGTCGTACCCGGGCTCGGGCAGGGCCAGCTACCCGCCGACCGGTCGCTGCTCAGCGCGCTGGCGAAGCATCATCGAGTCCTCGTGCCCGGATTCGGACGCGCGGCCTGCTTCGGCACCTATGCCGAGGTCCTACAGCCGGGCCGGATTCGACTCGGCCAACGGGTTCACTGAGGACCGTACCCCCGCCGCTGGCTGCCGTGGCCCGCAGCGTGCCCGGTCGGCCGTCTCCCCGTAAATGGCTGGCGTGGGCGCAGGAAGGCGAGCAGGCTCGTGCCCGTGACGAGCAGTGACCTGTGGGACGAGGACACCGCGGAGCGGTACGACGACCTCTCGGCCGAGATGTTCGCACCCCATGTGCTCGACCCCGCCGTGGACTTCCTCGCCCGCCTGGCGGGTTCCGGCCCCGCGCTGGAGTTCGCGATCGGCACGGGTCGGGTGGCGATCCCGCTCGCCGCCCGTGGCATCTCCGTGACCGGGGTCGAGCTGTCGCAGCCGATGGTCAACCGGCTGCGGCGCAAGGTGCCCGCGGAGCAGCTGCCGGTCGTCGTCGGTGACATGGCCACGACGAGAGTCCCCGCCCAGTTCTCGCTCGTGTACGTCGTGTGGAACAGCATCGGCAACCTGTGCACCCAGGACGAGCAGGTGCAGTGCTTCCGCAACGCGGCCCGGCACCTGTCGCCGGGCGGTCGCTTCGTCATCGAGCTGTGGGTGCCCGGCATCCGGCGGTTCCCGCCAGGGCAGTCGGCGGTGCCGTTCGAGGTGACCGACCAGCATGTCGGCTTCGACACTTACGACATGGTCACGCAGCAGGGAACCTCGCACCACTACCGGCGGCTCGATGATGGGAGTACGCGCTACGGCTACAGCAACTTCCGCTACATCTGGCCCGCCGAGTGCGACCTCATGGCGCGGCTGGCCGGTTTGACGCTGGAGCAGCGTGTGGCGGACTGGGACGGGGCGCCCTTCACCTCCGACAGCGAGAGCCACGTGTCGGTCTGGCGCAAGCCACTCGACGCCACCGATGCGGGCTAGTCGAGCCGATGCTGCATGAGAAAATGCGCCCATGAGCAGCGACACCGCCCTTGAGGTCAGCGCCCTGGCGATCAACGTCACGATCCCCGAGGGGCTCCGCTGGACCGACACCCGACGCGGTGAGCAGTTCACGCTGACCACACTCAACGTCCGGCTCCTCCCGGACGGGCGCCTCGCCGCGAAGGCCTACGGCCGACCGACCGCCGGCGGCCGCGGCACATACGTCTCGTTTCCCGTGCCCAACAGGCCCGAGCTGGTGGCCCTGGTCGATGAGGCTGCCAGCCGCGCCGGCGCACTGTGGGCCGCCCACCGGGGTCTCAGCTGAGGTGCCACTGCCGTGCCGGGGCAGGCGCGCCGACCCGCGAGGCCAGCATGCTCCTCAGGTAGCTCTGTCGCTACCGGCGGACTAACGGGTTCTGCCCGGCGGTGGGGCGGTGGTTACGCTGTACGGATGCACGAGGCGGTGGGCTGGAGCGACCTCGATGGCTGACGCCGACAATGTCCGTCAGCTGGCGCTGGCGCTGCCTCACGTGGTCGAGATCGACAGTGACGGCTTCGACTTCCGGGTCGCCGACAAAGGGTTCGTCTGGTCCTACCCCGAGCGCCGGCCCGGCACGTCGCGCCTCATCCGGACCGACATCGCGGTGCTCTACGTCGGCGACGAAGCCGAGAAGCAGGCACTGCTCCTCGGCGAGCCGGAGCTCTTCTTCACCACGCCCGCGTACGACGGGCTGCCCCTGGTCATGTTGAGGTTGCCGCAGGTGAGCGTCGATCGTCTCGAGGAACTCGTCACCGACGCGTGGCGCATGCGTGCCCCGGACTCGCTCGTCGGCGACCTCGACGACGGCGCCAACTCGGTGAACCCAGACCTAACGAGAGCCGATCAGTAGGCCAGGGACGTTCCCCGAGCACTAGGTTGAGCCGGTGGAAGCTGGCTCGATCACTGTCTGCGCCCCGGCAAGGTCACGCGAGTCAGAGGCAACACCAGCAGTACAGGCCCTCGCCTGCGTCTCGCGCGCGCTGTGCGAGCGCGGCGACCTCCTTGATGACCGGCAGCATCTGGTCGTCAGACAACGGGCCTCCCCACGCCAACTCCTCGATCCGGCCCCATCGCGCCGACAGCTCAGGCAATTGCGCGTCGTTGATCGAGGCGAGGGTGTCCCGCGCGGCGCGGTCGAGCGACATCAGCCACGGCCCGTCCTGCTCGTCCCCGCTCCACAGCAGCTTGAGATCGACCAGGTCCACCTGCCACTCGACACCTCGAACGAAACTCACGAGCTTGCCGAGGGTCACTGCGGGCTCGATGCCCTTGAGGTCGATCGCATCGACAGCTACGCCGTTTCCGCTGACGGCGGCCGGCCCGCCATCGAGATCCTCCATCAGCTTCACGGCCGCGGCGTCGTCTTTCGCCCGGAGGTAGTCATACAACACGCCCATGGCAGGCAGTCCACCACAGGGATACGACACGGCACGGGTGACGTCCAGGTTGTCGAAGCTCTCACCATTTTCCTCGATCAGGTCGTAGAGCCACTCTGGATTGATGTCACCCTCGCAGCGCGAGCAGGTGATCCGGGTGGTGTTCTCGCCGGCGTCGGTCAGGGTGACACGCTCGTAGAACTCGTGGTCGACCTGCTCGACGTCGTCGCCGGGGCCGGAGAAGAGCCCCGCGACGTAGGCCACGGCGGCGTCGGCGGCCGCGGGCGTGGGCTGCCAACCGGGGTCGGTCGGGAACAGACGGAGGTACCCATCACTCACGTGCTCAGGATTCCTGATCTAGTCACCGGAGCCACCCGGGCGCCCGAGCGCCCCGTCGGTGCAACAGGTGGCAAGATCGATCAGGAATCGAGAAGTGCGGGCCACGACGCCACATCTAGCCTGTCGTCATGGACCTCAGCATTCACACGACCGCCCTCCCGCATGTCGACCCGGACGAGTCCCTGGCCTTCTACCGCGACATCCTCGGCTTCGAGGTCCGCAGCGATGTCGGACAGGGCAAGATGCGCTGGATCACCGTCGGACCCGTCGGCCAGCCCGGCACGTCCATCCTCCTGGCGCCGCCGGCCGCCGACCCTGGGGTCACCGAGGACGAGCGGCGCACCATCGTCGAGATGATGGCCAAGGGCACCTATGGCTGGATTCTCCTGGCCACCCGGGACCTCGACGGCACTTTCGAGAAGGTGCAGGCCGCCGACGCCGAGGTCGTCCAGGAGCCGATCGAGCAGCCGTACGGTGTCCGCGACTGCGCCTTCCGCGATCCGGCGGGCAACCTGGTCCGGATCCAGGAGGTTCGCTGAGCAGGTCATCGCCATCGAGCACCTCGTCGCACACCCCGACATGCAGCCAGGTGCTCGCGTACCTCCAAGGAAAAGGAGTCCCCTCATGTGTCACCCCTCGTGGCGGCGCGCGCGCATCGCGGCGCAGCGCCTGAGCGACTTCGCGCGACTACGCCGCGTCCGCGACCGGATCGATCGCGAGTACGCGCAGCCGCTGAACGTCGAAGCGCTCGCCCGCGACGCGAATATGTCCGCCGGGCACCTCAGCCGCCAGTTCCGCCTCGCCTACGGCCAGTCGCCGTACGCGTACCTGATGGCGCGTCGGATCGAGCGCGCGGTGGCTCTGCTGCGTCATGGCGACCTCAGCGTCGCCGAGGTCTGCTTCGCGGTGGGCTGCTCATCGGAATTGCGGCGTGGAAACCCGGCCGTTCAGGGCCGGGAGGAAACGCCGCCCCCTTCCCTTGGGATGAGTGTCGTACATGGACGGTAAAATGTGAGGCGTGGGTGAGGTGGTGAAGCGGGCGTACAAGTACCGCTTCTACCCGACTCCTGAACAGGCTGAGCTGTTGAACCGGACGTTCGGGTGTGTGCGTG
>NZ_VSFA01000202.1 GCF_008119785.1 Micromonospora sp. MP36 | reverse complement strand
ACCCACGCTTTTAGCGGTAGGGGTGGTCGAGGAGGCCGTCAGCGTTACTACGCGCGTGTAGGTAGTCGGCGAAGGTGACCGTGCCGCGGTCGCCATCGGTGAGCAGGTGGTCGCCCACGCCGAACCCCGCGCCCAGCCTGCCCCAGAGGGGGATCTTGATGATTGGGCGGCGGCGCTGTGCAGCGGCGAGATAGGCGCGCATCAGGTCCGCCATCGACTCGACCTTCGGCCCGCCGAGCTCGCGAACGCGGCCTGCCGCAGGCCCCATGACAAGTTCGGCCATTCGCTCGGCGACATCGCCCGCGTCGACTGGCTGGAACAGTGACTTCCGCGGCACCACGGCGGCCGGACCTTTGGAGAGTCGCGCCAAGAACTTCAGCATCAGATCATGGAACTCGGTGGCCCGCAGGATCGTCCATGGCAGGCCGGAGTCTTCGACGAGCCGCTCGGTGTCCAGCTTGGCCTGGAAGAACCCGAACCGAACCCGGTCCACTCCGACGATCGAGACATACACCAGGTGCGGCCGCGCTCCACTTGTCGCGTCGAGGAGCTGCCGGAGCTGGGTCACGTCCCGTTGCGGTCGCCGGTAGTCGGCCGCACTCGCGCAGTGGGCGATCGCATCCACATCCTCGACCGCTGCGGCCAGACCCTCGCCGGTCTCGAGATCACCCTGGACGAACCCAGGTCCCTGAGATGGGCGACGGCTCAACACCCGCACCTCGGTCTGATCCTGTAACCGACGTACCAGCTCGCGACCCAGCACGCCGGTACCACCAGTGACGAGCACCCTTTCTGGACGTGTCATAGCCCCCTCCTAACCCTGGAACGGCTCGGCCAGTGGGTGAAGGCGGTGATGCGGTGGCCGCGGCGAACGCCTAAATTGAGGATGTGGCGGCCGGTGCGGCCCGTCGAGTCGAACACAGTGATGTTCATTGGCGTCTCCACCGGTTGGCGTCAGGCCTGGGGTTCGACCACGGTGGAGCGATGCGCGGGGCCGCGTTCGCCTTGTTCACGGCCCTTAGACAGGCCGCGGTCTAGGACGAATACCAGCGCGTACGCCTCGGCGACGGCGCATACCGCCCACATCGCCCAGGCCAGGACGCTGAGGTGCAAGGGCTGGTGCAGCACGTTGAACGGGCCCATGAACTCGGCGAACACGGTGCCCAGCCACACGATGAGGCCGAGCCGCCATGCCCTGTGGTGCAGGCCCGTCGTCCAGGCAGAAGCGATGGATCGGTAGACGAAGGCGTAGGCGATCCCGAACGCGAGCATCCCGCCGAGGATGATCAGCGGATTCTCCAGAATCCGTGGAAGCGGCTCCAGTTCCTTCCACACGGTGATGACCTTGGGGTGCTGGGTGTCGGGGTCGAACAACAAGCCTTCCGCACCTTGGCGTGAACCGCCGAGCAGGCGGAATGTGACGAACGTGCCTAGCACAAACGCGATGCCTCCGGCGAGGCCGGCAGCGAGTGTTCGCCAGATCGAGATGGTGTGTCGCATCGTTCTCCTTCCTGAGTTGGGGTGCCGTGAAGGAAGCCGCCACCAAGGGTCAAGTAGCGCTGCGTAACCGAGGGCATGCTGAATGGGCGCTCGCCGGTAAGTCTGCGGCTGAGGGCAGCTACCCGAGCACGAGGCTGGGCGGGGCGTCTACGGCGCGCTGGAATTTGGTGTGGCGGTCTTCTGCAGACCCGAACGCGCGCTCGTATTCGCTGCGGTCAGACGGTGCGGCGGGAGCGGGTCACAGCCAGCCAGCCGAGGACCGTGGCGATCAGCCCCATCACCAGGGCCAAGTAGCCACCGGCGATCCCGTTGCCGGTGCCGAGACCACCATCGGCGGTGACCACCACCAGCCCGCCGTTGACCACGGCGATCAGCCCCGCCGCCAGGGCCACGACGGCGCCCCTTCCTCCGTTGCCGATACGGCCGGCGGGTCGGGCCAGAGCCAGCCCGCCGATGACCACGCCAACCAGCGCCAGTAGCGCGGCCGCGCTGCCCCAGATTCGCTCAGGGGTCCAGCCGTAAACAGTGGCGGGCTCGGCCAAGACGTGCGCGGCCGCTGGTGTGGCAAGCACGAAGACTCCGAGCAGGGCGGCTGCGGCGGCGGCGAGCAGGTGACGGACGAACATAGGGATGCTCCTTCTCCTCGTAGGACTGGTTGTCGTCTGATCCTGTCCGCCGGACCGATCACCTGTCGTCCTGCTGACGCGGACACTTCACGCTGCCGCAAGCGGTGCATCCGGCTGCCACGGATGCCGCAGAAGCCGGGAAGGTACCGCGTGTGCGGTAGGCGGCCGATCATCCGCGCGCAGGAGCCGCCCGGGCAGACATCCGGTTAGGGTGCGCGCATGAGCAGGCGACGGATCGGTGTCAGAGACTGGACGATCGCCGCCGGCGTGGCGGCGATCCTGCTGGTCACCGGGCTATCCGGACAGCACTCCGCCACCAACCTCGACCTGCTCGGCTACGTGCTGCTGGCGGCCGGCGGTCTGGCGCTGGCCGCGCGCCGCCGCGCGCCGGTTCCCGTCCTGGCCGTCACCGGGCTGTGCGCGGTGGGTTACCAGGCGGCCGGTTTCGACGTGCCTGCCGTCGCGTTCCTGTTCGCGGTGTACGCCGCCGTGCGGGCGGGGCACCGCACTACCACGGTGGCGGTGAGCGTGATCATGCTCTCCGCTCTCCCCCTCGCGGCCATGGCCTCGGGCCTGCACGACACGGGCGAGGCGTTCGCGCAGGCCCGAGGTGTCCTCGAACTGGCCTGGCTGATTGCCGCCGGTGCGGCGGGCGAGGCGCTGCGACAGGCCGAGCGCCGGGCGGATGAGGCCGAGCGCACTCGCGAGGAGACCGCGCGGCGCCGCGCGAACGAGGAGCGGCTGCACATCGCACGGGAGCTGCACGATTCGCTCACCCACCAGATCTCCGTCATCAAGGTGCAGGCCGAAGTCGCCGTCCACCTGGCCGGCAAGCGGGGTGAACAGGTGCCGGAGGCCCTGCTGGCAATCCGGGAGGCCGGTCGTGAGGCGGCCCGGGAGCTACGAGCGACCCTGGAAGCGCTGCGCGACGACGACAAGAACCCGCCGCATGGGCTCGACCATGTCCCGGAACTGGTGCAACGGGCCCGGACGACCGGCCTGGACGCGACGCTGACGATCGAGGGACACCGAAACAACGTGCCGGCCGCGGTGGACCGGACCGCCTACCGGATCGTTCAGGAGTCGCTGACCAACATCGCCCGTCACGCCGCCGCCGCTACGGCGTCGGTTCGGATCGACTACCGTCCCGACGCCCTCGCGATCCGAGTCGATGACGACGGCAGGGCCACGCCGGGCACCGCGCCGGTGCCCGGCGTCGGGCTGCTCGGAATGCGCGAACGAGTCACCGCCCTCGGAGGTCACCTCCGCGCGGAACCACGCAGCGAGGGCGGCTTCACCGTCCACGCCGAACTTCCCGTGGATCAAACGTCATGATCCGTGTCCTGCTGGTCGACGACCAGCCGCTCCTTCGCAGCGGATTCCGCGCGCTCCTCGACGTCGAGGACGACATCGAGGTGGTGGCCGAGGCCGCCGACGGCAGCGAGGGCCTGGCGCTGGCCAAGGAACACCTGCCCGACATTGCGCTCATCGACATCCAGATGCCGGTCCTCGACGGCATCGAGGCGACCCGGCGCATCGCTGCGGACCCGGCCCTGGCCCGGGTGCACGTCGTCATTCTGACCAACTACGGCTTGGACGAGTACGTCTTCAACGCGCTGCGCGCCGGCGCCGCCGGATTCCTCGTCAAAGACATCCAACCGGAAGATTTCCTCCACGCCGTACGCGTCGCTGCCCGCGGCGACGCCCTGCTCGCACCATCGATCACCCGCAAGCTGATCAACCGATACGTCACCCAACCGCTCCACACCAGCACGGATAGGGGACTGAAAGAACTGACCAACCGCGAACGCGAGGCCGTAGCGCTGGTCGCACAGGGCCTGTGCAACGACCAGATCGCCGACCACATGGTGATCAGCCCGATGACCGCGAAAACCCACATCAACCGAGCCATGACCAAGCTCCACGCCCGCGACCGCGCCCAACTTGTGGTCCTCGCCTACGAATCCGGCCTGGTAACCCCACGCAACCGCTGACATCGATACGGCGGCGCGGCCGGATTAAAGAAGTAGCCGCGAGCCGCGCGTTACGCAGCGTGACTCAACGTTGGTGGGCTGCCCCTCGACTATGCCGAGATGAGTGCGTCGAGGACTCGAGCGGCTGGACGCATCGGGGGTCCAGATCCATTCGCAATGCAAACTGCGGATACCGCGACGTGCACGGTGTCGCCAGAATCGACGGTATGGGTTTACGGGCGCGATGGTCAGCCATCGTCGATCGCTTGTCGTCCTCCTACGCCGAAACGTTTGCCACAGGGTACGCGCGTGGGGCGTTCCGCAGAGCGAGCCGGCCACGGGCGATCGCTGCTCTGGTCCAGGCCGCGGAGGAGAAGTCGGCCAAGGGCGAACACGCAGCGGCGGAGGCCCTGTACCGCATGGCGGCAGACGCCGGAGACCACCGGGCCGTCGTGAAGCTGGTCAACTGGCCGGGTATCCGGGAGAACCACGCTGCGATGGAGGCCGTGTATCGGGCGGCGATCACGGCCGGTGACGTTCAGTCGTCGGCGTCTTTGGCGGCGCTGCGCGCCCGGCAGGGCGACACGGCCGAAGCTCGGATGTTGTTCACGGTGGCCATCGAGTCCGGCAGCGTCAACGCGTTGACGATGTATGCGGCCTTCCTGCACAACCACGGCGAGCCCGGCGAGCTCAGTGAAGCGATCGAGCATCGCCGTCGCCAGGTGGCGGCCGGCGACACCGGTTCTCTGCCGATCCTCGGCGCGCTCTTGCTGAAGGTGCCGCATCGACAGGTCGAAGCGGAGGCCGTCCTGCGTCAAGGTGCCGCGCTGTTGGAGAACCGTTGCCGATGCCTGCTCGCTGCCCTGCTGTTGGACCAGGGTGCAACCAGTGAAGCAGCTGAGCTGATCCGGCGTGTACGCGCCACCGGTGACGACCTGGTACGTGGCTACGCCGAGCGGCTCGCGGAGGAGTACGAGTTGCCCTCGTAATCTCCCGGACCAACAGCAGTACCCGCCGGGCGGCCCTCGCGACTGAACATCCGCATCTGACTGCGCGCTCCGCCCGCAGCTGCGGATGGTTACCTCGGGCGCGGGTTTCAGATGTCGGTTGACGCGGTGTGTGCATAGCCGTGCCCGGTCTCTGCCGGCGCTTCTGTGGCCTGACGACCGACGTCCGGAAGTCTGGCGCGGATGCGCGGTGTCGTGGGTACGGTGGCCCACAATTCGCACTCCTGCCAGGAGGGGCGCTCTGGCCACGATGACCAAACGGACAGCGGCTATCTGGTACTACGCCAAGCCGACAACCTTCACAGGCTCGCTCCAGCACGGACTCGGCCGGGGATCCGGATGTCGAGGATGCACCCCCACATGCTGCGCCACACGTTCGTGACCACCATGCTCGACGCCGGCGTCAGCCTGCGCGACGTGCAGATCGCCGCTCGTCACGCCGACGCGCGCACCACCATGCGCTACGACCGAGCCCGCAAGAACCTCGACCGGCACCCCAACTACATCCTCGCCGCCTACATGGCCTCCGGGACATAGCCAGCGCTCGCGGCTTTGCCGATGACAGCGCGTTGAAATTCGGGCCGGGCACCCCGCATCGCTTCCGCCACCT
>NZ_VSFA01000201.1 GCF_008119785.1 Micromonospora sp. MP36 | reverse complement strand
AGGGCGGCTCCTCGTGGCTGGTGGCCGGTGGTGGGTGTGCTGATCGTGTTCACGCCCTGGTGTCGGTGGGCTGCGCGGGGCAGCCTCCGGTCCGTTGGTGCGTGTCCCTCCGGACGCTTACCCGCCTGACTGTGGGGCCGGGTGGGGGAGGGTGCCCCGCGTCGCCTGGGCGCGGGGCGTGGTGGCTTGCGCCGGGTGGGGCCGGTCTTCGACCGGTCCCCCCGGCTGGTTTTCGTGATAACCGCAGACGTTTCAAACTTGTCGACCACGGCGCGGATGACCATGTGCCCGGTGGTCTTGTCGATGACGGTCTTTGCCTGATGGGCCAGGCCGCGGGCGGCGATCCGCCGCCATGCCCCGTGGTCGCGGTCGCCTTGCCAGCGGCAGGACTGGTGGGGACAGATGGCCCACTTCCAGCCCGGCACCGTGGGCTTGTCGGGGGCCTTGCAGTGCCGCAGCGGGGTCAAGCATTGCGGGCAGTGTTTCGAGGTGTTCCGGGCGGGGACGGTGACGACGGCGATACCGTGCTCGGCGGCGAGGTGCCGTATCCGGTCGACGATCTGCCCGCGCACCTGCTGGGACAGGCGGGTGTTGAGGGTGGCGCCCATGCCCCGTGCTTCCAACGACCGCAGGTCTTCCACATAGATCACGGTCGCCGCGGCGGCGATCGCCTGGTCCACGGCCCATCTGGCGGCAGCCCACGCGAGCGCGACGTTCAGGTTCGTCCGGCGGTCGGAGACGTGGCGGATCTCGTCACGCAGCACCGCAAGCTTGCCCGCGAGGTGATGCCGCTCGTCACGGCCGGCGAGCCGTTGGTAGTGGTCGGCCTTGGCATGCAGCCGCTCTGACAGGCGGCGCAGCCGGTGCTGTTTCGCGAGGATGCCGGCGGCTCGGAACTGGCCACCGGCCCCCAACGCCGTGATCCGCCCGCCCTCGTGCAGGCGCAGGGCCCCCGCGCTGAGGAGAGTGTTGAGACCCCAGTCCACGCCGACCGCGACCGTGTGCCCGGTGCGCTGGGCCTTCGGCACGGCGTGCGTGTACGCGACATCGGCGCGCACCTGCCGGCCGGTCACGCGCAGGGTGGGCAGGTGCAGCACCGCCGAGGCGGGGACCGTGGGCGGCAGGCTGATCGGACAGGCCACCCACGTCCAATCCCGATACGCCCGCGGATCCGGGCGCGTGGGCAACTGCAACCGCAGCAACACCCTCCTAGGGTCGGTGTCGCTGCGCTCGATGGTGGCCTGCTGCCGGTCACACGCGGCCAACAGCAGCATCCGCGCCACCCTTGGGACACCTTCCAACTCGAACACATCCACCGGCAGCCGCCCATTGACGGCAAGGAACTTCGCGGCCTGCCGAGTGCGGGACTTGATCATGCTGGACGGTAGATGTTCCCCGCCCGGAACCGCCTTGCGTACCTGCTCCCACTCCTGCGGGGTGCGTTGACGCGGATCGGCCGGCCACGTCGCCAACACACCGCCAGTCAGACCAGCACGCCACCACGCCGAACGCAGAACACGCCCCGCCTGCTCCTGCGCCATCCGCACGACCCGGTCATTGACCCTCACACCCACCGGCGCGGTAACCGTCCAACCCAGACGCCGCAACGCCATCCACGCGTTCGACGGAAGCTTCCGGCCACCCGGGTCCTGTCCGGAGGCCAACACCTCCACATCCGCGGGATTCCAGCGCTCAACCAACAGGCCGGAGACCATCCCCGCCACCAGATCGGCACACCAGCCGATCCGTTGCGCAAGCACGGCCTGCGACAGAACCTCACCGCTCTCCTCGTCCACCCCCGATCGGAGCACGGCCTGGGCGCAAGCGGTACGGGAAGTCTCGCCGTCGGCCAGCGGCAGCTTTCCGGTCACCGACTCATCGCCCCGCCATCGAACCAAGAGAACCCGCGATCACGACCGGCCCACATCACCGGAATCTCCCCCGAACCAGCCCAAAGCCAAACGCCACGATCCACACGGCTAACCTATGATCACCGACGATTCCTAATCAAGTTGGTCAGCCTCGTGCCCAAGAGGCGGCCGGGTGTGACGACCATTCACTACCGCCCCGCTTCCGCTCCTCGCCGCTGCGCGGCTGTGGTGCGGGTCGGGTTGGTACCGGGCAGCGACCCAGGCACCACCCACGCCGCCTTTGAGGGCTGAGCCTCGTGGTCTTGCAGAACGCGCCGCGCATCGGCCGGAGAAGCTCCGCTGGCCGCGACGAGACGTGAACTGACGAACTGCCCCGGCCCGCTCGAACGGAAAGCTCCAGCACAACGACAACGGTCCCCGTTGGCGTTCGCCGGCCGAGTCCACGTAGACCAGCTCGAACCGATCGTTCGGCCTCGCCGGAGGCACCGCTCTCGCAGCGTGCACCGCCACCCGCTTTCGCTGAAGCAGCCATCCAAGGTGCGCCTCAACGTAAATGGCAGAAACAGCGAGATGCCTCATCTCAACTGGCAGACGACACCGCGCGCTACAGGCAGACACGGCTGCTGCCTCCAGTGGACGCGGGGGGAAACACAAGAACTGTCATTATGATGTACCGGCAACTTGTCCGGATTCTCCCGTTTCGATTAACGGATTACCGTTAACATCAATCCAGTATTTGGTTGGGGTGCGGGCCGCCGTTGACGAACGGCTCACGAGCCGCACAGGACGATCGCGTCGCTTCGCAGCTGAGTTGGCGAGTTGGCGCGTTGGCCCGGCGGCGCGGACGGGCGGGAGCGGCACGACGGCCTGGCGGCGGGCGGCGGGGGCGGTGCTCGCCGATCCGCCGCCGTTGATGGACGGCGCCGAACGGTCGGGTGATCAGCTGGCCACCCTGCCGCAGCGCCTACCGAGATCCGGTCCGCATCGGGGGTAGCCAGGACCAGACCGGGACCAGCCGGGCCGCCACGCCGGTTACGCCCGGCAACCGCACTGGCCCGTTCGGAGCCGTGATCACGTGGCGGGGAAGGGACTGGACGGGATGATGCTCAGGCTTGTAGCTTGCAGTTGCTCGTGACACCGCCCGAGGAGGTGAGACCCATGAACGCTGTATCGATGTGGGTGCTCCCCCTTCCCGTCACGGTCGGGCGATTGAGGTAGGTGTCGCCGGGAGCGCCTCGCCAACCAGGCACTCCCGAAAGGCAACACCTATGCACTCTCTGCAGCTCCCCGCCGAGCCGTCGTCGAACGATACGGTCGAGCGCGACTTCACCGCGGGCGACGTCCCCGGACTCCCATCGTCGGCCCCCGGCGCCGATCGCGCGCCCCTCATGTTCGACGTGATCATTGCCGGGTGCGGGCCGACTGGCGCGATGCTGGCCGCCGAACTGCGGCTGCACGATGTGCGGGTACTCGTCCTGGAGAAGGAAACCGAGCCCAAGTCGTTCGTCCGCATAGTCGGTCTGCATATTCGCAGTCTCGAGCTGATGGCAATGCGCGGACTGCTGGAGCGCGTTCTCGAACACGGAAGGCAGCGTCCGGCCGGCGGCTTCTTCGCCGCCATCAACAAACCCGCGCCCAAGGGCCTGGACTCCGCGCACGCCTATCTGCTGGGCATCCCGCAGCCGGTCATCGAACGCCTGCTCGAAGAACATGCGATCGAACTGGGTGCGCAAATCCGGCGCGGTTGTGCCGTGGCTGGTTTCGAGCAGGACGACGAGGGTGTGACCGTCGAGCTGGCCGACGGGGAACAGCTGCGTTCGCGCTACCTCGTCGGCTGTGACGGCGGGCGCAGTACGGTGCGCAAACTGCTCGGTGTCGGCTTCCCCGGCGAGCCCTCGCGGACCGAGACGCTGATGGGCGAGATGGAAGTGGGTGTGCCGCAGGAGGAGATCACCGCCAGGGTGACCGAAATCCACGAGACCCATAGGCCGTTCTGGCTCAGGCCCTTCGGCGAAGGCGTCTACAGCGTCGTCGTCCCCGCCGCGGGAGTCAGCGATCGCGCGGAGCCACCCACCCTCGAGGATTTCAAACAAGCGCTGCGCAGCATCGCCGGAACCGATTTCGGCGTGCACTCGCCGCGCTGGTTGTCGCGCTTCGGGGATGCCACCCGGCTAGCCGAACGTTATCGGGTCGGGCGGGTGCTGCTGGCCGGCGATGCGGCACACATCCATCCACCCACCGGCGGACAGGGCCTCAACCTGGGCGTTCAGGACGCATTCAACCTCGGCTGGAAACTGGCCGCGCAGATCCGCGGCTGGGCGCCGGAAACACTGCTGGACACCTACCAGGCCGAACGTCATCCGGTCGCCGAGGACGTGCTGGACAACACCCGCGCCCAGATGGAACTGCTGTCCACCGAGCCGGGCCCGCAGGCCGTGCGCAGGCTGCTCACCGAACTGATGGACTTCGACGAGGTGAACCGCTATCTGATCGAGAAGATCACCGCGATCGGCATCCGCTACGACTTCGGCGCAGGCCCCGACCTGCTCGGCCGCCGCCTGCGCGACATCGACGTGAAACAGGGCCACCTCTACGGTCTGCTGCATCGCGGCCGTGGCCTGGTGCTGGACCGCACCGAACGCCTGACCGTCGGCGGCTGGTCGGACCGGGTCGATTACCTCGGGGATCCCACTGCGGTACTGGATTTTCCGTGCGTCCTGCTACGCCCCGACGGCCACGTCGCTTGGATCGGCGACGATCAGCAGGACCTGGACGACCACCTCTCCCGCTGGTTCGGCAGGCCCGCCAACTGATTTCGCCTGAGCAATCGAAAATGCATGCGAATAGGCCTGTCTCGGGTCGAGGCCATGACAGGGACTGGTTCGTGTGGTCATGTGGGCGGATGCGGCGCTCACGGATGCAGCAGTTGCCGTACCCGTGCGGCTTCTCGGGTGAGGTGGTCGCGCTCCGGCACGCTGGCAGCGGCGCGGGACGCCTCGGCATACAGTTCGGCGGCGCGATCGAGGTCACCGGCGCGTTCGTGCAGGTATGCCGTCACCGCCGCGTATCGGGGCAGGTCGGGGCTCACCTCAGCCAGCGCCGCGAGGCCGGCGTGCGGTCCGTCGGCCTCCCCGACCGCCACTGCGCGGTTGAGCCGCACCACCGGGCTGCCGGTGAGGAGCAGCAGTTCGTCGTACCACTCCACGATCTGCACCCAGTCCGTCTCGGACGTCGTCCGGGCATCCGCGTGCAGGGCGGCGATCGCGGCCTGTGCCTGGTATTCGCCCAGCCGGTCGCGGGCCAGCGCGGCCTGCAGAATCGTCACCCCCTCGGCGATCAGGGCGGTGTCCCAGCGCGACCGGTCCTGCTCAGCAAGCGGCACCAGGCGACCTCCCGGGCCCGTGCGAGACGCGCGGCGCGCATGGTGCAGCAGCATGAGCGCGAGCAGCCCCGCGACCTCGGGCTCGTCGGTCAAGGCGACGAGCTGGCGGGTGAGGCGGATCGCCTCGGCCGCCAGGTCGACGTTTCCGCCGTACCCCTCGTTGAAGACGAGGTAGAGCACGCGCAGCACCGTCCCGAGATCGCCGGGCTGGTCGAGCGGCAGCCCCGCGATCCGCCGCTTGGCCCGGCTGATCCGCTGCGCCATGGTCGCCTCGGGGACGAGGTATGCCGCCGCGATCTGCCGCGTGGTCAGGCCACCGACCGCGCGCAGCGTCAAGGCGACGGCCGAGGTCCGCGGCAGGGTGGGGTGCGCACACAGGAAGTAGAGCCGCAGCGTGTCGTCCGTGGCGGGCGTCGGACCGGCGGGAGGCTGCACCTCCCACGCCGGGTCCCCCCCCCCCCCCCGCCCCCTCGTACACGGCGGGTGCCGGGAACCACGGCCCCCGACAGGACCGGAGGGGACAAGCCCTGAAACCAACCCCTCCCCCGAATACCGTCCGGCCGCCTTTTG
>NZ_VSFA01000200.1 GCF_008119785.1 Micromonospora sp. MP36 | reverse complement strand
ACGTCCCTGGGATCTGACGGTCAGCGCGACGGGCAAACCCTGCGTGGCGGACGCCTGACCGCGGCTAACCGCTCGGCTTCCGGATCTGTCGAAGAGCGAGCGGTCCTAGTGATCGCTGTGCGCTCTTCTCGCAGCCCAGGTGCTGATCGGCGCTGCTGCCAGGGTGAAGACCAGAGCGAGTGCGGCCACGCCGAGCAGCGCGCCGCGCAGGTCGCTGCTCTCGGCCAGCAGACCCACGTAGGCCGGGCCGAGTAGGAAGCCCAGGTAGGCGGTAGCGGCGACGGTGGAGGTGGCCCGGCCGTGCTGAGCGGGGTCGGTGCCTCGCAGACTGCGGCTGAGCAAGGTGGGGAACAGCGTCGCGGTGCCCAGGGCGCCCAGCACCAGCCCGACCAGGGCGATGATGACCGAAGGGGCGGTGGCCAGCACCGCGCTGCCCACGGTGGCCAGCGCGCCTCCGCCGAGCAACATCACGGTGGGGTGGCTGCGCGACAGCGGCGCCAGGCTCAGGCGCGCCAGCGCGACGGTGGCGGCAAAAGTCGCTGGGGCCGCGGCCGCCAGCTGGGGTGAGGCGCTGAAGACGTCGGTGAGCATCACCGCGCCCCAGCTCTGGTGGGCGTTCTCGATGGCGTAGGCCAAGGCAGCCACCAGTCCCACGACGAACAGGGGTGAAGTTGGGCTGATCCGGCGCAGCAGGCCCGTGAGCCTCCGTGCGCCACGGGGCGCGGCCGCGGCGGAGCCTGCCGGCGCCCCTCGCTCCGCGCGGGCACCTTCGCGGGCTTCCGCCCGGGTACCGGCATCGCCCTGGTGAGCTGGAATCTGCAGCGACATGCTGGTCAACGCGGTAGCCGCTGCCAGGGCGCACATCACCGCCGCGACCACGGCGAAGGCCGCCAGCAGTGACAGCCCCGCACCCAGCAGCGCTCCGGTGGACAGGCTGGCGATGACCACGCCCACGGAGAACAGCCCGTGGGATCGGGTGAGCAGAGGTTTGGCGGTGACGTGCTCTGCGCGACCAGCGAGGGTGTTGATGGCCACGTCCGCAGCGCCGGAGGCGGCGCCGACCACGAGCATCCCGATGATCAGCAGCACCACCCCGTCGGCGCCGGCGGTGATGAGCAGGCCAGCACCGGCCAGTGCCGCCAGCAGCCATGACGCCACGCGGAGCCCGTAGCGGTCCACCGCACGTCCGGTGAAGGCCATCGCCGGCAGCGCCCCCAGGCCAATGAAGAGCAGGGCGGTGCCCAGCTGGCCCTCGCTGACCCCGGCCTGGGTGCGCAGTGTGGGCAGGGCCGCTCCCCAGGCGCCCCAGAAGATCCCGAACGCGGCGAACGCGGCGTAGGGCGCGTAGACGGCCCGGGCATCGAGAACGGGTGGACGGGGCGCGGAGACGACCGTGTCTTGACTCATGCTTCGTAACGTTACACAAGACCCTCGTAACGTTACACAACGAGCTAAGATGTCGTTGTGCCCACACCTGCGCGACGCCGTCCCACCATCAAAGACGTCGCCAAGCAGGCGGGGGTCGCGCCAATGACCGTCTCCTACGCCTTCAACCACCCCGCGCGGGTCGCCGAGCCCACCCGGACCCGGGTGCTGGAGGCCGCGGCCCATCTGGGCTACCGCCCCGACAGCACCGCCCGGGCCCTGCGCTCAGGGCGCGCCAACCAGCTGGGGGTGGTAGTCGGGGAACACCTGTCCTACCTCTTCGACAACCCGCAGGCGGCGCAGTTCCTGGCCGGGATCACCGACGTCTGCGTCACCGAGGACCTCGGAGTGGTGCTGATCCCCACCCGCGGGGATGCCTCCGACATCGACCGGGTGCTGTCAGCGGCGGTGGACGGCTACGTGCTGTGGACCACCGTCGCCGATGACCCGGTGCTGGCCGCCGTCGCGAGCAGCGGGCGACCCGCCGCCATCCAAGGCGGTCCGGCCCACCCGGGACTGGCGTGCATCGGGCCCGATGACCGCGCAGCCGCAGCAGCAGTCGCGGCCGCCACACCGCTGGCCGAAGCGACCCCCGTCATCATCAGCTTCCCCCTGGACCGGCGCCGCACCAGCGGCGTCCTGCGCGGCCACGACCTACCCGTTGACCTGATGGACCTGCAGGCGATCCCCTTCCCGGTCACCGGGGCTCGTCTGGCCGGCTACCGCGATGCGCTGACCGAGGCCGGTCACGACTGGGGTGACGTGCGGATCGCCGTGGTGGAGCGTAACCAACGCGAACTCGGTGAGGACGCCGCCGCAGCGCTGCTCGAGACGCTGGAGGGCTCTGGCCCTGTGGTGGTGCTCGCGATGAGCGATGAGCTGGCGCTGGGGGCCCACTCGACGGTGGGGCGCACGCAGCGGCAGGTGGGGCTCACCGGGTGGGACGGCACGCGAGAGGCCACCACCTCAGGCATCTGGTCCGTAGCGGCCTCGCTGCGCGAGCAGGGCCGTGCGTGCGCGCGAGCGGCCCTATCGAGGGATATCGAGGGACACCAAGTGCCCTGGTCCGTGGTCGCGCCCGAGGTCGTGCACCTGCAAAGCCTGCTCGCCAGCTTCCCCCTGCTCGACCACGACGCCTGAGCCCAGCATCGGGACAGGGAGGCCACCACACTGCTACTGGTTCACTGTCATGCCGCCATGGCAAGGCGGCGCCCTCAGCGCCCGGACAGGCCGAGTTGAGTACGGCTGGCCTGCCGGTTGTCGGTCGGGTCAGTTGAGCTGCTCGCGGCAGCGGGATGCCAACGTCGGCTAGGACCGAGACCTGCCCGAGCTCGCCAGTTCGCGGATCATGCTGATCAGCTCTGCAGCACGGGGACCACGTTGCCGTAACACCGTCTTGAGGTGCTCTTGGGCGTTGCTCCCGGCGAACTGCATGCTCGGCGCTCTCGCGGGCAGCACGATGCCCACATAGGCGCGCCGCTCATCCGTGGTCTCCACCAGCGCACCGTCGGGATCCACGCCCCACGAGTGCTGCCGCCAGAGGTCGTCGGCGGACAGCGCGTAGCCCGTGCCGATCGACTCGATCGCTCCGTCGATCCAGCGCGCCGCGACGTTTCGATGACATTCACCGACATCGCCCTGCACGCATCGCACTGCCGATCCGAACGCAGACCCGCTGGCAAGCAACTCTTCAAGATCGAACTCGGGCCTGACCGGCGGTACGACGAGTGAGCCCCCGAACGACAACAGAGTCGCGCACCAACTCCGCCAGCGCTGTCCGTAGCCCGCGTCCACGCCGACGTAGGTGTCAACCCGGTCTCGGTAAAGCGACAGCAGACGCTCGCGTTCGTCGCAAGGTAACGCCACCGGCAAAGGGTACAGCGGCACCGGGGCAACGTGATCACACGGACTCATTTGCCGCCGACCGGGCGTCACGCAGCGTGGCGGTAACGGTGGCTGCTCGCCGTGCGGAACTGCCGATGAGCGGACGGCATGCCGATGACAGCGGGTCGCAGCCCCCGTACGTTGGCGTCATGGCGACTTTTTGGACCTTGGGATGCGATGCCGACCATCCGCAGCGGATCGCCGCTTTCTGGGCGCTGGCCCTCGGCTATGTCAAGGAATCTGGCTTCGACGAGCCCGATAACGCGTCGATCGTCGACCCGGATGGCCGGGGCCCCGCCATTAGTTTCCTGAAGGTGCCCGAGGGAAAAGCCGCTGAACCAAGAACCGGTCGCCGAATGCATATCGATGTCATGCCGACCGACGGGACACGCTATGAGGAGGTCGTGCGGCTGAAGGGGCTCGGGCGCGACCCGAGTACGAGGATCATCGCAAGCCCCAACGGCCCCGGTTGGGTGACCAGGGCCGACCCGGAGGGCAACCTGTTCTGCGTCGAGCGCAGTCAGGAGCATCATGATCCACGTCAATCGTCCCGCTGATCTAGGGTGACCTGGTGCCTTCGAAACCCGTGACAACCGTCCTGTTCGACTTCGCTTGGACCCTGTTCGCCAGAGACCCCAACCGCTGGATCGGCAGCGCGGCGGCCTTGGTCGGCCGGGAGGTGGCCGTCGGTGAGGCGCAGCGCATCGCCGCGGATTACGCTGAGTTGTTGCGGACAACGGCTACGGACCCTGCTCATTTTGCCCGCGACTTGGACCCACAGGTGTGGGACCGGGCGATTCTGGCTGTCCTGCAGCAAATCCGTGGGGTGGACCCGCCGTTTGCGCGAGCCCTGCACGAAACGCACGCCGAAGCGCTCGAGCCGTACGCGGACACGTCGTCCACTCTCGCCGCACTGAGTGCCCGCGATATTCGCCTTGGCGTGGTCAGTAACGTCGGCTGGGACATTCGCAAATGCTTTGCGAGGCACGGGCTTGACCGCTACATCGATGCATTCGTTCTTTCCTACGAGGTCGGCTTCGTCAAACCCGATGTACGGATCTGGCGCACCGCACTCGACGCCCTGGCGGCACAGCCAGATCGAACGCTGATGGTCGGTGACCATCCCAGCGGCGACGGCGGTTCCGTGACCGCCGGGATACCGGCCCTGGTACTGCCGATGGTGAGTTCGCCAGCCCAGCTTCGCGGATTCGATCACGTGCTGACGTTGGCCTGAATTTGAAGCTGGTTCGGTTCTTGGTTTGTCGAGGTTGCCCTATGCACTTCGGGAAAGGTGTCCGATTCTTCCAGTATGAAGTCGAGGGCAAGTCCAGCAAGAACCGAGTGCATATCGATGTCCGGGTGGCCGGTCCAGGCCCCTGGGACATGGTCGAGCGCGCCCGACTGATCCGGCAGAAAGTCCCCGAGTTGGTCGCCGCTGGCGCGACGGTGATCCGCGAGGAGTGGTACGGCGACGTGCTCGGCCACGTCGTCATGCAGGACCCCGAGGGCAACGAGTTCTGCGTCGCTTGATGCCACGGCCACTGCCCGCGATTCGGTATCCGGATCTGCCGCAGGCAGCGCGCGGCGGCGCTGGCGCGTCCGTCACTACCAGTATCCGTCGATCCAGGCACGTACAGGTGCGACACGTTCGGACATGCCGATGAGAACGCGGGCGCCATTGCTCAACGATCTTGCCTGCGTCTCCTAGTCCATTCGGTAGCGGGCGAGGCACTCCTGAATCCAGATGGTGTGACGCTCGCGCAAGTGGGCCGCGGTCAGATCGGTGCGGCCGAGGTCGTGGTAGTTGGGGAGCCACGTCTCGACGGTGCGGTAGGAGTTGCCGAGGGCGAACAAGTCCCACAGCGCCAGGTCGGGCACATCTGCTGCTGCCGCTTGCTCGTACGCCGCCAGGAAAATTTCAGCCGAGTCCGGGCCGTGCAGCAGAGTCAAATCCAGTCGGCACCAGCTCACGTCGAGGCCGCGCGGCGCCTGTGCAGCCCCTGACCAATCGACGACGCCAGTAATCATCTCCTGCTCCCACAGAACATTGCCAGACCAATAGTCATAGTGCGTCAGAACGGGTTCTTGACTGGCAAGGCGATGACCATGGGCAGCCAGGACCGATGCGGTAGGCCCCGCATCGACGCCGGCAGGAGATGAGGCGGACGCTGCTGCCATACCGTCCCGGAGCCCGGTAAGCCGGGTGAGCGGCATGGCGTGGATGCGGGCCAAGACGCGTCCTAGCTGTTCGGCCGTCGCCTGCGAGGAGACCGACGTGATGTCGGCACGGCCGGGCAGCCGGGTGACCAAGATGGCCGGTTCACCGAACCGATGACCGGCGGGGTCGACGTCCACCACCCTCGGAGCCAAGCCGTCTAACCCGTCGAGAGCCGCCAGCACGCCGGCTTCCCGCGCAGCGGCGTCGTCGCCCGGCGGGAACCGGCGCAGCACCATCTCCCCCGTCGGGCGCTCGGTCCGAAGCAGATGCGTGGCGGCGTGAGTGCCGCCGGTGAGTCGCCGAACGGCGCGCGCGGAGGCACCCGGACCGGCGGCTTCAGCGGCCCACGCAACGGCTGATGAAGGAGGCTGCGAATCGGTCACCGCGCCATACTGCACGATCCGTTTTGCGGTGACCATCGGTGCTGCACCGGAACCCCGGGCCGAATGGGGAGCATCCTCATCTGCCGCAGTGCGCTCGCTACTGGACAGCGCACGCGAGTGACCGCGCGCAGCAACCGTCTGATGTCGTGGCCGTTGCCTGACGCGCCCGCTCAGTCGTCGACTTCCTGTGCT
>NZ_VSFA01000020.1 GCF_008119785.1 Micromonospora sp. MP36 | reverse complement strand
AGGAGGGTCGTCGAAGCGCGATGAATATCGTCGTACTCGTCAAGCAGGTGCCTGATTCGGGCGGGGACCGCAGCCTGCGTTTGGACGACAACACCGTCGACCGCGGTTCGGCGAACAACGTCATCAACGAGATGGACGAGTACGCCATCGAGGAGGCGTTGAAGATCAAGGAGGCGCACGGCGGTGAGGTCACCATCCTGACCATGGGTCCGGATCGGGCGACGGAGTCGATCCGCAAGGCGCTGTCGATGGGCCCGGACAAGGCGGTGCACGTCGTGGACGACGCGTTGCACGGGTCCTGCGCGGTGGCCACCTCGAAGGTGCTCGCCGCCGCCCTCGGTCAGCTCAACGCCGATTTGGTGATCTGTGGTGCGGAGTCGACCGACGGGCGGGTGCAGGTGATGCCGCACATGATCGCCGAGCGGCTGGGTGTGGCCGCGTTGACCGGCGCGCGGAAGCTCACCGTCGACGGCAGTGTGCTGACGGTGGAGCGGCAGACGGAGGAGGGCTACGAGGTGGTGACCGCCGCCACCCCGGCCGTGGTGTCCGTCTGGGACACCATCAACGAGCCGCGCTACCCCTCCTTCAAGGGCATCATGGCCGCGAAGAAGAAGCCGGTGCAGACGCTGTCCCTGGCAGATCTGGGTGTCGCCCCCGGTGAGGTGGGTTTCGACGGCGCGACCAGCACGGTGTTGGAGCACGCCAAGCGGCCGCCGCGTTCCGGCGGGGTCAAGGTCACCGACGAGGGTGAGGGCGGCGTGAAGCTGGTCGAGTTCCTCGCCACCGAGAAGTTCGTGTGAGAGGTGTAGGTCATGTCTGAGGTTCTCGTCGTCGTCGAAGCCACCCGGGAATTCGGCGTCAAGAAGGTCACCCTGGAGATGCTCACCCTCGCCCGCGAGCTGGGAGCCCCGAGCGCGGTCGTGCTCGGCGGCCCGGGCGCCGGACAGGCGCTGTCGGCGAAGCTGGGCGAGTACGGCGCGGAGAAGGTCTACGCCGCCGAGGGTGAGGAGATCGACGGCTACCTGGTGGCCCCGAAGGCCACGGTGGTGGCCGACCTGATCCGGCGGGTGCAGCCGGCCGCCGTGCTGCTCGCCTCGTCGCAGGAGGGCAAGGAGATCGCCGCCCGCCTGGCCGTCAAGCTGGACAACGGCATCCTGACCGACGTGGTCGCCCTCGCCGCGGACGGCACCGCGACGCAGGTCGCGTTCGCCGGCTCCACCATCGTCACGTCCAAGGTCACCAAGGGCCTGCCGCTGGTCACCGTCCGACCCAACTCGCTCACCCCGGCCCCCGCCCCGGCCACCCCGGCGGTGGAGCAGCTCACCGTGGCCGTTGGCGACGCGGACAAGCTGGCCAAGGTGGTGCAGCGGGTCGCCGAGCAGAAGGGCACCCGCCCCGAACTCACCGAAGCCTCCGTCGTCGTCTCCGGCGGCCGCGGGGTCGGCAACGCCGACAACTTCAAGCTCGTCGAGGAGTTGGCCGACCTGCTCGGCGGCGCGGTCGGCGCGTCCCGCGCCGCGGTCGACTCCGGCTACTACCCGCACCAGTTCCAGGTGGGCCAGACCGGCAAAACAGTCTCCCCGCAGCTCTACATCGCACTCGGCATCTCCGGCGCGATCCAACACCGCGCCGGCATGCAGACCTCGAAGACCATCGTCGCGGTCAACAAGGACGCCGAAGCGCCGATCTTCGAGCTTGCCGACTTCGGCGTGGTCGGCGACCTGTTCAAGGTCGTCCCCCAGGCCGCCGAGGAGATCCGCAAGCGCAAGTGAAGCAGCCCGGCTAATCCGACAGAGCCGCCGTCCGATGATCCGGGCGGCGGCTCCGTCGTGCGTCACGCCCTTCCCGTCGCGGTGGGAAGGGAGCTGATCGGCGGGCCGGGGAGCTGAGCCGGCCCGCCGATCAGCCCGTCAGGGCGCCCCTCGGCGAGCTGTCGGCGGCGCGGGGCTCGGTTCAGCGTAACGAGTGGAAACCTCTGGCGAGGCCCCGGGCCGACGGGGGCGGTCCGGCATCCGGCGCGAGGACACTCGGCCGTTAGGCTGAGCGGGATGGCATACCTGGATCACGCGGCGACGACCCCGATGCTCGACGAGGCACTCGAGGCGTACGTCGCCACGGCCCGCGAGGTGGGCAACGCGTCGTCGCTGCACGCGGCGGGCCGGCGCGCCCGGCGGCGGGTGGAGGAATCCCGGGAGCGGGTGGCCGCCGTCCTCGGCGCCCGCCCCTCCGAGGTGATCTTCACCGGGGGCGGCACCGAGAGCGACAACCTCGCGGTGAAGGGCATCTTCTGGGCCCGCCGCGCCGCCCACGCTGAGCGGACCCGGGTGGTCTCCAGCGCCGTCGAACACCACGCCGTGCTGGACGCGGTGGACTGGCTGGCCGGGCACGAGGGCGCCGAGGTCGGCTGGCTGCCGGTCGACGCCGCCGGCCGGCTCGACCCGGAGCGGCTCCGCGCCGAGCTGGCCGCGCACGGCGAGCGGGTCGCCCTGGTCACCGCCATGTGGGCCAACAACGAGGTGGGCACCGTGCAGCCGGTCGCCGAGCTGGCCGCGGTCGCCGCCGAGCACGGGGTGCCGTTCCACACCGACGCGATCCAGGCGGTCGGGCAGGTGCCGGTCGACTTCGCCGCGAGCGGCGTCGCCGCCCTCACCGTCACCGGGCACAAGCTCGGCGGCCCGACCGGGGTCGGCGCCCTGCTGCTGGCCCGGGACGTCGCCGCCACGCCGTTGCTGCACGGCGGCGGCCAGGAGCGCGACGTCCGCTCCGGCACCCTCGACACGGCCGGCATCGTGGCCTTCGCGGTCGCCGTCGAGACCGCGGTGAAGGGCCAGCAGGAGTACGCGGCCCGGGTCGCCGCGCTCCGCGACGAGCTGGTGGAGCGGGTCCGGCAGGCGGTGCCCGAGATGATCTTCAACGGCGACCCGGCCGACCGGCTTCCCGGCAACGCGCACTTCTCCTTCCCCGGCTGTGAAGGGGACGCGCTGCTGCTCCTCCTCGACGCCCAGGGCATCGCCTGCTCGACCGGCTCGGCCTGCTCGGCCGGGGTGGCCCAGCCGTCGCACGTGCTGCTGGCGATGGGCGCCGACGACGACCGGGCGCGCTCGTCGCTGCGGTTCACCCTCGGCCACACCAGCACCCGGGCGGACGTCGACGCGCTCATCGCCGCGCTGCCCGCCGCCGTGGAACGGGCCCGCCGCGCGGCCGCTCTCCGCACCCCCCGCTGACCCGGATACCCTCGGTGAGGACGAGGGGAGTGAGCCGGTGAGGGTTCTGGCGGCGATGTCGGGCGGGGTGGACTCCGCCGTGGCGGCGGCGCGCGCGGTGGAGGCCGGGCACGACGTGACCGGGGTGCACCTGGCGCTGGCCCGCAACCCGCAGACCTACCGCACCGGCGCCCGCGGCTGCTGCACCCTGGAGGACTCCCGGGACGCCCGGCGGGCCGCCGACGTGATCGGCATCCCGTTCTACGTGTGGGACATGGCCGACCGGTTCCACGAGGACGTGGTGGACGACTTCGTCGCCGAGTACGCGGCCGGCCGTACCCCGAACCCGTGCCTGCGCTGCAACGAGAAGATCAAGTTCGCCGCGGTGCTGGACCGGGCCGTGGCCCTCGGCTTCGACGCGGTGGTGACCGGCCACCACGCCCGGCTCGGCCCCGACGGCCTGCTGCGGCGCAGCGTCGACCTGGCCAAGGACCAGTCGTACGTGCTCGCGGTGCTGACCCGCGAGCAACTCGGCCGCTCGATCTTCCCGCTGGGCGACTCCACCAAGGCCGAGGTACGCGCGGAGGCCGCCCGGCGCGACCTCGCGGTCGCCGACAAGCCCGACTCGCACGACATCTGCTTCATCGCCGACGGCGACACCCGTGGCTTCCTCGCGCAGCGGCTCGGGGAGACCCCCGGCGACGTGGTCGACGCGCTCACCGGCGCGGTGGTCGGGAGCCACACCGGCGCTTACCAGTACACCGTCGGGCAGCGGCGCGGCCTGCACCTGGACCGGCCCGCCCCGGACGGCCGCCCCCGCTACGTGCTCTCCATCACCCCGAAGACCAACACCGTCATGGTCGGCCCGGCCGAGGCGCTGGAGGTCTCCCAGGTGCGGGCCACCCGCCCGGTGTGGACCGGCTGCGAGCGGCCCACCGGGCCGGTCGACTGCGAGGTGCAGCTGCGGGCGCACGGCGACGTGGTGCCGGCGACCGTGTCGCTGGACGCCGACGGCCTCCGTGCCGAGCTGCGCCGCCCCGTGCGGGGGGTCGCCGCCGGGCAGGCGATCGTGGCGTACCGGCCGGATCCGGCCGGGGACGTGGTGCTCGGCTCCGCCACCATCACGGGCTGAGCCTTCACGGCGGGAGCGGGCCGGGCACCGGATAGTCTGCGGCGGTGAGTGATCAGCCCTGGCCCTGGCCCGCCGGGGCGGCGACCGGCATCGGCTCGCTGCCCGGCACCGACATCGCCGAGGCGCAGCGCATCGTGCTCGGCGAGCTGCCCGTCCTGCCGCACCTGCCGGAGCTGCCCGCCCGGGGTCCCGGCGCCGACCTGATCGGCCGGACCGCCGGGCTGCTCGTCGAGCTGCCGGTCGAGCTGTTCGCGGCCCGCTGGCGGGTCGCGCCGCGCCCCGGCAAGGACCTGCGCCGCGCCCGCGACCTGATGGAGCGCGACCTCGACCAACTCGCCGAGCAGGCCGAGGAGTACACCGGCCCGGTCAAGGTCCAGGCGGCCGGCCCGTTCACCCTGGCCGCGTCGGTGGAGCTGCCGATCGGCGGCCGGATGATCCGGGACCCGGGTGCGGTGCGGGACCTCGCCGGCTCGCTCGCCGAGGGGCTGCGCGGGCACGTCGAGGCGGTGGCCCGGCGGCTGCCCCGCGCGTCGGTGCTGCTCCAGCTCGACGAGCCGTCCCTGCCGGCGGCGCTGGCCGGCCGGGTGCCCACCGAGAGCGGCTTCGGCACCTACCGGGCGGTGGAGCCGGAGGTCGCCAGAGGGCTGCTGCGCGACGTGGTCGAGGCGACCGGAGTGCCGACCCTGGTGCACTGCTGCGCGCCCGACGTGCCGCTGGAACTGATCCGTACCACCGGGGCCGCCGGCGTCGCCCTCGACCTGGAGCTGGTCACCGACCTGGACCCGCTCGGCGAGGCGATCGACGCCGGGCTCGGGCTGCTGGCCGGCGCCGCGCCCGCGCTGCCGCCGCCCGCCGGTCGCGCCCCCACCTCGGCCCAGGTCGCCGACCGGGTACGCCGGGTCTGGGACCAGCTCGGCTTCCCCCGCCGTCGGCTCGCCGAGCAGGTGGTGGTCACCCCCGCCTGCGGCCTGGCCGGCGCCACCCCGGCGTACGCCCGAGCGGTCCTCGCCGCGTGCCGGGACGCCGGCCGGCGGCTGGCCGAGGAGTAGGTTTCCTGTCGCACCCCCGGGGCAGGATGACCGGCATGATTGGACAGCTGCGTTCCGTGGTGATCGACTGCCCCGATCCGCGCGCGCTGGCCGGCTTCTACGCGGAGCTGCTCGGCCTCCCGCTGATCGAGGACAACTCCGACGGCGACGAATGGGTGGTGCTCGGCGGTCCGCCGGGGCACCAGCCGCGGATCGCCTTCCAGCAGGCCCTCAACCTGCGCGCGCCGGACTGGCCCGACCCGGACCGGCCGCAGCAGTTCCACCTCGACGTGACGGTGGACGACATCGAGACCGCGGAGAAGGCGGCGCTGGCCCTGGGCGCGCGGCGGCTGCCCGGCGAGGGTGAGGGCTTCCGGGTCTACGCCGACCCGGCCGGGCATCCGTTCTGCCTCTGCTGGGACTGACCGCCTCCGGCGCGGCTTGCGTCGGCGGTGCATGATCACCACCGTGATCGACTCTTCGCCGCGCCGCGCCTCCGGTTCGCTGTTCGGCCTCGCCTACGGCGACGCTCTGGGCCGGCCCACCGAGTTCCTGACCGTCGCCGAGATCGTCCGCCGCTACGGCCCCGCCGGCCCGCGGGAGCTGACCGGCGACCCAGCGCTGGTCACCGACGACACCCAGATGGCGCTCGCGGTGGCCTGGGCGCTGCACGACGCGCCCGCGTACACCCCGGAGGTGGTGGAGCCGCTGCTGCGGCAGCGGTTCCTCGCCTGGGCGGTCAGCCCGGACAACAACCGCGCGCCGGGGATGACCTGCCTGCGAGCCTGCGCCGAGCTCGACCGGGGCGTCCGCTGGCAGCAGGCGACGGTCGCCGACTCGAAGGGCTGCGGGGCGAACATGCGGGTCACCCCGGTCGGGCTGCTCGACGTCGACCTCGACACCCTCGCCGGGCTGGCCCAGCTTCAGGCCGGCCTGACGCACGGGCACCCGACCGGGTTGGCGGCCAGCGAGCTGACCGCGTACGCGGTCCGGCTGCTGCGCGACGGCGCCGCGCTCGCCGACCTGCCCGGCCTGCTCGCCGCGCGGGCCCGGAAGCAGCGGACGGTCTACCGGGCCGACTGGCTGGGCGACCTGTGGCAGCGCCCCGGCGAGGCGACGCCGGAGGAGTTCATCGCCCGGGGGTGGGACGAGTGCCTGCGGGTCCTCGGCCGGCTCGACGCGGCGCTGGCCCACCCCGACGACGGCGGCGACCCGTGCCGGCTCACCGGGGAAGGCTGGATCGCCGAGGAGGCCCTGGCGACCGCGCTGCTCTGCGCGCTGCGGCACGCCGACGACCCGGTCGCCGCGCTGGCCCGGGGCGCCACCACGGCCGGCGACTCGGACTCCATCGCCGCCCTCGCGGGCGCCTTCCTCGGCGCCGCCCACGGCATGTCCGCCTGGCCTGTCGAGTGGTCCACCCGCATCGAGTACGCCGACCAGCTCACCACCCTCGCCACCCCCAACGACTGACCCACCCCGGCCGGCCGGTGACCCGGCGGGTGGTCGGGGCCCGGCGGCCCGGCGCATGCTGGTGTCGCGTGCCTGGCCAGGGCGGGTGAGGGGATGATTGTCAGCCCTGCCCGCTACGGTGCGGGGGTAGCACGATCACGGGAGGTTCACAGCGGTGACCGAGAGCGGCAGGGTGTCCGAGGACGGGGTTCCCCAGACGGTCAGCCCGGCGCAGGAAGCGGCGGCGGGCGCCGAGCCGACCCCGGAGGCGCGGGAGCGGCACGCCACGCTGAGCCAGGAGCTCACCGACCACCAGTACCGCTACTACGTGCTCGACGCGCCGACCATCCCGGATGCCGACTTCGACAAGCTGCTGCGCGAGCTGGAGGCGCTGGAGGCGGAATATCCGGCGCTGCGCACCCCCGACTCGCCGACCCAGCGGGTCGGCGGGACCTTCTCCACCGACTTCACCCCGGTCACCCACGCCGAACGGATGCTCTCGCTGGACAACGCCTTCGCCGACGAGGAGCTGGCCGCCTGGGCCGAGCGGGTCGAGCGGGACGCCGGCGGTCCGGTTCCCTACCTCTGCGAGCTGAAGGTCGACGGCCTGGCCATCAACCTGACCTACGAGAAGGGGCGGCTGGTCCGGGCCGCCACCCGGGGCGACGGGCGTACCGGCGAGGACGTCACGGCCAACGTGCGCAGCATCCGGGACGTGCCGGCCCGGCTGACGCCGTCCGCCGACTTCCCCGACGTGCCGGACCTCCTGGAGGTGCGCGGCGAGATCTACTTCCCGGTCGCCGCGTTCGCCGACCTCAACGCCGGCCTGGTCGAGCAGGGCAAGCCACCGTTCGCCAACCCGCGCAACGCCGCCGCCGGCAGCCTGCGCCAGAAGGACCCCCGGATCACCGCCTCCCGGCCGCTGCGCCTGGTGGTGCACGGCATCGGCGCCCGCGACGGCTTCCAGCCGACGGCCCAGTCCGAGTCGTACGCGGCGCTCAAGGCGTGGGGGCTGCCCACCAGCGACCGCTGGCGGGTGGTGCCCGACCTGGCCGGGGTGGCCGAATACATCGCCTACTACGCCGAGCACCGGCACGACGTCGAGCACGAGATCGACGGCGTGGTGGTCAAGGTCGACCCCGTCTCCATCCAGGGGCGGCTCGGCTCGACCAGCCGCGCGCCCCGCTGGGCGATCGCCTTCAAGTACCCCCCGGAGGAGGTGACCACCAAGCTGCTCGACATCGACGTCAACGTCGGTCGGACCGGCCGCGTCACCCCCTTCGCCGTCCTCGAACCGGTCCGCGTGGCCGGCTCGACGGTCGCCCTGGCCACCCTGCACAACGCCCGCGAGGTCGAGCGCAAGGGGGTGCTGATCGGCGACACGGTGGTGCTCCGCAAGGCCGGCGACGTCATCCCCGAGGTGCTCGGCCCGGTGGTCGACCTGCGCCCGGCCGACGCCCGCCCGTTCGTCATGCCCACCACCTGTCCGGCCTGCGGCACCCCGCTCCGCCCGGAGAAGGAGGCGGACGTCGACATCCGCTGCCCCAACAGCCGCAGTTGCCCGGCGCAGCTGCGGGAGCGGGTGTTCCACCTGGCCGGCCGGGGTGCCTTCGACATCGAGGTGCTCGGCTACAAGGCCGCCGCCGCGCTGCTCGACGCCGGGATCATCCAGGACGAGGGCGACCTGTTCCACCTCGACGCCGAGCAACTCGCCCGCTCGCCGTTCTTCGTCAACAAGGACGGCAGCCTGGGCAGCAACGCCACCAAGCTGCTGGAGAACCTGGCCGTGGTCAAGGAGCGGGACCTGTGGCGGGTGCTGGTGGGGCTCTCCATCCGGCACGTCGGCCCGACCGCGGCGCAGGCCCTCGCGCGGCACTTCCGGTCCATCCCCGCGATCGAGGCGGCCGGCGAGGAGGAACTGTCCTCGGTGGACGGGGTGGGCCCGACCATCGCCGTCAGCATCAAGGAGTGGTTCGCCGTCGACTGGCACCGCGAGGTGGTGCGCAAGTGGGCCGAGGCCGGCGTACGGATGGCCGAGGAGGCCGGCGAGGAGGGGCCGCGCCCGCTGGAGGGGCTGACCGTGGTGGTGACCGGCACCCTGGCCGGGTTCAGCCGCGATCAGGCGTCCGAGGCGATCCAGAGCCGGGGCGGCAAGGTGACCGGCTCGGTGTCGAAGAAGACCAGCTTCGTGGTGGTGGGGGACAACCCCGGGTCCAAAGCCGACAAGGCGGCCAGCCTCAAGCTGCCCGTCCTCGACGAGGAGGGCTTCCGGGTGCTGCTGGAGTCGGGCCCGGACGCGGCCCGGGAGGTGGCCCGCGTCGAGGGCTGACACCGGTCCCGAAGTGGATCTTTGTGACGTCGAGGCGCGTATACCAACTTAATTACGACTACGACCGATTCGTGACTGTCGTGGCGGGAATCCGGGCCTGAGGGCGTTTCATTGGCGTACGGCGTGTGACGGCGCACGCCAGGGCCGTTCCCGGGAGGTGCGATGGAGACCGGCGACCCGCGAAACTCCGTGCCGCCCGGGCGGGGTGCGCCGTTCTTCGGTTTCGTCGCGGTGGTCGGGGTGCTGGCGCTGCTCGTCTCGGCCGGGCCGCTGGCCGGGCTGCCGGACCGGCTGTCGGACATGCCGGTGGCCTTCTGGACCATGGCGGCGCTCGCCGTCGCCTGTGACGCCCGCCCGTTCGTGCCGCCCGGCCGGCGGCGGACCTCGGCGGTGTTCCCGTCGACCTGCTTCACGTTCGCGATCCTGCTCGGCTGGGGGCTCGGCCCGGCCGTCGCCGTGCAGGCCGTGGCGGTGGCCGTCTCCGGCTGGCGGCTGGGATACGCCCTGTGGCGCACCGGCTTCAACGCCGCCCAGTACGCCTGCGCGCTCGGCGCCGCGTACCTGGTCACCCGGCTCGGCGCCGGCGACCTCTTCGACGGCGGGCGGCTGCACTGGGCGGACGTGGCCGTGGTGGGTGGCGCCGCCGCGGCCTGGTTCGTGGTCAACTACTGCCTGGTCACTTTGGCGATCCGGCTGCGCTTCGGGGCCCGCTGGTGGCCCCGGGTCCGGCTCGGCCTGGCCTACGAGCTGCTCTCCACCGGGTCGCTGCTGCTGCTCGCCCCGGTGCTGGTCGCCGCCGCCCGGGCCAGCGCCGCGTTGATCCCGCTGGTGCTGGTGCCGCTCTTCGCCGTCTACCGGATGGCCCGGCTCTCCGCCGAGCAGGAGCAACTGGCCGCCCTCGACCCGCTCACCGGGCTGCCCAACCGCAAGGCGCTGCTGGCCGAGGTGGCCGAGCAGGTGCACCTGCACGCCGAGCGGGCCGCCCGGGGCGAGCCGGACGCCCACCTCGCCCTGCTGCTGCTCGACCTGGACCGGTTCAAGCACGTTAACGACGCCCTCGGGCACGCGGTGGGGGACCGGCTGCTGGTCGAGGTGAGCGCCCGGCTGACCGACGTGGTGGACGAGGGGCACCTGGTGGCCCGTCTCGGCGGCGACGAGTTCGCCATCGTCGTACCCCGACTGGCCGGCGCCGACCAGGCCCGGGAACTGGCCGACCGGGTGGTCGCCGCGCTCGCCGAACCGGTCCCGCTGGACGGGCTCCCGTTGGACGTGGGCGGCTCGATCGGCGTCGCGATGTTCCCCGAGCACGGCGAGGACTTCGCCACCCTGATGCGCCACGCCGACGTGGCCATGTACGACGCCAAGCACCGTAACGACACGGTCGCCGTCTACGCGGCCGAGTCCGATCACAACTCGGCCGAACGGCTCAGCCTCCTGGCCGACCTGCGCCGCGTCCTGGAGACCACGCCGGCCATACCCGTCGCGCCGCCGCCCGGCGTACGCGGTGGCGACGGCGCCGCCCTCGCGGCCGCGCCCGGCCTGGCCGCCCCGGCCCGGGCCGACGGTGCGGCCCGCAATGGTCGCCGGCGCGCCGTCGCCGTGCGGCCGGGGCAGGGGTCGGGGCGGTGGCGGCTGCGCCGGCGCGAACGGGTCGACCTGCGGCACGACGACGAGCTGATCAACCGGATCGTCACGAACGCCGACCCGATCCGCCGCCGGGCCGCCCGCCAGGTCGGGACCGACGCGTCGGCGGGCACCCCTGGTGACCGGCTACCGGAGGCGTCCGGCGGAGGGCTGGTCGGCGACGAGGCCCCGGTCCGGACGGGCGGCGGTGGGGACGACCCGGCCGGGGACCCGGGCGAGATCACCATGTACTACCAGCCGCAGATCGCCATCGCGACCGGCGAGGTCGTCGGGGTCGAGGCGCTGCTGCGCTGGCGGCACCCGCGCCGAGGCATGGTCGACCCGGGGGAGCTGATCCAGGTCGCCGAGCAGAGCGCGGTGATGCGGCTGCTCACCCGCCGGGTGGTGGACGACGTGGTGGAGCAGTTGGCGAAGTGGTCGGCGGCCGGCCTCACGCTGCGCGCCGCGCTCAACGTGAGCGTCCGGGACCTGCACACCGGCGAGATCGCCGAGCAGATCGCCGACCGGCTCGCCCGGTACGGCGTACCGCCGGAGCGGCTCCAGGTGGAGATCACCGAGGGCGCCCTGATGGCGGACCCGCGGCGGGTGCTGGCCAGCATCTCCCAGCTGCACCGGACCGGCGTCGGCATCGCGCTGGACGACTTCGGCACCGGGTACTCGTCGTTGCAGCACCTGCGCCGGCTGCCGCTGTCCGAGGTGAAGGTGGACCGGTCGTTCGTTCTCGGGATGGTCGAGGACCCGGACGACGCGGCGATCGTCCGGTCGATGATCGAGCTGGCCGGGGCGCTCGGGCTGCGCGTGGTGGCCGAGGGCGTGGAGGACGAGCGCACCTGGCGGCTGCTCTACGCCGCCGGCTGCGACGTGGCCCAGGGCTGGTTCTACGCCCGGCCGATGCCGGCCGAGGAACTGGTCGCCTGGCTGTCCCGCTACCGCCCGGTCCACCCGGTGGCGACCGCCGACGCCGACGGGCCGCGCCGTCCGGCCCGATGACGGGCGGCGACGGGACGCCGAGCACCCGGAGGGGGAGTCGGAGGCGTCGCCGTGACCGCAGGACAATAGACTCGCTCCGGTCACCGCGCGTCATCGCCACCGTCGAACGCGCGGCCGGCACCCGAAGACGCAGCAGGACAGCCACGAAGGGGGCACCCGATGGCCGCCATCTCCCGCGAGGAGGTCGCGCACCTCGCGCGACTGTCGCGGCTCGCCGTCACCGAGGAGGAGCTGGACACCTTCGCCGGCCAGCTGGACGTGATCCTCCAGTCGGTCGCCCAGGTGGGCGAGGTCGCCGCGGCGGACATCCCGCCGACCTCCCACTCGGTGCCGCTGACGAACGTCCTCCGCGAGGATGTGGTGGCGCCGTGCCTGACCCCGCAGGAGGCGCTGTCGGGTGCGCCCGACGCCGAGGAGCAGCGGTTCCGCGTCCCGCGGATCCTGGACGAGGATGTGGCTTCATGACCGACCTGACCAAACTGAGCGCCGCCGAGATCGCGGGGCGCGTGGCGAGCGGGGAGGCCTCCGCCGTCGAGGTGGCGCAGGCCCACCTGGACCGGATCGCCGCCGTCGAGGACCAGGTCCACGCCTTCCTGCACGTCGACACCGAGGGCGCGCTGGCCGCCGCCCGCACCGTGGACGAGCGCCGGGCCGCCGGCGCGGAGCTGGGTCCGCTGGCCGGCGTGCCGGTCGCCGTGAAGGACGTGCTCACCACCAAGGGCGTGCCCACCACGGTCGGGTCGAAGATCCTGCAGGGCTGGCGCCCGCCGTACGACTCGACGATTGTGCAGCGGCTGCGCGACGCGGGCACGGTGATGCTCGGCAAGACCAACATGGACGAGTTCGCCATGGGCTCCTCCACCGAATACTCGGCCTACGGCCCGACCCACAACCCGTGGGACCTGACCCGGATTCCCGGCGGCTCGGGCGGCGGCAGCGCCGCCGCGCTGGCCGCGTACGAGGCGCCGCTGGCCATCGGCTCGGACACCGGCGGCTCGATCCGCCAGCCCGGCGCGGTCACCGGCACGGTCGGCGCCAAGCCCACCTACGGCGGCACCTCCCGGTACGGCCTGGTCGCGTTCTCCTCGTCGCTGGACACGCCTGGCCCGTGCGCCCGTACGGTGCTGGACGCCGCGCTGCTGCACCAGGTGATCGGCGGGCACGACCCGCGCGACTCCACCTCCATCCCGGCCCCGGTGCCGGACGTGGTGGCTGCGGCGAAGCTCGGCGCGACCGGCGACCTGACCGGGGTGAAGCTCGGTGTGGTCACCGAGTTCACCGGGGAGGGCGCGGAGCCGGGCGTGATGGCCGCGTTCCGCGAGTCGGTGGAGGCGCTGGCGAAGCTGGGCGCCGAGATCGTCGAGATCTCCTGCCCGCACTTCAAGTACGCGCTGCCGGCCTACTACCTGATCGCGCCGAGCGAGTGCTCCTCCAACCTGGCCCGCTTCGACGGGGTCCGGTTCGGCCTGCGGGTCGGCGACGACGGCAACCGGTCGCTGGAGGAGGTCATGTCGCTGACCCGCGAGGCCGGCTTCGGCCCCGAGGTCAAGCGGCGCATCATGATCGGCACGTACGCGCTCTCCTCGGGCTACTACGACGCCTACTACGGGCAGGCGCAGAAGGTCCGGACTCTGATCACCCGGGACTTCACCGCGGCGTTCGAGCAGGTCGACGCGCTGATCTCGCCGACCACTCCGTTCGTGGCCTTCCCGATCGGGGCGCGCACCTCCGACCCGTACCAGATGTACCTGGCCGACCTGTTCACCATTCCGACCAACCTGTACGGCGGGCCGGCCATCTCGGTCCCGTGCGGTCTCTCCGAGGGGCTTCCGGTCGGTCTGCAGATCATGGCCCCGACCATGGCCGACGACCGGATGTACCGGGTGGCCGCCGCGCTGGAGTCGACGGTCGGCACGTTCGCCCCACCGGCACTGTGACCCGCCCGCGGGGCGGCCGATCGGCCGCCCCGCGAGGGGTCACGGTCAGGTCCGGGAACGGGCGCCGCGACAGCCGAACGCGACACCGATCGGCAACACGCGGTCACCGTCGGTCTATTACGCCTTCCTGCCTGTCCTGATTGGATAATGTCGCTTCGCGCTGGTGAACGCGAATTCCGGCTTACCTCGATCGAATCCTGGACGGGCGATGAAGACGCTGCGACCGATAATGATCGTGTCGGCACTCATCCTGGTGCTGCTTGGCACGGCGCAGCCGGCGGCTGCCGCCACCATCACCTTCACGTCCGGTCCGCCGGCATCCCCGGTCACCGCCTACGAGCCGTATCCGAGCCACACCTTCGCCGCGACCGGCGACGCCGCCATCACCTTCTCGCTGGCCGCCGGTTCCCTCCCGCCGGGCATGGCGCTGTCGTCGGGGGGTGGCTTCAGCGGCACGCCGACCACTCCCGGCACCTACGCCTTCACCGTCCGGGCCACCGGGACGCCCAGCGGCGACACGGCCGACCAGGCCGTGACCGTCGTGGTGAAGGCGCCCACGATCACCGTCACCTCGGACGCCCCCACCTCGCCGGTCACCGCCTACCAGCCGTACCCGACGCACACCTTCACGGCGTCGGGCGGCACCGCGCCGTACACGCTTTCCCTGCGGTCGGGTTCGTTGCCGCCGGGCATGGCGGTGTCGTCGGCGGGGGTGTTGTCGGGTACGCCGACCACGCCGGGCAGTTACGCGTTCGGCATCCGGATGACCGACACGCACGGCTTCTCCGCCGACCAGGACGTGACCGTCGTGGTGGTCGCGCCGACCATCACCATCACCTCCGGCGCACCCACCTCACCCTGGTACACCGGGCAGTCGTACCCACAGCACACGTTCACCGCTTCGGGCGGCACCGCGCCGTACACGCTTTCCCTGCGGTCGGGTTCGTTGCCGCCGGGCATGGCGGTGTCGTCGGCCGGGAAGCTCTCGGGTACGCCGACCACGCCGGGCAGTTACGCGTTCGGCATCCGGATGACCGACACGCACGGCTTCTCCGCCGACCAGGACGTCACCGTCGTGATCGCCGACCCGGCCACCACCTTCACCTCCGGGGAGCCGCCCCGGGGCGCGGTCGGCGAGGAGTACTCCTTCCGGTTCACCGCCACCGGTGACTCCGACATCCAGTTCAGCGTGACCGCCGGCGACCTGCCGGCCGGGCTCACCCTCGCCCCGGACGGCGTGCTCAGCGGCACCCCCGAGTCCGCCGGCAGCTTCACCTTCACGGTCAAGGCGACCGGCACCGCGTCGAGCGCCACGGACGAGGTGACCCTCGCCGTCGACGCCGCCTCGTCCTCGCCGTCCTCGACGCCCACGTCGCCGTCGCCGGATCCGTCATCGACGTCGCCGTCGGCCACCGCCGGGCCCGGGCTTCCGGTCACCGGATCCGACACGCGAACCATGCTGTTGCTGGGCGTCGCGGTGATCGCCGTCGGTGGGATGCTCCTCCTCGTGGCCTACGAGCGCCGCCGGCGATCCTGACCCACGGGTGCCGCCCGCACGAGGCGGGTCGTGGCGTTCGCCGCGCAGCTTCAGGCCAGGCCCCGGCGCCCGGCCTGCAGCCCGGCCTGGAAGCGGGTACGGGCGCCGAGCGCGGCCAGCAGGGCGGACGAGCGGCGCCCCAGGGTGCGTACGCTCACGCCGAGCTCTCGGGCGATGGCTTCGTCCTTGAGCCCGGTGGCGAGCAGGCCCAGCAGCCGCAGGTCCAGCTGGTCGGCATCCGTCGCAGGCTGCTCCGGGTCCCAGGCAGGCAGTGGCGTGGCCTGCACCCAGAGCAGTTCGAAGAGCTTCACCAGCGCCGACACGACTATCGGCGCGCGGATCACCAGCGCCGCGTCCACGGCCCGTTCGCTGGCCAGCGGCAGCAGCGCCACCGAGCGGTCACCGATCGCCAGCTTCAGCGGCACGTCCGTGTGCACCCGCGCCTGTTCCCCGGCGGCCACGGCCGCCATTGCCTGCTCGTAGGCGCCGGGCAACTCGAAGGCCTCCGGGGCGTAGATGCCCCGCACGTCGGCGTCCCGGCCGAGCAGCTCGTTCTCGGGCACGTTCGCCGACGCCACCTCCTGGGCGTACGGCGGGCGATCCAGGACCAGCAGCTCCTTCGTCACGCCGTAGGAGAGCTGGACGAACTGAGCCTCGACGGCGGCCCTGCCGGTGACGATCTCCAGCAGCTGGTCCGGCCTGGTCGGCAGCTCCTGCGGAAACTCCTCCGCCATCCGCTCGGCGGCCCTGCGTACCTGGGTGAACTCCTGTGTGCGCCGCATGACCAGCGCGTTCACCGCGACGTCCGGACGCGTCGGCAGCAGCCGGGTGCCGGAGCCGACCCGCCGGCTGACGAAGCCGAGTTCCTCCAGGCGTTCGGTCGCCGCGCGGACCACCCGGAGGCTCTCCCCGACCTGCTGGGCCAGTTCCGGCACGCTTGACTGCCGCCGGTGCAACAGGGCCAGGTAGACCGCTTCCTCCACCGGGGTCAGACCCAACGACTCGAACATCCGAGCCCCTTCCCGCCTCGCGGGTGTCCGACACAGGCCATGGCCGAGCTCGGACACCGGAAACTGTGGCGATCGGTGCATGCCCACGTCTAGACATGCTTCATGATCTTCTCCCGACTCAGCGGTGCACTCGCGCTGGCCGTCACGGCCGCCGGTGCCGTCAACCTCGCCGCCGCAGCCCCCGCCGCCGCTGCACCCGGCTGGCAACGCCCGCAGTGCGGCGTGGTGCAGGGCGACGGCTCGGTCACCTTCACCCGTACCGACGGCGCCGTCCTGGCCCGCACCACGACCCCCCTCACCCCGGTCGCCTACCCGAAGCTCGTCGCGTTGAGCACGCCGAACACGCTGGTGGCCATCTCCAGGACGGCGATCCAGCGGTCCACCGACGCCGGCTGCAGCTGGCAGCAGATCGCCGACACCGGGCTGAGCCTGGCCGCGTACGACCTCGCCGCCGGACCGCACGGGACCGCCTACGCGTACGGCGTGAACGACCGGCCGATCTACCGGGTGCAGGGCGACCAGGTCGCCGAGGTCGCCGGCCCGGTCCCGGACGACGGCGTGGTCGGGCTGGCGGTGGACCCGACCGATGCGGGGGCCGTCCGCGTGGTCAGCAAGGCCGGCCAGGTCTACGACTCCCGCGACGGCGGTGCCACCTGGGCCGCCGTCGGAGTGCCGGCCGGCCAGGACGAGTTCGTCTACCAGGCGGCCGTCGATCCCGCCAACCGGGATCACCTCATCGTCGGCACCATGGGCCACGGCAGCTACGTGACGTTCGACGGCGGCCGCAGCTGGACCCGGTCGGCCGGGGTCGGCGCCACCCCGCAGTCGAACGGCTTCTCCGTCGCCTTCTCCCCGGCGGACCCGCGGACGGTGTGGCTGGAGGGCTACGACCTCAGCCAGAGCGACAACTCCGCGCGGCACATCTGGCGCTCAACCGACGGCGGGCGCAGCTTCGTGTCGGTGCTCGACGGCTCCCAGGTGGCGCTGATCAACGGCACGCCGCTGTGGCCGAGCCCGGTGGATCCGAACGTGCTGTACTTCGCGTACGGCACCTGGTTCGGTGGCTACGGCACCGACCTCTACCGGTACGACCTGTCGACCGGCCGGCTGACCTCGCAGCACAACTCCCACGACGGCATCCGCGGCCTCGCCTTCAACCCGGTCGACCCGAAGGTGATGTACCTCGGGGTGGTCGAGGAGCGCTGACCTCGGGACCCGCCCGGGGCCCTCCCCGGGCGGGCGCCCCGGGCCGGACAGACACGTGCCGGCGTGGATGGAAACCCGGGCGAGGCGACGGTAGCCAGCCCCACTAGGCTGGAACAGTTCCGTCCGGATCGCGCCTGGAGCTCAGATGACGACGACACTGCCCGCGTACGACGAGATCGTCGCGCGCTTCGAACCGGTGATCGGCCTGGAGACCCACGTCGAGCTGGGCACGAACACCAAGATGTTCTGTGGCTGCCCGACGGATTTCGGCGGCGAGCCGAACACCCGGGTCTGCCCGGTCTGCCTGGGCCTGCCCGGCTCGCTGCCGGTGGCCAACAGGGCCGCCATCGAGGCGACCATCCGGATCGGGCTGGCGCTGAACTGCTCGATCGCCGAGTGGTGCCGGTTCGCTCGGAAGAACTACTTCTACCCGGACATGCCGAAGAACTTCCAGATCAGCCAGTACGACGAGCCGCTCTGCGTCGACGGCTACCTGGACGTCGAGGTCAACGGCGAGACCGTGCGGATCGGCATCGAGCGGGTGCACCTGGAGGAGGACACCGGCAAGACGCTGCACGTCGGCGGCGCCACCGGCCGGATCCACGGCGCGACCGAGTCGCTGGTCGACTACAACCGGGCCGGCATCCCCCTGGTGGAGATCGTCACCAAGCCGATCCCCGGCACCGGCGCGCTCGCGCCGGAGGTGGCCCGGGCGTACGTCACCGAGCTGCGCGACGTGATCCGCTCGCTGGGCGTCTCCGACGTCCGGATGGAGGAGGGCTCGCTGCGCTGCGACGTCAACACCTCGCTGAACAAGCCGGGCGAGGAGTGGGGCACCCGCACCGAGACCAAGAACGTCAACTCGCTGCGCTCGGTGGAGCGGGCGGTCCGCTCGGAGATGCTGCGCCAGGCCGCGGTGCTCGACGCCGGCGGCAAGATCACCCAGGAGACCCGGCACTTCCACGAGGACACCGGCGACACCACCCCGGGCCGGTCCAAGGAGACCGCCACCGACTACCGGTACTTCCCGGAGCCGGACCTCGTGCCGCTCGCCCCGGACCCGACCTGGGTGGCCGAGCTGAAGGCCGGGCTGCCGGAGCTGCCCCGGCTGCGGCGCCGCCGGTTCCAGCAGGAGTGGGGCCTGTCCGACCTGGACATGCAGTCGGTGGTCAACGCCGGCGCGGTCGAGCTGATCGAGGCCACCGTCGCCGCGGGCGCCACCCCGGCCGCCGCCCGGAAGTGGTGGCTCGGTGAGCTGTCCCGGCGGGCCAACGAGACCGGTGTGGAGCTGGCCGACGTCGGAGCCACCCCGAGCCAGGTCGCCGAGCTGCAGAGCCTGGTCGACGCCGGCAAGCTCAACGACAAGCTGGCCCGTACCGTCCTGGAGGGCGTGGTGGCCGGCGAGGGCTCGCCGACCGAGATCATGACCAACCGCAACCTGGAGGTCGTCTCCGACACCGGCGCGCTCACCGCCGCCGTGGACGAGGCGATCGCCGCCAACCCGGACGTAGCCGACAAGGTACGCAGCGGTAAGGTCGCCGCGGCCGGCGCCCTGGTCGGGGCGGTCATGAAGACCACCCGCGGCCAGGCGGACGCCAAGACCGTCCGCGAACTGATCCTGGAGCGCCTCGGCGCCCAGGGCTGAGTCCCACCTCCGAAGGCCGCCGTCGTGACCCGGCGGCGGCCTTCGGCGCTTCCCCCGGAGTACGCGGCCACCCCGCACCCCTCGCAAGGGCGTCAACGGCGACGCCCGGATGGAGTCAGCGTGAACCAGCACGACCTCGACGTCCTCGACGAGATCCAGCGGCGGGTGCTCTGGCTCGCCACCCGCATCGTGGACGCCGCCAACCACGACCGGAACACCGGTGACGGGGTGAAGGTCGGCGGCCATCAGGCGTCCAGCGCCTCCCTGGTCACGGCGATGACCGCGCTCTGGTTCGCCCACCTGGACGCCGCGGACCGGGTCTCCGTCAAGCCGCACGCCTCGCCGGTGTTCCACGCCATCCAGTACCTGCTCGGCAACCTGGACCGGTCGTACCTGCCGAAGCTGCGGGCGCGGGGCGGGTTGCAGTCGTACCCGTCGCGGACCAAGGACCCGGATGAGGTCGACTTCTCCACCGGCTCGGTCGGCCTGGGCGCCGCGGCGCCGCTGTTCGCCGCGGTCACCCGCCGCTACGTCGACGCGCACTTCGGCGAGCGCCCGCACTCCCGGTTCATCGCGCTGATCGGCGACGCCGAACTGGACGAGGGCAACATCTGGGAGGCCGTCGCCGACCCGGCCACCGCCGCGCTGGGCAACGTGATGTGGCTGGTCGACTTCAACCGCCAGTCGCTGGACCGGGTCGTCCCGGGCGTCCGGATCAACCAGTGGCGCGGCCAGTTCGAGGCCGCCGGCTGGCACGTCGTCGAGGTCAAGTACGGCCGCCGGCTCGCCGAGGCGTACGCTCGGCCGGGCGGCGAGGCGCTGCGCGACTGGATCGACCTGATGCCGAACGAGCAGTACCAGTCGCTGTTCGGACTGGCCGGGCCGGCCCTGCGCAAGCAGTTCCTGGACGGCGCGCCCGCCGAGGTGGCCGCCTTCGTCGCCGACATCCCCGACGACGAGCTCGGCCCGCTCGTCACCGACCTGGGCGGGCACGACCTCGAGGCGATGCTCGACGCGTACGCCCAGTGCGACGCGGTCACCGACCGGCCCAGCGTGGTCTTCGCGTACACGGTCAAGGGGTGGGGGCTGCCGATCGCCGGCAACCCGCGCAACCACTCGGCGCTGCTCACCACCGAGCAGGTCGACGCGCTGCGCACCGCGCACGGCCTGACCCGCGAGACCGAGTGGGACCGCCTCGACCCGGCCTCCCCGGCCGGCATCCGGGCCGGCGAGCGCCGGGAGGCACTGTCCCGCGCGCCGCGCCGGCGGGCGCTGGGGGTCACCGTCCCGGAGTCCACCAAGGTACGCGCGAACAAGCCCGTCTCCACCCAGGAGGTCTTCGGCCGGGTCCTGGTCGACCTGGCCCGCGACGCCGACGTGGCGCCCTACCTGGTCACCACCGCGCCCGACGTGGCCACCTCGACCAACCTGGCCGGGTTCATCAACAAGACCGGCGTCTTCGCCCCCACCGCGCAGCGCTCCTGGACCGAGGACCGGATGCTGCGCTGGACGGAGAGCCCGTCGGGCCAGCACATCGAGCTGGGCATCTCCGAGATGAACCTGTTCCTGCTGCTCGGTCAGCTCGGTCTCGCCTGGGACCTCTCCGGCCAGCCGCTGCTGCCGGTCGGCACGGTCTACGACCCGTTCGTGCTGCGCGGCCTCGACGCCTTCCTCTACGGCACCTACTCGGGCTCCCGGTTCGTGGTCGCCGGCACCCCGTCCGGCATCACCCTCGCCCCGGAGGGCGGCGCCCACCAGTCCACGATCACCGCCTCGGTCGGGTTGGAGCTGCCCGGCGTGACCTTCCTCGAGCCCGCGTACGCCGGCAGCCTCGACTGGCTGCTCTGCGACGCGCTCGGCCAGATCGCCGGGGGCGCCGCGCCCGCCGCCACCGCCGCGCCCGCCGAGGACGGCGCGTACTACTTCCGGCTCAGCACCCGCCCGATCGACCAGGCGCCGTTCGAGGCGGCCCGGACCCGGATCGGCGACGCGGTGCTGCGCCGGCAGGTGGTCGCCGGCGCGTACCGGCTGGTGGACGCGCACGAGGCGTACCCCCACCTGGCGGACGCCCCGGTCGTGCAGCTCGCCGCCTCCGGCGCGGTGCTGCCCGAGGTGCTGGCGGCCGCCGCGGAGCTGGCCGAGGAGGGCGTCGCCGCGCACGTGGTCGATGTGACGAGCCTGGACCGGCTCTACCGGGCCTGGCAGCGGACCCTGCGCCAGGGCGTCCGGACGGCGACCGTGCCGAGCGTGCCCGGCGCGCTGCGGTCGGCCTTCGCCGACCGGGTGCCGGTGGTGACCGTGCACGACGCCGCCTCGCACGCGATGGCCTGGCTCGGCTCCGCGCTCGGTGCCCCGGCGGTGCCGCTCGGGGTGGACGATTTCGGCCAGTCGGGCAGCGTCCACGAGCTGTACGAGCTGCACGACCTGCTCCCGGGCAGCATCGTCAACGCCGCCCTGGCCGCGCTCTCGCTGCGCTGACTCAGCGCGTCGGGCTCGCGGTCGGGGTCGGGCTGGACGGGATCACCGGCCCGCCTCGGGTGGGGGTGGGGGTGACCGGCACCTGTTCCCCCTTCGTCGGGTCCCTGATCACGTGCCGTTCCAGGTTGACCTGCGACTGCCCGGTGCCGCCCACGGTGATCTCGTCGTACGCCTGCAGCATCTTCTGCGGGTCGAAGTAGAGCACCGTCATGGTCAGCGGGGTGGGCTTCTCGCCCTCCAGGCCGCGCAGCCCGGCGCCGCCGGTGGAGCCCTCCACCATCAGCGTGGTCGGCTCCTTGCCCGGCGACTGCGGCAGCTTCGCCACCTCCCGGGCGTGCAGGTGACCGGCCAGCACCAGCGGGCAGCTGCCGGAGAGCGGCCCGGCCGAGGCCGGGTCGTGCACCAGGGCGATGTTCACCTTGGTCGGCGAGTTCTGCACCGTGGTCGCCAACTGCTCGCCGACCCCGATCACCTGGTCGGCGACCTGCGCGGTGAGCCCGCTGCCGGCCGGCGAGGTCTCCTTGTCGGGGGTGAACCGCGGGTCGCCGATGCCGGCGATGGTCAGCCCGGACACCGTGGTCGTGGAGTTGTCGAGCACGATGGCATTCGGCTGCTGGGCCACCGCAGCGGCGGTCCGCGGCGAGTCGTGGTTGCCGCGGATGTAGACGTACGGCTTCTTGAGCAGGCCGATCGAGCCGACGAAGGACGCCTCCGGTTCGCTGCCCCAGTCGGTGATGTCGCCGGTGTCGATCACCACGTCGATGCCGAACTGCTCGACGATGGTCCGGATCAGCGACCAACCGGTGGGGTTGAGGTGCATGTCGGAGACGTGCAGCACCCGGGTGGTGCCGGGGGCCGGCTCATACACCGGCAGCGCCGAGACGGTGGTGTAGAGCTTGCTGACGTTGCCGACCAGCCGCTGGAGCTGCTCGGCGTACTTGGTGTAGTCGTTGGCGATCCGCCGCGCGTCGCCGACGACCGCCGGCGCGTTGACCAGCAGCCCCTCGTAGCGGGGCTCCTCGATGGCCTGGGGGCGGACGGTGGCGGCGGCCAGCCCGAGACTCCCGGCGGTGACCGCCAGCGCCAGTCCGCCGGCCCAGGCCATCCGGCGTACGTCCCGGAAGACCAGCCCGGCCAGCAGCAGGGTGGCCAGCACCGCCGAGGCGAGCGTCTTCAGCCCAAGGCGCATCACGCCGGCGCGGACGTCCTCGACCGCGGACTGGCTGGCCCGGCTGATGCTCGCCGGGTCGTCGATCAGCGCCTCGGTACGCCGCTGGTCCAGCGAGCCCAGCTCCACGGTCAGGTACGCCGGTCCGTTGTGGCTGTCCAGCAGCAGCGCGCCCAGCGGCGGAATGTCCACGGTGGTGCCGCCGCTCAGCGACGGGCTGAGGCTCAGGTGCGCGCGGAACGGGCCGATGTCGGTGCCCACGTGCCCACCGGCGTAGGTGCCGGCGATGACCCCGGTGAGGGTGACCACGAGCAGGGCCAGCACCGCGCCGAGCTGCCGCAGCCGGACAGCCGGCCGGCCCCGCCACCACCGTCGGTACGCCCAGCGGCGGGCACGCCCGGTCGCCGGGGCCGCCTCGTCCCCGGTCCTGCGCTGCTCGTTCTCCTGGCCGTCCATGCTCAGATTCTGACCTGCCCAATGCTGGATCTTGATAAACCCGAGGGAAGCCCGGGCGTGTTCTCACCTGTCCGACAACTCCAGCTCGGCGCGTCTGACGCCGCGCGGCGACCTGGAGCCGTCGCCGGTCGGTGCCGGCCGGCGTGGCCGGTCAGCTGCGTCCGGCCCCGCCGTCGGCGAAGACCAGCCGCAGTATTCGATCGTCCTCCGCCGTGGGCTTGCCCCGGCCGTCCCGATTGGAGGTGGTCACCCAGACCGAGCCGTCCGGGGCGACCGCGGCGGCCCGGAGCCGGCCGTACTTGTTGGTCAGCAGCTCCCGCGGCTGGCCGAGGACGGTCCCGTTCGGGGTCAGCTCGACCAGCCAGAGCCGCTGCCCGCGCAGGCACGCGGTGATCAGCAGGCGTTCCACCGCGGCCAGCCCGGAGCAGGACGCCTCGGCGGTCCGCCACTGCACGGCGGGGTTGACGTAGCGCTTGTCGTCGCCGCGCCCCTCCACCTGCGGCCAGCCGTAGTTGCCGCCCTTGTTGATCTGGTTGATCTCGTCCCAGGTGTTCTGGCCGAACTCGACGGCGTACATCCGCTTGTCCGGCGTCCAGGCGAAGCCCTGCACATTGCGGTGCCCGAGCGACCACACCGGGGAGCCGGCGGTGGGATTGCCCGGCGCCGGCTTGCCGTCCGGGGTGATCCGCAGGATCTTGCCGCCGAGGCTCTTCTGGTTCTGCGCGTTGGCCGTGTTTCCGGCGTCGCCCGTGCTGGCGTAGAGGTAGCCGTCCGGGCCGAAGCCGAGCCCGCCGCCGTTGTGGTTGCCGGCCTTGGGGATGCCGGTGAGGATCGGGGTGGGACGCCCGCCCAGCTCCAGCTTCGCGATCCGGTTGTCCTGTGCGGCGGTGTAGTAGACGAAGACGGCGCGGTCCTTCGCGTACGACGGGGAGACGGCGATGCCCAGCAGCCCGCCCTCGCCGCCGGGCGCGACGTCCGGCACGCTCTGCACCACGGTGACCTTCATCCCCTCCGGCCCGGACTCCGGGCCGACCTGGAGGATCCGGCCGCTGTCCCGCTCGGTCACCAGCGCGCCGCCGTCGGGCAGGAACGCGATTGCCCACGGCACCGCCAGGCCCTTGGCCAGCACCGTGGCGACCACCTGCTGACCGGCGCCGCCGGGATTCGCGGTCGCCGACGGGGTCGGAAGGTTGGGCGGCTGGCCGGCCGGGTCGGGATCCGGCTCGCCGAAGGCGCAGCCGGCGGTGCCCAGCAGCAGCGCCGCGCAGGAGGCGGCCAGGGTCGCCCGGCGGCGACGACCGGTGCGAGGGTACGGGGGAGGCGCGCTCACCCGACCCAGAGTAGCCGGGTCGAGGCCACCGGAACGGCCACCGCGAGCAGGGGCCGCACCCGTCGGCGACTATCGTCGGCGGTCGTGAAGGTATGGATCCCGCACCGGGCCGGTCCCGCCCTCCTCGGTGAGCTGCCTCCGGGCGTCACCGTGGAGCTGCTGGAGGACCCCGCCCGGCTCCCGTCGTCCCCGGCCGGCGTGCGGTTCTGGGTGCCGCCGTTCCTCTCCGCCGGTCCGGCTGCCACCCCGCTGCTGGCCTCGCTGCCCGATCTGGCGGTGGTGCAGCTGCTCTCCGCCGGGGCGGACGCCTGGGTGGGGCGGCTCCCCGACGGGGTGACGCTCTGTGACGCCCGCGGCGTGCACGACACCGGCACCGCCGAGTGGGTGGTCACCGCGATCCTGTCCGTGCTGCGCGGTTTCGGCCCGATGGCCCGGGCGCAGGCCCGCCGGGAGTGGGCGTACGACGAGGTGGCCCCCACCGACGAGCTGGCCGGCAAGCGGGTGCTGATCGTCGGCGCGGGGTCGATCGGGGCCGCCGTGCAGGCCCGGCTGGCCCCGTTCGAGGTGACCTTCACCCTGGTGGCCCGCACCCCACGCCCGGCCGAGGGGGTGCACGGGGTGGACGAGCTGCCCGCCCTGCTGCCCGAGGCGGACGTGGTGGTCCTGCTGCTGCCGCTGACCGAGCAGACCCGGGGACTGGTCGACGAGAAGTTCCTCGCCGCGATGCCGGACGGCGCGCTGCTGGTCAACGCGGCCCGCGGCCCGGTGGCCCGGACGTCGGCGCTGGTCGCCGAGCTGGCCTCGGGCCGGCTGCGGGCCGCGCTGGACGTCACCGATCCCGAGCCGCTGCCCGCCGACCATCCCCTGTGGGAGCTGCCCAACGTCCTGCTCACCCCGCACGTCGCCGGCTCGGTACGCGGCCTGCTGCCGCGCGCGTACCGGCTGGTCGGGGAGCAGGTGCGGCGCTTCGTGGCCGGAGAGCCGCTGGTGAACCGGGTGGTGGACGGCTACTGACCGGGCCGGCTCAGGCCGGCCTTTTGGCCGCGCCCGCCCGTGCCGGGCTCAGCCGTTCGTGGTGGAGCCCCCGGTGGGCGTGCCGTCGGTCGTGTCGGACAGCTCCTGGCCGGTGGCGGAGATCAGCCGGGGCAGGTCGTTGGCGCGTACCGCGGGGAGCACCAGCAGCTCGCCGTCGTCGAGCCGGACGACCCCCCGGCCCCGCGCGTCGGCGGTCAGCTCGGCGACCCGCTCCCAGGGGATCCGCCGCTGCCCGGCGAGGGCACGCAGCCGCAGCTCGCGGGAGTCCGCGTCGGTGCCGGCCCGCCAGGCCCAGAGCGCGACCGCCAGCGGGATCAGCAGCACCCAGAACAGCCACCAGCGGGCGGTGGCCAGGGGCAGCGCGCCGAGGAACGCGACGATCGCGGCGACCAGGATCGCCTGGTTGTGGCGGAAACGGATGGCGTCGGCGCGGCTCACCCTCCGATGATCGCACCCCTGGCCGGGCCGCTGCCGACCGGGCGGAGCGCCGGTGGCAACCCGCCATCAATGTGAGCCGCGTCACGTGCAGAGCGGCGTAACCAGCCGTGCCCGGGATCGTTTTTCGGCGTGGCCGAGCCGGTCCCGTCCGGCCTCGACCACGCCCGCCGCCACCGCCCACCGCTGACCCCGCACGTCCGCAACCGCACCGCCCCGTGCCCCCTCACGAAGGCGTCCGCCGTGCCCGTCACCCGCCCCGCCGCTGGTCACCGCCGACCAGCGCTCGCCGACCTCGTCGTGTCACTCGCCGGCGCGTTGTTCGTCCTCGCCGGAGCCACCGGCCTCGTCCCGGCCCTGTCCGGCGTGGCGCTCGCCGTCGCCGGCGGCTGCACGCTGGCCTGCGTCCGGCTCGCCCGGCTGGCCGGTACGCCGCCCGCACCGGCCGGACCGGACCGCCCGGTGTCCCCCGATCCGGCCCGCCCCGCCGGGGCGCCACCCGGGCGGCAGGCTCGGCGCGTCGCACTGTCCCGCCGGGTCGCCGCGACCCTGAACGCCGCCGTGCTGGCCGCCGGGCTGACCGTCGCCGTGCTGCCGCTCACCGACGCGGCACACCGGTTGCCGGTCGCGCTGGCCGGCCTCGCCGTCACCGCCCCGCTGTACGCCATGGCCCTGCTCCGGCTCCCCGGCCGCTCCCGGCTCTCCCACGCCGAGCGGCTCCGGCGGGCCGCCGACGTCGTCGGACTCGGCGTCAGCCTGGTCTTCGCGGGCTGGGTGCTGCTGCCGCCCGGGGAGGTGCCCTCGGTGGCGCGTACCGCGAGCGTCGCCGGCGCGACCGGGCTGGCGGTGCTGCTGGTGGCCGCGCTGGCGGAGTGGCGCCGCCGCCCGGGCGCGGCACGCTGCCTCGCCGGAGCGGCGGCCACCCTCGCCGGATTGGCCCTCCTGGTGGTGCTGCTCGCCTACCATGCACCGGACCGGGCCGTCCTGGCGGTCGCACCCCTGCTGCCGGTCGGCGCGCTGCTCACCGCCGGCGGTGCCCGGCGCAGCGCCGCCGGGGAGCGGCCCCGACCGGGCGGACTCCCGGTCGCCTGGCCGGAGCTGACCGCGCCGGCCGGCATCGCGGCCCTCGCCGCCGGCCATCACCTGTGGACGGTCGGCGAGTTCACCGGCACCGCGATCGCCCTGGGGCTGGCGGTCATCCCGCCGATGGTGCTCCGGGAACTGCTCGCCGCCGCCGACCAGCGACGGCGCGTCGCCCGGCTGGCCGCCCGCGAGGCGCGGCTGCGCGACCTCGTCGGCGACGATCAGCCGGCCGTCGCGACACCCGCCGTCGGCCCGGTCGACCGGGCCGGGCTGCTGCGCGGGCTCGCCGGGAGCAAGGGCGGCGCGCTGCTCGTGGTCGACCTGCACAGGGCGGTCGACGGCGGCGCCGTGGACCTGCCGGTGCTGGTCGAGGTCGCCCGCCGGATCCGGGCCGGTTGCGGCCGTGGTGACCTGGTGGCCCGCCTCGCCGACCACGAGTTCGCCGTGCTGACCGACGTCGGGCCGGTGCTCGCGTACGCGCTGGGCACCCGGCTGCTGGCCGCGTTGGTCGAGCCCTACCCGCAGGCGATCCGGATCCAGGTCAGCGTCGGGCTGGCCGAGACCACCGGCGGTGACCCGGAGGACGTGCTGCGCCAGGCCGACCTGGCCCGGCGACGCGCGGTGCAGCTCGGCCGCGACCGGGTCGAGTGGTACGACGCGTACCTCGAGGAGCAGCTGGTCCGCCGGCTGGACCTGGAACGGGAGCTGCCCGGCGCGGTCGCTCGGGGCGAGCTGGACCTGGTCTTCCAGCCGGTGCTGGCCCTGGCCGACCGGCAACCGGTGGGCACCGAGGCACTGCTGCGCTGGCGCAGCCCGGTGCTGGGCACTGTCCTGCCGGACGAGCTGCTGCCCGTCGCGGCGGATCTGGACCTGGTCGGCGAGGTGGGGCGGTGGGTGCTCGACCGGGCCAGCCGGCAACTCGCCGCCTGGTCGGACGGGGGTCGGGAGCTGTGGATGGCGGTGAACGTCACACCCCGCGAACTCGCCGCGCCGGACATCGTGGCCCGCGCCGCGACCGCCCTGGCCGCGTACGGCGTGCCGCCGGAGCGCCTCGTGGTGGAGGTGGCCGAGCCCGCGGTCGGCGCGGAGCTGTCCACCGTGGTGGCCCGGCTCGCCGGCCTGCGCTCTCTCGGGGTGCGGACCGCGCTGGACGACTTCCGGGCCGAGCACGCCTCCCTCACCCAGCTCCGTCGGCTGCCGCTCGACCTGCTCAAGGTCGGCCCGCACCTGGTCGGTCCGGCCGCCGACGGGCAGCGCCCGCTGATCGACGTGGTGGCCAGCCTGAGCGCCCGGCTGGGCCTGGAGGTGGTGGTCGAAGGGCTGGAGTCCGAGGCTCAGGTGGCCGGGGCCCGCCGCGCCGGTTGCCGCTACGGGCAGGGCTTCGTCCTCGCCCGCCCGGCCACCGCCGAGCGCGTGGAGGCGTGGTTCGAGGAGTTCCCCTCCGCCCCCCGCTGATCGCTCGGTTCGCGAAGTGCGCTGCTGCTGATGATGTTGCGGCGGCGGCGCGTTGAAGATTTCTGCAAGTGCTAAAGTCTTCAGGGCTTGTGGGGAGGATCTTCATGTCGGTGCCGCTGTACCAGGCGAAGGCGGAACTGTTCCGCACCCTCGGGCATCCGGTCCGCATCCGGGTGCTCGAACTGCTCCAGGACGGGCCGAAGCCGGTCCGTCACCTGCTCGCGGCCATCGACGTCGAGGCGTCCAACCTCTCCCAGCAACTCGCCGTGCTGCGCCGGGCCGGCATGGTCACCTCCTACCGGGACGGGCCGCTGGTCATGTACTCCCTCAGCACTCCCGACGTGGCCGACCTGCTGGCTGCCGGTCGGCGGATCCTCGGCGCGGTCCTCACCGACCGGGACGCCCTCCTCGACGAGCTGCGCGCCTCTGCGAACGACCGGTGAACGGGGCGGCACTGGGCCCGGACACCACCGCGGCCGCCGGTGACGCCGGCCCCGGCGTGCGGCGGGCCGCCCGCCGGGTCGCGGCCCAGCTGCTCGGGCTGCTGCCCGGCCGGGCCGACTGGGCGGCCGTACGCCGCTCACCCCGCCGCGACCTGCTCGCCGGGCTGACCGTCGCCGTGGTGGCGCTGCCGCTGGCCCTCGCGTTCGGTGTCACCTCCGGCCTGGGCGCGCAGGCCGGGCTGGTCACCGCGGTGGTCGCCGGGGCGGTGGCCGCCGTGTTCGGCGGGTCCAACCTCCAGGTCTCCGGCCCCACCGGCGCGATGACCGTCGTGCTGGTGCCGGTGGTGCAGCGCTTCGGCGCCGCCGGGGTGCTCATGGTCGGCGCGATGGCCGGGCTCGTGCTGATCGCCCTCGCCCTCGCCCGGCTCGGTCGGTACGTCCGCTACCTGCCGACCCCGGTGATCGAGGGCTTCACCGCCGGCATCGCCGTGGTCATCGCGCTCCAGCAGGTGCCCGCCGCGCTCGGGATCACCGACGCCCACGGCGACAAGGTCTGGGCGGTGGCCGCGGACGCCGTCGCCCGGTTCGTCACACACCCCCGTCCGGCGGCCGTGGCCGTGGCCCTCGGCGTCGCGGCGCTCATGCTGCTCGGCTCGCGGTGGCGGCCCGGGCTACCGTTCTCGCTGCTCGGGGTCGGCGCGGCGACGGTCCTCGCCGAGTTCGCCCCGGTCGACCTGGTCCGGATCGGCACCCTGCCGCAGCACCTGCCCGCGCCCTCGCTGGACTTCCTCGACCTCGGCGCGATCGGTGTGCTGCTGCCCAGCGCACTCGCGGTCGCCGCGCTCGCCGCGCTGGAGAGCCTGCTCTCGGCCACCGTCGCCGACGGGATGACCGTCGGCCAGCGGCACGACCCGGACCGGGAACTCTTCGGGCAGGGCCTGGCCAATCTGGCGTCGCCGCTGTTCGGCGGCATCCCGGCCACCGCCGCCATCGCCCGGACCGCGGTGAACGTCCGCGCCGGTGCGGCCTCCAAGCTGGCGGCGCTGACCCACGCGGTCGCCCTCGCGGCGATCGTGCTGGCCGCCGCCCCGCTGGTCGGTCGGATCCCGCTGGCCGCCCTGGCCGGCGTGCTGCTGGCCACCACCGTCCGGATGGTCGAGGCCGGCTCGCTCCGGGCGATCGCCCGGGCCACCCGCGGCGACGCCTTGGTGCTCGTACTGACATTCGCCGTCACCGTGATCTGGGACCTGGTCACCGCGGTGGCGGTGGGCCTCGCCGTGGCGGTCGTGATCGCCCTGCGTGCGGTGGCGCGCAGCGCCCGGCTGGAGCAGGTCCCGCTCGACCCGAGCGAGCACAGCGCCGAGGAACACGCCCTGCTGGCCGAGCACATCGTGGCCTACCGGCTGGACGGGCCGCTCTTCTTCGCCGCCGCGCACACGTTCCTGCTCGAACTCTCCGACGTCGCCGACGTGCGGGTGGTCATCCTGCGGATGTCCCGGGTGTCCACCATGGACGCCACCGGCGCGCAGGTGCTCGGCGACGCCATCGATCGGCTCCGGGCACGCGGGATCGTGGTGCTGCTCTCCGGCATCACCCCGGGCCACGACCAGGTCCTGGATGCCCTGGGCGTGGCCGACGAGCTGCGCCGCGCGGGCCTGGTCTTCCCGGACACCCCGGCCGCCATCCGGCACGCCCGCGCGGTCGCCCTCGCGCCGGCGGCTCGTCCTTAACTCGGCAGCGCGCCCAGGCCGGCGAGCAGTTCCCCCCGCTCGTCCTCGGTGAGCACCGCGTACGCGGGCGCGTCGCGGCGGTCGGTCTCGGCCTCGATCGCCTGCCGCTCGGGGCCGTCGGGCAGCGCCTTGATCTGCTCGGCGGTCAGCCCCGCGGCCCGCCACGCCGCCCGGTGCGCGTCAGCCCGGTGGTGGCGCAGCGAGCCCAGCCGGGTGGTGAGCAGCAGCGCCGGCGAGGCGTCGTCCGGCTCGTACGGCGGGGTCATGGCGCGGAACGCCGGCCCGCCGGTGGCCAGCCCGTGCGCCAGCACCCGGCCGACCAGCTCGGCCAGCCGGGGCACCGAGGCCAGGCCGGGCAGCATCGGCGGCCCGGAGGACCACAGCTCCTCGGCGGCCTCGGCGGTCGCCCGCTGCGCGTACAGCGCCAGCTCCCGGCCCAGCTCGGTGAGGTGCCAGGTGCCCTCGGCGTCCACCTTCAGCACACCCTGGGCCAGCTCGGCGTCCATGCTGCCGGAGCTGTAGACCAGCCCGTCGGCGAGGGCGTCGGCCGGCATCGGCCGGGCCAGCAACCCGGAGTAGAAGCTGTTCTCCGCGCCGAGGTCCGCGCCCCGCTCCGCGTAGAACGCCTCCATCCGAGCCCGGGCCGCCCAGCGGGCACCCACGTACACCCGGTCCGATGACCGGCCGGATCCGTCGCGCGTAGCTCATGGTCGTCTCCACGACGCGCGACCCTACCGGGAAAGGGCGTGCGGAAGGGGCCCCTGTAACGCGACAGGCGCTGACAGGGGCCCTCCGTTCACTCCGGCACGCGGCGGTAGGCGCCGTCGCTGGCCGAGGTGGCCATCGAGGCGTACGCGCGCAGCGCCGCGGACACCGGCCGCTGCCGGTCGGCCGGGGTGTACGGGCGGTCCCGCTTCTCCTCGGCGACCCGGCGGGCCTGGAGCACGTCGTCGGGCACGTTGAGCTGGATCGACCGGGCCGGGATGTCGATGACGATCTCGTCGCCCTCCCGCACCAACGCGATCAGCCCACCGGAGGCCGCCTCGGGTGAGACGTGGCCGATTGACAGGCCGGAGGTGCCGCCGGAGAACCGCCCGTCGGTGAGCAGCGCGCAGGAGCGGCCCAGCCCACGGCCCTTGAGGAACGAGGTGGGGTAGAGCATCTCCTGCATGCCCGGGCCGCCCTTGGGGCCCTCGTACCGGATCACCACCACGTCCCCGGCGGCGACCGACTTGTTGAGGATGCCCTCGACGGCGGCCTCCTGGCTCTCGAAGACCCGGGCCGGTCCGCGGAAGGTCAGGCACTCCTCGGGCACCCCGGCGGTCTTCACCACGCAGCCGTCCGGCGCCAGGTTGCCGTGCAGGATGGCCAGCCCGCCATCGGCGCTGTACGCGTGCTCCCGGTCCCGCACGCAGCCGCCGGCCGCGTCGGTGTCCAGCGACGACCAGCGGTTGGTGGTGGAAAACGGCTCGGTGGTACGCACCCCGCCGGGGGCGGCGTGGAACAGCTCGACCGCCGCGGGGGTGGCCGAGCCGCCCCGCACGTCCCAGTCGGCCAGCCACTGCTCGAGGCTGGGGGAGTGCACCGCGTGCACCTCCCGGTGGAGCAGGCCGGCCCGGTCCAGCTCGCCGAGGATGGCCGGGATGCCGCCGGCCCGGTGCACGTCCTCCATGTGGTACTGCGGCGAGTTCGGTGCGACCTTCGCCAGGCAGGGCACCCGGCGGGAGATGGCGTCGATGTCGGCCACACTGAAGTCCAGCTCCGCCTCGCGGGCGGCGGCGAGCAGGTGCAGCACGGTGTTGGTCGAGCCGCCCATGGCCACGTCGAGCGCGACGGCGTTCTCGAAGGCGGCCCGGTTGGCGATCGACCGGGGCAGCACCGAAGCGTCGTCCTGGTCGTACCAGCGCTTGGCGATGTCCACCACCGTGCGGCCGGCCTCGACGAACAGCGACCGGCGCGCGGCGTGGGTGGCCAGGGTCGACCCGTTGCCGGGCAGCGCCAGGCCGATCGCCTCGGTGAGGCAGTTCATCGAGTTGGCGGTGAACATGCCGGAGCAGGAGCCGCAGGTCGGGCAGGCCGACCGCTCGATCTGGCCGAGCTGGTCCTCGGTGACCGACTCGTTGGACGCGGCGATCATCGCGTCGATGAGGTCGATCTTGGAGTGGACCACCCCCTCGATCGCCACCGTCTTGCCGGCCTCCATCGGGCCGCCGGAGACGAAGACGGTCGGGATGTTGAGCCGCAGCGCGGCCAGCAGCATGCCTGGCGTGATCTTGTCGCAGTTGGAGATGCAGACCAGGGCGTCCGCGCAGTGCGCGTTGACCATGTACTCCACCGCGTCGGCGATCAACTCCCGGCTGGGCAGCGAGTAGAGCATGCCGCCGTGGCCCATGGCGATGCCGTCGTCCACGGCGATGGTGTTGAACTCCCGGCCCACCCCGCCGGCCTCGGCCACCGCGTCGGCGACCAGGCCGCCGAGGTCCTTGAGGTGTACGTGACCGGGGACGAACTGGGTGAAACTGTTGGCGATGGCGACGATCGGCTTGCCGAAGTCGTCGTCGGTCATCCCGGTGGCCCGCCACAGGGCCCGGGCGCCGGCCATCGTCCGACCGTGGGTGGAGGTCCTCGACCGCAGTTCAGGCATGACTACCAGTCTGACACCGCCGCCGCGGCACCCCCGGGCCGCGCGCGCCGTGTCCCAACAGATGCACACCCAGTGCCCCACGGGGTGCTCACATCCGGCACAGTTGAGGTCGTGCAGTCGTCCCCGGGGATGGTCACCGTCGCGGCGCTGAGCGGGCTCGCCGCCGCCGCCGGCACCGCGCTGCTCGCCGGGTCGGCCCGCCGCCGGGTCGGGCCCCACCGGCAGGCCCACCTGCTGCTCGCCGCGGCCGCCGGCATCGCCCTGCTCACCCTCTTCGTCGGCGTGGCCGCCGCGCTGGTCGCGACCCCGCACTGGGCCCACGAGCAGGGACAGCGCACCGGCTGGGCGACCCTGGTCTCGGTGGGCACCACGCTCAGCGCGCTCACCCTCGGCGCCGCGCTGCTCCGGCTGCCCGGCGCCGCCACCCGCGCCGCGACCGCCCGGCTGCTGCTCGACGGCCTGATCATGGCGACCGCGCTCTGGTTCGTCGGCTGGGTGCTGTTCAGCGCGCCGACCCGGCTGCTCGGCACGGCCACCCCGGTGGCCTGCGTACCCATCGTGCTGGCCACGGCGAGCGCGGCGCTCACCGCCGGGCTGACCCTCATCGTGGTGCTGCGGGCCGCGCCGCCGCGCGGCCGGCTCGCGCTGCTCGGCGCCGGGCTGGCCGGGATGACCGGCGGCGGGCTGGGCCTCTCCGCCGGGCTCTGCCAGGGCGGCCCGGTGATGGCGCACACCGGCGCCGCGGTGCTGGCCGCGGGCCTGCTGGCCATCGCCCTGGCCGTGCACCGGGTCGACCTGCCTGGGCAGGTGAACGTCGACCTGATCCGCCGAGACGGCGAGTACGCCTTCGTGCCGATGTTCGCGATGGCCGCCTCGGCCATGTACCACCTGGTCCAGGGCGGCGGGTTCGACGCGTTCGGCATCGTCGCCGGCAGCGTCGAGGGCTTCGCCCTGGTGACCCGGCAATATCTCGCCCTCAACGACGTGCGCAACTACGCCGGCCGGCTGGCCGAGCGGGAGGCCCACTTCCGTGAGCTGGCGCACACCGACCCGCTCACCGGCCTGGCCAACCGGCGCGGCCTGCTGCGGGCGCTGCACCGCTGCACCGAGGCCCGGGTCCCCTGCGTGCTGCTCGGCCTAGACCTGGACGGCTTCAAGAACGTCAACGACATGCGTGGGCACGACGTCGGCGACGCCGTGCTGGCCGAGGTCGGTCGGCGGCTGCGCGGCAACCTGCGCCCGGGCGACCTGGCCGCCCGGCTCGGCGGCGACGAGTTCGCGGTGCTGATGCACGGCGCGAGCGACGCCGGGCCGGTCGCCGAACGACTGCTCGGGGTGCTCGGCCGCCCGTACGAGGAGGCGGATGGGCCGGTCTTCCTGTCGGTCAGCATCGGCGTGGCCCGCGGCAGTGGGGAGACCGACGTCGAGCTGCTGCTGCGCAACGCCGACCTGGCGCTGCGCTACGCCAAGCAGCGGGGCAAGAACCGGGTCGAGCGCTACGACGCCACCTACGACCAGCTGCTGCGCCGGCGCACCATGCTGGAGCACGAGCTGCGCGGCGCGATCGAGCGCGACGAGCTGCGGTTGGCGTTCCAGCCGGTGGCCTCGCTGCCGTCGGTGCGTCCGGTGGGCGCCGAGGCGCTGCTCCGCTGGCACCACCCCGAGCTGGGCAACGTCCGCCCGGACGAGTTCATCCCGCTGGCCGAGGAGTGCGGGATGATCTCGAAGCTGGGCGCCTGGGTGCTGCACCAGGCGTGCTACCAGCTCTCCCGGTGGCTGGCCGACGGGCACGACGTGTGGGTCTCGGTCAACGTGTCGCCGCGTGAGCTGCACGCTCCGGAGTACGTGGTCCAGGTCGCCGACGCGCTGCGCGCCCACCACGTACCGCCGCAGCGGCTGGTGCTGGAGGTCACCGAGCACGCGGTCGCCACCGACCTTGACGAGCTGATCCGCCGGCTGGCCGCGCTGCGGCTCACCGGCGTACGGATCGCGCTCGACGACTTCGGCGCCGGCTACTCCTCCCTGGGCCAGCTGCGCCGGCTCCCGATCGACATCCTCAAGATCGACCACAGCCTGGTCGCCGAGCACGAGCCGGTCCGGCCGGTCGGCCGGGACGGGCCAGCGTTCGCCCCGATGGTGGACATCGTCATGCGCCTAGGGCACCAGCTCGGCATGGAGGTGATCGCCGAGGGCGTGACCAACCGCACGGAACTGGCCGCGGTGGTCGCCGCCGGCTGCCGGTTCGGGCAGGGCGCGCTCTTCGGCTGGGGGGTGCCGGCCGAGCACCTGGAGGCGATGCTGGAGGCGGCCACCTCGCCCGGCGCCCGACCCACCTCGGTGCCGCCGGCCACGTCGCCCGCGCCGGCCCGTCCCAACCCCTCCCCGCTGCTGCCCCGACTCCGGTCGGATCCACCCGCGTCGGTTCCCGCCCCACGTCCCTCGAACGAGGGATCTGCGCAGGTCGCACCGGCTGCCGAGGGTGCGTCGAGGCCCGACACGCCGAGGTCCGTTAACCAAAATGTGGGATCAGTTGACTCATCGCGTGAGATGCGTCAGGCTTAGCCACATGTCGTCGAACTGGTCGCTGCGAGTACTTACCTGAGCGCACTCTCCCTGACCGAGAGTGCGCTGGCCCCGTGCATCTGCACGTGGGCCGTTTTTGTTGCCGTCGGACCATCAGCGGGACGCCCGCGTCCCATTCTGAGAAGCGCATCACCCACTCCAGCCGAAGGCTTGAACCGCCATGACGAGACCCACGCCCGAGACCCTCGCCCACTCCGTCCGGCGAGCCCGACCGGCCACCGAGCCGGCCGGTGACGCCGACCACGCCTCCACCCCCCGCAACGGCTCCGCCCCGGCCGTACGGCAGCCCGCCCCGGCGCAGGTCTCCGGCGCCGGATCGCTGGTGCGGTCGCTCGAGGCGCTCGGCGTCGACGTCGTCTTCGGCATTCCGGGCGGCGCCATCCTGCCGGCGTACGACCCGCTCTACGACTCCACGGTCCGGCACATCCTGGTCCGACACGAGCAGGGCGCCGGTCACGCCGCCACCGGATACGCCCAGGCGACCGGCAAGGTCGGTGTCTGCATGGCGACCTCCGGCCCGGGCGCGACCAACCTGGTCACCCCGATCGCCGACGCGTACATGGACTCGGTGCCGATGGTGGCGATCACCGGCCAGGTCGCCCGGCCGGCGATCGGCACGGACGCCTTCCAGGAGGCGGACATCCAGGGCATCACGCTGCCGATCACCAAGCACAACTTCCTGGTGCAGACCGCCGACGAGATTCCGCAGGTGCTGGCCGAGGCGTTCCACCTGGCCGCGACCGGCCGGCCCGGCCCGGTCCTGGTAGACATCCCCAAGGACGTCCTCCAGGCGCCGACCACCTTCTCCTGGCCGCCCACCCTCGACCTGCCCGGCTACCGACCCACCCTGCACCCGCACGGCAAGCAGATCCGCGAGGCGGCCCGGCTGATGACCAGCGCCCGCCGCCCGGTGCTGTACGTCGGCGGCGGCGTGCTCAAGGCCGGCGCCACCGAGGGGCTGCGCCGGCTGGCCGAGCTGACCGGCATCCCGGTGGTCACCACCCTGATGGCGCTCGGCGCGTTCCCCGACTCGCACCGGCAGCACCTGGGCATGCCCGGCATGCACGGCACCGTCGCGGCGGTCTACGGCCTGCAGAAGGCCGACCTGATCGTGGCGCTCGGGGCCCGCTTCGATGACCGGGTGACCGGCCGGCTGGACTCGTTCGCGCCGGACGCCGCCGTGGTGCACGCCGACATCGACCCGGCCGAGATCGGCAAGAACCGGCACGCGGACGTGCCGATCGTCGGCGACGCCCGGCACGTGATCGACGAGCTGATCGCCGCGGTCACCACCGAGCAGGCGGGCCGGCCGGCGGCCGACCTCGGCGACTGGTGGCACCAGCTCGACGACCTGCGCCGGCGCTACCCGCTGGGATACGAGGAGCCGGGCGACGGGACGCTCTCCCCGCAGTACGTGATCAAGCGGCTGGGCGAGATCGCCGGCCCGGACACCGTCTACGTGGCAGGCGTCGGCCAGCACCAGATGTGGGCCAGCCAGTTCATCTCGTACGAGAAGCCGTACACCTGGCTCAACTCCGGCGGCGCCGGCACCATGGGATACGCCGTCCCGGCGGCGATGGGCGCCAAGGTCGGCAGGCCGGACACCACGGTCTGGGCGGTGGACGGCGACGGCTGCTTCCAGATGACCAACCAGGAGCTGGCCACCTGCGCGCTGGAGGGCATCCCGATCAAGGTGGCCGTGATCAACAACGGCAACCTGGGCATGGTCCGGCAGTGGCAGACCCTGTTCTACGGGGAGCGCTACTCCAACACCGAGCTGGGCACCCACAAGCACCGCATCCCGGACTTCGTCAAGCTCGCCGAGGCGCTCGGCTGCGTCGGCCTGCGCTGCGAGAGCGCCGCCGACGTGGACAAGGTCATCGAGGCGGCCATGGCGATCAACGACGCGCCGGTGGTCATCGACTTCGTGGTCGGCAAGGACGCCATGGTCTGGCCGATGGTCGCCGCCGGCACCAGCAACGACGAGATCATGTTCGCCCGGGGCGTCCGCCCCGCCTTCGACGAGGACGAGATGTAGTCATGACGATGCACACGCTGTCCGTCCTGGTGGAGAACAAGCCGGGTGTCCTGGCCCGGGTCTCCGGCCTGTTCTCCCGGCGCGGCTTCAACATCGACAGCCTCGCCGTGGGGGAGACCGAGAATCCGGACGTCTCCCGGATCACCATCGTGGTCAACGCCGAGTCCTCTCCGCTGGAGCAGGTGACCAAGCAGCTCAACAAGCTGGTCAACGTACTCAAGATCGTTGAGCTGGACCCGCAGGTCTCGGTGGCCCGGGAGCTGCTGCTGGTCAAGGTCCGCGCCGACCGCAACGCCCGCGGCCAGGTGCTCGAGACGGTGAGCCTGTTCCGGGCGCGGGTGGTCGACGTCGCCCCGGACACGCTGACCATCGAGGCGACCGGCACCCCGGACAAGCTCGACGCGCTGCTGCGCGACCTCGAACCCTTCGGCATCAAGGAGATGGTGCAGTCCGGCACGGTGGCGATCGGGCGCGGCTCGCGCTCCATCACCGCCGGGCCCGCGCTGCGCGCCGCCTGACCACCACCCGGGCGGCGCGGGGTCCGCGCCGCCCGGACCCGCACCGCACAGATTCACGACGGGCCGCCGGGCACCGCCGTAGGAAAGGGAAGTCAATGAGCGTTGAGGTGTACTACGACGACGACGCCGACCTGGGTCTGATCCAGGGCCGCAAGGTCGCCGTGATCGGTTACGGCAGCCAGGGCCACGCCCACGCGCTGTCGCTGCGCGACTCCGGCGTCGACGTGGTGATCGGCCTGCCCGCCGGCTCGAAGAGCCGGCCCAAGGCCGAGGAGCAGGGCCTGCGCGTGCTCACGCCGGCCGAGGCGGCGGCCGAGGCCGACGTGATCATGATCCTGGCGCCGGACACCGCCCAGCGCGGCCTGTACGCCGAGTCCATCGCGCCCAACCTGGCCCCGGGCAAGGCGCTCTTCTTCGGCCACGGCTTCAACATCCGCTACGGCCTGATCAAGCCCCCGGCCGACGTGGACGTGGCGATGGTCGCCCCGAAGGGCCCGGGTCACCTGGTCCGCCGCCAGTACGTCGACGGCAAGGGCGTGCCCTGCCTGGTCGCCGTCGAGCAGGACGCCAGCGGCAACGCGTTCGGCCTGGCGCTGGCGTACGCCAAGGCGATCGGCGGCACCCGGGCCGGCGCGATCAAGACCACCTTCACCGAGGAGACGGAGACCGACCTGTTCGGCGAGCAGGCGGTGCTCTGCGGCGGCGCCGCGGCGCTGGTGCAGACCGGCTTCGAGGTGCTCACCGAGGCCGGGTACGCCCCCGAGGTGGCCTACTTCGAGTGCCTGCACGAGCTGAAGCTCATCGTCGACCTGATGTACGAGGGCGGCATCGCCCGGATGCGCTACAGCATCTCGGACACCGCCGAGTACGGCGATCTCTCCCGCGGCCCCCGGGTCATCGACTCCCGGGCCAAGGAGGAGATGCGCAAGATCCTCGGCGAGATCCAGTCCGGCGAGTTCGCCCGCGAGTGGGTGGCCGAGGACGAGGCCGGCCGGCCCAACTTCAGCAAGTGGCGGGCCGAGGGCGCGGCGCACCCGATCGAGGAGACCGGGCAGAAGCTGCGCGCCATGATGAGCTGGGTCGACCGGCCCATCACCGAGACCGCCTGACCCCGGGTCAGGCCGCTGAGAACGCGGCCCGGGGCCCGACGCTCTCCCCGGCGTCGGGCCCCGGGCCGCGCGCGCCTCGCGCACGACAAGCCTGTGTGAGGGCACTCACCCCGCACTCCGGAACATGCCGGCCGGGGTGCGTCCTACGATCGCTGATAGGTGCGTAGCCGGCACCGAACGGCCCTGGCACAGATCAGCACCGGGCGCAGCGCGGCGCCCGTCGCCCCAGGCCGACCGCATACGAGCGTCTACGAGGACCGATGAATCCTGTCGTACTGATCGCCGAAGAACTCGCCCCTGCCGCCATCGAGGTGCTCGCGCACGACTTCGACGTGCGCCACGTCGACGGCACCGACCGTCCGGCCCTGCTGTCCGCGCTCTCCGAGGCCGACGCGGTGATCGTACGCAGCGCCACCCAGATCGACGCCGAGGCGATCGCCGCCGCGCCGCGCCTGAAGGTGGTCGCCCGGGCCGGCGTCGGCCTGGACAACGTCGAGGTGCCGGCCGCCACCGCCCGGGGCGTCATGGTCGTCAACGCGCCCACCTCCAACATCGTCTCCGCTGCCGAGCAGGCCGTCGCGCTGCTGCTCGCGGTGGCGCGCAACACCGCCAGCGCCAGCGCCGCGCTCAAGGCCGGCGAGTGGAAGCGGTCCAAGTACACCGGTGTGGAGATCCAGGGCAAGACCGTCGGCGTGGTCGGCCTCGGCCGCATCGGCGTGCTCTTCGCGCAGCGAATCGCCGCTTTCGGCACCCGGCTGATCGCGTACGACCCGTACATCCAGCCGGCCCGCGCCGCGCAGCTCGGCGTCCGCCTGGTCGGGCTGGAGGAGCTGCTGCGGGAGAGCGACTTCATCTCGATCCACCTGCCGAAGACCCCGGAGACCGTGGGCCTGATCGGCGAGAAGGAGCTGGCGATCGTTAAGCCGGGCGTGCGGATCGTCAACGCCGCCCGGGGCGGCCTGGTCGACGAGCAGGCCCTGGCGGACGCGATCGCCGAGGGCCGGGTCGGCGGTGCCGGCATCGACGTGTACGCCAAGGAGCCCTGCACCTCCTCGCCGCTGTTCGCCTTCGACAACGTGGTGGCCACCCCGCACCTGGGCGCCTCCACCCACGAGGCGCAGGACAAGGCCGGCCTGGCCGTGGCCAAGAGCGTGAAGCTGGCGCTGCAGGGCGAGTTCGTGCCGGACGCGGTGAACGTGCAGGCCGGCGGCGTGGTCGCCGAGGACGTCCGCCCGCTGCTGCCGCTGGCCGAGAAGCTGGGCCGAGCCTTCACCGCGGTGGCCGGCGGGGTGGCCGCCAGCGTCACCGTCGAGGTGCGTGGCGAGATCGTCACCCACGACGTGTCGGTGCTCAAGCTCGCCGCCACCAAGGGGCTGTTCAGCTCGGTGGTGGAGGAGCAGGTCACCTACGTCAACGCGCCGCACCTGGCCGCCGAGCGCGGGGTCGAGGTGGCCCTGACCACGCAGGCCGAGACGAGCGACCACGCCAACCTGGTGACCGTACGCGGCGCGCTGCCGGACGGTCGGACGGTCAGCGTCTCGGGCACGGTGACCCAGGCCGGGGCTCGGGACGTCCTCAAGCTGACCGAGGTGGACGGTTTCGACGTCGAGATCGGCGCGGAGGGCATCCTGGTCTTCCTGCGCTACGTCGACCGGCCCGGCGTGGTCGGCACCGTCGGCACCCTGCTCGGCGAGGCCGGCGTCAACATCGCCGCCATGCAGGTCGCCCGCCGGGAGGCCGGCGGCGAGACGCTGATGACGCTCACCGTCGACCAGGCGCTCGGCGCGGACCTGCTGAGCTCGGCCGCCGACTCGATCGGTGCGGTCGCGGCCAGCGCGGCCGACCTGCGCGACGAGTAGTCCACACACGACGAACCGGGGGCTCGGCCGCACGGCCGGGCCCCTCGTCGTACCCAGGCGGGATCAGCGGGTGACGCGCGTGGGTGGTGGGTAGACCGTGCCGTCCTGGGCGTCGTAGAGCATCAGATCGTGCTCGCCGGCCAGCCGCTCGATGTCGAGCAGCACCTGGTCCTCGCAGGTGGCGAAGAGGCTCATCGCCACGTGGTCGGCGGCCGCGTGCAGCGGGGCGACCTCCCAGGGCGTACCCGGGCGGGCCGGGCGGTCGGGATAGGCGGCCGTGATGGCCCGGTAGAAACCGACCACCCTCGGGTCGGGGTGACGCTCGCCGTGCCGCCCTTCGCGGCACCGCTGCACCGCGGCCCGTACGTCGTCGGGCGTGGCTCCGGCCGGCAGGGCCCACACGCTCAGATCGAAACTCACGGCGGACAGCGTGCCATCCCCGGCCCGCGCCGTCACGCCTGCCCCGCCGCAGGCCAGTGTGCGCGGGCCGGCGCGACGGTCCGCTGTGGAGACTCTTGCGTTGAGTTACGTCGATTCGCTAGCGTACCGGTGCGGTCACTGGCTGAGTTGCGACTCCGGCCCGTCTTCGGGTGGCGCGGTCGGTCGTCCGGCCCAATCAGGTCCCGCACCCCCCGATTGCGCGAGCCACGCGCATTCATCGCTGACCGGCCCCCACGGTCGTTGCCGAGACCGTGGGGGCCGATCGCGTACCGGGTCGTGGCGGCGAGGGCGAGCGGCGGGTGCCGAAGGTTGCCGTGCTCAGCGCCGGCGGTGGGTGAAGAGCGCCCGGTAGTCCGAGCCGTTGCGGAACCAGGCCAGCCCGGCCGGGCCGGCGGCGTAGAGGGCAGTGGCGTAGGCGTCGGCCACCGCGAGGTCCGGTCCCACCACCGTGGCGGAGACGAACTGGTCGGCCGGCTCGCCGGTGTGCGGGTCCACCACGTGCCCCCGGCGCCCGGACACCCCGGAGGTGCCCACCGCACCGGCCGTCATCTCCAGCGTCAGCGGCGCCTGGTGCGCGTCCGTGGGATGGTGCACGGCCACCCGCCACGGGCCGCCGTGCGCGGCGTGTCCGCGTACGGTGAGGTCGGCGCCGCAGAGCACGGCGTAGTCGTGGACGCCGGCGGCGCGCAGCCGGGCCGCGGCCCGCTCCACCGCCCAGCCGTTGAGCAGGCCGCCCGGGTCGAAGCCGCCCGGCACCGCCCAGGCGTCGAACCAGCCGTCGGTCGCCGCCCGCATCGCGGCGCAGCGGTTCACCAGGTCCGCCAGCGGGGGGTACGACTCGGGGCTGATCTCGTCCCGCCGCAGCTTCGACACCAGGCTGTCCGGCTGGTTCGGCCCGTATGTGAGGTCGACGGCGCGCAGTTCGGCGACCGCGTCCCGCAGCGCCTCGCCGACGCCCCGGCGGCCCAGCCACTCGGGCGCGTTCAACAGCAGGGAGTATTCAGCGGTGGAGGTGCGCACGGTGTGTGTGACGCTGATCCGGTCGACCGCGGTGCCGCCGGCCCGGTCCAACCGGTGGCTGCGCGAGCCGAGGCGCAGGTCGGGGCGGCGGCTGCGGAAGGCGGACTGGTCGATCCACCGGGTCCGGGGCTGCTCGTCGGCCCACCGGGCCCGTCGCTGCTCGTCGATCCGCATCGCATCCGCTCCCTCCCTGACGACGCCGCAACGTCGCGGCGAAGCCGGTCCCGGGCCCCGTCCGACCCGAACGTCTCCGACCCTAGGCAGCGGAGATGACTGCACCATGAATGCCACCTGGGAGACTCCTGAGCATCTGGATATCCCGAATGTTGGAAGGCGCGTACCGGGAACCGGGACGACCACGTACCGTTGCGGGGAACGACGAGATGAGGAGTGCGTGGTGGCACGGATCGCGGTGGTGGCCGGGGACGGGATCGGACCCGAGGTGGTCGGGCAGGCCCGCAAGGTCATCGACGCCGTGCTCCCCGGCGTGGTGGAGGCCACCGAGTACGACCTCGGCGCCGCCCGCTACCACCGCACCGGCGAGGTGCTGCCCGACTCGGTCCTCGACGAGCTGGCCGGGCACGACGCGATCCTGCTCGGCGCGGTCGGCGACCCCACCGTGCCGCCGGGCGTGCTGGAGCGCGGCCTGCTGCTCAAGCTCCGCTTCGCCTTCGACCAGTACGTCAACCTGCGCCCCGCGCGGCTCTGGCCGGGCGTGCCCGGCCCGCTGGCCGCCGTCAAGCCCGGCGAGGTCGACCTGGTCGTGGTCCGCGAGGGGACCGAGGGCCTCTACGCCGGCGCCGGCGGTTCGCTGCACCGGGACACCCCGGCCGAGGTGGCCACCGAGGAGAGCCTCAACACCCGGCACGGCGTCGAGCGGGTGATCCGCGACGCCTTTGCCCGGGCCCGCCGCCGGGAGCGCCGGAAGGTCACCCTCGTGCACAAGACCAACGTGCTGACCCACGCCGGCTCGCTGTGGGCGCGCACCTTCGAGGCCGTCGCCGCCGAGCACCCCGACGTGGCCACCGAATACCAGCACGTCGACGCCGCCGCGATGTTCCTGGTGACCAACCCGCAGCGGTACGACGTGGTGGTCACCGACAACCTGTTCGGCGACATCCTCACCGACATCGCCGCGGCCGTGACCGGCGGCATCGGCCTGGCGGCCAGCGGCTGCATCAACCCTGAGGGGCGCTACCCCTCGATGTTCGAGCCGGTGCACGGCTCCGCGCCGGACATCGCCGGCCGCGGCGTCGCCGACCCGGTCGCCGCGGTGCTCTCCGCCGCGCTGCTGCTCGACCAGCTGGGGCACGCCGACGCCGCCGAGCGGGTCACCGCCGCGGTCGGCACCGAGCTGGCCAGCCGTACGCCGGGTGCGTCGCTGCGCACCGAGGAGGTCGGCGACCGGCTCGCCGGCTACGCCGTAGCCTGACCAGGGCCGTCACCGCGGCCCGGAGGCGGGCCGCCAGACCCGCACCCGGGCCCGCTCCGCCCGACCTCCCGGGTCGCCATCCGGTGCGCTCGATGTGTCGGTCCGGAGCTATCCGCTGAACGACCGTTCGGGGTAAGTTTCTGGCACCAATGACGTCGGCGTGCGATAGCGCATGCCGTGGACCCGCAGGGAGGTCAGCGCGATGAGTGGTGGTGACAAGCTCGATTTCGAGATCCGTCCGAATCCCGCGCCGGTATCCGCCGCCGACCGGGCCGCCCTGCTGGCGAACCCCGGGTTCGGCCGGGTGTTCACCGACCACATGGTGACCATCCGGTACGCCGACGGCAAGGGCTGGTACGACGCCCGGGTGGAGGCGCGGGCGCCGATCCCGATGGACCCGGCCGCGGCCGTCCTGCACTACGCGCAGGAGATCTTCGAGGGGCTGAAGGCGTACCGGGGCGCGGACGGGTCGGTGACGCTGTTCCGCCCGGACGCGAACGCGCTCCGCTTCGCGGACTCCGCCCGGCGGCTGGCGATGCCCGAGCTGTCGACGGAGACCTTCGTCGAGTCGCTGCGGCGGCTGGTCGAGATCGACCGGGAGTGGATCCCCGAGGACGAGGACAGCAGCCTCTACCTGCGGCCATTCATGTTCGCCAGCGAGGTGTTCCTCGGCGTCCGCCCGGCCAACGAGTACCTCTACTGCGTGATCGCCTCGCCGGCCGGGGCGTACTTCGCGAGTGGGGTCAAGCCGGTCACCGTCTGGGTCTCCCCGGACTACACCCGGGCGGCACCCGGCGGCACCGGCGCGGCCAAGTGCGGCGGCAACTACGCCGCCTCGCTGGCCGCCCAGGCCGAGGCGATCGAGGCGGGCTGCGACCAGGTGGTCTTCCTGGACGCGGTGGAGCGGCGCTTCGTCGACGAACTCGGCGGCATGAACGTGTTCTTCGTCTACGACGACGACACCCTGGTCACCCCGCCGCTGACCGGCACCATCCTGCCGGGCATCACCCGGGACGCCATCCTCACCCTGGCCGCCGAGTCCGGGCACCGGGTCGAGGAGCGGCCGGTCAGCTTCGCCGACTGGCAGGCGGACGCGGCCAGCGGCCGGCTGCGCGAGGTCTTCGCCTGCGGCACCGCCGCGGTGATCACCCCGATCGGCGGGGTCCGCTTCCCCGACGGCGAGTTCCTCATCGGCGGTGGGGAGCCGGGTCGCTCCACGATGGCGCTGCGGCAGCGGCTGTCCGACATCCAGCGCGGCCGCGCTGACGACCGGCACGGCTGGGTGCAGCGGGTGCTCTGACCGCGCCCCGGCACACCGGGCCCGAGTCGTTGATCAAGAAGTTCGCGTCTGCGCGACACCAGAACCAGACGCGAACTTCTTGATCGACGCGGGGTGGGGGTTAGTCGAGGAGATGGGCGCGGAGGGCGGCCAGCTGGGCGTCGGTCACGCCGGCGTGGCGTAGGTAGCCCTCCACCGAGCCGTGCCCGGCGCGCAGCTCGGTGAGGAAGATGGTCATCGCCTCGGCAGGGGAGGCGAGGAACGGCCGCGGCAGCTCTGCCTCCGCCGGGGTGGTGGCCGCGACCCAGGCGCTGAACCGCGCCGACGCCTCGGTGCTCAGCGCGTAGTCGGCGGCGATATCCTCGTCGGCCACGCCGAGCACCGAGAGGGTGAGCGCGCAGACGATCCCGGTCCGGTCCTTGCCGGCGACACAGTGCACCACCACCGGCGCGTTGGCGCTGTCCGCGATCAGACCGACCGCCTCGGCCAGGCCTGCCGTCCCCGTCTCGGCCAGGGCCGCGTAGCGGTCGGCGAGCCAGCGCGGCAGGCTCTCCTGCGGGTCGTACCGGATGTCGGCCCAGCTCTGGTGCTCCGGGTGGATGTGCCGGTAGGTCAGCCCGTCGTACGCGGGCACCCGGCCGTCCCGGGCCACCTCCTCGGGGCGGCGCAGGTCGATGACGGTGCGGATGCCGAGGGCGGTGAACGCCGCCTGGTCGGTCTGGTCGATCCGGTGCAGCGAGTCGGAGCGGTAGAGCCGGCCCCGGCGCACGGTCCGTCCGTCGTGGCCGGTCAGGCCACCGACGTCGCGGAAGTTGAACAGGGTGGAGAAGGGGTTTCTGGGATTGACCTCAGTGACGTCCACCCCTGACACGGTAACGGGCGCGGCTGGCGCTGTGGATGGCCTCCCGAGCGCCAGCCGCCGCGCGACGCGAGGTCAGAGATTGACGCACTGCCCCTGCGCGGGGCCGGCCACCGTGTTCGGCTGACCGTCGTCCTGTGGTGCCGGCTCGTTGTCGAGGCAGCGCAGCGGGCCCTCGATCACGTTGCCTGCCAGTACGGACGACCCCCGTCCGTGCACAACCGTGACGGGCCCGGTCACCGAGGAGTTGATCAGGCTGAATTCGCCGCTGGTGCCATTGGCGGAGAGCGGCCCGCTCACCGCACTGTCCCGTACGGCCACCCGGGCGGCCTGCTCGGCCCGGATCGGCCCGTCGACCGCGCTGTCCTGGACCACCAGCGCGGCGCTGGCGCCCACCGAGACCTGTCCGGTCACGGTGGCGTCCCGCAGGCAGGTCGTGCCCGTCGTAACGTCGAGCTGGCCCGCGTACCCGCCGCTGATCACGCGGCTGCACACGGCGGGGAGCGCGAAGTTCCACCGGTACAGACGGGACACCCTGCCGTAGTAGAGGTTGCCGTCCCCGCCCTTGGTGAGGAAGGCCACCCGGCCGCTGGCCAGCTCGACGACATCCCAGGTCGTCGGGTCGATCCGCCAGAGGCTGTCGGAGACCGATGCGTAGAAGAAGCCATCGTCGCCGGCGACCAGACCTCGCTCGTTGCCGTACATCGTCGGCTCTTTCGGAAAGAGCTGTTCGGACCTGGTCACCGTGCGGGTCGCCGGGTCGAAGGTGAACAGCGTGCCGTCGGATAGGCCCCAGATGATGCCGGCCGCGTCGACGACCAGAGCGTTCAACGCCGAGCCACCGGGCGCGGGAACCACGCGCTTGACCACCTGCCGGGTCCGCGGATCGAACACGAACAGTTCGGCCTCGGTGGCGGTCGGCTCGATGCCGTACCCGCCGTTGATGGAGGTGCCGCCGTAGAGCAACCCGTCGTGCTCGACCAGGCTCACCACGCTCTGCTGCGGCACGACGTCCCGGTACGTCTGCACGGCACCGGTCGACGGCGTCCAGAAGCTCAGCGCGCCGCCGAGGCGACCCGCGCGGGGGATGCTGCCGACGGCCACTGTCTCACCCAGGTCCACGAAGGCCTGCGCCCGTTGCTGCTCGTCGCCGAGGACGGCCCTGGGAGCGGGGTTGGAGCCGTACGCCCACGGCCGGGTGGTGTCGAAGGACAGCAGGTTGCCGTCCGGGTAGCGGCCGTAGAGCAGGTGGTCGCCGCGGATCCCGAAGCCCTCCACCTGCCCCGCGCCGGCCAACAGGGACATGGCGTCGTGGGCCGGGTCGAAGCGTGCCATGCCGGGCGGAGAGAGAAACCCGCCGACGTACACCGATCCGTCCGGTCCGGTCCCCATGGCCTGGATCGGGTTGGGGGCGCCCTCCAGGTCCTGCTCGCCGATGTACCGAGTAGCCCGCGTCTGCGGGTTCCACAGATAGATGCGGCCGTAGTAGTAGGTCATCGACAGGGTCGGTCCGGGCCACGTCGGGTCGGCCAGGTCGACCCACTCCCAACTCCCCGGCAGCGCGTTCGGCTTCCAGCCGACCGCGGCGTAGGTGTGCGTGTGGAGGTCGTACTGGACGACGCCCTCGGCCACCATCCGGAAGTAGACGTACCGCCCCGTCGGATCGGGCTCGGACACCATCCGGCCGGAGATCGCGGGGACGATGTTCACGACGGTGCCGTCGCTGAGCCGGTACACGAGAAGGTCGCTGGAGTGGTCCAGTCGGGCGAACAGGTAGCCCCCGGCGAGGGTCAGGTCGTAGACGGCTTCCTCGTCCGCGTACTGGGCGGGCAGCGTGATCGGCTGCACCGCCCCGGTGACCCGATCGAAACGGGCGAGCTTCGCGTTCGGCTTGGTGCCGAAGTAGACGTAGCGGTCGTCCACCGCCAACGCCTGGCCGTAGGTTTCGCCCGGGATGATCTGACCGTGGTCGGTGAACCGCTTCGTCGCCGGATCGTAGGAGAAGAGCTTTCCGCTCGGGTACGTCCCGCCGTAGATCACGCCGTCCGGCGCCGCGGCCATCCGCCATATCTGCTCGTCCGGAAACGGCACGCCGAGTGCGGTGACCGAGGTGTCTCCGGGTGACCAGGTGTATACGGCGCCGTCGGTCATGCCGAAGTAGACGGCGCGCTGTGGCTTGGCGAAGGTGACCGCCCAGCTACCGGTGCCGGAGGGCAGCCGTTCGCCGAAGACGACCTTCCCCGACCTGATGTCGGTGACCTGGAACATCGCCGTGACCTCGCTGTTGCCGGCGGTCACCCAGTAGGCCTGCGGCCGCCCCTGCTGGTCGACGCCCTGCGCCTGGTACTGCGAGAGCACCCGGGAGTTGATCGCGTGGCCGAGGTCCTGCTCCGCCCCGCTGATCAGTGCGGGAGTGGGCGGTGGAGCGGCGTGCACCGGGGCGGAGGCGATGAGCGTGCCGGCCAGCAGTGCCCAGGCGGTGAGTAAGGAGAGTGCCCCCGGTGTTGTCCGTTTCATTGGCTTCCTCACTGGCCGAGAGGGGTGCGCACTGTTGCGGATGGGCCCGTAACCTGCCCCGAAGCCCGCCGGACCAAGGCCTGTGCATCGGGGCGTGCCGCTAATCGGCGTAGCGTAACTTACGGTCCAGGCCGATACCAGGCTCTCTGTGGAGGGTATCTGGTCGAGGCAGGCCTCCGATGGCCTCGGACATGGCAACGGCCGGTGGGGCGGTGCCCACCGGCCGTTGCTGCAGGTGCCTCCGTTACCGGGCGGTACCCGGGGGGATCGACGAGTAGGTGTCGTCGTAGTACCCGCCGAGCTTGTCCCGGTACGCCGGATCGGAGTCGGTGCTCTCGTCGTACTCGGGCGCGGCCTTGATCTGGTCCTTGCTCCGGTCGACGTAGACCTTCCGCTCGTCGTGGTCGACGTGGTTGATGGTGCCGGCCGGCAGCATGACCTTCTTGCCGAAGATCCACGGCCCGGTGTCGACCACCAGGTAGCTGGAGTTCACCTCGTGGCTGGCCCGGTCCACCTTGCCGATTCCGCCGTCCATCGCCGCCACCTTGTAGCCGACCAGGTCGATGCCGGTCACCCCGGCCTCGTCCCGGTAGCTCCACGGATCGAAGCGTCCCGCGGGCATGCCGCCCGCGAAGGCGCCCTCACCACCGTAGGTGAGCGGGTCCGGCGTCCCGTGGGTCGTTCGAGGGTCGAGCCGCTCCATGGCGTCCACTCCCTTTCTCGACTTTCTCGGGGGATGTGCCCTGTCGGACCCTTCGTACCCGGTTGTGGAGACCGCTACACCGATCCGTTCAGGCCAGGGCGGCCTCCGCGTCCAGGGTCACCGCGGCGGCGTGCACGACGGCCGCGATGCGCAGCCCCTCGTGCACCTGCTCGCGGCTGAACCCGGCGGCACGCAGGGTCTTCTCGTGCGACTCCAGGCAGACCCCGCAGCCCGTGATCGCCGAGACGGCGAGACACCAGAGCTCGAAGTCGGCCTTCTCCACGCCGGGTCGGGCGATGATCTGCATCCGCAGCCGGGCCGGCAGCGACGCGTACTGCTCGTCGCCGATCATGTGCTTGGCCCGGTAGTAGATGTTGTTCATCGCCATGATCGTGGCGGCGCCCTTGGCCGCCTCGACCGCCTCCGGTGTGAGGTGACCGGCCGCCTCGGCGGCGATCTCCCTGAGCACCACCGGGTTACGGGCCGCCACCGCGCAGGCCAGGGCGGTGCCCCAGGCCTGCTCCGGCTTCAGTGTCGAGGTGGCGATGGTGGAGCCAAGGTTGAGCTTGATGTCCTTGGCGTACTCGGGCAGCGCCGCCTTGACCGCGTCCAGGCCCATCGTCAGGCCCCGGCGCCAGCGAGCAGCGCGTTGGCGTCCAGGGTGGCGCCGCCCTTGTTCCAGTTGCACGGGCAGAGCTCGTCGGTCTGCAGCGCGTCCAGCACCCGCAGCACCTCGGAGACGTTCCGGCCGACCGAGCCGGCGGTCACCATGACGAACTGGATCTCGTTGTTCGGGTCGACGATGAAGGTGGCCCGCTGGGCGACGCCGTCCTCGCCGAGCACGCCGCAGGCGGCGGTCAGCTCGCGCTTGATGTCGCTGAGCATCGGGAAGGGCAGCTCGCGCAGGTCCGGGTGGTCCTTGCGCCACGCGTAGTGGACGAACTCGTTGTCGACGGAGACGCCGAGGACCTGAGCGTCCCGGTCGGCGAACTCGCCGTTGAGGCGGCCGAACTCGGCGATCTCGGTGGGGCAGATGAAGGTGAAGTCCTTCGGCCAGAAGAAGACCACCCGCCACTTGCCCTCGTGGGACTTGTGGTCGATCGTCTCGAACGCCTTGTCGGCGTCCAACGACACGCAGGCGGTGAGTTCGTATTCGGGGAAGCGGTCACCGACGGTGAGCACAGGTCCTCCTTGGCAGCGGTTGTCAGCGGCGCGAGGCCGGTAACTGGATCGGTTCCAGATTTTTCCGCAGCCTCGTTTCCCCATGTCGGCGACCGGATGACTTGTGAAGTCGATCACGAACGGCGCGTTCTGCGGCGGATCCGTCCCTCGATCGGGTAGTACCACCCTCCGTGACCGTCCCGGCATGTGGATTGTGTCTCCCAAAAGCCGGGTCGGGGTGGCAGAGTACAGACCGTGACCAGCTCCGTTCTGATTATTGGCAACTAGCGCGCCGGCTTCCCTCTCGCCGAGCGCGCAGACCTCCCGCATCCCGCGGGGGGTCTTTTTGTTGCTCCCCTCAAGGCTCGAGAAGAGGACTCCCATGACCTTCCAGGTGTACGACACGACGCTGCGCGACGGTGCGCAGCGCGAGGGGCTCAGCTACTCGGTGGTCGACAAGCTGGCGGTGGCCCGCCTGCTCGACGACCTCGGGGTCGGCTTCATCGAGGGCGGCTGGCCGGGCGCGGTGCCCAAGGACACCGAGTTCTTCCGGCGCGCTCGGACCGAGCTGGAGCTGAAGCACGCGATCCTGGTCGCGTTCGGGGCCACCCGCAAGGCCGGCGTGGCGGTCGACGCCGACCCGCAGGTGCGCGGGCTGCTCGACGCGGAGACCCCGGCGGTGGCGCTGGTCGCCAAGGCGGACCTGCGGCACGTCGAGCGGGCCCTGCGCACCACCGCCGAGGAGAACCTGGCCATGGTCCGGGACACGGTCGCGCACCTGGTGCGGGAGGGCCGGCGGGTCTTCGTGGACGGCGAGCACTTCTTCGACGGCTACCGGTACGACCCGGCGTACACCGCGGCGGTGCTGGAGACGGCGCTCGCCGCGGGTGCCGAGCGGTTCGTGCTCTGCGACACCAACGGTGGGATGCTGCCGTCCCAGGTCACCGCCGCCATCGCCGACGTCACCGCGCGCACCGGCGTGGCTCCGGAACTGCTCGGCATCCACTGCCAGAACGACACCGCCTGCGCGGTGGCCAACACCATCGCCGCGGTCGAGGCCGGCGTGCGGCATTTCCAGGGCACCGCCAACGGGTACGGCGAGCGCCCCGGCAACGCCGACCTCTTCGCGGTGGTCGCCAACCTCCAGCTCAAGCTCGGGCTGCCCGTCCTGCCGGACGGCTGCCTGGAACAGCTGGTGCGGGTCTCGCATGCCATCGCCGAGATCGCCAACATCGCCCCCGACACCCACCAGGCCTACGTCGGGGCCGCCGCCTTCGCCCACAAGGCCGGGCTGCACGCGAGCGCGATCAAGGTGGACCCGTTGCTCTACAACCACGTGGACCCGTCGGTGGTGGGCAACGACATGCGGATCCTGGTGACCGAGATGGCCGGCCGGGCCAGCATCGAGCTCAAGAGCCGTGAGCTGGGGCTGGACCTGGCCGGCCATCCGGAGGCGGTGTCCGCGGTCACCAAGCGGGTCAAGGAGCTGGAGGCCGGCGGCTGGTCGTTCGAGGCCGCGGACGCCTCGTTCGAGCTGCTGGTCCGCTCCGAACTGCCCGGCCGGGCCGCGCCCCGGCCGTTCGCCCTGGAGTCGTACCGGGTGCTGGTCGAGCACCGCGAGGACGGCGCGGTGGTCTCCGAGGCCACCGTCAAGATCCGGGTACGCGGTGAGCGGGTGATCGCCACCGCCGAGGGGAACGGCCCGGTCAACGCCCTGGACGAGGCGCTGCGGGTGGCGCTGGCCCGGCACTACCCGGAGCTGCGCGACTTCGAGCTGGCCGACTACAAGGTCCGCATCCTGGAGGGCAGCCACGGCACCGGCGCGGTGACCCGGGTGCTGGTGGAGACCGCCGGCGCGGGCAGCGACTGGACCACCGTCGGCGTGCACCCCAACGTGGTCGAGGCGAGCTGGCACGCCCTCGTCGACGCGCTCACCTACGGCCTGGACCGGGCCCGGGTGTAAGGGCGGCCCGGTCGACGCCCTCGGTTGACCAGGGATCCTGCTCACGCCGCGGGCAGGCGCAGCTCGGCGAGGACGGCCCGGTGGTCGCTGCCGGGAACGGCGTGCACGGTCACCGAGCGGACCGCGATGCGCCGGTCCACCAGCACGTGGTCGATGGTGACCGGCGGGATCGGGTCACCGTCGTAGGGGCCCCAGGTGCCGACGAGCCCGGCGCCGGCCGCGTCGGCGGCGTCGACGTACCCGGTGGCGATCAGCTCGCGCAGTGGCGCGTGGTCGAGGGTGGCGTTGAAGTCCCCGGCCAGGATGCTCAGCCGCCCGTCCGGCGTGGCGGGCGGCTGAGCCCGCAGGTCGGTCCACCAGTCGGGGAGCACGTCGACGGCGTACGGGGCGGCCGGATGCGCCGACTCCACCCGCACCGGTGGTGCGCCCGGCACCGCCAGCGTCCCGTACGCCTGGGTGAAGGAGAAGCCCTGGTTGCGCCGGAACCCGCCCTCGCTGAGCGGGAAGCGCGCGTAGAGCCCGGAGCCGGTGGTGCCGACCTCGGGGTTGAGCTCCCGGTAGGGGAGCAGGGTGGCCAGCCCCAGACGGTCCAGCTCGGCCGCGATCCCCGGGGTGAACTCCTGCACGGCCAGCACGTCCACCCGGTGTGCGCGGACCAGCCCGACCAGGCGGGCCGGGTCGGCGCCGCCCACGAGCAGGTTGGCGGTGAGCAGGCGGAGCGTGGGACCGCCGACCTCGGGCTGCCCGGCCGCGACCGCGCGGGGCGCCACCAGGCCGACCAGCGCCAGCGCGATGACGGCCGCGAGCGCCGCCGGCCCGCGGCGCCGCAGCGCGAGCGCCAGCCCGAGCGGCACCAGGGACGCGGCGGCGACGTACGGCGTGAAGGCGACCGCCTGCACCAGCGGCCCGCGCTCCAGACCGGCCAGCCGGAGCACGGCCCAGGCCGCCACCGGCGCGACGGTGAGCCAGCAGGCGACTGTGGCGATCCGGCGGGTCCGGGCGGCCGGGCCCTGGTCCGTGGTCGTCGGCACGCCCGTCACCGTACCGTCCGGTGGCCCGTCGCGGTGTCCGCAACACCATTTCACGAATGGCCAACCCTTCACTTTTCGCAATTTCCCGAGTTGCTGTTCGAGGTTCGAAACGCAAATCCGCGCTATTGACCCTCGGCATTTTTCGGTGCTACCTTCCACCTGGTCGAGACGTCGCGACTCTCCGTAGTAAGTCCAGGTCAATCCGGGTGTAGGGGTTGGGTTGCCAACCTCGACGGTGCGTGAAAAAACGCGGGTTTCCCGATGGCCCGTGGTTTCTGTGCCCGGCTCTCCTGCAGTTGTCATCCGGCCCGTGAATCGCGGGTCGGCCCGTTCTTCACGGTCACAAAGGGAGACCTGATGTTCTTCAGACGCAAGGCGGCGGTGGTAGCACTCGGCGTCCTGGCCCTCACCCTGGCCGGCGGGGGCATCGCGGCCGCCGCCCACCCGGCGGCGAAGGCTCCGGCCGAGGCCGCCCAGCCCGGCGCCCGGCAGCCCGGTCAGCAGCCCCCGGTGACCGCCGCCGAGACCCGGGCGGCGAAGGCCGCGCTGCGGGCCACCCTCGCCCCGCCCGCCGCCGGCACGGTCGCCTGGGCCGTCGTCGGCAGCAACGGCGCCCTGCTCCAGCACTCGGGCAACGTCATCGCCGCCACGAAGTTCGCCAGCAACCTGCCGGGCCAGTACGCCGGGCAGTACCAGGTGACGCTGGACTACGACGTCCGCCTCAAGGCGTACCACGCGTCCATCGGCACCGACGACCCGGCCAACGTCCCGCCGGGCGGCGAGGTCTCGGTCGCGCCCCGGACCCTGATCCCCAACGCGATCTTCGTCCAGACCCGCAGTTCCTTCGGCGGCTTCGCGGACAAGCCGTTCCACATCGTCATCGCCAACTGACCCGCCCCGCCGTGCTGGCCCCCGCTCCGGCGGGGGCCAGTGCCGTTCGCCCGCCGTCCCGGCGACCCGTCTGCGCCCGACTGCGTCGCCCGCACCGGCTCGTACGGTTGCTGCCCGCCTGGGAGCGTCCTCCCCGTCCGGCTCGGGAACGACCGCCGAGGGGCGGATAATCCGACGTTTGTCGCCGGGCCGGCTCGGGAAGCAAGCACCGTGACGGACATCTCGGACACCCTGGCCAGCGTGCCCAGCCCGGTGGATGCCGATGCGAGCGGCGTCGAGCTGGAACAGACCCTTTTCGAGGTAAAACGGGTGATCGTGGGGCAGGATCGCCTCGTCGAACGCCTGCTCACCGCCCTGGTCGCCGACGGACACTGCCTGCTCGAGGGCGTGCCGGGGGTCGCGAAGACCCTCGCGGCGCAGACCCTCGCCACCGTGGTCGGCGGCACCTTCTCCCGGATCCAGTTCACCCCCGACCTGGTCCCCTCGGACATCGTCGGCACCCGCATCTACCGGGCGTCCACCGAGGCGTTCGACGTCGAACTGGGCCCGATCATGGCGAACCTGGTGCTCGCCGACGAGATCAACCGCGCCCCGGCGAAGGTGCAGTCGGCGCTGCTGGAGGCGATGGCCGAGCGGCAGGTCTCGATCGGCGGCCGGAGCTGGTCGGTGCCCGACCCGTTCCTGGTGCTGGCCACCCAGAACCCGATCGAATCGGAGGGCGTCTACCAGCTTCCCGAGGCGCAGCGGGACCGGTTCCTCATGAAGATCGTGGTCGACTACCCGACCGACGCCGACGAGCTGGACATCCTCTACCGGATGAGCAGCGACCGGCCGACGCCCCGGCCGGTGCTCGACCCGGCCCGGCTGCGGGAACTGCAGCGCCGGGCCGGCCAGATCTTCGTCCACCACGCGCTCGCCGAGTACGTCGTCCGGCTCATCCTCGCCACCCGCGACCCGGGCCGGTTCGGGCTGCCCGAGATCGCGCCGCTGCTGGCGTACGGGGCCAGTCCCCGGGCAACCCTCGGCCTGGTCGCCGCCGCCCGCGCCCAGGCGCTCATCCGGGGCCGGGAGTACGTGCTCCCGGACGACGTCCGGGAGTTGGCCGTGGACGTGCTCGCCCACCGGCTGGTGCTCTCCTTCGACGCGGTCGCCGACGGTGTCTCCGCCGAGGCGCTGGTCCGCCGGCTGATCGAGGCGGTGCCGCCACCCCGGGTCGTCGCCGGCCACCCCGAGACGGCGCCCGACCTGGCGGCGGCATGAGGCGCCGGGCCGCACCGCCCCTGCCCGAGCCCGGCCTGGCGGAACTCGCTCCCAACGAGCGGTTGCGCCGGTTGGAGCTGACCGTCACACGACGGCTCGACGGGCTGCTCCACGGCCAGTACCGCGGCCTGCTGCCCGGCCCAGGCAGCGAGGCGGCCGGCAGCCGCGAGTACCGCCCCGGCGAGGACGAGGTGCGCCGGATGGACTGGGCGGTCACCGCCCGGACCACCGTCCCGCACGTCCGCGAGGTCGACGCCGACCGGGAGCTGACCACCTGGCTGCTGGTGGACGCCAGCCCGAGCATGGCGTACGGCACGGCCACGCTGGACAAACGGGAACTCTCGGTGGCCGCCGTGGCGGCGGTGGGCTTCCTCACCGCCGGCGTCGGCAGCCGCCTCGGCGCGCTGGTGCTCAGCCCCGACGGCGTACGCCGGTTCCCGGCCCGGGGCGGGCGTACCCACCTGCTCGGGCTGCTGCGCGCCCTGCTGGCCGCGCCCCGACCTGACGTCGTCGTCGCCCCGCCGGCGCTGGCCGACGGGCTGGACGGGGTCGGGCGGGTGGCCCGGCGCCGGGGCCTGGTGGTGGTGGTGTCCGACTTCCTCGACGGGCTGCCCGACGACCCGGACGCCGCCCCGCCCTGGGAGGTCCTCCTGCGCCGGCTCGCCGTCCGGCACCAGGTGCTCGCCGTGGAGGTGACCGACCCGCGCGAGCTGGAGCTGCCGGACGTCGGCCTGGTCACCATGGTCGACCCGGAGACCGGCCGGCGCCGCGAGGTGTGGACCGGGGACCGGAGCCTGCGGGAGCGGTACGCGCAAGCCGCCGCCGCCCAACGCGACCAGGTACGCGCCGCGCTGCGCCGGTCCGGCGCCAGCCACCTGGCGCTGCGCACCGACCGCGACTGGAGCGCCGACATCGTGCGGCACGTGCACGCCCAGCGCCGGCTGGCCGCCGCGCCGGCCGCGCCCCGGGGAGGTGCCGCGTGACCTGGCAGTCGCCCGCCCGGCTCTGGCTCCTGCTCGGCGTCGCCGCGCTCGTCGTCGGCTACCTGGTGATGCAGCGCCGCCAGAGCCGGTACGCCATCCGGTTCACCAACCTGCGGCTGCTGGACCGGGTCGCGCCGCACCGGCCGGCCTGGCGCCGGCACGTGCCGGCGGGACTCTTCCTCGCCATGCTCGCGCTGCTGGTGGTCGGCTTCGCCCGGCCCAACGCTGAGGTGCGGGTACCCCGGGAACGGGCCACCGTGATGGTCGCGGTGGACGTGTCCACCTCGATGCTGGCCAGCGACGTCGACCCGGACCGGCTGACCGCCGCCAAGCAGGCCGCCCGCCGGTTCGTCGACGGCCTGCCGAAGGAGTTCAACGTCGGGCTGGTCGCCTTCGCCGGCAGCGCGGCCGTGCTGGTCCCGCCGGGCACCGACCGGGACGCGCTGCACGAGGGGATCGGTCGGCTCGACGAGGGCATCACCGGGGTCCAGGGCACCGCCATCGGCGAGGCGATCAGCACCTCCCTGGGCGCGGTGAAGAGCCTGGACGCCAAGGCGGCCAAGGATCCGCCGCCGGCCCGGATCATCATCCTCTCCGACGGCGCGAACACCTCCGGCATGGACCCGATGGAGGCGGCCGCCCAGGCCGTGACGGCGAAGGTCCCGGTGCACGCCATCTCGTTCGGCACCCCGTCCGGCTTCGTCGACCGGGGCGGGCGGGCCATCCAGGTGCCGGTGGACGGGCAGACCCTCAAGGCGGTCGCCGAGGAGACCGGGGGCGGCTTCCACGAGGCGTCCACCAGCGCCGAGCTGCGCGCCGTCTACGAGGACATCGGCACCTCGGTCGGCTACCGCAAGGAACGGCAGGACATCTCCGCCCGCTTCATCGGCCTGGGGCTGGTCTTCGCGATGGGAGCGGCCGCCGGATCCCTGCGGTGGTTCTCCCGACTGCCCTGACCCGTACCACCCGTCCGCGACGACGGCACGACACGTGAGGAGCCAGGTATGGCAGTGCAGACCGGACTCGGCGAGCCACGCGGCCCGTGGTTCGTCTCGCCCGAGCTGGACCCGGACGGGCGCGGGCGCTGGGACGTACCCGGGTCCGAGCGGGGTCCGGGACGGCGCGGCTGGCGCGGCCGGATGCTGACCGCGCTTGCGGTGGTGGCGCTGTCGATGGTCTCCGGGGCGGCGGCGGGGAGCTGGGTGGCCGGCCGGGACGCGCCCGGGCCCGCGGCGGCGTCCGCCGCGCCGGTGCCGGCGGAGCTGGTCACCGCGGCCGAGAAGACCGTGCCGGGGGTGGTGTCGGTGATGGTCGGCAGTGGCTCCGGGGCGTCGGCCAGCGGTTCCGGCTTCGCCATCGACCACGAGCAGCACATCGTGACCAACGATCACATCCTGGCCAAGGGCGGCTCCGGGCCGGTGACCGTGGAGACCTCCGACGGCCGGCGGTTCACCGCCGAGGTGGTGGGGCGGGAGCCGAGCAGCGACCTGGCGGTGCTCAAGGTGCCCGCCTCGGCCGGGTTGTCGCCGCTGCCGCTGGCCAAGCCGAACGCCACCCGGGTCGGCGAGCCGGTGCTCGCGGTCGGTTCCCCGCTCGGCCTGTCCGGCACGGTGACCGCCGGCATCGTCAGCGCGCTCAACCGTCAGGTACGGATCGGCAACGGCCGGCACGCCGCGGTGCAGACCGACGCCTCGATCAACCCGGGCAACTCGGGTGGCCCGCTGGTCAACGCGCGGGGCGAGGTGGTCGGGGTGAACACGGCCATCGCCACCATCGACGGCAACGGCTCGATCGGCATCGGGTTCGCCATCCCGATCGACCAGGTCCAGCAGACCGCCGACACCATCATCGGCCGGGGCGGCTGACCGGCCCGGAGCTGCCCCGCCCTATCGGACCATCCCGCCGGATCGGGTGAACTGTCGGATATCCGGCGTGGGGCCATCGGGCCATGGAAATATTACGCTGAGTATGGATACTGGCATGGGTGGAGCAAGCTGTCATCGCGGCCCTCCTCCTGGTGGGCCTGGTCATCGGCACCGGCGTCGGTGCGTCGTACGCCCGCGCGAAGCGTGGCTGGAAGGACTACCAGACCGCCCGTAACACGGTCCCGGGCGCCCGGCGGACCGCCTGGCTGGCGATCCGGGCGGTCTTCACCAAGATCGGCGTGATCGCCCTGCTGCTCGTCGGCGCGGCCGCGTACGCGGCGGCCGGGCCGGACCACGAGCGGGCCGGCCCCGCGCCCACCCCGACGGTAACTCCCACGCCCACCCATCGGTCGGGGCGATAGCCTCGGGGCGTGGACGATGGACTGCGGGTGACCGACCGGCTCGTGGTCCCCGCCGGCGAGCTGCGGGAACGGTTCTCCCGCTCGTCCGGGCCGGGCGGGCAGGGGGTCAACACCACCGACTCCCGGGTGGAACTCAGCTTCGACCTGGCCGGCTCGCCGAGCGTGCCCGAGCCACTGCGGGCCCGCGCGCTGGACCGGCTCGCCGGGCGGCTGGTCGACGGCGTGCTGACCGTCACCGCCAGCGAACACCGGGCCCAGTTGGCCAACCGGGAGGCGGCCCGCGAACGGCTGGCCGCCGTGTTGCGGGAGGCGGTGGCCCCGCCCGCCAAGCCCCGCCGCCCGACCCGCCCGTCACGGGCGGCGAAGGAGCGCCGGCTGGCCGACAAGAAGCGCCAGTCCCAGCGCAAGCGCGACCGCCGGGTGGACGGCGACTGACCCGGCCCGGCGGCGCGGGAAACGGTTTGAGGCCGACCGGACCGCCGACCAGAATGCGCCCCGTGCCCGTCGACTTCTCCGTCAAACCCACGCTCACCGGCGAGCGGGTCATCCTGCGCCCGTTCGTCGACGAGGACCTCGCGGCCTTCCAGGCCGCCCTGGCCGACCCGGAGGTGGCCCGGCTCACCGGCAGCCCGCCCGAGCCGATCGACCCGGGCCGGCTCCGCGCCTGGTACGGCACCCGCAACAGCCAGACCGACCGGCTCGACCTGGCCGTCGTGGACAAGGCGACCGGGGCCTGCGTCGGCGAGGTGGTCCTCAACGAGTGGGACGGCCACAACCGCAACTGCAACTTCCGGACGCTGATCGGCCCGGCCGGCCGGAACCGGGGGCTCGGCACCGAGGCGGTCCGGCTGATCGTCGGGTACGGCTTCGAGCAGCTCGGCCTGCACCGGATCTCGCTGGAGGTGTTCGCGTTCAACCCGCGCGCCCGCCGGGTCTACGAGAAGGTCGGCTTCGTCGCCGAGGGCACGCTGCGGCAGGTGCTCCGCGACGGCGACGACTGGGTGGACGCCACCGTCATGTCGATCCTCGCGCCCGAGTGGGCGGCGCACCGGGGCCACCCGGAGGGCTGAGTCCGCACGATCGGGGCCGGGGTTGATCCGCGCGGTCGGCTGAACCGGGCCGGGGTCGATCGGTCTGCCCGGCCTGCCCCGATCAGTCGACCGCGGCGAGCAGCCGGCCGCGCAGCCCGGCGGCCCGCTCGGCGAAGCCGCGCCGCGCGGCGGCGTACTCGGCCCGGCCCTCCGGCGTCTCCACCAGCACCGGCGGATAGCCCAGGTCGGCCAGGTCGTACGGGCTGGCCCGCATGTCCAGCGCGCGGATCTCCCGGGCCAGCGCGAAGCAGTCCGCGACCAGCTCGGACGGCATCAGCGGGGAGAGCTTGTACGCCCACTTGTAGAGGTCACGTCAGCTCCTCATGGCCGCCAGGAACTGCGCTATCCGGACGTATGCAGGGGGTGAGGTTGGCCCCGGGAACTGGGATGCGTTGGTGCCCGAGGAGATCTACCGTTCCGCTGTCCGCGTGCTTAACTCTCCTGCCCGCAAGACTGGTGGTGGCGGTCCCCGTCGCAGCCTGCTGACGGGTGTCGCTACGTGTGCCAACTGTGGTGGCCCCATCCGCACGGCCTGGCGTGGACGGAAGGGCGAGCAGGGTAGCTACGCCGTGTACGAGTGCAAGCTTAAGCACTGCGTATCCCACCGTCAGGACGAGGCTGACACCATGGTCAGCGAGCGGGTGATCCGGTTCCTCACCGCGCCGCAGTTCGCGGAAGCGTTCGAGCAGAGCGAGGACGATCTGCCTGTTCAGCAGATGAGGGACGAGCTGGGGAGCCTGCGGTCACGGCTCGATGATCTGGCCACCGACTACGCTGCCGGACTCGTTACGCGATCGCAGTTCCTGACTGCATCCCAGACCATGCGCAGTCGGGTGGATGAGTTGGAGGATCAGCTATCCCAGTTGGGGAGTGACAGCGCCGTCAAGGGCGTCACCGGGATGACGGACGAGCAGGTGCGCCGTCACTGGGACGGGTTGGATGTAGACCGCAGGCGGTCCCTGATCCTCGCGGTTGTCGTGAGCTGTCGTCTCCGCCAGAAGGGGCGTGGCGTTCGCCGCACCGATGAGCGGCATGTCGATGTGTTGTTCAGGGCGGGAGACCCCGCGAAGGTTGCGAGCATATGACCCAGAGGAGGAACCGAACCGGGGAGAGGGCCCCGAAGGGGCCCATCTTCGGACTCCTGATCTTCGGGTTCTCCGCCGACACATGAACACCAGGGAGCGCAGTGATCCTGTGGCACAGGCGCTTCGCGTCAGTGCCCCTGCATCCCAGTGCTACTGGTATCCAGCTATACAGATAGAGACCCCTTCGGGGTCTATCTAAGATCTACTGCTTACAGGTTGTAGACCTCCAGCAGAACAGCACTACTCCTACGGAGTAGTTCCTTGGTACGCGCACGCGGGGGCGCGCGCCTACGCGCGTAGGAGGACATCCTCCCCGGCTTCCTGCCGCTGCATCACCCTGCCGACGCTGGCGCTCCTGACGCTCAGCCAGCAGTTCCTGCGAGGGCCGCAACGGTGCGAGGAGGTCTCGCACGTATGCCGCACGTTGTTCGTCGCTGGCGTCCTGCCACCACTCGCCTGCCTGGGCCAGGTGAGCGCGGATGGCCTCTACGCGGCGGGGGTGCGCATCGGCGTTCCGCCAGGTGCGCCACCCTTGGCCCGGGTCGGCGGCCCCAAGGGCGTCAACCAGGCGATGCTGGATGGCGGCTATGAACGGGCTGCCTGCGTAGACGCTTCCAAGATCCTCGGACTTGCACTCCATGAGCATGCGATGAAGCGCCAGGACCTCGTAATAGCCCTCGACTCGTACCGCCTCGACATCCACCGCTCAAGCTTGCCCGATGCCGTCGGCTTAGCTCTTGGCCGGCTCCATCACTCCCTGAGGATCTTCAACCCTCCCAGGGCGCCGCTGAGTCATCGAGTTGACGTTGGGTATACCCATGCCGGTGACTCCGCTCCCTCAAGCAGCGCCGCACACACATCGATCAACCGGGCGCGTAGTTGGCCCGCGCGCTGCGAGAACTCGCGTTGACGAGCGACGTACTCGACCTTGCCCTCGGGTGTCTCGATGGCCACCGCCGGTTCCCCGTAGGAGGAGAAGTCGTACGGGGACGCCTGCATGTCGAGTAGCCGGATGTCCCTCGCCAACTCGAAGCAGTCGAGCGCCAGATCCCCCGGGACCGCAGGGCCCAGCTTGGTTGCCCACTTGTGGCAGTCCATCGAGGCATGCAAGCAGCCCGGCTGGTCAAGCTCTACCTGGCTCTCCCTCGTTGGTTGGAGCCGGTTGAGGCTGACTGCGTCAGGGGTGAAGAACCGGAACGCATCGAAGTGCGTGCAGCGGATCTGGTGAGACTCGACTACCGCGTCAGTGCCCTCTTGCCCAAGTCGCAGGGGGAGTGGATGCCGATGCTCACGTTGGCGGTACACCATCGCCCACTCATGCAGGCCGAAGCAGCCAGTGAAGGCTGGTCGCGACGCGATCGCGGACAACAGCCGATGGATGAAGCGCACCGACTCAGCCCGGTCGGCGAGGAACGCTGCGACGTCGAAGCTCACGACTCCGTCCGCGTCCGTGGCGTACCAACGCCACTGTCGGTGTGGGGCAGGGCCGTTCGGTCTGGGCTCCAAGGAGATGCCCACGCCCGGGTGCCAGCGTCGGAGCACGGAGGGCCTGGTGCCGTAGTAGTCGTACAGGAAGTCATCGATCGCGTGGCGTTCCCTGGTGGCCTTGCGGGCTCGATGTCCGGCGGTGAGGGAGTCGGCGCGCTCCTCGTGTGCCCGTGAGAGGGAAGCCCAGGTGGAAGCGGGCAGGCGAGTCACTGGTCTCGACCCCTGTTGTCCGCTTCGTACCGCTTCGATACCCCCCACCTTGGGAAGTTGCCTGAGTTGCGCATGCGTAGATCCATGTTGGCGTGCAGGCAGCCGGGCTGCTCCAGCGCGTGCTGGGTCTCCCGCGTCGGGGTGAGCAGGTTCAGCGGCCGGGCCGGCGCGGTGAAGAACCGGAACGCGTCGAAGTGGCTGCACCGCACACCCCGCTCCTCGACCACGGCCGCGGTCGCCTCCGGGCTGAGCCGCAGCGGCCAGGCGTTGTGGCGCACCTCGTCCTGGGTCTGCCGGTAGACCATCGCCCACTCGTGCAGCCCGAAACAGCCGAAGTGGGCGGGTCGGCCGGCGGTCGCCGCGAGCAGCGTACGGATCCAGGCGATCGACTCGGCGCGCCGAGCGCGTACCCGATCGGTGTCGAGGGTGAGGCCGGCGCCGGTGGCCTGGTAGTCCCGGCCGAACTCGGCCGGGTCCGCGTCCCGCAGCACCACCCCCGCGCCCGGGTGCCACCGCCGCAGCTGGGCGGGACGGTGGGAGTAGTAGGTGAAGAGGAAGTCCTCCACCGGGTGCTTCACCCCGGAGCGCCGCCGGGTCAGGTGCGGCGCCAGCCAGGCGTCCACCCGCTCCTCGTGGGCCCGCCGCCGGGCCCGCCAGTCGGCCGCGTCGAGCGCGGTGGCGGGGGCGAGGGCGGCGGTCACGGACCCCAGGGTACGACCGCCGCCCGACCCCGGTCAGGCCACGTCCACCCGCACCCCGGCGGAGAAGACGCCGCTGCGCAGCTCCAACTGCTTCGGCGGGTCAGTGCCGTGCAGGGTGAAGACCAGCGGCAGGAGCACCCGGCTGCCCGCCGCCACGGGCTGGGCGAAGACGTCCCGCCCGAGGTTGGCCACCCGGGTGGCGTCCTCGTCGGCGGCGACCCAGTTGCCCCCCGGCAGGTACGCGCGTTGCAGCTGGCCGTGCCAGGTCTGCTCGCCCTGGGTGAGGTTGCGTACGCCGACCGTGGCGAGGCACTGGCGGCCGCCCGCCTGGGCACTGGGCAGGCCCTGCGTGCCGCAGGCCACCCGGTAGACGGTGAACTCGAACGCCGACTCCCGTAGCGGGACGCCGACCGCGCCGGTGACGCTCCGGCCGATCCACGCGCCGCTCGTCGGCTGCTTGCCGGTGTCGATCGCGGAGACCCGCTGGGTGGCCGTCCACGCACCCGCGCCGACCACGCCGGCCAACACCGCCGCCGCGACCCCGACCAGCAGCCAGACCGGCGGCTTGCGCCGCTGCCCGGGCAACGTCGGCATGGCCGGGCGCGGGTAGATGGTCCCGCGGTCCGCCGGACCCCCCGCTCCGGGGTTCGCCGGGCCGCCTGCCCCGGGACTGGCCGGGCCCCCCGTCCCAGGGTTCGCCGGGCCCCCCGCCCCGGCACTCACCGGGCCGCCCGCCCCGGGGTTCGCCGGGCCCCCCGTCCCCGGGTTCGCCGGGCCCCCCGTCCCCGGGTTCGCCGGGCCGCCTGCCCCGGGGTTCGCCGGGCCGTCCGCGCCGCGGGCGAGGGCCGGGTCGCCGGCGTGGGCCGCCGCCGCAACGGGCCGCGCGGCGGGGGAGCGCCGCCGGCGGCGTTGCCACCAGAACAGCAGCGCACCGGCGGTGACGACCAGGACCGCGGCCAGCGCGCCCAGCAGCACCGGCGGTCGCCGCCACACCGGGGCCGCGCCCACTTTCGTCACGGCAACCGCCGGTCCCGTCCAGGTCGCGGTGGCGCAGTCGTACGGGCGGGTGCCGTCGGTGCCGTACACGCAGGCGGGCGCGGTGACCGAGCGTCCCTGGGTGGTCGTGCTGAGCGCGGTGTGCAGCGTGGTGGTGCTCTGCGCCGGCAACCGCAGCCGCCAGGTGACCTCGTTGACTCCGGACGTGCCGATCGCGCGGGTGGCCCGACCGCCGGCGGTCACCGTGGTGGCCTGCGACCCGGCGGGCAGTTCCTGCCGTACCGTCGTGTCGACCGGGGCGTTCCCGCCGTTGCGGATCTCGATCTGGTAGCCGGGCGCCGGGGTGTTGGCCGCCGTCATCGCGACGGTGACCGGCGGCTTGGACATCTGGATCGGGGCCGGGCTCGCCGGCGGCACCGCGGGCGGTGCCGCCGGCATCCCGGTCGGGATCGGCGTGGCGCGTTCCGCCGGGGCGGGTGCCGCCGCGGCCGGCCCGGGCTGGGCGGGCGCCGCCGCGGCCCGGGGCGCCGTGACCGGCAGTGCCGGTACCGCGGCCATCACGCCGAGGCAGTTCACGATCACTGCCAGGGTCCTGTGGTGTCGTTTCGATGCAGGCATACCAACGAACCTCCGGACCCGAAGCTATGGGCCCGGCCCCGCCGGGCGGGTACGAAGTCGGCATTTTCGCCCCGGTCCACCGGTGGCCGCGTACGCTGGCCCGCCGGTTGGTCGGGACCCGGGTCGGTGCCCGTGGGATGGGCGCGCGGCGGGCCGGCCGCGCCCGACGTGAGCGGGCCGCTGGCGGGGATAGATTGGCCGGGTGCGTATCGCTCGTTTTGCTCATGCCAAGGGAATGTCGTTCGGGGTCGTCGAGGGCGAGCCGGAGGCCGGGCCGCAGGGCCTGACCATCGCCGAGATCGACGGGCACCCCTTCGGGCAGATCCAGTTCTCCGGCGCCCGGTGGGCGCTCTCCGACGTCCGGCTGCTCTCGCCGATCCTGCCCAGCAAGGTGGTCTGCGTGGGCCGCAACTACGCTGAGCACGCCGCCGAGCACGGCAGCGACGTGCCCAAGGAGCCGCTGCTGTTCTTGAAGCCGTCCACCTCGGTGATCGGCCCGCGGGACGCGATCCGGCTGCCGATCTTCTCGAAGCAGGTCGAGCACGAGGCGGAGCTGGCCGTGGTGATCGGCGCCCCCGGGGCGCGCCGGGCCGACCGGGCCGCCGCCGAGCGAGCCATCTTCGGCTACACCTGCGCCAACGACGTCACCGCCCGGGATCTGCAGCGCTCGGACGGTCAGTGGACCCGGGCCAAGGGCTTCGACTCGTTCTGCCCCCTCGGTCCGTGGATCACCACGGGGCTGGACGTCTCCGACCTGGAGGTCCGCTGTGAGGTGGGTCGCAATCCGGAGGAGATGGAGGTACGCCAGCTCGGCCGGACCAAGGACATGGTCTTCGACGTGCCGGCCCTGGTGTCGTACATCTCCCACGTGATGACGCTGCTCCCGGGCGACGTGGTGCTGACGGGTACGCCGGCGGGGGTTAGCCCGCTCACCGACGGGGATACGGTCACTGTGCGGATCGAGGGGATCGGCGAGCTCACCAACCCGGTGGTACCGGTCGCCTGATGCGTCCGACGTCTCGTTTCCGCAGGTCAGGGGCGGTTCGAGGGGTTGGATTTGGCCTGTCGGCACCGGGAGGGTAAAGTTCATTCCCGGCGCCGCAAGGGGCCAATGGGGTATGGGGTAATTGGCAGCCCGACTGATTCTGGTTCAGTTAGTCTAGGTTCGAGTCCTGGTACCCCAGCGCAGCCGTGGATTCGCGAGGATCCCGGACGCTGGATTCTGGCGGAGTTCCGCTCCGCTCCTCGCTGGAGGGGCGGCAGGTGATCTCTGATAGAGTGCAGCTTCCTCACCCGTATGGGTGAGGAAGCACATGGTTCTGGCCCCGTCGTCTAGCGGCCCAGGACGCCGCCCTCTCAAGGCGGTAGCGCCGGTTCGAATCCGGTCGGGGCTACAGCGCAGACAGCCCGTCCCACCTGTTGGGGCGGGCTGTTTCGTGTCCGCCCGACGTCGCTGCTCGACCACCCGTTCGTAGTCGGCGCGCAACCCGGGCCGCGTTGCCTCCGCCACCGCCTGGGACCTTGCAGGCGGTCGGCGCGGGGTGGTCCGCCCGGCGTCGCCGCGGTCGACCCCCGTCGTCGTGCCCGCCGGGCGGTGCCGCTAGACTAACGGCCGCACCGCTCGTCAGGGCGGTGAAGCAGGAAAAGTGCCTGGCCCCGTCGTCTAGCGGCCCAGGACGCCGCCCTCTCAAGGCGGTAGCGCCGGTTCGAATCCGGTCGGGGCTACCAACGCCAACGGCCCGTCCCAACTCGTGGGGCGGGCCGTTGGCCGTTCGCTGGTCCCCCGTCCCGTCCAGCCCTCGGGCGACCACCGCCTTGGCCACCGCGGCGCCCGCGGTCGTTGGCCGCCCGCTGCCCTCCAGCCCCCCGCGTGGCGATCAAGAAGTTTGCGTCTCGGACAGCGGGATCCGTGACGTAAACCTCTTGATCAACTCGGGGAGCCAGCCAGCGGAGATCAGGGGGCGGGGTTAGAGGCCGGAGAGGCGTTGGCCGGCGCGGACGACGGCCATGGCGTGGCGTTCGCCGGGGCGGCGGCCGAGGCGCTCGATCGGGCCGGAGATGCTGATCGCGGCGATCACCCGCCCGGTGCGGTCGCGGATGGGTGCCGAGACGCTCGCCACCCCCGCCTCCCGCTCGGCGACGCTCTGCGCCCAGCCGCGGCGGCGTACCTCGGCCAGGGTGCGGCCGGTGAACTTCGATCGGGGCAGCAGCGGCATGACCGCCTCGGGCGGCTCCCAGGCGAGCAGGATCTGCGCCGCCGAACCGGCCGTCATGGGCAGCACCGAGCCGACCGGCACGGTGTCCCGCAGCCCGCTGGCCCGCTCGGCGGCGGCCACGCAGATGCGCTCGTCGGCGCGGCGCAGGTAGAGCTGGGCGCTCTCGCCGGTGGCGTCACGCAGCGCGGAGAGCAGCGGCTCGGCCGCGGTGAGCAGCACGTCAGGCGCGGCGTTCGCCAGCTCGCCGAGCCGGGGCCCCGGGCGCCAGCGTCCCTGGGTGTCCCGGACCAGCATCCGGTGGATCTCCAGAGCCTGTGCCAGCCGGTGCGCGGTGGCCCGGGGCAGCTTGGTGCGTTCAACGAGTTCGGCCAGGCTGGCGCCGTCGACACAGGCGGCCAGGATGACCACCGCCTTGTCGAGAACGCCGACACCGCTCATACTGTGTCCCACAAGCCGAAATTTACCTCCCAGAATTTAGGATGTCCAGATGGTGGGAGTCACTCAACCGAGGACCCTGGCCGAGAAGGTCTGGGACGCGCACGTCGTCCGCTCCGCCGACGGCGAGCCGGATCTGCTCTTCATCGACCTGCACCTGCTCCACGAGGTCACCAGCCCGCAGGCGTTCGACGGGCTGCGCCTGGCCGGACGCCGGGTCCGCCGTACCGACCTGACGATCGCGACCGAGGACCACAACACCCCGACCGGGTACGACGACCCGGCGTTCCGCTCCCGGCGCGGCGACCTGCTCACGATCGCGGACCCCACCTCCCGCACCCAGATCGAGACGCTGCGCCGCAACTGCGCCGAGTTCGGCGTCCGGCTGCACCCGCTGGGCGACGAGAACCAGGGCATCGTGCACGTCATCGGCCCGCAGCTGGGTCTCACCCAGCCGGGCATGACGATCGTCTGCGGCGACTCGCACACGGCCACCCACGGCGCCTTCGGCGCGCTCGCGTTCGGCATCGGCACCAGTGAGGTGGAGCACGTGCTGGCCACCCAGACGCTGCCGCAGGCCCGGCCGAAGACCATGGCGGTGAACGTCACCGGCCAGCTCGCCCCCGGCGTCACCGCCAAGGACCTGGTGCTGGCGCTGATCGCCCAGGTGGGCACCGGCGGTGGGCGCGGCCACATCGTCGAGTACCGGGGCGAGGTCATCCGCAACCTCTCCATGGAGGGGCGGATGACGATCGCCAACATGTCGATCGAGTGGGGCGCCAAGGCCGGCATGATCGCGCCGGACGAGACGACCTTCGCGTACCTGAAGGGACGGTCGAACGCGCCGCAGGGGGCCGACTGGGACGCCGCGGTGGCGTACTGGCGGACGCTCCCCACCGACGAGGGGGCGACCTTCGACGCCGAGGTGACCCTGGACGCCAGCCGGATCACGCCGTTCGTCACCTGGGGCACCAACCCCGGGCAGGGCGCCCCGCTGGGCTCCGTCGTGCCGGACCCGGAGGAGTTCGTCACCGAGCCGGAGCGGGCCGCCGCCCGCCGGGCCCTGGAATACATGGACCTCAAGGCCGGCACCCCGCTGCGCGACCTGGCCGTCGACGTGGTCTTCGTCGGCTCCTGCACCAACGGCCGGCTGGAGGACCTCCGCGCCGCCGCCGACGTGCTACGCGGACACCAGGTGGCCGACGGCGTACGCATGCTGGTGGTCCCCGGGTCCGCCGCGGTACGCGAGGCGGCCGAGGCGGAGGGCCTGGACAAGGTCTTCACCGACGCCGGCGCCGAGTGGCGCTTCGCCGGCTGTTCCATGTGCCTCGGGATGAACCCGGACACCCTGTCGCCGGGCCAGCGCTCGGCCTCGACCTCCAACCGCAACTTCGAGGGCCGCCAGGGCCGGGGCGGGCGCACCCACCTGGTGTCCCCGCCGGTCGCCGCCGCCACCGCCGTGGTCGGCCGGCTGGCCGCCCCCGCCGACCTGTAGAAGGGCAGCCGAGAGATGGACAAGTTCACCACCCACACCGGCACCGCCGTGCCGCTGCGCCGGTCCAACGTGGACACGGATCAGATCATCCCCGCCGTGTACCTCAAGCGGGTGACCCGGACCGGTTTCGCGGACGGGCTCTTCAGTGCGTGGCGGGAGGATCCGGCATTCGTTCTCAACGATCCCGCCCATTCGGGCGCGTCGATTCTCATCGCCGGCCCCGAGTTCGGTACGGGCTCCTCCCGAGAGCATGCCGTCTGGGCCCTGCGGGACTGGGGCTTCCGCGCGGTGATCTCTCCCCGCTTCGGCGACATCTTCCGCGGCAACGCGCTGAAGGAAGGCCTCCTCCCGGTCGAGCTGGAATTGAAAGCCGTGGCGGAACTCTGGGATCTGGTGGAATCCGACCCCACCACCCCGATCACGGTCGACCTCACCGCCCGCCAGGTCCGCGCCGGGGATGCCACCTGGGCCTTCCCGCTGGACGACCACAGCCGCTGGCGGCTGATGGAGGGCTTGGATGACATTGGACTCACCCTCCGGCACGAGGCCGAGATCGGTGCGTACGAGGCGTCCCGGCCGTCGTTCCTGCCCTCCGTGGCGTAGCCGGAGACCGGAGCGCACAGCGGTTTTCGCCCCCACCGGTTCGCCGGTGGGGGCGAATCCGTTACGACACAAGGCCTTTTTTCCACCGAATGTTTGTGTCCGGGCAGCACAGGGCATACCGTGCGCGCAGAATGGCTCGCGTCGAGTCAGTTGCACAATCGGGAGGAAGTCGTGAACAAGGCCGAGCTCATCGAGGCGCTCGCCGTTCGCCTGGGGGACCGGAAGACGGCGACGGCCGCGCTCGACGCGGTCCTCGCTGAGGTCCAGGCGGCGGTCACCAAGGGCGAGAAGGTGGCGATCACCGGATTCGGAGCGTTCGAAAAGCGCGTCCGGGGCGCCCGAACAGCGCGCAACCCGCGGACCGGCGAGGCGGTGAAGGTCAAGAAGACCTCCGTCCCGACCTTCCGCCCGGGCGCTGGCTTCAAGGAGATGGTGGCCAGCGGCAAGGTGCCGAAGAACACCGCCGCCGCCAAGAAGATCACCGCGGCCGCTGCCAAGGCGACCGGCGCGAAGGCGGCCGGGGCCAAGGCGACCGCGGCGAAGAAGACCGCTGCGGCCGGTGCCGCCAAGAAGACCACGGCGGCGAAGGCCGCCAAGACCACCACCGCCGCGGCGAAGAAGGCCGCGCCGGCGAAGAAGGCCGCTGCGGCCAAGAAGACCGCGCCGGCCAAGAAGGCGGCCGCTGCCAAGAAGACGACGGCGGCGAAGAAGACAACGGCGGCCAAGAAGACCACGGCGGCCAAGAAGACCACGGCCGCCAAGAAGGCGCCAGCGAAGAAGGCTCCGGCCAAGAAGGCCGCCACGCGGCGCTGACCGCACCGGCCGGAAAGGGCGCCCACCGCTCGCGGTGGGCGCCCTTTTCCGTGCATGGGCCCCTGGCGGGGCGGCCAGCTCGCGGATGTGGCGGCATCCGACCAGGGTGGATGCCACCAGTTCGCGCCTCTGGTGAGGAGCGCCCACCAACCCGGCTCAGAGCCGGTCGGCGGCGAGCAGGCGGCTGCCGGCGAAGGCGAGCAGCCAGCCGCCGCCCTTCGGGGTGGTGAAGTCGCCGGCCCGGCCGGCCAGCCGCTCCAGCATGCCCGGGATCACCTTGCCCTGGCTGCACACCGCGACCGGGTCGCCGGCCTCGGCCAGCTCGGTCAGCCGGGCCGCGGCGGCCAGCGCGCACTCGTCCGGCTGCTGGCCGGGTTTCGGCTCATCCAGGTCACCGGCCACCTCGATGGGCAGGTCCAGCCGGGCGGCCGCCGGGTCGAGGGTCTGCACGCAGCGCCGGGCCGAGGCGGAGAGCAGGCGTACCGGGCGGACCACGGCCACCAGCTCGGCCAGCGCCTGCGCCTGCGCCCAGCCCTGCGCGTCCAGCGGGCGGCCAGCGTCCGGGCCGGACCACGCACCCCGCTTGCCGGCGTGCCCGTGCCGGACCAGCAGCACCGTGGCGGTCACCGGCGGCAGCGCCGCGAACGCGGCGACCACCTCGCCGTCGTGCGGGTAGCTGACCCGGCGTACCGCCTCGTCGACCGGGAACCAGGACACCTGGTCCACCTCGGTGTCCGGCTGGAAGCCGCCCTCCGCCGCGGCCCGCATCGACCAGTAGTCGACGGCCTTCGGCCGGCCCTCGCTGCGGTAGCGGATCGTCGGCAGGCGTACCTGCGGCACGGCCCGGACGTCGGTCTCCTCGGCGACCTCGCGTACCGCCGCCCGCAACGGGTGCTCGCCGGGATCCAGCTTGCCCTTGGGCAGCGACCAGTCGTCGTACCGGGGGCGATGCACCAGGCAGACCTCGACGCCGGCCGCCGCCGGGCGCCAGACGACACCGCCCGCCGCCCGGATCCGCACCGGCTCGTCGTCCGTCATCCGCTCACCGTATGCCCGGTCGGCGCTCGGCGTGGCCCGCTCAGCTCGCCGTCCCGCCGACCCGGTGCAGCAGCAACTCCTGCAGGTGGGTCAGCGGCACCTCGTCCGTGCCCGTACGCCGGCTCCAACTGCCGTCCCCGGCCAGCTCGAACGCGTCCACGTCCGGGCTGAACGCGGCGGTCAGCACCTGGTCGAGCTCGGCGCGGGCGACCGGGTCGCTCACCTGCACCAGCGCCTCCACCCGGCGGTCCAGATTGCGGTGCATCAGGTCGGCCGAACCCATCCAGAACTCGGCGTCGCCGTTGTTGCCGAACCGGAAGATCCGCGAGTGCTCCAGGAACCGGCCGAGGATCGAGCGGACCCGGATGTTCTCCGACAGCCCCGGCACCCCGGGGCGCAGCGTGCACATGCCCCGGATCAGCAGGTCGACGTGGACGCCGGCCCGGGAGGCCCGGTAGAGCGCGTCGGTGATCTCCTCGTCCACCAGGGCGTTCACCTTGAACTGCACCAGTCCCGGCATGCCGAGCCGGACGTGGGCGATCTCCCGCTCGATCCGCTCGATCAGGCCGCTGCGGATGCCCTGCGGGGCCACCAGCAGCCGCCGGTACGCGGTCTGCCGGCTGTAGCCGGTGAGCACGTTGAACAGGTCGGTCAGGTCGGCGCCGATCTCCGGGTCGGCGGTGAGCATGCCGAAGTCCTCGTAGAGCCGGGCGGTCTTCGGGTGGTAGTTGCCGGTGCCGATGTGGCAGTAGCGGCGGATCTGGTTGCCCTCCTGGCGTACCACCAGGGCGGTCTTGCAGTGCGTCTTCAGTCCGACGAGGCCGTAGACGACGTGGCAGCCGGCACGTTCCAGGGTGCGGGCCCAACCGATGTTCGCCACCTCGTCGAAGCGGGCCTTCAGCTCGACCAGCACCACCACCTGCTTGCCGGCGGCCGCCGCGTCGACCAGCGCGTCCACGATCGGGGAGTCACCGCTGGTGCGGTAGAGGGTCTGCTTGATGGCGAGCACGTCCGGGTCGGCCGCGGCCTGCTCGATGAAGCGCTGCACGCTGGTGGCGAACGAGTGGTACGGGTGGTGCACCAGCACGTCGCCGTCGCGCAGCGTGGCGAAGACGCTGCGGGGCACCTCGCCCTCGGTGAGCCGGGGGTGGGTGGCCGGCACGAACGGCGGGTCCTTGAGATCGGGGCGGTCGGCCTCGCCGTACACCTGCCAGAGCGCGGAGAGGTCGAGCAGGCCGCGGACCCGGAGCACGTCCTGGCTGTCCATGTCCAGCTCGCGGACGAGCAGCTCCAGCATGTGGTCGGAGATGGAGGCGGCCACCTCCAGCCGGACCGGGGGACCGAACCGGCGCCGGGCCAGCTCCCGCTCCAGGGCCTGGAGCAGGTCCTCGTCACGGTCCTCGTCCACCTCGACCTCGGCGTTGCGGGTGACCCGGAACAGATGGCACTCCACCACCTGCATCCCGGAGAAGAGCTGCCCGAGGTGCACCGAGATGAGGTCCTCCAGCGGCAGGAACCGCACGCCCGGCTGGTCGCGGGCCACCCGGACGAACCGGGGCACGTTGTTCGGCACCTTGACCCGGGCGAACAACTCGGAGCCGCCGTCCGGGTCGCGGACCGACACGGCCAGGTTCAACGACCGCCCGGAGATGTACGGGAACGGGTGCGCCGGGTCCACCGCGAGCGGGGTGAGCACCGGGAAGATGTGCTCCCGGAACCAGGTGCGCAGCCGTTCCCGTTCCGGGTCGTCTAGGTCGCTCCAGCGCAGGATCCGGATGTCCTCCTCGGCCAGCCTCGGCAGCACGTCGTCGACGAAGCAGGCGGCGTGCCGGGCGGCCAGGTCGGCGGTCTTCTCCGCGACCAGCTCCAACTGGGTACGCAGCGGCAGCCGGTCACCGCCGCGTACCGGCAGGCCGGCGGAGAGGCGCCGCTTCAACCCGGCCACCCGCACCATGTAGAACTCGTCCAGGTTGCTGGCGAAGATGGCCAGGAACTTCGCCCGCTCCAGCAGCGGGGTGCGCGGATCCTCGGCGAGCGCCAGCACCCGGGCGTTGAAGTCGAGCCAGGAGAGCTCCCGGTTGAGGAACCGGTCCTCCGGCAGCGGCTGCGCCGCCGGCGGCGCGGCGTCCGGCATCGGGCCCGGCCCCTCGACCGGGTCGAGGGACTCCTCCAGCCCGGCCGAGTCGGGCCCACCCGCCTCGACGGGCAGGTTCTCCTCGGGCGCGCGGACCCGCTGGAAGCGGCCGTCGGTGCCGCGGGTCGGTGCGCCGTTGCGGGGCGCGGTCGGGTGCAGGAGGTGGGGCATGCTCTCGGGCTGCTCGCGAGGGGTGCTCACCCCCTCATGATTCCCCGATTCTGGTGAACGGAAAATGAACTCGGGGCAGGTTGCTCAGGCCATCGTCGGCAACGTCACCCGCACCACCTCGCCGGCCGCGTCCCGCTCGATCCGGACCCGCTGCCCGAGCCGGAGCAGCCGCAGCCCGGAGGCGTCGAAGGCCCGGGCGGGGAAGGCCAGCTCGGTGCCGTCGTCGAGGAGCAGCACCCCGCTGCGGGTCGCCGCGTCGTAGGTGGCCACCGTGCCCTGCATGCCAGCACCGTACCGGACGGGTCGGCCGGGGGTGGCGGCCGCGCGGGCGCCGAGCAGCGCGGCGGTGCGCGGGCCCAGGCCCAGTCGGGCGGCGGCGGCCAGGTCCGCGGCGGTGTCCACGTCGCGGCGCAGGGTGGGCCAGTCACCGGACAGCGAGCGGGCCCCGCTGGCCGCGTGAGCCGCGGCCGAGCCCGGCCCGAAGCGCGGATCCAGGGGTACGCCGGCCGGCGCGGCGAGCAGCACGGTGCCGGTGCCCGGGGCGTCGGCCACGAACCCGCGTACCCCCGGGAGGGCGGCGGGGACGGCCCGCAGCGCCGCGGCCAGCTCGACCGGGCGCAGCGCCGGCAGGTCAGCGGTGAGCCCGACCACCGCGGCGCGCGGGCCGGCGGCCGCCGCGCCGTGCCGGAAGGCGGCGTTCAGCCCGGCGGCGGGGTCCGCCACCACCCGGCCGCCGGCCGCCGCCACCTCCGCCGCCACCCGCGTGTCGTCGGTCACCACCAGGACCTCGGCGACCGCCGGGCAGGCCCGCACCGCGCGGACCGTGTCGGCCGCCAGGGCCAGCGCCAGGTCCTCGTGGGGTACGCCGGACAGCGCGCCCCGCAGGCGGCTCTTCGCCGCCCCGAGGCGCTTGACCGGCACCACCACGGTCCAGCTCGGCTCAGGCACGTGACCATCCTGCCAGTGGGACGGCGGTACCCTCACTGGCCGGACCCAGGGCGAGCAGGCATGATTTCGTCGCGGGCGTGGGTGCGTGGGTCGGGGCACGAGGAGGAGACAGGGTGGCGCGGCGAAAGGTGGGATTCTGGCCACGATTGGCCGTGGTGCTGGTCAAGCCGGTGCTGAACGTGTGGACGCAGCGCACCTGGCGGGGCATGGAGCACCTGCGCCGTGACGGCGGCTTCATCATCGTGCCCAACCACATCTCGCACGCCGACCCGCTGGTCTCCGCGCACTTCATCTACGACTCCGGGCGCTGGCCGCAGTTCCTGGGCAAGGCCAGCGTGTTCCGGGTGCCGGTGATCGGCTGGATCCTGCACCGGTGCCGGCAGATCCCGGTGGAGCGCGGCACGGTCGAGGCGGCCAGGTCGCTGGACACGCTGGTCGCCGCCGTGCGCGACGGTGGCGCCGTGGTGATCTATCCGGAGGGGACCACCACCCGCGAACCGGACCTGTGGCCGATGAAGGGCAAGACCGGGGCGGCCCGGCTGGCGCTGGCCACCGGCGCGCCGGTGATCCCCATCGCCATGTGGGGGCCGGAGCAGATGTTCGACCCCCGGACGGCCCGCTTGCGGCTGCGTCCGCGGACCCCGGTGACCGTGGTCGCCGGGCCGCCGGTCGACCTGAGTCGCTGGGCGGGCGCCACCCCGTCCCGGGCGGTCCTGGAGGAGATGACCGACACGATCATGCTGCGGATCCGTGACCTGGTCGCCGAGATCCGCGGCGGCACCCCACCACCGCTCTGGGAGCGTCCCGCCCGTACGCGTACCCGCGAGGTGAGTGAATGACCGGTCATGTTGCCGTGCTGGGGGCGGGGTCGTGGGGGACGGCGTTCGCCAAGATCCTCGCCGACGCCGGCCGGGACGTGACGATCCTGGCGCGGCGGCGGTCGGTGGCCGACGCGATCCGCACCGAGCGCCGCAATCCGGACTACCTGCCGGACGTCCGGCTGCCCGACCGGGTCACCGCGACCGGGGACGCCGAGGAGGCGATCGCCGGAGCGGAGGTGGTGGTGCTCTCCGTGCCGTCGCAGACGCTGCGCGCCAACCTGGCCGACTGGACCCCCCATCTGGCACCCGACGCCACGCTCGTCTCCCTGATGAAGGGCATCGAGCTGGGCACCACCAAGCGGATGAGCCAGGTGATCATGGAGACCGCGGGCGTGCCCGCCGACCGGGTGGTGGTCGTCTCCGGGCCCAACCTGGCCCCGGAGATCGCCGCCGAACAGCCCGCCGCCACCGTGGTCGCCGGCACCGACAGCCGCCGGGCCGCCCTGGTCCAGTCGTCGATCCGGACGCCGTACTTCCGCCCGTACACCAACGACGACGTGATCGGCTGCGAGCTGGGCGGGGCGGTGAAGAACGTCATCGCCCTGGCGTACGGGATCGCCACGGCGATGGGCTTCGGCGACAACACCCGGGCCATGCTGATGACCCGCGGACTGGCCGAGACCGCCCGGCTGGGCGTGGCGCTCGGCGCCGACCCGATAACCTTCGCCGGCTTGGCCGGCATGGGTGACCTGGTGGCGTCCTGCTCCTCGCCGCTGGCCCGCAACCGCACCTTCGGCGAGCACCTGGGCCGGGGGGAGACCCTCGAGCAGGCCCAGGCGGCCACCCGGCAGACCGCCGAGGGGGTGAAGAGCTGCCTGGCCATCCGGGACCTGGCCCGCGCGCACGGCGTGGAGATGCCGATCACCGAGCAGATCGAGCGGATCTGCCACGAGGGGATGGACCCGCGGCTCGCCGTGGACGCGCTGATGAGCCGGACCGCGAAGCCCGAGTCGTACGAGTGAGATGGCGATGAGCGAGCGAATCATCGGGCACTGTGCGGTCGAGCCTCGTGCGGCCGCCGAGCGGAGCGAGGCGGCGGCATGACCGACTGGGGTGACGGCACCCGCAGCGTGCACGCCGGGCTGCCGGCGCCGGCGCCCGGGCAGCCGTTCCTGCCCGGACCGGTCTTCGCCGCGCCCTACCATCTCGACCCGTGGCAGGGGCCGTCGGCGGCACCCAACGGGTACGGCCGGCCGGACAACCCCACCCGGCGGCTGCTGGAGGCGGCCGTCGGGGAGTTGGAGGGCGGGGACTGCCGGGTCTTCGCCAGCGGCCAGGCGGCCATCACCGGGCTGCTGCTGGCGCTGCTGCGCCCCGGGGACACCGTGCTCCTCCCCGCCGACGGCTACTTCCCGGTCCGCGCGTTCGCCACCGCCACCCTGGAGGGCATCGGGGTGCACGTCCGCTTCGTGCCGACCGCCGGGCCGTACCCCTCGTTCGAGGGTGTCCGCCTGGTGCTGCTGGAGACCCCGGCGAACCCCGGCCTGGACGTGGTCGACGTGCCGGCGCTGGCCGCCGCCGCGCACGCCGCCGGGGCGCTGGTCGCGGTGGACAACACCACCGCCACCCCGCTCGGGCAGCGCCCGCTGGACCTCGGGGCCGACGTGGTGGTCGCCTCCGGCACCAAGGCGCTCACCGGCCACTCCGACCTGCTGCTCGGATACGTGGCGACCCGCTCCGCCGAGCTGCTCGACCCGATCACCGCGTGGCGGACCACCACCGGCGGGGTGCCCGGGGCGTTCGACTGCTGGCTGGCCCACCGCTCGCTGGCGACCGTGGACCTGCGGCTGGCCCGGCAGACCGCCAACGCCGAGGCGCTCGCCCGGCTGCTCGCCGGCCGCACCGACGTCACCGGCCTGCGCTGGCCCGGGCTGCCAGCGGACCCGGCCTACCCGGTCGCCTCGGTCCAGATGCGACGGATGCCCGGCGTGCTCTCGTTCGACCTTGGCGACGCCGTCCGGGTGGCCCGGTTCCTGGACGCGTCCCGGTTGGTCGCCGCCGCCACCTCGTTCGGCGGGCTGCACACCACGGCCGACCGGCGGGCCCAGTGGGGCGACGACACCGCACCCGGCTTCGTCCGGCTGTCCTGCGGGATCGAGGATCCGGCCGATCTGGTGGCCGACGTGGCCGCCGCCCTGGACACCGGCGCGGCCTGACCGCGCCGGCTCCGCTAAGGTGACGGGCAGCCACGGCCCGCGCGGGCCCCGACCGGAGGAGGTGACACCGATCCACCAGCGAAGGACCGGCGCTCCCTCCGAGTCCGCGCCGCCTCGGGACTAGGCGACGCCGGGAGCGCCGACGAGCGTTCCCGAAAGGCATCCCATGGCACCATCCCTGTTCTCTCCCGATCGTCCTGCCCTCGTCGCCCGGCTGCGCGCCGCCGGTTGCGTCTTCGCCGAGGACGAGGCGGACCTGCTGATGGCCGCGGCCGACTCGGCCGAGGCGCTGACCGACCTGGTCGACCGCCGGGTCGCTGGCCTGCCGTTGGAGCAACTGCTCGGCTGGGCCGAGTTCTGTGGCGTGCGGGTCGCCGTCGACCCCGGGGTCTTCGTGCCCCGGGGGCGGACCGCCCTGCTGGTCGCCAGCGCGGCGGCGGTGGCCGGCCCGGCGCCCGCTGTGCTGGACCTCTGCTGCGGCTCGGGCGCCGCCGCGCTGGTGCTGCACCGCCGGCTCGGCCCGCGCTGGCTGGCCGCCGCCGACATCGATCCGGTCGCCGTGGCCTGTGCCCGGCGCAACCTCGCCCCGCTCGGGGTGCCCGTCTACCAGGGCGACCTGTTCGGGCCCGTCCCGCCCGAGTGGCGGGGCCGGCTGGATCTGGTGGTGGCCAACGCCCCGTACGTGCCGAGCGACGCGGTGGCGCTGCTGCCGCCGGAGGCGAGGCTGTACGAGGCGCCGGTGGCGCTGGACGGCGGCGCGGACGGGTTGGCCGTGCTGCGCCGGGTCGCGGTCGGCGCGGCCGAGTGGCTCGCCCCGGGTGGGCACCTGGCCGTGGAGTCCAGCGCCGGCCAGGCCGAGGCGCTCTGCGGGGTGCTGGCCGACGCGGGCCTGGTGCCGACCGTGGTGCACGACGAGGACCTGGAGGCGACGGCCCTCACCGCCCGCCGGCCCGGCTGAGCCGCGCACCGCCGCTGCCGACCGATCGGTTCGGTGGCCGGAACCCCCTCGGCCCCGGTGGCTGCGGTGACCGGCCAGGGGCGCTGCGGGAGTGGCCGGCCGGTGGTTGCCGGAGTGGCCGCCAGTCCTTTTCCGCCCGGCAGCCTTGCGGGCGCGCGCCCTTCGGCCACCCGCGGGCGGTAGAGCCGGGCTCGTGTATGGGTTGCCGCCGGGCCGGACCGGGTGTCACCCGACGGACGCTACGAACTTGATGTCGTCAACGATTCAGCCGCGATGGTGGCCCGGCACCGGTCCATGACCCCAGGCACCGATCCATTCACGACATCAAGTTCGTAGCGTGGGCAGGGGCAGGGGCAGGGGCAGGGGCAGGGGCAGGGGCGAGCCGCTCCGCCGCCGGGCCGCGCCGGGAGGGCGGCACCGAGCGGGCCGCGCTGGTCGCCGGCTGACCCGCGACCGACCGGCCGCGCTTGTGGGGCGGGGCCAGCCGCGTGGTGGTGCTGACCCGCGATCGACCGGCCGCGCCGGTGGGGTCGGGATCAGCCGCGTGGCGGCGCGTCGGTGAACGCGGTCCAGGCGGTGGGGGAGAAGACCAGCACCGGGCCGGCCGGGTCCTTGGAGTCGCGGACCGCGACCGCCTCGGGCAGCGACGCCATCTCGACGCACGCGCCCTCGTCGCCGCTGTGGCTGCTCTTGCGCCAGCCGGTCGCCGCCGGGTGGGGGCTGTTCGTGCCCTTCATCGTTTTACCTCTCGTTCAGCAGGCGGAGGAGCTGGTCCCGGCTGGCTGCCGGGCTGAGCGCCACGGTCCGCAGGTGCTCCATGATCTTGGTGCAGGTACGCAGGTCGCCCGGCCGGTCCAGGACCATCTGCCCGGCGACCGTCTCGACCGAGGCGATGATCGGGTCCTCGGGGTCGGCGAACTCCAGGATGTGCAGCGAGCCCCGGGTGCCCCGGTGGTAGCCCGCGGCGAGAGGGATCACCTGCACGGTGATGTTGGACAGCTCGGCCATCTTCAGCAGGTGTCGTAGCTGGCCCTCCATCACGGACCGGTCGCCGACCGGGCGCAGCAGCGCGCCCTCGTCGATGATGGCGTCGAGGATCGGCGGATCGTCACTCGTGAGCCGCTGCTGCCGGTCGAGGCGTAGGTGGACGCGTTGCTCCACCTGCTCGTCGCTGAGTGTGTGCGGGCCGCCGCGCATCACGCCGCGGATGTAGTCGGCGGTCTGGAGCAGGCCGGGCACCACCGAGGGTTCGAAGTTGGCGATGCCGGTCGCCTCCGCCTCCAAGGCGATGAAGTCGATGGTCCGCCGGTCCAGCAGGTACGAGTAGGAGACCCACCAGCCGGGCTTGCGGGCGTCCTTGGCGAGCCGCACCGCCGCGGCGATCTCGTCGGGGCCGACCCCGTAGAGGGTGAGCAGCGCGCGCACGGTGGCCGGGCTGACCAGCGTCTGGGCGTTCTCGTACCGGGACAGGGTGCTCCGGGTGCTGTTGATCTCGTCGGCCGCGGCCTCGAGGGTCAGGCCGGCGGCCTCGCGGTGGGTACGCAGGGCGATGCCGAGCCGTCGGGCCCGGGCGGTCTTCGGCGCCATGCATCGATGGTCGCACATCTAACGGGAGGATGGACATGAGAGAAACCCGATGAGAGTTGCATTCACGGGTGCACACCTGTCAATCTGTGGTCGCGTCCTCACCACCGGTTGTCGTGGCGACGGTGGTGGTGAGCGACCGGAGGGGATGGGGCGCGCGGCGGTCGGGTTTTCACTCCCCCATGACCCGATCGCCGCGTGCCCTTACCGCCGAGGGCACGGGAGGGGATCGCATGACGGTGACGGGCTGTCGCCCCTCGGGCGGGGGTGGCCGGGGATGACCCGATTCCTCGTCGTCCTCACCGACGTCCGCCCCCTGGAAGGGCTGGGACGCAACGAGCGGACGAGCCCGGAGCGGCGCCGGCAGGTGGTCGGCGCGAGCAGCCGGGAGGCGGCGGACCGGATCGCCGGCGCCTTCATGGCGCTGGGCATGGTCCGGGCGGGGCGGCAACGGGTCAAGGTCATCGCGGTGGGGCGCCACGCCCGGGCCATGCCGCAAGCGGGCTGAACCCGCCCCGTCCTCACAGCAGCTTGCGCCGCTTCAGGTACGCGACCAGGTCGTCGTAGACGCCGCCCTCGTTGGCGAACATGGCGACGTTGCGGGCGGTGGACAGCCACGGCCGGGTGGACGGTCGCACCTCCTTGAGCGCCCGCTCCAGGTCCCGCTGCTCGATCATCCGGACCTGCCCGGTGCGTACCGAGTCGGCCATCGCGAACTCGGCGGCGCTCTCGCAGAGGTGGGCCAGGTCGGCGCCGGAGAAGTCCTCGGTCGCCGCGACCACCCGGCGCAGATCGATGTTGGCGATCGGCCTCTCGCGCAGGTGGTACTCCAGGATCGAGGCGCGGGCCTCGGCGTCCGGCGGCAGCACCAGCACCACCCGGTCCAGCCGGCCCGGCCGGCGCAGCGCGGGATCGACGTCCCACGGGGTGTTCGTGGCGGCCAGCACGAAGACGCCCTCGTTGTCGCCCTCCATGCCGTCCAGTTCGGCCAGGAGTTGGTTGCCCAGCGTCCGCATCGAGCTCGACGAGACCTGCGACCGCTTGTGGCCCAAGGCGTCGATCTCGTCGAGGAAGAGCACGCACGGAGCGTTGCGGCGGGCCGCCTGGAACAGCTCGTGCAGGTTCCGCTCCGAGTTGCCGACCCACATGTCGAGCACGTCCACGATGGACAGCGACAGGAACTTCGCGCCCATCTCGCCGGCCACCGCCCGGGCCAGGAAGGTCTTGCCGCAGCCGGGCGGCCCGTAGAGCATCAGGCCACCGCGCAGGCTCTTGCCGTACATCCGGCGCAGCTCCGGATTGCGCAGCGGGCCGAGGAAGGCCAGCTCCAGCCGCTCCTTCACGGCCGACATGCCGCCCACGTCGGCCAGCCGGATCGAGGAGGACTCCACGTCGTACACCCGGTCGGCCTCGCCGCGGACGGGCTCCGGCTCGTCGCCGGCCCGGGCGAAGCGCGGCGGCACGACGTCGGCCAGCTCCTGCTCGTACGCGGCCAGCGGGTCGTCCCCCGCCGGCTCGGCGGACGCCGGCGATACCTTGCGGTCGTCCTCTGGCGGGGCGGCGGACGCGGCGCGCTGCCCCGGGGGTACGGGCGCGCCAAGGGCCCGCTGCATCAGGGCCTGGGCCTGCGCGTTGCCCGGATCCCGGGCGAGTGCCTGCCCCACGTGCGCGATGGCCTCGGCGCCTCGGCCGCCGTCGAGCAGCAGCCCGGCCAGGTGCAGCCGCAGCGGCAGGTCGTCGGGGCGGGCGTCGAGGGCGGCCAGCAGGCTGTCGATGAGGGCATCCGAGCTCACAGGACGAGCAGCGTAGCCGGCCGGCGGCCCGATCCGCCCACCCCTCGGGCCGCGGCGCCGCCCGCCGGCGGACGGCCGTGCGGCCCCGCGCGAGGTCCGATTACTCCCCGTGTACGGTTCGTTGACCGGTTGCGCGGCGAGGTGCCGTGTCTCCGGGTATCGGCTGCCGGCGCTCGCCACGCACAGTAAGGTCAACCGGGTGAGCGCCCCCGGCGAGCACGGCCAGCCGCAGTCGCGAGCGAAGAGGTGACCGGAGTGACCACCCCAGGCAAGACCCGCGTGGCGATCGTCTTCGGCGGCCGCAGCCCCGAGCACGGCATCTCCTGCGTCAGCGCCGGCAGCGTGCTGGCCGCGCTGGACCCGGACGAGTTCGAGGTGGTCCCGGTCGGCATCACCCGGCAGGGCCAGTGGGTGCTGGCCAGCGGCGACCCGGGTCAGCTGGCCATCCAGGACCGCAAGCTGCCGGAGATCACCGCCGGCTCGGGCGCGGAGCTGGTGCTGCGCGCCGACCCGGCGGCGGGCGGCCTCATGGTGCTCGACCCGACGCAGGGTCCCCGGGCGCTGGCCGACGTGGACGTGGTCTTCCCGGTGCTGCACGGCGCGTACGGCGAGGACGGCACCATCCAGGGGATGCTGGAGATGGCCGACATCCCCTACGTCGGGGCGAACGTGTTCGCCTCCGCGGCCGCCATGGACAAGGAGTTCACCAAGAAGCTCTGTGCCGCCGAGGGCATCCCGGTCGGCCCGTACGTGGTGCTGCGCAACGGGATGACGATGACCGAGGAGGACAAGGAGCGCCTCGGACTGCCGGTCTTCGTCAAGCCGTCCCGGGCCGGTTCGTCCTTCGGCATCACCAAGGTCGACGACTGGTCCCAGCTCGACGCGGCGGTCGCCACCGCCCGCGAGATCGACACCAAGGTGCTGGTCGAGGGCGCGGTCGTCGGCCGCGAGATTGAGTGCGGGGTGCTGGAGGGGGAGGCCGGCGGCGCCCCGGAGGCGTCGGTGCTGGCCGAGGTGCGAATGATCGGCGGCCGCGACTGGTACGACTTCGAGGCCAAGTACATCTACGCCGACGAGGTCTGCGAGTACGACGTCCCGGCGAATCTGCCCGAGCCGGTCGCCCGCCGGGTTCAGGAGTACGCCGCCCGCGCGTTCACCGCGCTGGACTGCTCGGGGCTGGCCCGGGTCGACTTCTTCGTCACCCCGGAGCTGGACGTCTATCTCAACGAGATCAACACCATGCCGGGCTTCACCCCGACCTCGATGTTCCCGCGCATGTGGGCGGCCAGCGGCCTGGAGTATCCGAAGCTGGTCAACCGCCTCATCCGCACCGCCCTTCGTCGCGCCGGCCGCTGAGACGGTCGCGCCGGGCGGGCAGAATTCGCCCTGGTGCACGGAAAGAGTGGCCGTTCCGGCGCGGAAGGCCACTCTTTCCGTGTATCAGCGCCCGATGACGGGTGCCGGGTCAGGCGGTGCAGCCGGAGGGGGCGGTCTTGGCCGAGGGGACGGCCGCGACGACCGCGTCGGCGATCGGGGCGACCCACTGGAGCGGCTGCTCGTACTGCTTCGGCAGCCGGACCCGGACGGGGGTCTCCCGGTCGACGGTGGTCAGCACGGTGGCGTCGGCCTCCTGCACCGCGTACCAGCAGACCTTGTTGACCGTCCACACCTCGTCGGTGGGCTGGACCACCGGCGGGGTACCGCCGCAGGCCACGGTCAACGCGGGGTCGCCGTACGCGGCGTTCTGCTCGGCGCCGGCGGTGACCGGCCGCTGCTTCAGGTCGCGCACGCTCGGCGGGAGCTGCGACAGCAGGGCCCGGCACAGCGTCGCCGGCCGCTCGGCCAAGGCCGGGGCGGGCATCTCGACCGGGGCGGTCGACTGCGGCCGCACGGCGGTCGCCGATGGCTGCGGTGCGGCGGCCGGCTCGTCCGGGGCCAGCTTGGCGAAGGTGAAGCCGGCCACGGCCAGGGTCACGGGCAGCGCGACCAGGGTCGCCCACAGCGCGGCGCTACGGGTGCTCCGGTCCCGGCGCGGGGCCTCATCGGCGGCTCGGGCCTCGTCCGGAGCGGGAGAGGTAGTGATCTCGTTCACTTACAGGCGCACCACCGAACACGTGAGGGTGCGGGTGATGCCGGGCACCATCTGCACCTTGCTAACGATGAGTTTGCCGAGCTCGTCGACGGTGTTCGCCTCGGTGAGAACGACCACGTCGTACGGCCCGGTGACGGCGTCGACGCGCACCACGCCGGTAAGGTCCGCGATCTGACCGGCCACGTCACGCGCCCGGCCGACCTCGGTCTGGATGAGGATGTACGCCTGTACCACGACTCGACCTCCGTCTGTCGCCGCCTGGGGCGGTCCGAAGGGTGAAACTACCGTACGGAGCAGCCGTGATCCCTATCGGTGGCCGGTCGGACGCGGTGAGCGAGGCCACGGCGTGGGCGGAGCGGGTGACGAGTGAGCGCGACGAGGGGACGGCATGACAGTCGCGGGTGTCGGGGAGTTCGGGCTGATCGACCGGGTGACCGCCCGGTTGACGTACGGGGAGAGCTGCCTGCTCGGGCCCGGTGACGACGCGGCGGTGGTCGCGGCGCCGGACCGGCGGGTGGTGGCCTCCACCGACGTGCTGGTCGAGGGGCGGCACTTCCGTCGGGACTGGTCCGGGGCGCGGGACGTCGGGCACCGGGCGGCGGCCGCCAACCTGGCCGACATCACGGCCATGGGCGCCACCCCGACCGCACTGCTGGTCGCCCTCTGCATCCCGGCCGAGCTGGACACGAGCTGGGCGGAGGAGTTGGCCGACGGGCTGGGCGCCGAGGCGGCCCTGGTCGGGGCGGGCGTGGTCGGCGGCGACATGTCGTCCAGCCCCATCATCACCATCGCCGTGACCGCCCTGGGCGACCTGGGCGGCCGGCCGCCGGTGGTCCGCTCCGGTGCCCGCCCGGGAGACGTGGTGGCGCTCGCCGGGCGCACCGGCTGGGCGGCGGCCGGCTACACCGTCCTTTCCCGGGGCTTCCGGACACCCCGGCTGCTGGTCGAGGCGTACCGCCGCCCCGAGGTGCCGTACGCGGCCGGCCCGGAGGCCGCCCGGCACGGCGCCACCGCCATGATCGACGTCTCGGACGGGCTGCTCGCCGACCTCGGGCACGTGGCGAAGGCCAGCGGCGTGGCGATCGACCTGACCCGGGACGCGTTCGAGGTGCCCCGGCAGATGCGCGACGCGGCCCAGGCGCTCGGCGTCGACCCGTACTCCTGGATCCTGGCCGGCGGCGAGGACCACGCCCTGGCGGCGACCTTCCCGGCGGCGGCGACGCTGCCGGCGGGCTGGCGGCCGATCGGGCGGGTGGCCGAGGGTGCCGGGGTGACCGTGGACGGCGCCGCGTACGAGGGGCCGACGGGCTGGGACCACTTCCGCCGGGAGTGATCTGCGACCAACGTCGCCGGCCGGCCCCGGGTCGGGGCCAGCTGCGGTCGTACTCTGCATCCGTGAGTGAGATCGAGATCCGGGCGCGGCGCTTCGACGCGCCCGAGTCGCAGGCGCTGATCCGGGCGGCCCTGGCCGACCTGGGCCAGCGGTACGGCGGCAGCGGCGACGACACCCCGGTCGACGCCGCCGAGTTCGAGCCCCCGGCGGGCACCTTCCTGGTCGCCTACCTCGACGGGCAGCCGGTGGGCTGTGGCGGCTGGCGCAGCCACGGCGACGACGGCGAGACGGCCGAGCTGAAGCGGATGTACACCGCGCCGGCCGCCCGGGGCCGGGGCGTCGCCCGGTCGGTGCTCGCGGCGGTCGAGCGGTCGGCGCGGGAGCAGGGCCGCAAGCGGATGGTCCTGGAGTGCGGCGACAGGCAGCCCGAGGCGATCGCCATGTACACGTCGGCCGGCTACGAGCGGATCCCGAACTTCGGCTTCTACAAGGACGCCCCGGGCTGCCTCTCCTTCGGCCGCGTCCTCTGACGGGGCGCTGCCGGGCGCAGTCCGAGTGCGGGCGGCAGATCGGCGATGTGGCGGGGTTGGCCGCCGCGGTTACCGCCGAATCGCCGACCTGGCGGCCTTGTCCGGCGCGGCCTCGCCGGGTGCGGGGGCGGGTCAGGCGACGGTGATGTGGACCTGGTCGGCGGCCTTGCGGGCCGCGCTCTCCGCGCCGGTCGGGTCGGTGCCCCAGGCCAGCAGGTGACCGCTGCGCTGGGCCGAGGAGAGCAGCTCCGGCACGGTGTCCCCGACGGCGACGTCGACCTGCACGTCGAGCACGCCGGGCAACCGCAGCGCCGCCTTGACCCCGTCCACGGCGGTGACCCGCCCGGGCGGGGCGACCAGGAACTCCACCGCAGCCGCGCCGGACGGCCGGGCCGGCAGCGCGGGCCGTTCGCCACGCAGCACCCGCAGGTACGCCTCGATGAAGCCGCACTCGTAGGCGATCGAGACCAGGGCGGTGATCATGTCGCCGGGCATCCGCGCCGCGCACTCCACCAGCGTCGGCGCGCCGTCGACCAGGATCCACTCGCTGTGCAGCATGCCGCTGCGGAAGTCGGCGGCCCGGGCGAGCCGGACGGCGGCGTCGCGCAGCGTCTGGTGCTCCGCCTCGGGGAGCGCGGACGGCACGGTGTGGCCGCTCTCCACCGGGAACCGGCCGCCGACGATCCGCTTGTCCGTGACGTTGGCGAAGATCGGCTCGCCGTCGGCGACCAGCAGTTCCACGCTGTGCTCCGAGCCGGCCAGCAGCTCCTCGACCAGCACCTCGGTGGGCAGGTCCGCGGTGGCGTCGACCGGCTCCTGCGGCGTCGCGCTGGTCGCCCAGGCGGCGGCGATCTCCGCCGGGTCGGCGATGAGCTGCACCCCGAGGCTGCCGGAGCGGCGGGTGGGCTTGAGCACGCAGCGGCCGCCGTGGCGGCGGGCGAACTCGGTCGCCCGCGCCGGGTCGTCGACCAGCTCGTACGCCGGGTTGGCCAAGCCAGCGGTGCCGGCGAGCAGCCGCATCCGGTGCTTGTCGGTGAACACGTCGGCCGCCGGCACCCCGGGCCCGGGCAGGCCGAGCCGCTCGGCCAGCCGGGCGGTGGCGGCGACCCCGTACTCCAGGCCGGGCATGACGAGCCGGGCGGTGGCCAGGCCGGGTTCCCGGGCGAGCAGCGCGTCGACGTCGAGACCGGTCTGGTACGCGGCCGGCACCAGCCGGGAGACGAGGGGCAGCTCGGCCGCGATGCGTTCGAGGCCGCGGCGGCGGATCACGTCGGGCTCCTCGACGAGGACCACAGTGCCGGGCGGCAGCTCCTGGTTGAACCACTGCAGCGAGCCGAGCGACGCGCCGACCACCACCATCTCGTCGCGCCCCAGGTCCAGGTGCACCGGTCGTTCCTCCCCACGCCCCACCGCCGCCGGACCGGACAGCCGGCGCAGCACGACCCTAACCGGGCCCCGAGGGCCGGGTCGCCAGCCGGTCGGCCAGCCCTCAGCTCCTGATTTCGGACACGACAGAAGCCGGCGGACCCTTCCGGTCCGCCGGCTTCCGACGAGTTCTGGGTGGCGCTACCGCGTCAGGCGCGGGTGACCTTGCCGGCCTTGATGCACGAGGTGCAGACCTGCATCTTCTTGGTGGTGCCGCCACCGGCCGGGGTACGCACCGACTGGATGTTCGGGTTCCAGCGGCGGTTGGTCCGCCGGTGCGAGTGGGACACGTTGTGGCCGAAGCCCGGCCCCTTGCCACAGACGTCGCACACGCTAGCCACGGGATACTCCTGGGTTTGAAACGTTCATGAGGTCGCCGCCAGGCGCTGCCCGGGCAACCTGGCCAGGTTACCCGATGGCTCGCCGGTACGCCCAACCGGCCCGGCCTGGGTGGTCGACGGCTCCAGGTCGCGGCGCGGCGTCAGACGCGCAGAGGTGGAGCTGTCGGTGTTGTCCCGCCCAGCGTACCGGCCCGGCCCGGTCCCCGACCGCCGCCCCTGACGGTCGGACACGCCGGCCGGAACCGGCCGACCTCGGCGCGTGTCGGTGCGCGCCAGTAGGCTTCCCGACGTGCTGGACACCCTCGACGCCGCCGCGGTACGCCGCTGGTGCGCGAGCGGGCTGGCCGCCCTCCAACGGCACCAGGGCGAGATCGACGACCTCAACGTCTACCCGGTCCCGGACGGGGACACCGGCACCAACCTGGTGCTCACCCTCACCTCCGCGCAGCAGGCCCTCGCCATGGACCTGGAGACCCTCCCCGAGGACGGGCACACCCCGCACGGGCACGCGCTGCGGCTGATGGCCCGGGGCGCGCTGCTGGGAGCGCGGGGCAACTCCGGGGTGATCCTCTCGCAGATCCTGCGGGGATTCGCCGAGGCGCTCGCCCCCGCCCCGGCGGTCCGCGGCCGGCAGTTCGCCGCCGCGCTGGGCTTGGCCACCACCGCCGCGTACGCCGCGGTCGCCCAGCCGGTCGAGGGCACCCTGCTCAGCGTGGTCGCCGCCGCGGCACGCGCCGCCGAGCAGGCGGACAGCGACGACCTGCGCGCGGTGACCCGAGCCGCGGCGGCCGGGGCGGCCGGCGCGCTCGCGCGTACCCCCGAGCAGTTGCCGGCGCTGGCCCGCGCCGGCGTGGTCGACGCCGGTGGCCGGGGCCTCTGCGTGCTGCTGGACGCGCTGGTCGAGGTGGTCACCGGGGAGAGCCCCCGGCCGCCGGCGCCCACGTCGCCCGCGGTCCGCCCGCCCGCCACCGCGGTCCGCGAGACCGGCTCCTCGGCGTACGCCTACGAGGTGCAGTATCTGCTCGACGCCACCGACGAGGCGGTCGTCCGGCTGCGCGCCGAACTGGGCGCGCTCGGCGACTCCCTCGTCATCGTCGGTGACGCCGGCCCAGCCATCGGGACATGGAACGTGCACGTGCACGTCAACGACGTCGGTGCGGCGATCGAGGCGGGCGTGGTCGCCGGCCGCCCGCACCGGATCACGGTGACCCGCTTCGCCGACCAGGCCGCGTCCCCGCCGACCCCGCTGGCCGACGGCCGGGCCGCCGTGGTGGTGGCCACCGGCGCCGGCATCGCCGAGCTGTTCCGGGCCGAGGGCGCCACCGTGGTGCCGGCCAACCCGTCCACCGGCGAGCTGCTCGACACGATCCGCGCCACCGGCGCCGCCCGGGTGGTGGTGCTGCCGAACGACCCCAACACCCAGTCGGTGGCCAGCACGGCCGCGCGGGAGGCGCACCGGCTCGGGGTGAAGGTGAGCGTGGTGCCCACCCGCTCCCCGGTGCAGGCGCTCGCCGCCCTCGCCGTCCGCGACCCGTCCCGCCGCTTCGAGGACGACGTCATCGCCATGGCCGAGGCCGCCGGCGCCTGCCGGTACGCCGAGGTCTGCCACGCCGGCAAGGAGGCGCTCACGGTGGCCGGGCCGTGCCGGCCGGGCGACGTGCTGGCGCTGGTCGAGGGGGAGGTGCACCTGATCGGCGCCGAGCTGCTCGACACCTGCACCGCCGTGGTCGACCGGATGCTCGGCGGCGGCGGCGAACTGGTCACCCTGCTGTGCGGGGCGGACGCCCCGGACGGACTGGCCGACCGGGTACGCGAGCACGTCGAGCGGTCCTGGCCGTTCGTGGAGGTGCAGGCGTACGAGGGCGGGCAGCCGCACTATCCGCTCCTGGTGGGGGTCGAATGACGAGCGAGCCGGCCACGGTGGACACGCCGCTGAAGAAGCTGGTCGGGGAGAAGACCGCCAAGGCCCTGGCCAGCCACCTCGACCTGCACACCGCCGGCGACCTGATCTACCACTTCCCGCGCCGCTACGACGAGCGCGGCGAGCACACCGACATCCGCTCGCTGGACGTGGGGGAGCAGGTGACCGTGCTGGCCCAGGTGCAGCGCACCGCGGTCCGGCCGATGCGCCAGCGCCGGGGCAACCTGCTGGAGGTGACCGTCGGGGACGGCTCCGGCGGGGTGCTCACCCTCACCTTCTTCGGCAACCAGGCGTGGCGGGAGCGGGACCTGCGCCCGGGCCGGTGGGGGCTCTTCGCCGGCAAGGTCACCGAGTTCCGGGGCAAGCGGCAGCTCAACGGCCCGGAGTACGTGCTGCTCGGGGCGGGCGGCGACGGCGAGGCGGCGGCCACCGAGGAGGTCGAGGAGTTCGCCGGGGCGCTGATCCCGGTCTACCCGGCCGCGGCGGCGGTACCGACCTGGGTGATCGCCCGCTGCGTCCGGGTGGTGCTGGACACGTTCACCCCGCCGGAGGACCCGCTGCCCGCCACGGTGCGGGCCAGCCGCAACCTGGTCGGCATCGGCACCGCGCTGCGCGAGATCCACCGGCCGTCCAGCAAGGAGGAGCTCTACCGGGCCCGGCGCCGGCTCAAGTGGGACGAGGCGTTCGCCGTGCAGCTCACCCTGGTGCAGCGCAAGCACCGGGCGGCGGCCTGGCCAGCCCAGGCCCGCCCCGCGAAACCGGGCGGCCTGCTGGACGCCTTCGACGCCCGGCTGCCCTACGAGCTGACCCCCGGCCAGCAGTCCGTCGGCCGGGAGATCGCCGCCGACCTGGCCACCGCGCACCCGATGCACCGGCTGCTCCAGGGCGAGGTCGGCTCCGGCAAGACGGTGGTCGCGCTGCGGGCCATGCTCCAGGTGGTCGACGCGGGCGGGCAGGCCGCGCTGCTCGCCCCGACCGAGGTGCTCGCGGCCCAGCACTACCGGGGCATGCTCGACCTGCTCGGCCCGCTCGCCCGGGCCGGCGAGCTGGGCGCCGCCGACGACGCCACCCGGGTGGAGCTGGTCACCGGCTCGCTCGGCGCCGCGGCCCGGCGGCGGGCGCTCGCCGAGGTGGCCGAGGGGCGGGCCGGGATCGTGCTCGGCACCCACGCCCTGCTCTACGAGGGGGTCGACTTCCACGACCTCGGTCTGGTGGTGGTCGACGAGCAGCACCGGTTCGGCGTGGAGCAGCGGGACGCGCTGCGGGCCAAGGCCGACCAGCCGCCGCACGTGCTGGTGATGACCGCCACCCCGATCCCCCGCACGGTGGCCATGACCGTCTACGGCGACCTGGAGACCTCCACGCTGTCCCAGCTGCCGCAGGGGCGTTCGCCGATCGCCTCCCACGTGGTGCCGGCCGCCGAGAAGCCGGCCTTCCTGGACCGGGCCTGGCGCCGGCTGCGCGAGGAGGTCGCCAAGGGACACCAGGCGTACGTGGTCTGCCCGCGGATCGGTGAAGGGCCGGCCTCGGAGGAGGAGCCGCCGCGCGAGGACGACAACGGGCGGCGTCCCCCGTTGGCGGTGACCGAGGTGGCGCCGCTGCTGGAGGAAGGGCCGCTGCACGGGCTGCGGATCGGGGTGCTGCACGGGCGGCTGCCGGCCGACGAGAAGGACGCGGTGATGCGCTCCTTCGCCGCGGGCGACCTGGACGTGCTGGTGGCCACCACGGTGGTCGAGGTGGGCGTGAACGTGCCCAACGCCACCGTGATGATCGTGCTGGACGCCGACCGGTTCGGCGTCTCCCAGCTGCACCAGTTGCGTGGCCGGGTGGGCCGTGGCGCGGCCCCCGGCCTCTGCCTGCTGGTCACCGAGGCGGTGGAAGGCTCGTCCGCCCGGGAGCGGCTGGACGCGGTCGCCTCCACCACGGACGGCTTCAAGCTCGCCGAACTCGACCTGGAACAGCGCCGCGAGGGCGACGTACTCGGTGCCACCCAGTCCGGCCGTCGCTCCCACCTGCGGCTGCTGTCGCTGCTGCGGGACACCGACCTGATCCGGGACGCCCGGGCCGAGGCGATCGCCCTGGTCGAGGAGGACCCGGAGCTGGCCCGGCACCCCGCCCTGGCCGCCTCGGTCGCGGCCCTGGTCGACGAGGAACGCGCCGAATACCTGGAGAAGGGCTGACCCGGCCGCCCCCACCGGCCGGCCGTCCGGGCCTAAGGCGTGTTTCGTAAGTCGAGCGATCCGCGCA